>JBJOKS010000005.1:0-223648 GCA_046045965.1 Cyanobacteriota bacterium | reverse complement strand
ACCAACAAACTCTGGTAAAGTAGCTAATAAGCGGATGCATAGGAATATTAGTGCCTAAAATGCTTACTGGTTAAGGTTTTCAGCCTTAGCGTACAATTTTCCCGTTTTGGCACGGTGACCCCTATATCAGTAAAAATTTTCATGCAATTATTAGCGGAACTTCAATTTCTTCAGCCCGCCACGCAGCATAAGCCAGTGCTTCATAGATGTCGGCTTCAGGGGGCAACAAAGAAGCTAGAGAGGTTGCTGGATAAGCATCATAGCCTTTCTCTTGCTTACCGCGATACTTTCGCTGCCAATAAACGGCTAAATTACAACGACCAAAACCTTTCTCCTGTGTGAGATTAACATTTTCATAAAATCTCCGACCTCCCGGATAAATTGGAATTGTACTCAATGGTTGGAATTTTTGTCTTTTCTCTCGAAATGTGGTGTCTTTTTTTTGCCTGAAGATATACTTTAAACCCTGGCTATGTAACCATTTCCTTAATTCACCACCGTGAAATTCTCTATCACCAATGATGACTAATTGATAATTTTTCAATAACCTAATTACTGGACGTAATACTTTTTGTTGTTCTTGTAAGTTACTACAACCATCTTTCTCCAGTAGACACCAATATATTGGTAATGCGCTTTTTTGATAAATTACACTTACCATCAGAATATTGTTTTCTTTCCATTGCGTTCTGTCTATAGCAATTACCAATTGGGAGAGCGGTTTAAATAAACGTGATAATATAGCCTCAATAATTGGAAAACACAACAAAACTACACTCAACTTATTAGAGTTCAAAAATCTTTGTATATGACGACGACGGCTATTTTCTTCTATTGGTAATGGTAGGTTAGCGCCTAATCTTTCTATTCTGACTTCTTTCTGTGTTTGAAGTACCGACACCAACATTTTTAGGGTGATTAACTGTCTATTACTTAGGTATTTTTCGAGTATTTCTTGATAAAATGACGGTAGCATTTTTTTGTTTGGTCTTGTTATTTTGACGAGACCATTCTTTTCTACCATCAAACTGCACCCTATAAACATCCGCTTAATAACTGTATACCATTCTCAATAAGCACCAGATTTTTTCAGAGAGTCTATCACCTCAAACCCTTTGCCTATCTTTGTTTCACTTTGCTTGTCGCCCCCTGAACTTAATCACCTTGGTAGATGTTTTCTCGGTATTTACTTATCTTTACATAGTTTGGTTTTTTCACGCCGACTTACTTAAACTGTCTGCCAAGCTGGAAAATCTCCTGGCAATGCTCTCCATCTGACTCCTTCTACCAGGATATAGAAAATCCCATTTAGCACCTCCCACATATCCACTTCACGGGGGCGACCACCCGTTTTCGCTTCTGGAATCAGGTCACTCAGAAACTCATATTGGGCAAGGGTCAGGTTACTGGGGTATGCTTTACTCATCTCACTCTCTCGGTGCTGTCTATTATCTATTCACAGGTTATACTGAGAGAGCTTTTTTACCACCTTTCTGACTTTTCAAACATCCTCTTAGGGCTTGCTGAAAAAGAGATTTCATCAGTTTGCTCTATCCAACAGGGTTGAAGCATAAGTGTTCCAAAGGTTTCAGGACTTGTTTTCGGGACAGTACTTTTGTGGTTAGTCTCACTAACAGTTTTCTCGGCAATACTTTGCTGTTCAGACTTCCAATAATGTTCCTGTGCAAAAGGATAGGTTGGAATATGAATTTTACGTGCTGTAAGTTCCCGATAAAATAATGACCAATCAATACTCATCCCTTGTATCCAGGCAGCAGCTACTTTTTCCAGTTTTCCTTTTTGTATCCATTGAGCGATAATTTGCTCAGACTCATCATCAACGAAAAGATGATTATTCTTGCTCTGTCCAACCCTTGAATACCAACTCAAATCTTTTAGAGTTTCATCTTTTGCAAAAGCATTTAATTGTACGATTAAATCCGGGATATTCCTGACTAGAAAAATACAGCGTTCTCGCATCGCTTCGCGCCCAAGCTGGAGCGTAAACGCTAAATCAGTGAGGCTGATTTCTTCGCCTCTGCTGCTACTGAAATATCTGTTCTCCAAAAACGTCGCTAATTTTTCCGCATAAGCTTTAAGGCATTCGGGCGTTTTGGCAGATAGAGGAATCAGTACTGATTCAGCTTCGATTTTTATCTGAGGTACTGACTGATATTCCCGAACCACAAGATGAACATTAGTACCACTATGACCAAAAGAATTCAATGCTGCGGTTAAAGGCTCACCTTTGCTCGTCCATTCAATATGTTGAGTATTGATATAAAACGCAGAATTTTCTAATTCGATCGCCGGATTGAGTTCTTCAAAATATAGCATTTTAGGCAGTTGACGATGGCGCATAGATAATAAAATTTTTATTAAACTAATAACACCAGAGGCAGCACCAGTATGACCAATATGAGATTTGGCACTACCCAGCGCACAGAATTGCGTTTTATCAGTAAACAGTTTAAAAGCTCGCTTCAACGCATTAGCTTCAACAGTATCCCCTAATCTTGTACCAGTTCCATGAGCTTCAATATAACTAATAGTTTCTGGGTTAATTTGATATTGCCGATAAACAGATGTCACTAGTTCTTCTTGCGATAGACCACTGGGCGCAGTAATACCATTGCTTGCACCATCCTGATTGGCACCAGAAGCTTGAATAACACCATAAATAGGGTCTTTGTCTCTGATTGCATCATTAAGTCGCTTCAACACAACGACACCAACACCTTCAGATAACACCGTACCATCACAGGATTTATCAAAAGTACGACAGCGACCTGTAAAACTTAACATCTCGATCTGTGACAATGTAACAAGTGCTTTTTCTTGAAGAGTGGCGAACACTCCGCCTGCTATTGCGATCGACGACTCCCCACTACGTAAACTTTCACAGGCTAAATGAATCGCTAGTGCAGAAGACGAACAACCAGTATTGACCACCAAAGCGGGTCCTTTTAGGTTGAGGTAGTAGGATAAGCGGGAGGCAACAATGGCATCGGAGGAACCAGTAAAAGTTTCGTGAGTGTAGTTGGTAGGTTCAGCACCAATAAATACGCTGACACGGGAATTTTCTAAGTTTTTAGGATTGTAACCTGCATCTTCTAACGCTTTCCAACTTTCACTCATAATTAAACGTTGATGAGGATTCATTGACTCAGCTTCTCTGGGGGTAATGTTGAAAAACAGTGGATCAAAACAATCTCGCTGCTCTAAAATTCCTCCCCATTTACAATAAGTTTTTCCCGCTTGTTTGTCTGAACTAAATAAATCTGGACTCAGATAATTCTCCGGCAACTCAGTAACACCATCATGCCCTTGAATAAGATTTTGCCAAAATGTTTCAATGTCTTTTGCTTTAGGGAACTGCCCTGACATACCAATAACAGCGATCTCTTTACTTATTTCGGTCTTGTGTTCGTTAGATGCTATTTGGGAAATTAGGTTTTCTGGCTGATTTTCCGGCTCACTATTTAGCGTCTTTTCTACTTTAGGTTTTGGATCGGGACTGAGGTGACGATCGACCAACGGTACGCGATTTTTTGGCAGTTTGTTTTGAATTGTTTCTCTATAAGTATCGACCAAATAATTACTAAGATGCTTAATATTTGTGTAATCAAACAAAATAGCAGTATTCATCGTAATTCCGAACTCTTTGGCCAACTGGTCAATAAAACCAATACCAAGAATGGAATCAATACCATAGTCAGAAAATGACACTTGCCGATCGATACTCGCTTGTGCCATATCTAAAGTTTCGGCAAGATATTTCAGAATTATCTGAGCGACATATTCCTGAAGTTTTTCGGCAGAAATCTCTGGAACAGATTGTTTTTGATCTAAAAGTTGGTCTTGAGTCAAAGGAACTTCTGGTTCTACAGGTATTATAGATTTCGGGGATGTGTTCTGCTTGTCTACGATCGCAAAACCATCACTTTCGGTAACTATCACTTGCTGCCCTAATTCATACGCAGCTTGCGCTGGCAATAAAGTCGAAATAAATCCTTCTTCTTTTAAAATCTTCAGCCAATTTTCCAGCTTAATTAGTGGAGAACCTGGGATGCGTAAGTCTTCATCTTGATACAGCCACCAGCCATCCAATAAACCAAAGGTTAATGTGCCAATAATTGATTTTTCAACTACTTCATTGAGCAATAATAAGCCATTACGTTTCAGTGCCGTTTTGGTATGGCGAAGTGTTTGCCTAATATTTTTGGTTGCGTGCAAGACGTTGGTAGCAATGACAATATCATAAGTACCAAGCTCTATTCCTTGGGGCGCTAACGCTTGTTCAATATTGAGTTGCTTGTAATTCAAATAGGAATAATGTAGACCATAAGTTTTTTGTGCGTGTATTAAAAATGCTTTGGAAAGGTCAGTATAACAATATTCATCTATAGCATCCTGAACCGATCGCAGTTGTGGCAAAACTAATGCCGTTGTTCCCCCTGTACCTGCACCTATTTCCAAAATCCGAATTTTAGTTTGTGGATCTGCCTGAATCCGCTGACGAATATAAGCTTCGGCAGTTTTAGCAACAAAGTTATTAAAATAGTCAGATAGCGGATTCCTTTGATACATATTTTCTACTTTTTCCATTGAAGATTTAGGAAAAAGAATATCTGTAGGCTGGATGTTGCCACGCAGAATTTGTGGCAAGTTTCTCAGGCAACTATCTAATAGATCGATCGCAGCTTTCTTTTCAGGCTGGTCAAAAAATGAGTTTCGATAATTTTCCCAACCTAGCCAAATTTGCTCGGCTTCGTCTATTTTGATACTAGTAACAACCTCAACTCGTTTACCTTCACACCTGACATAACCATAGTTTTCCAATAATATTAAGCAGCACTCATGCCACCAGCGGCTATATTTTTCGATCGCCCCAGCTTGTTTTTGCCAATCCTGGCTTTCTTTCTGCTCACCTGGGATTAAAAATATTCCCATTTTTTGGATTTGGACAAACAACAAACGTAGTAACCAGTCGTTAAGTTCGTTCCTGAAATCTTTATCTAAAAGACGTGCTATTTCTGCCTGTTCACTGGTATCTTTATTTGTTTTATTCTCAGAGAAAAGACTGTGAATCAAAGAATCTGCGCCCGGTTTGTTGAGAGTAATCATCTGGGTTTGATCACATCCCATTAAACGCTCTACATTTTTTGAAGCACCTAAACAAAGTACTTGTTTGATTAGTCCTGCTCTGAGTAAATATACAAATTCATCAAAAAACTGGCAACCTTGATGATCAGAAATTAAATCATAGTGACCAATCAAACGCTTCTCAGTTTCGGTGCCTGCCAGTGATGCTTGCCAGTAACCCCAATTAATAATACCTACAGGAAAAGCTGCACTGTTGTCTATTGAATTTACAAAAGTATCAGCACTAGTGATTCCAGCTGCATATCCCGCACTATCACGAGAGGATAAAAAGGAAAAAGCTTGAACCGATGAAAAATAACACATAAAGTCTAAGGCTTCATTTTTGAATGCCTCATAAAAATATGGTGCGCCTTTTTTCTTTGTATCTAAGACCTCATTAAAGTCTACCTCGCTGGTTTGAGCGATCGAATTATCAAATTTAAATACTAGTGCAGAGAAAATAGCACCATTGATTTGAGGATAATCTTGTTTAATTTTGGCGACAGCTTGAATCATGGACAAGCGATCGGTAACATCAGCTTGAATATAAAGTGGAACGCTCTTTTCATCTATTGCCTGGAACGCTTTTAACTTTTCCTGTACAGCAGAAGAAGTCAGCAAACTACGACCTAGCCAAACCACTTTAGCCTGATATTTTTGGATCAGATAGCGACTAATAATCGTACCAACAGTTCCCGCTCCTCCCATCAAAACATAAACACCACCAACTTTTAAACCCCCCACTCGTGACTGCACTGCTGACAAAGCCTGCCAATCAAGCTTGAAAAACCGCTGCTTGTAGCGCCAGCCAGCCTGCAACTTGGTTACATCACCTCGATCGGAGGGAGTCTCGCTTAATATCATATTTGGTAGGGCTTGCTGTTTTTCTGCACTAGCTAAATCTTCCCGTGACAAGTCAATATTTCTGACGTGAAAACGATGATCCCCCTGCGCCACTGAGTACCCAAGACCACTAATACCACCATGATTGGGACTTGTCGCACTGTTATCTACACGATAGTTATCCAAGGTCAGGAGAACACAATCGATCAAAGCATTATTTTGTAAATGTTTTTTCAGTGCTTTGACAAACCGCAACAACTGAATTTCGCTTTCTTGCATCGTGCTTTGGAAGCCATCAAGACAAAGAAAGTAAACGCTATCGATCTGTGAATATCCTTGCAAGCAAGTCTGAAAACTGTTAGGGTTGTTGATATCACAATACCATTTATTTTCTGATACTTGTTTGGTTTCCAGTGCCAATTGAATTTCGATCGTCTGGGATACACACTGTTGCTGGAAGAAGTTAAAGAGTGTTTGTTCAAATTGCGATGTAGATGCAAAATAAACGAATAAAACCACCTGATTTTTGTTGATTTCAGTTTTTATTTGTGGCTGTTGCTCCCATTTTAAAAGATAGCTAAGTTCCTTGAGGGATTTTTGTTCATTAACTGTTGGTTTCTGCGACTCGGTAACAGAGATTTCGGTAGTAACTTGCTCATTATATTCTGGGGAGAAATCCAACCAGAAATGTTGCCGAGAAAAGGGATAAACAGGAAGATTAATCCGAGATGGAGGTGTAGCACCATACAGCCTAGACCAAGGAATATCGTAGCCTTGGCAATAAAAACTAGCTAAACCCAAAAGATTTTCCCGGTACAAGTTTTCATCATTGGACGAGATGCGAACTTTTTCCAGTAATTCATTGATATAATTGACGATCGCCTTTTGACCGCTAAATTCGGTAGGTACTTTACCGTGAAAAATATTAGGTTTTTGCTCTGAATTCTCTGATTTTGTCAAACTATAAATAGCATCATCTACATCTTGAACTACGATCGCTAAACGGTATTGAAAATGATGACGACCTGCAAACAAAGTATAACTAATCTCCTCCAAGGTCACATCATCAGCCAGTCCATCTTGCAAGAACTGAATCATAGCTTTAACTTTAAGTTGCAGTGCTTCTTCAGTTTTTGCTGACAAAACAAGCAGCGAATAAGGTGCAGCTACAGGCTGTTTTTTTCTGTTGCGTCGATAGCCTTGAATTACCATCAAAGCATTTGTGCCACTCATCCCAAAAGCACTCACCGTACCGATGCGTTTTTTGTTTTGTCCCTCGATCCAAGGTTGATTAACCGTATTGACATAGAGAGAGCTTTTATCCCAAGAAATAAACTCATTTTCCTGAGCAAAATTCAGGCTTTTCGGAATAATTTCATGGCGAAGTGCTTGCACCAAACTGACAAGACTAACAAGACCTGAAGCCGAAAAAGTATGACCAAAATTGGTTTTATTAGAAGTTATCGCACAGGGATGTTCGCTACCCTTAAATACTTCATTAAGTGCGTTTAGCTCCACAGGATCGCCTAACTTAGTACCAGTCCCATGAGTCACAATGTAATCAATATCCTGTGGACTAACCTTAGCTCGTTGATAAACATCCCTTGCTAACTCAGTTTGCGAAACGCCGCTAGGCGCAGTAATACCATTAGTTTTCCCATCATAATTAACGCCACTAGCCAAAATTAACGCATGAATCGGATCGCCGTCAGTCAGTGCCTGACTCAAACGTTTTAGCACAATTACTACAACTGCTTCACCTGGTACTAAACCATTAGCACGTTTATCGAACGCATAACAACAACCATCATTAGACAGCATACCTGCTTGCGCCATACTGATAAAACCATAGGGTGTCAGCATCAGATTTGCACCTGCTACTATTGCCGCATCACATTCCCCTTGCCGTAAACTCAAGCAAGCTTGATGCGCCGCCACAAGTGAGGAGGAACAAGCAGTATTAATCGTCATTGTTGGCCCTTTTAAATTTAAGAAATAGGCCAAACGAGCGGCAAGAATACCTGAATGATTAGAGGTGATGTTTCCCTCTTTAACACGCAGATAATAATCCCCTTCTTCAGCGCCAACAAAAGTACCAATTCTTTGATTATTTATCAAATGTGGCCCGTATCCTGCATTTTCTAAAGCATTCCAACACTCTTGTAATAAATGTCTTTGTCGGGGGTCTATGTTTGCTGCTTCTCGTGGGGAAATTTGGAAAAATAGTGGATCGAATTCTGCAACTCCGGGAATACAGCCACACCATTTTCCATTAGTTTTATTGGTGTTTTGACTTGGGTTTCCATAATACTTGCGCCAGTCAAAATAATTGGGCGGAATTTCTTCTACAGCACATTTACCTTCTGCCAAAATATCCCACATTTGTTCAATATTATAAGCTTTAGGAAATCTACCACTCATCCCAATAATGGCAATGGGTTCATTGTCGATCGCCTCCGGTACTCCGCTGGACACAATCGCATCATCCTTTTTTTCGGGATCAACTTCTGGGGAAAATTTTGGAATAAAATCCTTTTCTTCAGCAATAAGAACATCTGCTGAATTTATTTCTGTTTTCACCTGTTCTTGATAAAAAGCTTGGATAAAGTTGCGATGTTTGCTTAAAAAATATTGCGTCAGTTGCTCTAATGTGGAATATCCAAAAAACAAGGCAGGTGTTATTTCTAGTTGATAGTGTTCGCCCAGGCGTGTAGCAAAGTTCAATAAGCTAATTGAATCAAAACCAAAATCGGCTAAATTACTTTCTCGATCAAGATGTTCCCAAGATACTTTCAGTTGTTCGGCAATAATATTTCTTAAATCCCATAATATTGACTCTTCCAGACTCAAGCCTTTTAGCTCTGGTCGCGTCGATGCTTGATTTACAATTGGTTGATTCACAATTAATGTATTTAAGGGAGTTTGAGCTAACCCTAAAAAGCCATAAATTCGGTTTGGCTGTCCGACTAATACCATCAACTGTGGTTTATTTTGGCGCAGGATTTTATCTAAAACTGCTAGTCCTTCCTCAGTTTCTAACGCCCGCTGACCACTCGAGCGCAAATACATTGTGGTATTTTCATCTGTATTAAAGCCCATGCCGCCTTCTTTCCAAAGCGGCCAATTGATTGCTATTGCCTTACCTTGGCGGATACCATGCTGTTGTAATTGATTGCGATAGGCAGCGAATGCCATTTGAAAACGATTGCCAATGGCGTAGTCACAAGCACCAAAATCTCCCAATATCGCTGCCGAAGAGGAAAAGTAGCAAACAAAATCAAGAGGTTGATCGCGGCACAAGTCATCAAGGATCAAAGTTCCGGCAATTTTAGGCGATAACACTTTTTGAAAAGCATCGATAGTTTTATCGAGAATACTTGCACCACCAGCAATGCCAGCGATATGAAAAATACCATTTATATTGCCAAAGCGGTTTTTAGCTTGTTCAATGGCATTTCTCATGGCGATCGCATCGGATACATCGGCTTGGATATATTCAACTTTTGTTCCCAGTTGTTCCAATTGAGTGATTCTGCTCTTAATCTTTTCATCAAGAGGTGATCGACCAGTCAAAATTAAATTAACAGCTTTGTTTGATGTTTTTGATGCTGAGTTTGTAGGTTGCTGAAAGTATTGTGCTAGATATTGTTGTACTAAAAAACCCAAACCTCCACAACCACCTGTAATCAGATAAGTACCTCCAGGTTTGATTGCTGATGCTACAGTATCACCATCACTCAATACAGTTTTTTGGATCTGACAAATGTAGCGTTGTTGTTTTTCGATCAACACTGTTTGCGCTTTCGGCTCTTTGAGTTCCGAGAAAATCTTTTGGCTCCATTCTTGCATTGAGATCGGTTGCTTTTGCGAAGGATTTTCCTGATAGATTCCTGTTACCTGAATTCCAGGCATAATCAGTTTTAAGGAACGTTCAAAACCAAGCCAAGATTCAAGATAACAACGTTCTAAGGCATTGGAGAAAGAAGCCACAAGTAAGAGTCGGGAAGGTTTTAATGTGCTTTTAGCTAGAGCTTGCAAAATAAGTGCGATCGCAGATGGATCGGACAAGCAACGTGAATCCTCAGTAGGCCACAGATAAAATAGTGCATCTACTTTGCGATAATTTTGCTCAATGTCTGTAAAGACTTGACGATAGCTCGCAGTATCAGCTGGGTCAACCGTATAAACATGAGCAGACTGTTTGCTATAACTATCACCTTGCATTATGAAAATAACATCGATCGTCGGGTCAATAGCTTGCATTGCCTTAATCATTGCCTGCTGATTTTCTAAATCAGACAGAAAATAAATTACACTTTTGTAGCTGACAGAAATAGAAGCATTGCTTAAAGGCTGAATCTGCCAAACTTCCTCAAAAGTCATCAACTCAGTGCTTGGTTCAATATCAGTTTCGCGAGTCTTTCCTTTTACCCAATCTTTTGTAGAATCCTCTACTTTTGTTTCTATTACTTCATCCAACCAATAACTTTCTCGCGCAAAAGGATAGGTCGGTAGGGAAATGCGACGAGGATGGTTTTCACCATAAAGTAAATTCCAGTCTAAGCCTGTACCTGCTACCCATAAAGCAGCAAGTTTGCGGTAATCCTGTTGTTTTAAAATGGTGTCAATAAAAGCTTGTCCAGCATCACCTTCTAAAAGCAAATCGTTTTTGTTATTTGTGGATTTAACTCTACCTTGATATAGTTCCTGAGTATTGGACTTGCCTTCAATAAACTCTGTTAAATGTTTTACTACATCGGTTAAACTGTTAGCAACAAAAGCTAACCGCTCTGACATTGCTTGTCTACCAATCTGAAGTGTATAAGCTACATCTGCTAGTTCTATTTGGCTATTATGTCTATTCAGATAAGCTCTTAGATTTTGAGCCATATTTTTGAGCCTATCCTCATTTCTGGCTGACAATACAATAAGTGCAGGTTGATTTTTGACCGCAGTGTTTGTTCTAGTTTCAATAAATTCTTCTACTACGAGATGAGCGTTCGTGCCACTGTAACCAAAGGAACTTACAGCAGCGCGTCTTATGCTAGTTTTATCAGTTAACCAATCTTTGACTTGGGTATTGACATAAAAAGGACTTTGAGAAAATTGAATGTTTTCATTGGGTTCTTTATAGTGCAGGGACGGAACAAGTTTTTGATGTTTTAAACACAATAAGGTTTTAATTAATCCGCATACACCCGCCGCTGTAGTAGTATGACCAATATTAGTTTTTACTGAGCCTATAGCACAGTACTGTGTTTGCGTGGTGAATTTTTGATAGGCGGTTATAAGGGCGTTTACTTCTATTGGATCGCCTAGTTGGGTGCCCGTACCATGAGCTTCAACATAGCCGAGCGTACTAGGATCTATTTGGAATTTACGGTACACCGACTCGATTAAAGCAGTTTGAGATGGGCCGTTCGGTGCCATAATCCCATTAGTTTTTCCATCTTGGTTAATAGCCGAACCAATGATTAAACCATGTATTGAATCACCGTCGGCTAATGCTGAGGATAGAGGTTTGAGAACAACAACGCCAACTCCTTCACCAAGAACAAAACCATTAGCTTCTCGATCGAACGCTCTACATACACCGTCAGGAGATAACATCCCAGCACCTTTCAAGCCGACGTGCAAGGCAGGGCCAATCAGCGTAGAAGCACCACCAGCTAAAGCTATGTCACTTTGCCCAGAACGAAGTTGTTCACAAGCAAGATGAATTGCCACTAGAGATGAGGAGCAAGCGGTATTAATCGGAATACTAGGGCCTTTCAAGTCTAGAAAATATGAAACTCTGGCGGGCAATATAGCTTCGCTATTGGTCATTGTGTATGAAACATAACCCGCACGTTCGCCTTCTTTCACACCATAGTTTGTCGCTGAACAGCCAGCAAAAACAGCGCAGGAAGTACCCTCTAGCGATCGCGGATTATATCCAGCATCCTCCAAAGCTGCCCAAGCCTGTTGTAAGAAAAGTCTCTGCGCTGGGTCCATCCATTGTGCTTCTTGGGGAGAAATTGCAAAAAATAGGGGATCGAATTCAGCAATGTTATCCATGAATCCGGCTTGCCACTCAGAAGTATCTAGCTCGAATGGCAAATCATTCATTGACTCTCGTTGCCAGCGCGAGCGTGAAATCCGAGTAACAGAATTTTTACCCGCGACTAAGTTATCCCAGAATGTATGCACATTATCTGCTCCTGGCACACAGGCAGACATTCCGATGATAGCGATCGGTTCCAGGTTTCTTTGTAAAGTGTGTTCTGGTGTTTGAAACTTGCTTTCAGCTTTTCCTTCAGGATGTTCTTGTTTAACCGCAGTTTCTAGCTTTTCCGGTTCTACTACAGGCGATCGTTCTACTTTTTCTACTAATGATTCTGTAAGGCGAGAAGCAAAGGTTTCCACAATATGCGCCGCCATAGTTTTAATAGTAGTGTAATTAAATAAATCAGGACGTTTCAGGCGAATCTTCAAACGCTTATTTAATTGGTTAATAATTGAAACCGACAAAATCGAATCAACACCGTACTCAGAAAACGGCACATCAAGTTCCACATAATTATGTTTTATTTGCAGTGCTTCTGCAAGAATTTCCCCAATTACCGCTTCAACTTTTTTAATTATTTGTGCAGGATTATCGGCGTTTTTAACTGGAGTAATAATGCCTTGATTAACCTCATTCTCAGAGTCTAAAATTTTCGGATCTGCCTGATTTTCCTGTGTTTGGTGTTCCCAAATATTTTTACGCAAACTCCAGCCATCACTTTGACCAACAATAATGTGCTGTCCCAATATTTCGCCTTCACCTGGCTCACCCAGAGACACAACGTTATCAAAACTTTCCTCCGCCAGCAAACTATGCCACATTGAAGCACTTAACAAAGGCCCGCCAGACATCCGCTCTTGGGCATCTTGATAGCACCACCAGCCTTCTAATAACCCGAAAGTCAAAGTAGCAAAGCTTGTCAGGGTCGTAGCTTCATTTAAAATTAACAAGCCGTGCCGTTTTAATAAAGCTTTAACGTTTTGAATTGTGTTGCGAATATTTTGGGTGGCGTGCAACACATTTGCTGCTAAGACTATATCGCAGACAGGTAAACTATCTCTCTCGCTTTCCCAGTCCTGTTCAATGTCTAAACGTTGAAATCTAACAAAGGGATAATCTTTGCCATAACGACGACGACCATATTGAACAAAATGTTCGGAAATATCAGTGTAATAATATTCTACATATTGCTCGTATGGTGCTAGACCTTTGAAAATTTCGCTACTCATGCCGCCGATTCCGGCTCCAACTTCTAAAAAGATAATTTTTTCCGGCATGAAGCCTGACTCTTTTTGACAGTCGGCTAGGCGTGCTTTGACGTAGGCTACTACAGCATCTCTGGCTTTAGTATTCAGCGCATCAGAGATTTTTCCTTGATAAACACCTTCGACTAATTCCATCGATGCTTCTGGAAAAATAATATCCGTTGCTGTAACAGATCCTTGGATAATATCTGGGTAAGCCTGTAGGCAGATTCGTAACAATTTTTCGTAGGATGCCAGTTCGGGATAGGGTTTTAACCAGTTTTGATGTTCTTCGTTTTGTTTTGGCAGAGTGTTTTTTACTTTAATGGACGAACCATTCTTTTCGATAAAACCTGCTTTGTTCAACAAGTTCAGCCATTCTTTGTACAGTTGATGATAGTGTTCTGGAATTGCTAATCTATTTGCTAATGTTTGGGCTTCATATTGTTCACCGGGCTGACAAAATACGCCCATTGTCTGGAATACTCGCAGAAGTAAATAACAACCAAGACGATCCAACTGTTGAAAAGCTTGTTGATGGCGCTGTCTATCTGACAGTGAGATTGACGAAAGTTGGGTGGCAGCAATCACGGAATGAATACCGCTAAGTGAAGCTTTTTTCTGACATTCATACATGATTCCTGCATTGTCTAAACCAAAACGGCTTAAGGTATTTGGTTGCGCTTTAAAATAAACAATTTGTGTGGCGGAAGATGCTAGACACCGCTCAACTACTTCCATTCCTTCTTGGGGATTAATCGATCGCACTCCCTGTTTAGCCATTCTTTCACGGTAATCAGCAGTGGCAACAATGCCCACTTCGCCCCAATAGCCCCAGTTGATAATTTTTACTGGATAGTTTTGTTGCTGATTCTGGTATTGCGCCCAAGCATCTTCAAAGGTACAGGCTGCGGCGTAGTTGCTCTGTCCGGGATTGCTCATAAAAGACTGTCCAGCAGAGAAAAACAAGAGGAAATCTAAAGGTTCATTGGCTAGGACTTGTTGAAGTACAACATTGCCTTGTACTTTAGGAGCAAGCACTTTTTGTAGTGTTTTCTCATCCATGTTAGCGATCGCGCGATCTTCCAAAACCAACGCTGAATGAATCACACCGTCAATAGCTCCAAAATGTGCTTTTGTGTGCTGTATTACTCGCTGCATTGCCTCCAGATTGCAAACATCTGCTTGCTGGTACAATACTTCGGCACTATGGGTTTTTAATAGTTGTAAAGCTTCTGGTGTCAAAGCCTCAAGGCTACGCCGTCCTACCCATACCAGTTTCGCTTGCACGTTTTCCAGTAGATACTGGCTGAGTACCAAACCCAAACCTCCGGCACCACCGATAATCAGATATACGCCTTGGGTTTTAAAGGAACTTCCCGGAATGCTGGCTAGATTGGCTTGGGTGAAAACATTTTGATAAAAATGTCCTTCTCGCCAACATAAAACTCGCCCATTTGCTGGTGCTTTCAGTGCAGTCAACGACCGGGCAAAATTTTGGCTTTGTTCGGGTGTCCACAATGTTTCTCGATTAATATCCACGCAACTTACTTGCCAAAGTTCGTATTCTTTGGCTAACGACTGAACAAAACCGATCGCATCTGCACCATCTGGGACAATCTTCTCCGATGCTTTGCACGCTTGGGTTTGCTGAGTCACGATTTTTAGGGTCAGTTCGTTGGCATAGCAGTGATAGGCTAATAGTGCTTGAATCAGGCCCAAAAGTGCGATCAAACCGATCGACTGTTTATTCTCAATATTTTTCAGATTTAATTCTAAATCAACGGTTCGATTGGGTTCTGGCATTATAAAGTAGATGGTTAAGGCTCGACCTTGTTCCAGCAATGTTTCTAATGCTAGTTGAGGAGATGCCAGAGCGAGTTTAAAGGCATCGCGATCGCTAATATTTAACTCAGACAAAGAGTTATCGCCAACCTCAAAGTCGATCACCTGATTTGTAGGAATTTGTTCATAGCATTTTTTAATATCATCTTTCACATCAGACATTGTGGGTGGATAAAAAATTAGAACAGTTTCCGATGCTATTGCTGACTTTGGGTTATCATTAGAATCTGATCGCTTAAAATCGAGGCGTTTCCATTGCGGCAAATAAAACTTTCCATCTAACTTTGTTGGATCTTTTATATTTGGTTGATTAATATTGTTGCTGGGTTCTGGTTTGTGGAGAAGTGATTCAGTAAAGTTAATTTTCTTAGACTCACTAATCCAGTAAGTATCTTTGGCAAAGGGATAGGTGGGAAGGGATACTCGATGATAGATGTCTCCTTCATAAATCTGCGGCCAATCCAAATCAAAACCTTTGAGATAAAGGTTAGCCAAAACCATTAAGTTATCTTTATAAGTGATTCGATCGGCTTCACTTTCGATATCTCCTATATGACGAAGATTTGTCACTGTCAAATCAAAAACTTTTCTGCAAAATTCCTGTTCTGACGGACTCATTTTTTCTGTATTGCTAATCAGATTATCTGAAGATATTTTGAGGGAATTTTGTAAAGCTTCTAGTGAATCAACAACGAAAGCATAGCGTTTTTTAAAGTGGGCGCGACCTGTATTTAAGGTATATGCGATCGCTCCTAGACTTCCTGGCTTTTCTTGACTTGTCAGATAATCATTTAAATCACTGATTTTTTGTTTTAGGGCTGCATCTGTTTTAGCTGATAAACAGATTAAATAAAATGGTTTTTTGCTGTTTGCGCTCGATCTCACAGGCGCTTCTTGAACAACGAGATGGGCATTAGTTCCGCTATGTCCAAAAGAGTTAATCCCCGCCATTAGCAGTTTACCTGACTCGGCTTTCCAATCCTGCAATTGCTCAACAATATACAAACCCGTATCATTAAAATCAATCAGAGGATTAAGTTTATTAAAATGCACTAAACCAGGCAATTGGCGGTGTTTCATACATAACAAAACCTTGACTAAACCGATCGCACCCGCCGCCGCAGCTGCGTGTCCTATATTCGATTTTACCGAACCTACACCACAACGAAAACCGGATTCCTGGTTAATAGAAGAAAATACTTTTTTCAGTGCATTTGCTTCAACGGGATCGCCCAACTTAGTTCCTGTCCCGTGAGCTTCAATATAACTAATTTTACTGGCATCAATATTAAATTCTTGATAAATTCGCTCGATCAATTTTTCTTGTGCGAGTCCGTTAGGTGCAGTAATGCCATTGCTTCTGCCATCTTGATTAATACCGCTACCTTTAATAACACCATAGATTAAATCACCATCATCTAGAGCCTTCTGCAATTTTTTTAACACCAATACACTAACACCTTCAGACAAAACAGTACCATCAGCAGCTGCGTCAAAGGTACGACATTCTCCAGAAGATGACAACATTTCAATAGAAGACAAACAGACTAATAACTCGCTATTTAGATTAGTAAAAACTCCTCCAGCCAGAGCAATATCGTTCTCTCCATGACGAATACTTTCACAAGCCAAATGAATAGCAACTAAGGAAGAAGAACAGCCGGAATTAATTACCATAGCTGGTCCCTGCAAATTGAGAAAATAAGAGAGTCGGGAAGCAACAAGGGCTTCGGAGGAGCCAGTGAAACCCTGTTTAGCATAGCTGTTTGGCTCACAACCAACATAAATGCCGCAATGCAATTGTGAAAGTTTATTATTCACAAGACCAGCATCTTCCAAAGCTCGATAAGCTTCCTGCATAAATACTCGCTGAGAAGGATTCATTTCAGCGGCTTCTTTAGGAGAAATTTCAAAAAATAAAGGGTCAAAATAAGCTTGTTCTTCTAAAATTCCACCCCATTTGCAATAACATTTTCCTGGTGCTGGCTGTGGACTATACATTTGAATATCAAGACGACTACCTATCAATTCGCCTACACTATGAGTACCTGTTTTTAGGTTTTGCCAAAATTGCCGAATATTAGTTGCGCCAGGGAACTGACCTGACATACCAATAATTGCTATATCACGAATATCCCGATCGCTCTGGCTAATATCCACATTTTGGTTTTTCGCTGTTTCTGTGACTCTGATTTCGTTGATTTCGCTGGGGTTTTTCTGAATTTTAATCGATGATTTTTCGGCGGGTTTTATGAGTTTAGATAGCTCGTTCTGATAGCGATCGACAATAAACCCAGTCAGACGTTCTACAGTGGCATAATTAAATAACTCTGAGGGATTTAACTTAATTCCCAGCGTTTCATTAATCCGATCAACAAAGGCAAGCATCAGAATTGAATCCACACCATAATCTGAAAAGGTGGTATGAGTGTTGAGCCGACTTTGTTCAATCTTGATGCAGTTGCTCAATTCTCTCATCAGACTAGCTTCGACTGAAGCAACTATTTCTGTTGAGGAAAACGACGCTTTTTCTTCTTGTTTGATAGTAGTTGAAGTTGTTACTTTTTTGGGAATTACGGGTGAATTTGTTATTTGACCATTGCTTTGAGCGATGATAATTTGCTGCCCCAAAGCTTGAGCTTTTTCATCTAATAGAATTACTTCGTGAAAGCACTCTTTTTCTAATATTAACTGCCAATTTTTTGCTGACAGAGCAGGCGATCCTGGTAGACGAATTTGTTCATCTTCATATAACCACCAACCATCCAATAAACCGAAGGTCATTGTGAGAAAAGGTGAAACTTCTGACAACTCATTTAAAACTAAAAGTCCATCACATTTGAGTAATGTTTTCACATTTTGCAGAGTTCTGCTAATGTTGCGTGTAGCGTGCAAAACATTGGCTGCTACAACTATATCGATACTATTTGGATTGAAACCTTGTTCAGTTACAGCTTGTTCAATATTTAACAACTGTGTTTCTATAAATGAGTATTGCTGACAAAAAGTTTCTTCAGCGTGAATTAGGAAACGTTTTGATATATCGGTATAAATGTAGTGCAATCGTTCGGCATAAGGATTAAGTGCTTTAAACAAAAATGTACTTGTGCCACCAGTACCAGCACCTATTTCCAAAATGTGTATTTTTTCCTTTTGACTGAGGTTTGGCAGTGTTTTTTGTACGGCAGCGGTTACAATATCAGCTACTCTTAGGTTGAAATATTCAGCGGAAGGATGCTCTTTATAAATTGCTTCTACCAGTTCCATTGAGGAATGAGCAAATAAAACTTCTGTAGCTTGTTTGCGACCAGTTAAAATTTCTGCTAATTCTTTAAGGCAGGGAATCAAAATATCCAGTTGTGGTTTTAATTGGGGATGAGATTTACATAACCGATCGGCTTCTTTCTCTAGATTGATCGAGCAAATTTGTTGCTCAAGAAGATCGGATGTTTCTGTTAACAATATTTTTGAGTTGTGTTCTGTAACTCTCTCTGCGCGAATGAGAATCTGAATAATTTCAGCCCATAAACGACGATATTTTTCTAAAACGCCACTTTGCTTTCTTAACTCTTCAATATCACACCAATCTGTCATAGACTCCAAAACACCAAGCGTGTTTAAGGCTGACAAAATTCCATTAACAATAAATATTTCTATTGATTTACGAGGGTGAGTTGATGATACTTTCATTATTAATTTCCTTTTTTCTGAGGTTTAGCAAAAACAATAAGTCCTAAAAATTATTGGATAAGGATGTATTGGCGATCGCCTAAAATTGGTCAGCCTCGCTCAATAAGCGGTTAAGCATGAAAGAACGATCTGGCAACGAAGCAATTAGAGTATTTTTGGTGTGCAAAACCCCCAAATTTTTCAGAATTTCATCGGATGCTTTAGTCACGATTATTTGTTCTGAGTCCTGAGTTAATATTCGTTCTAACGCTTCCATTCCTTCCCGATCGCTAAGGCGATAAATCCCCTGATTTTCGAGATAGGTTTCATACTGTTTATATGTGTTGGAATCATCTACTTGTTGGCGTGACCAATAACCCCAGTTAATAGTTTTTACGGGATAGTTTACTTGCCTGTTCATTTCATGAACCAAAGCATCTTGAAACATACACCCTGCTATGTAACTACTCATATTTGCTGACATAAATTTTAAGCGTTGAGCAAAACTTTGCATGGAGGAGAAAAACACTAAAAAATCTAGAGGTTCGTTTTTAAGTACAGCGTAAAGAGCTAGTGCAGATTTAACTTTGCTATCATAAGAACCAGCACGAAACTGTTCTTCATTAAGATTGCGTATAGGTACACCTTGAGCGACCATTACTAAGTTAAACACACCATTAATGTTTTTCTTTTCTTGTTTAATTCGATCGAACACTGCTTTGGTTTCTTCCTCAGACCAATTTTTTATGGTAATGTACTGGGGACGAGATCCATAAGTTGCGATCGCTTCAATTTTTTTGTCTATCAACTCATCATGTTCCCGTCTTCCCAGCCAGATAACTTCTGCTTGATAGGTTTGTACTAAATATCGAGTTAGAATACTACCTATGTAACCCGCTCCGCCAGCCAGCACATAAACGCCTTTGTTGCGTAGAATACTGTGTATTGGCTGAGGTAAATTCAACTGCTGCAATTTTCTGGCGTAAGTATTTCCATTTCGTTCCACAACTACATTTAAAGTTTGATTTAAAGTTTGGCGATCGCTATTCCCATCCTCTAATAATGAAGGAGGAATAGAAGATAGTGGTATATTTTGATGATCGGATAAATTAACCTGCCAATGGATATGTTCTTGCGCCAAAGCAGTAGCTAATCCTACGATTACCGAAGCAAACGGATCGATTCGATCCTCTTCTGGCAAAGCATAAGCATAATTTGTTAACAATGTCCATTGCAAAGGTTTCTCAGCATAACCAAACTGTTCTAATTTTCTCACTAAACTCAGTAAACCCATCACATACCAAGGTTCACAAACATTGTTCAGTAAACTATTTTCGGATAGCAGAAATGTTTCGTTTGAGGTAGCGAGAAAACAAATTTGGCTCAGGGGTGATGTAAGTTCTTTTAATTCATTTCCCAAGTATTCAAACTGATGATTCTCTCCCTGTGAAAGACAAACAGAGAGAATCTGATGTTTCTGTTCTCGATAGATTTTTAACAGCTTTTCCGCCTCTGATGCTTTGGTTTCATGGTATACCACCAAGGTTGTACCATTGGTTTGTTGTTCTTTAAAAGTTGTATTTCTAGCAGCTAAACGTTCCCAAACCGGAACATAAATCAACTTTTCTAAGTTAACCTTTTTCCAGGGTTTGAGTTTAATTCCACTATAACAAACCACCACTTGACCCAGCCGATCTAAAATTTGCACATCAAGTTCTTTCTCTGTTCCTTGCGTGACGTAAGTATAGGCTGGTTGCGCTGCATTATTCCACCGTTCTACTTTTTGGACAAAGAAGGGAATTTCTATTTCTTGTGCAGCGGAATCAAGCCAAAAACGGGCGAGTAAAGCTGCAACAAAAGCCGCAGGATGGAAAAGGTATTCTGTATTTTGTTGCATTGGTAGATCGATCGCTATTAGCGCCTCTCCTCTACCAGCCCAAACTTCAGAAACTCCTTGATAAAGAGTTCCCAAAACTACCTGATTTGTGGTAAATGATCGATATGTTTCTTCGGGAAATGCTTGTTTGAGCATACTGCTTTTTAAGCGATTGATATCCAGTGCTTTTGGTGTTTCCTGGGCTTGCGTCCAATACCCATTACCACGACAATAAACCGTGTTTTCATCCGCTTCACTAATAATTCGATATTTAAAAGTATCGCCCTCTACTTCTATAACAATTTGAACGGAGCATTTATCAAGGACATAAAGTGGAGCGATCCAGAATATATCTGCCAAAATAACAGATAGATCGGGCATAATCCGGTTTAAACTAGTCAACACCATTTCTAGAAAACCTACAGCCGGAAAAACAGGTTTTCCATCGATTGTGTGTTGCGCCAAAAGCGGTTCTGAAGACTTTAATTCCTGTTTAAAAATATAGTCTTTTCGGGATTGAGAAATTTTCACAGAAGCCGATGAATCAAACCAATAACGATCGCGGGAAAAAGGATAGGTAGGCAAAGAAACTCGTCGGGGTTTAACTGCTCTTGGTAACTGATTCCAATCCAGATTCACACCTGAAACCCACCAAGAAGCTAATTTTTCCAGTTCCCGATTATTTAGGGCGGCTAACATATCTGCGGAGGAAACTGAAGCAAATTTTGTTTCTCCTTCTTTAACCTCTCCCCAATAAAGGTTTTCATCATGTTTCTTGTCTGTCAAAAATTCCGACAATTTTTGTTTTAAAGCGTCTTTACCATCAACAATAAACGCCACCCGTTTTTCCATTGCTTCCCGCCCCACCTGTAGAGTATATGCGATGTCTGCAACAGAATAGGATGGTGTATTCAACAGGAAACGATAGAGATTTCTGGCAACTTCTTGGAGTCGATCGCTATTTTTTCCCGATAGCACAATTAAAACGGCTCCTTCTTCCTCTGTTCTTTGGCTCTGTTTTTCCTCTTTTTCTCTATACTCTTCAACCACTATATGTGCATTAGTTCCACTAAAGCCAAAACTGTTAATAGCGGCTCGTCTCGCCTCTTTTTCCTGAACAAACCAATCCTTAAATTCCTGATTCACATAAAAGGGGCTATTCTCAAAATCGATATGTTCGTTGGTTTGTTCAAAATTTAACGACGGCACCAATTTGCGGTGTTTCAAACATAATAATATTTTGATAAAACCCACAATTCCTGCTGCTGTTGCGGCATGACCGATGTTGGTTTTCACCGATCCAATAGCACAATAGCCTTTTTTATTAGTGTAAATTTGAAAGGCTTTGGTTAGAGCATCAATTTCGATCGGATCGCCCAACTTTGTTCCAGTACCATGTGCTTCTACATAACCGATCGTAGCTGGATCGAGGTTAGCATTTTGGTATACACTCTGTTGTAATTCACTTTGAGAAGTCACACTGGGGGCAGTGATTCCATAAGTTCTTCCGTCTTGATTGCAGCCCGATCCCAGAATCACCCCATAGATATGATCTCCATCTTGGCAAGCAGCTGCCAGGGGTTTTAAAATCACAGCCCCGACTCCTTCCCCAGGAACAAACCCATCGGCTTTGTGATCGAATGTTTTACATTTTCCGTCTGGTGCAAGCATCCGTGCATTACTCGCTACAACATGAAAATTAGGGGTTG
Organism: Cyanobacteriota bacterium; assembly: GCA_046045965.1. Lineage (GTDB taxonomy): Bacteria > Cyanobacteriota > Cyanobacteriia > Cyanobacteriales > Nostocaceae > RDYJ01. Next base: position 201,271 of record JBJOKS010000005.1, on the reverse strand, counting down.
TACCAACATAAACACCACCAGCGATTGCCATATCACTTTCACCTTGAAGGATACTTTGACAAGCCAGGTGAATCGCCACCAGCGATGACGAACAAGCCGTATCAACTGTAATACTAGGTCCTTTCAGGTTTAAGAAATAGGAAATGCGTGCAGCGATCAACGAACCTGCATTACCCCAAAAAGATTGGGGTTCAGATGGTACTCCAGCTTCCCGCATCTTCATGCGATAATCTCCCGGATCTGCACCCACAAACACACCACATTTAGTGTTAGAAATTGAGGCATTTGCATACCCAGCATCTTCTAGAGCTTTCCATGCTTCTTCTAAAAAAAGTCTCTGTTGCGGATCGGTGAGTTCTGCTTCTCTCCCGGACAGTTTAAAGAAAAGAGCGTCAAATTTATCAATATCGGTTAAGAATCCTGCTTTTTTGCAGTAAGTTTTATCGAGATGCTGAGGATTAGGGTCATAGTATGCGTTGATGTCCCAGCGATCGCCAGGAACTTCGGTAATGCTATCCTTACCGTTAGCTAGGTTATCCCAAAATTCTTCGACGTTGGAAGCTCCCGGAAAACGACCAGACATACCGATAATAGCGATCGGCAAAACAGACTGTTTCTTTTGAGTTGGATTAATAGGAACTGCCGCAATCAAAGGCTTTTTTCGAGGAGGAACTGTCACGACAACTTTACCAATGTTTTTCCGTTGTTGTAGACAGTAATAAGCATCACGAATTTGGTCAAATGAGAAAATATGGTTCAAAGTTGGCACTATTTTTCTTTCCGCAAGTACCTGAGCCATAATTGCCAAATGTTCTGTGAGAAGTTTTGGCTGCTTGGTATATAACCTTTTCATGTCAATGGACTGGAAGGTTTGATTATCAACCAAGTGAGACAAATCAATTTGCCGAGAATTCTTCAACCCGGTCATAGCAATTTCAATATAACGCCCACCGGGAGCCAGAATATTTAAACCCTTTTGAATGGCATCATCTGACAAAGTATTAAAAACTACATCAACTCCTTGTCCATTGGTCAGTTCTAAAATTCTTTTGGCGAAATCCTCTGTGCGATAGTTGATTAGGTGCTTAATGCCTTTCTTTTGTAAGTATTCTAATTTCGCTGCTGAACCCGCAGTAGCATAAATCTCTGCACCCTGCAAAGCGGCTAATTGGATTGCAATCAAACCGATACCTCCCGCAGCAGTTTGAATGAGTACCTTTTCTCCTGGTTTCACGTTAGCCAAGTTGAAGGCGTGATTCATAGTTAAAAAGGCTACAGGCAAAGAACAAGCTTCTTCATAAGTTAAAGTAGGAGGTTTCTTCAGGATATTCTCCTCCTTAACTAAAACCAGTTCGGAATGTCCTCCCATTGAGTCTCCCATTACCGCAATTACTTGATCTCCAGGTTGAAAACGCTTTACTTTTGCGCCTGTACGCAAGACGACACCAGAGACTTCCGATCCGGGCGTAAATGGATAAGATGGCATATTGGGATATAACCCACGCATACATAGAATATCTGCAAAATTGAGAGAGAAAGCCCTAACTTCGATTTCTACTTCTTTCTCATCAGGTGCAGTTGGTGGGATAGCACGAATTTCTAAATCTTCTGGGAAACCTGGTTTAGTAACAAAAACAGCTTGATAGGTCGAGGACGATCGCTCTTTTTCTCCAATCTGATCTATTGGCGTATTATTGATCTGGGATGAATCAGTAATCTCATTGATTTCAGTTGAGGTTAATGAAGTTTCTAAGGGTTCAGAGACTGCCAAAGACTCCAAAGGTTCTGAGGATTCTAATTCTAACAACGCCTGAATTTGTTCACCATATTCATTGAGAATAGCACTGGAAAATTCTTCTATATTGGCATGATCGAAAAGTGCTGTAGTTCTTAGCTGAAGCTTGAGAGTTTGATTAATTCTGTTGATTAAGTCTACCCCTGTAATTGAATCAACTCCATATTCGGAAAGTGGTTTTTTCAGGTTGATATCTTCCCCACTCATATCTAATGCTTGGATAAGATTCTGAACCAGACTTTCTTCAATATAGGATTTGAGATCGGTTGTTTTCCTTTCTTTTTTAGGTTTAGTTTGCTGAATTAATGGCGATCGCAACTTCACCGAATCAGCTTTTGTAACCGGGGGAATTTTTGCCGGCTGGCGATCGCGTTTAATTATACCGTTACTTTCTGCCAGAATTACATCTTGCCCAAAATCTAACTCTATCCCAGAAGATTCATTAAGACTTAAAATAGCTCCGAATCCCTCCTCGTATAAAACATTTCTCCACATAGCTAAACTGAGAATCGGTCCACCTGGCAACCTGACCTTTTCATCATCGTAGATCCACCAACCTTTCAGTAATCCAAATGTGTAGGTCAAAAACTCCAGATTTTTCACGCCCTCATTAATAATCAGCCAGCCATTAGTTTTGAGAAGGGCTTTGCTACAACGAAGAGTATTATTTATATTGCGGGTTGCATGAAATACATTGGTAGCAATAACGATGTCAAAATCGAATAATTCATAACCTTGAGTTTCTACATTTTTTTCCACATCCAATATTTTGAAATCCACAAAAGGATGCTCTGCTGCAAAAGTTTTTCTACCATAATTGATCAAGCCAGGAGAAATATCAGTATAGAGATATGAGAGATGTTCGCCATATTCTCGTACAGCCTCAAAAATCATCGTACTTGTAGATCCAGTTCCGGCACCCACTTCTAGAATTTTGATTTTTTTGTTTTTACCTAATTTTGGGATATGGTGACGAATATAGGCTAAGACGTTACGTGCTACAGATCGATTGTAATGGTCAACTTGGGAGTTTCCTTTATAAATACCTTCAACTCGTTCCATTGAAGAATTGGGGAACATTACATCTGTTCCTGCAATTTTCCCACACAGTACATCCAAACAGGCATTCATACAAACCCATACTAGGTTTATATGAGTTTTCAGTTCTGGGTAAGAAGAAAGCAATTGATTCTTTTCTGCTTCAACAAATTTAATTGCTTCCTTTATTGAAGTGTTTTCTACTGCGCTGTTAGAGACAATTTGTTGTCCTTGTAATTGAATCCATCCAGCACGAGCTAGAATGTTTAATAATTCATCGAATAATCGCCAATAGTCAGGAATAATGGATAAGTTTGTTCTTAGTTGTTGTTGGTCGTATTTCTCATCAGCATTGTGGAATACCCCTGCTTTTTGAAAACATAATAGGGTGAGATGTTGTCCAAGACGATCAATCTCCTCAAAACCTCGCTTGATTTTTTCTGACTCAACAAATCCTCCAAAAGTGCAGTCTATCAGAGTATTTAAAGTAGGAGGAATTTCTTCTGGAGAGAAGACTAACTCATAGTTAAAATCAACATTAATCCCTTGCAAAAATTTCTGATTTGCATTGATAGACATCACCTGATTTAAAGGATGTGACAGAATCCGAGAAACAGATTCCATACCCTGTTCAGGTTGAATTGAATAAAGACCAGCAGCAGCCAGTTTTTTGTTAAAATCCTCTGAGGCGACAATTCCTACAGTTCCCCAGTAACCCCAATTAATCACCTTAACTGGAAAATCTTGTTTCTGAGCGAGGCTATAAGCATAAGCATCTTTGAAAGTACAACCTGCTGCGTAGTTCGCTTGACCTATATTACCTGAAAAGGCGATCGCAGAGGAAAAGAATAACATAAAGTCAAGAGCTTCACCTTGAAAGATTTTATGTAAAATAACGCTCCCTCGTACTTTTATATCCAAAGCCATTCTTAAAGAATATTCATCCATTTTTTCCAGAGTTTTATCTTTTAAGATAATCGCTGAATGAAAAACTCCATGAATCTTTCCGTATCGATTTTGAGCCTGTGTTACTGCCTTTTTCATGCTATCTAAATCAGTAGCATCGGCTTTTAAATACAAGATTTCGCCACCTTTGGATTCTATGCTTCGGATTGTTTCTTTCTTTTCGATATCTAATTCGCTTCTACCAACAAGAATAACTTTAGCTTGGACAGTTTCCGTTAAATAACGACAAAGTTCTAAGCCTATACCACCTGCTCCGCCTAAAATGAAATAGACACCTTTGCTGCGAAAAGGTATTTTGGAAACGGAAGGCAGGTTTATGGGTAGTAATTTGCGGATATAACGTTTTCCTTGACGTATTGCTACGGCTTCCCCTTGAGGGTGAGGTGGTTCAGTTAAGATTGGGGTTATGTAGGCTTGTCGTTTTTCTGCTGTTACTTCAATTGCAAAATCTTCGAGGTTGATGTCTATGCAACTAACTTCGAGTTGAGGGTATTCTCTGGCGAGGGACGAGGTAAAACCGTGTAAGCTGGCATTATAAGGATCGATCGCTTCTTCCAGTTTAATTTGATATACTCTGTTGGTAAGGATTTTTAAGCGAAGGCGATCGCTAAAATTGTCCGAAATTATCCCCTTAAAAAATCGAAAGAGTGACATTACACCCTGTTGCTGACTTAGTTCCAGAACTTCCAGATGATCATCATTTTCGCTATTTTTATAACTCCCACCCAGAAAGTAAATAGTGAGAGGAGATGAGCCAATTTTTTCCCTTAAAGCAACAATGCAATTATTCCAAGCTAGTGAATCATCGGCTTTTACCTCCCAAAGGTTTTCCCCTAATTTTCTAGAGGTTAAACCCAATTGAAACCGAAAACATTTATGATTTTTATGGGCAAAGGCAAGAGCATCTGCTAAAGGCAAACAAGACGGGGGATACACCAACAAAATGCTTTCTGTTGCGGTTGGTAGTGAAGAATGATGATTTTCTTCTATTATCCAACTAGGGGCATAAAAAAATTCGGCTAAAGGATCTTTAAGTTTTCTCAGAACAACATCGCTCAGCTTGAGACAGATTTCACCCTGTTCATTTGTAAGTGTTACATCATAACGTGAATTGCCGATAACTTTAACCACTGCATAACCACGAGTTGGTAGAGGGCGAATTTGTTCTACTTTTTCTACAGCATAAGGTAGCATTGGTTCGCCACTGTTTGTTTGCAGAGAATCAAAAAGACCTGCGATCGCTTGCAGCGCACTATCTACTATAGTGGGATGAAGTTCATATTGTTTAAAGTCACTTTCACAAGAAGTTGGTAATTGAAATAAACCAACAGCTTCTCGATCATTTCCCCAGATTTGTTCGAGTCCTTGGAAGCGAATTCCGTAATCAACACCTTTTTCTCTACAACTTGTGTAATGAATTATTTTGTCTATTTTCCTAAAGCAACGTTTTTTGATTTCTTCTATAAACAAAGGTGGTTCTTTGCTGCACTCTTTTTCTATTGTTAAAATGAACTCACCTTGAGCGTGAAGGGTATCTCCGCCCCGAATTTCAAAACCAAATCCTTGGTCTTTTTGGGTAATGAGGATATTTATTCTTTTTCCTTCTGCGGTTACTACTATTGGTTGTAACCAGAGAACTTTAGAAATATTGTATTGTTTGTTGGGTTGAACTGAGGAAAAAGCTGCGATCGCAATTTCCAGAATTCCTACACCTGGGAGAACTGGCTGATTTTTCACCAGATGATCTCTAACAATCCAATCTGTATCAGATAAATTCTTGTAAAATACGGCTCCAATGCCTAAACTTTCTTGAATATTAAATCCATCTAATAAAGGATGAGAGTAAATAGCTGGAGATTTAGAATGTTCAGATATTTCTACTTCAGGAATCCAATAGCGTTTTTGAGCGAAGGGATAAGTCGGTAGAGAACAACGTTGTGGTTTAGGTTCGCTATACAATAACTGCCAATTAATGTTCACACCCTTAGTCCACAATGCAGCTAATTTACCTAACTCTTGACCATTCAACAATTGCCGGATAAAGTTTTCTCCAATTTCTCCTTGCAGGAGTGTCTCCATCTCTGTCTCTAAACTTTGTACAACACCTTGGTAATAATTTGTGTTCTCTCCTAATCCTTGGCAATATTGCCATAATTTTTCCCGCAATTCTTCTGGACTGGATACAATCAAAGCTAATCTTTCTTCCATCGCTTCACGACCCACTTGTAAAGTATAGGCAATACTTTGCATTGATGGAAAAACATCGGAGGACGAGGAAGAAACAGGGATAAAATCTAACAGTTTCCTGGCGTATTCCTGCAAACGTTCTTTATTCTTTGCAGACAACAGAATTAATACTGGTTGTCCGTTTATTTCTGTGTTTAGCAGTTCGTTGTTTCTCGGTTCTACATATTCCTCTAAAATTAGGTGTGCGTTTGCTCCACCTGCACCAAAGGAACTAATACCTGCTCTAAGAGGATAAGTTTTTTCGATATCCTCTTCTTTAATAATCGGTCTTTCCCATGTTTCAAGATCCCGTTGTAGATAAAAGGGAGACTGTTCAAAATTGATGTTTGGATTTACGGTTTCTGAGTGAATTGAAGGTGGAAGTTGTTTATGTTTAAGTTGTAGAACAACCTTGGTAATAGCTGCTATTCCAGCAGCAGCTTCCAAATGACCAATATTAGCTTTTGCGGAACCGATGCTGCAAAATTGTTGGTGTTTTGTGTCTTGCTGATAAGCTTGAATTAAACCGGAAATTTCTATAGGATCTCCTAACTCTGTACCCGTACCATGTGCCTCTACATAACTGATAGTGCGAGCGTTTACATTTGCTCGTTTTAGAGTCTCCTTGATCACTAAACCTTGGGCGTTGGGATTGGGTACGGTGTAGCCGTTGGTTTTGCCTCCGTGATTAAGAGAACTGCCTTTAATAATTGCATAAATATGGTCTTTATCTTTAATGGCTTTATCTAGTGGCTTAAGTAAAATTGCCCCTATGCCTTCCCCTGGAACATAACCGTCGCCTCCTGCGCCGAAACTGCGGCAACGTCCGTCACTGGAAGCAAATCCATTTTGACCTAATTGTAGATACTTATTCGGGTGAAGAGATAGATTAACCCCGCCAGCTAAAGCTAATTCGCAGTCTCCATGTCTGATTGATTCGCAGGCTAAATGGATTGCAGTTAAGGAGGAAGAACACATTGTATCTACAGCTAAACTGGGTCCGCTAAAATTAAAGAAGTAGGATACTCGATTAGCGATCGAGGAAAGAGAATATCCTAAAAACATTGGTCTACCTTTAGCGGTTTCTTCAACTCCAAGCAGCTGATATTCCAAGTAAAGAGCCCCGACAAACACACCAACTTTTCTTGTATGAAGTTTATCCCTTGTATAGCCGCTATCTTCGATCGTTTCCCAGGCTATTTGGAGAAATAGGCGTTCCTGTGGGTCCATGATTTGAGCTTCTTTGGGAGCTATGTTAAAAAATAGGGGGTCAAAGCGATCAACATTATTGATGAAACCTCCCCATTTGCAATAACTTTTCCCTCTTTTATTTTTCTCTCGATCGTAATACTGACGGTAATCCCAACGTTCGTGAGGAATTTCTGTGACACAGTTTTTTCCTGTCTTCAGATTTTCCCAAAATATTTCTAAATTATCTGCCTGTGGATAGCGACCGCTAATACCGATAATTGCAATTTCTTGGCATTGTTTTTCAGGTTGTTTGCTAACAGATGTAACCGTAAATATTGGCTGCGAATCGACATCAAACTTTATAGTAGCAGCAGCGGAACTTTTGACAGATTTTGATTCGGTGTGAGGTTTTTCCTCTGGGATATTTTCCCACTTCTTGAGCAATGCGGTTTGATGATGTTCGATAAAATACTGAACCAGTTCGGATAAGTTTTGTCGCTCAAACAATAAGGTTTGAGGCAAATCGCCAAAATGAGATGCTAATTCCTGATTTAAGCTGATGATTGCTACCGAATCAATGCCGTATTTTTCAAAAGGCGCTGAAGCTTGGATCTTGGCAGCAGGAATTTTTAAAGATTTTGACAAAATCTCTTTGAGATATTCCTCAATTTTTTGACGAAAATTCTCTAAACTTTGGTAAGTAACGTGGTTAGAAGGTGGGTTGTCTTTCTCGATTTCCTCTTGGGTTTCTTCTTCCTTTATTGCTTCTGGTTTTTCAGGAATCCAGTAACGTTCTTTGGCAAAAGGGTAGGTTGGTAAAGACATGATTTTGGGAGTCGGACTGGGATACAATCCTAACCAATCGATTTCTACTCCTTCAATCCAAAGTTTCGCTAATTCTTCAAGTGAAACGTGAGTTTGTTTAAGGATTTCTTCTGATGATAACGATGCGGCAACTTCTGCTTTTATAGTTCCTTGATAAATTAGCGATCGCTCTTCCCTACCTTCAACATAGTCACGCAAAATTTCTCGCAATTCCTCAACATTGGATACAATAATACACAGACGCTCTTCCATAGCCAGCCGCCCAATTTGCAGCGTATAAGCTAAACGCAACAAGTCTGTATTATTCGCATTATCAAGATAACGGCAGAAATTTGTTGCCATTTCTTTGAGTCGCTCTTTATTCCTAGCAGATAAGACTATAAGTACAGGTTTTCCCTGTTCTTGAGCGGGGAAAAAATTAGAAACCAACTCTTGATATTCTTCAACAACAATATGACAATTCGAGCCACTAAACCCAAAGGAATTGATAGCTGCTCTTCTGGGGTGAGGGAAATTCTCTTGCCAGTCACGCAAATTTTTGTTTACATAAAAGGGGCTTTCCGCAAAATCATTATGGGTATTCTCCTTTTCTACATAAAGTGTAGGAGGAATCATTTTGTGGCGTAAGGAAAGGAGTACTTTAATCAAACTGACGACTCCTGCGGCTGCGGAGGTATGCCCAATATTACTTTTAACTGAGGCAAGGGCACAGTATTGCTTTTTCGTGGTATAAACACGGAATGCTTCTGTAAGGGCTTCTACTTCAATGGGATCGCCTAACTTAGTACCCGTTCCGTGTGCTTCAATATATGAAATACTTTCGGGGTGAATATTATATTGTTGATATACCGCTAATTCCAGTTCTGATTGAGATTTGCCGCTAGGAGCAGTGATTCCGTTGGTTTTTCCATCCTGATTAGTACCCGATCCCTTAATCACTCCATAAATCATGTCTCCATCTGCGATAGCCCGATCCAAAAGTTTCAAAGCTACCACAGCAACAGCTTCGCCCACAACAAGTCCATCAGCAGAGTTATCAAAAGCTCTGCACTTACCTGTAGGTGAAACCATCCCTGCTTTACTCATTTCCACATAAAGTTGTTCCGATAGGTAAAGTGTCACGCCACCAGCCAGCATGATATCGGCTTCTCCATCCCGGAGACTTTTGCAGGCTAGGTGAACCGCCATTAAAGAGGAAGAACAGGCGGTATCGATGGTCATTACTGGCCCTTTCAGGTTTAAAAAGTATGCGACGCGAGAGGCAAGAATTGAGTTAGCATTACCTAACATGACTTGCCCATGATTTTTGATTTGACCTTGTTTATATAAAAGTGCTTTGTAATCGTTATAAATAACTCCGGCAAATACGCCGCATTTCGTGTTATCTAGTCGTTGTCCGACATATCCGGCATCTTCGAGTGTATGCCAGCAACTTTGCAGAAATAGGCGTTGTTGTGGGTCTATGACTTCTGCTTCTGCGGGAGAAATGTTGAAAAATAGCGGATCGAATTTATCAACATCGCGCAAGAATCCACCCCATTTGCTATAGCTACAATTAGGTTGTTGTGGATCGGGATGATAATATTTTTGCACGTCCCAACGACTTGGCGGCACTTCTGCGATCGAATCTACACCTTGTTTGAGATTTTCCCAAAACTCTGATAAGTTATCGGCTCCGGGAAAACGCCCAGACATTCCAATCACAGCAATATCGGTTGTATTTGTGATTGAGGGAACTTTCTTTGCTGCTGGAACGGGAATTTTACTTGTTTCCTGTTTCTGGATATTACTTTGTGGGCGATCGCTTTCCAGTGTTTGATTTTTTATTAATGTTTCACCATAGTTAGCAACAAGAAATTGGCTGAGATCTCGAATACTGGAATAATCATAAATTACTGAAATTTTTAATTTTAGGTCAAACTCACGGTTGATTCCATCTACTAGTAAGACACCTTGCAAAGAACCTATTCCGTAATCGGCAAATCGAGCCGTGATATCGATCTGATCTGGCTCCATTTCCATCTCTCGGCTAGTGAGATTGAGCAGTTTCTTTTCAATAAGTTTGATATCGACTCGATCGATAGAAGTTGTAATGGTCTTTTCTTCTGGTAAGGGAGCAGTTTGTAAAAGTGTTTGATTTTTTATTAATGTTTCACCATAGTTAGCAACAAGAAATTGGCTGAGATCTCGAATACTGGAATAATCATAAATTACTGAAATTTTTAATTTTAGGTCAAACTCACGGTTGATTCCATCTACTAGTAAGACACCTTGCAAAGAACCTATTCCGTAATCGGCAAATCGAGCCGTGATATCGATCTGATCTGGCTCCATTTCCATCTCTCGGCTAGTAAGATCGAGCAGTTTCTTTTCAATAAGTTTGATATCGACTCGATCGATAGGAGTTGTAATGGTCTTTTCTTCTGGTAAGGGAGCAGTTTGTAAAATGGTGGAATGTTTAGAAATTGGTTTTTCTGGTGTGGGAGTGAGCCGAGCGATCGCCTCTTTATAAAACACCGGATAATCGAAATGATGCTGGTTAATTTCCCACAATTCTTCTTTAGTTTCATGAGGAGCCGCTTTGCCAATGGTTAAGAGAAGATAACGCAAAACTTTCTTTTTGATTCCCTGCCCAAAGCTATACCATCCCCGATATTCTTGTTCAAATTGTTTAATAACTGGGTTAACAGAACATAAATAAGCAAAATTACTTTCAAATTGCGGATCGTCTAGGAAGTTGCAAATTTCAACGCTAATGTCTACGCACTCAATAAGTTTCAGTCCGACATCGCTGAGGATTTTACTGTACTGAGGGGCGGTGCTAGTAAACATTGCCAATTTAGGCATATTAATTTCGGTGATGGTATTAGCAACGCAATCTGCTAAAATAATCCGACCGTCTTGGTTGAGATGTTGATAAATATTTTCAAAGGTTTTTTGTTTATGTTCGATATGGGGAAAAACTTCAAAACCGATCGCTAAATCATAGAAACCTGGAAAGGGATCTTTGCTGCTATCTTTGCAGAAAATCCGTAGACGATCGCCTAAACCTTTGTTTTGGACTCGGTTAGCTGCCTCTTGTGCTTGGTTAGATGCGATCGTAAAACCATCACCAATTATATGGGGATAAGTCATAGACAGATCGATTAAATCTGTCCCAAAACCGCACCCAATATCGATTACTTTATATACCTTAGAAAAATCTATTCCGCTATAAAGAATCCGTTTTGCTTCTTTTTGTTTAGCTGCTATAATTGCTGCGTGTTCGGGATGTTTTTCCGGTTCGTTATAAACTAATAACCAGGAAAACCCTTCGATCTTCTCCGCCAAAGGAGAAAAGATCAAATGGGCATCTTCTGTCCCTAATAGCTCCTTCATATAAGGAGTCATTTTATTATAAAAATTGGCAACCAATTCTCCGGTTTCTAATGGTCGATCAGGTTGGGATATTTCACTATCCACCCAACAACGCTTTCTTTCAAATGGATAAGTTGGCAGAGAAATGCGTCTAGCATTTGAATGTTGATTCAGTTGTTCCCAATCAATATCGATGTGATTTGTCCACCACGTTGCCGCTATTTGCAAATCTTTATTGTCATATAGTTGTTTTTCTTCTTCCGGAGTCACTTCTAAGCGATGCCGAAATTCTTTTTTTCCGCCTCTAAAAATAGCAGGAGAAGCTGTGCCTAATTCCAAGTAAAGATTGAGCAAATCTAAAAGCTCTGATTTAGTCTTTACTACTACGGCGAATCGTTCTGCAAAGCTTTCTCTACCTCTTTGTAAGGTGAAAGCAATATCAGCTAAAGAAGCCGAATTTTGGGAAAGTAAATAATCTCTTAAACTCCTAATATATAGGGTCAGTTGTTCTTCTGTTCTAGCCGAAACTACTATTAGTTCTTCACTCATAATTTTCTTCCTTTATGCCTAATTTTTTCTAATCTGGATCGTATTCTTCAACAATAAGATGGGATAGCATTCCGCCGCCGCCACCAGAACTGATAGCAGCACGTCTGGGAAATTCCTGCCATGAGCCATTTTTCTTGACCCGAATTCTCTGCCAAGGACTTAGTTGCCGTTGGAGATAGAAAGGAGAATTTTCTAATTCGATCGCTGGATCGAGTTCCGCAGAAAAGCGAGTTGGCAATAATTGACGGTGTTGCATTTGCAGCAAAACTTTGGTTAATTGTGCTATACCGGAAGCTGTTTCCAAATGACCGATATTCGGTTTTACTGAGCCATAAGCACAGAATTTTGTTTGATCGGTTAAGGAACGATAAGCCCGACTGATCCCTGCCCATTCCGCAGAGTCTACCACAGCAGATCCCATCGCCTGACTTTCCAAGTAACTAATACTTTCAACACTAAATCCTGCTTTGGCGATCGCCTCTTTTACTAACAATTGTTGGGCGTGAGGAGAAGGCAAAAGAAAATCATTACTTCGACCTTTATGAAGTATTGCAGAAGCCTTTATTACACCATAGATATGATCTTGATCTTTCTTAGCTTTTTGTAATGATTTTAATAACACTGCTCCGGCTCCTTCTCCGGGAATAAATCCATCTCCATCTTGAGAAAATAAGTTGTAAGATGGTTGAGATGATAACAGTCTAAATTGACTTAGTAGCAAGTACTTTGATGGATGCAAATATAAATTAATTCCTCCAGCAATTGCTGCTTCACACTCCCCACGTCTGATACTTTCACAAGCTAAATGCACTGCTGTCAGCGAGGAGGAACAAGAAGTATCTATCGCCATACTCGGACCTGTGAAGTTGAAAAAGTAAGAAATGCGATTCGGTAAATTGTACGTGGTGAAGTCGATCGGAGTATTAATATTTCCATTGATTTTTGTCAGCGGATACCCAAAGGCATTTGCTCCTAAATACACAGCAACTTTTTGCTTACTTAGGGCTTGTCGAGAGTAGCCAGCATCTTCCAGAGTTGACCAAACTATTTCTAGCATAATTCGTTCTTCTGGATTCATTGTTTTTGCTTCCAGTGGTGTTATGCCAAAGAAAATCGGATCGAATTTGTCAATATCTTTTAAAAAGCCTCCTTGGATGCAGTACATTTTATTTTCACGCCCTTTTTCAGGATCGTAAAAATTTTGATAATCCCAACGTTCTCTGGGAATTTCAGTAATAGAACTAGTGCCGGATTTCAGATTTTCCCAAAACTGAGTTAGATTTTCAGCTTGGGGGTAACGTCCGTAAAGCCCTACAATAGCAATATCGTTTTCGGTAACTCGATCTAGCTGAGGAATATTTATGTTGTTATTGTTTGGGATCGTCAGAGCCTTTTTCTGAGTAATTTCTTCTTCCAAGCCTTGATTTGATCCGCCTATTACTTTTATGAGTTCTTGACGACGATCGGATAACAAATAGTCTGTTAATTCCTTTACTGTTTGGTATTCCAAAAGTAGGCTTTTCGCCAAAATGCAAATTTTTGTTTCTAAAACGTGGTGAAAACGGTTGAGCAAAATTGAATCCATTCCGTAATCTACAAATGCTGTATTAACATCTATTTCTTCTCCAGGCATTTGCAAAATTTCGCTCATTATGTTTTGCAGAAATTGCGCTGTTTTTGCAGACAAATCAGTGGAATTATTGTCAGTTTCTTTAACTAAATTTTTTATTTCTTTACTTGTAGGTGATGCTTGAGGGGTCGATCGCTTTATTTCAGACAATGGCATTACTGCAATTTGATTATTCTCTTTCACTTGATGGGAAATCTGTTGTTTCACTAAACCATCACTTTCAGAAATAATTAAATGCTGACGTAGGTTAGCGAAATCTTCTCGATCATTGAGAAAAACGCATTTTCCAAAACCTTCTTTCTCCAGAACGTTTTCCCACATACTTGTACTGAGTAATGGCGCTCCCGGAAGTCTGAATGTTTCGTCTTCATAAAGCCACCAACCTGATAATAAACCGAAAGTTAGGGTAGCAAAATCTTGAACTTCTGTAGCTTCATTGAGGATGAGCCAACCATTTTTCTTTAACAATAGCTTAGTATGAGAAATAGTTCGCCGAATATTTTGAGTAGCGTGTAAGACATTAGTTGCCAAAACTAGATCGACGTTTCCTTTGTGGAAGCCTTGAACAGAAACTTCCTTTTCTATGTTGAGAACGCGAAATTCTGTGAAAGGATAATCTGTGCCAAATTGTTCTCTACCATAGTTAACAAAAGCTAAGGAAATGTCTGTATACACATAGTTAATTAGATGGCTGTAGGGTGCGATCGCTTTGAGTACAGCAGCACTAGTTCCCCCTGTTCCGGCTCCTATTTCTAGGATGGTGATTTTCTCATTGCCCTTTCTTTGGGCGAGACGAGCCAAAATATAGGAAACTACGCTGTTAGCAACTAATTGATTAAAATGATTTGCGATCGGATTTCTTTGATAAATCCCCTCTACCAAATCTAGAGAAGAATGAGGAAACATTACGTCAGTTGCTAAACGTTTTCCTGTCAAAATTTCCTGAAAATGACTGAGACATTCTTCTAACAGACGTATATGTGCTTTGAGATTGGCATGAATGGATAATAATTGTTGTTTTTCTTTTTTTAGTTCGGAAAATTCGTTTTCTTGAATTGGATCTTTTGGTAAATAAATGTTGCCGTGACGATCGACTTGTGTCAAACCTGCTCGGCTTAAGATATCTATTATACAGTCATATAAACGAGAATATTGGGGTAAAATTTGAAGTTTTTCTCGATCAAGTCCTCCCATCTCTTGTATAACTTTGCATAAAAATCTTGTCCCCCAATTTTCTAATTGAGTAAGAGCCTTGCGAAATTTTAGTACTTCTGGATCGATTATGATAGATTGCTGAAGTTTTGTTGCCAGCGTTTCCACTAAAGATGGGATAGATTGAGATTGAGGTAAAACTTCTACTTGATATTTTCGATTTACGCCTAAGCTTTCTGAAAATTCTCTGTTGGTCTTCATGGCGATCGCTTGATATGCGATCGAACCAAACATTCGCTGAATAACTTCTATCCCCTCTTCAGGTTCAATAGAATATATACCTTGTTTAGCCAAACGCTGTTGATAAGATTTTTGGGCTACTATTCCCACAGTTCCCCAATATCCCCAATTAATAATATAAACTGGGTAATTTTCTGTTGCATTCAAATAATGAGCATAAGCATCTTTAAAAGCACAAGCTGCACCATAATTACTCTGCCCCGGATTGCCCATAAAAGTTTGAATTGAAGAGAAAAACATCATAAAGTCTAAATCTTCTTCTCTGACTAAATGATGTAAAATCACACTGCCTTTGACTTTAGGATCTAAGGCAACTCGTAAAGCATTTTCATCCATTGCAGCTAGGCTTTTATCCTCTAATATTAAAGCTGAATGGAAAACTCCGTGAATCGGACCAAAACGAGCTTTAGCTTGGGCAATAACCTGTTTCATACTATCAAAATCCGTAACATCGGCTTGACCGTAAAAAACAGTACCTCCTCTAGATTCAAGATCGGCAATCTGGTCTTGTTTCTGCCGATCCAGTTGGCTTCTACCGATTAAAATTAATCGGGCTTGATAATTTTCTGCTAAATATTGGCTTAAAGTTAATCCGATTCCTCCCATTCCGCCGAGAATCAAATACACGCCATTAGTTCGCAGATGATCCTGTGAAGGATGAGGTAGCACCAGTGGGTAGAGAGTGCGGACATATCGCTGTCCGGCTCTGAGGACTATCTCTTGTCCGCGATCGTGCGCTGGCTCTTTTAAAATTGATGCGATCAGAAACTCTTTTTGTTGTTCCGGGTAATTTTTGTCGAGGGCTTCCGGGTCAATATCAAAACAGCTTACCTTTAATAATGGGTATTCTTTAGCAAGGGTGATACTCATCCCATTCACACTGGCTGCGAAAGGATATATTTTGCTATCAGGGAGAATGCGGTGAACACCACAAGTAATTACTTTTAAAGATAAAGGTGATCCTCCCATTAAACGCTTATGCAAGGCTTTGATTAGCCGGAATAAAGAAAAAACTCCTAACTCTTGACTTAGCTCTAATTGGCCTATTCGATCGCAATCTTCATCCGGTAAAAATGTTTGTATAGCACCAAGAAAGTAGATAGTATCGAGATTTTCCAGACGATCAAAACTACTCAACCAAGCTTGTGGATTTTCCATCTCCCCTGATTTTACCAATAAGACTTCATCTTGAGGATGGGCTTTAACCAACAGGTTTTCCAGCCAGATGTTTTCAGGGGGAGTAACCACTAATATTTTTTTGGTGGTAATTTCTAAAGAAACAGTATTTTTTAATTGTTGATTCTCTAAAGATTGGGGTATCCATTCCGGTCGATACAACTCCAAAAAGTTTGTTTCGGTATCCGAAGTTTGATTCTCGATTGT
Organism: Cyanobacteriota bacterium; assembly: GCA_046045965.1. Taxonomy (GTDB): domain Bacteria; phylum Cyanobacteriota; class Cyanobacteriia; order Cyanobacteriales; family Nostocaceae; genus RDYJ01. Next base: position 184,859 of record JBJOKS010000005.1, on the reverse strand, counting down.
TTCATTATTTATGATTGTCGTAGTTGGGGATTTATGTTCTTTTTGCCGATCAATAGGGAGCCAATAGCGTGTTTTTGCAAAAGGATAAGTGGGCAGTTCAATCCGTTGTGGAGGCTCTGGATATAATAAATTCCAATCAATCGAATCACCCGAAATCCAGAGTTGAGCTACCTTTTCTAGTGCTTTTTGTTGAACTGCTTGCTGAACTAAACTGCTGTTAGTTGATTTTTCCGACTGCTTCTCAAGTTTTGTTGCTGACGGTTTTACACTACCGGAGAAGACTCTGGCTATGGGTGAAATTCCTCTATTGTAAGCATCTAATTTGTCGATCAAATCGGCAATGCTCGATACAACCAAAGCCAGTCTTTCCTGCATAGCTTCTCTACCAATCTGGAGTGTATAAGCAATATCCCAAATAGCAGTTTCTTGGTGAGCTTGCGGATGGTTTTTTGTGAGATAATTCCAGAGATTTTTAACAATTTCTCTTAAGCTTTCTTGGTTCTTTGCCGAAAGTACGATTAAATAATCTTGATTCCGATTTGAATGCCTTAAAATACTGGATGGCTTTTCATATTCTTCCAAAACAACGTGCGCGTTTACGCCTCCAAAGCCAAAAGAACTTACCCCTGCTCGTCGAGGTATTAGCTCTCCGTTAGCATTGTGTAAACGATTCCAGGTTTTTGTTTGGTTAACAATATAAAATGGACTATTTTCCAAGTTAATGTAAGGATTGAGTTCTTGAAAATGAAGAATCCCAGGTAATTTTTCATGTTTCATGGAAAGAACTACTTTTAAGAGTCCGGCAATACCTGCGGCTGCTTCTAAATGACCAGTTTGTGTTTTTACAGAACCAATTCCACAGTAGAATTGTTTTGGGTTTGTTGTTCCCCACCGTTTTTGCAATTCTGTAAATGACTTTTTCAAACCATTTATTTCAATCGGATCTCCTAAACTAGTCCCTGTGCCATGTGCCTCAATATAAGTAACAGTTGAAGGATCGACATTTGCATTTTCATAAGCCTGAATTAACACCTGAGCCTGAGAATTTGGATCGGGTGCTGTTAGTGAATTTGCATGACCCCCATGATTAATGGCTGTGCCACGAATGACAGCATGAATGATATTACCATCTGCTTCTGCTTGTTTCAGAGGTTTTAACAAAATTGCCCCAACACCTTCTCCCCGAGCATAGCCGTCTGCTTTGCGATCAAAAGTTTTGCAGCGTCCATCTTCACTCAGCATTCCCGACTTACTAAATGAGAGGGTAAAATGCGGTGTGAGGATAATATTTACTCCTCCAGCGATCGCCATTTCGCAACTACCATTACGAATAGATTCAATGGCATAATTTACTGCTACCAATGAACTAGAACAAGCTGTGTCTATAGGTAAACTCGGACCGCGTAAATTGAACAAATAAGAAATTCGATTGGCTAGAACTGAGGGACAAGTACCTGTTGATGTATGGGCTTCAACTGAAGGAGCATAAGCTTTCAATAAATCACCATAATCAGTATTAGCTACGCCCACAAAAACTCCGGTTTTTGTACCTGATAAAGAGGACATTTGTAGCCCAGCATTCTCGACCATTTTCCATACAGCTTGTAGGAAAAACCTCTGTTGTGGGTCCATCAATCTCGCTTCGTGCGGTGAAATCCCAAAAAAAGCAGCATCAAAAGCATCTACCTCACTGATAAATCCGCCCCATTTCGACTTAGTTTTATTGTCCTCTGTCTTATAATCGCCATAATAGGTTTTCCAATCCCAGCGACTTGGAGGAACTTCCACAATCCAATCTTTCCCCTTAATGAGTCCTTGCCAGAAAGATTCTAGATCTTGCGCTCCAGCAAATATCCCGCTCATACCAATGATGGCGATCGGTTCATTTGCGCTCTTTAATTCAGTACTTTTATGGTTAATTCGCTCTTCAACATTTATTGTATTTACATAGTCAGATTGAGGAAATTCTGGTTGTGAAACCAATTCATAATGTTGAATTAATTGACTGCTAAATTCCTGGAACAAATAATTTGCTAGTTTTTCCAATGAAGAATGCTCGAAAAATAAATCGGGGGTAATTTCCAGGTTAAATGTTTGATTAATCGGATTTGCTAATTCCATAAAACTGATGGAATCAAATCCGTAATCGCTCATATTTTTTGATATTACAACTGCTTCTTTCGACATCTTCAAAATAGAAGCAGCCATACCAACCAAATCATTTAGTATTAAGTCTAATAAAGCTTGTTCATCTATAAGATAGGAAGCTTCTAATGATGGTTTAACAGGATGTACTAATTTCCGTTCCGCAGTCAAATTATAATGTTGAATTAATTGGCTGCGAAATTCTTGGCATAAATAGGTTGCTAAGTTTTCTAATGAAGAATGCTCGAAAAATAAATCGGGGGTAATCTCCAGGTTAAATGTTTGATTAATCGGATTTGCTAATTCCATAAAACTGATGGAATCAAATCCATAATCACTCATATTTTTTGATATGATAACTGCTTCTTTCGGCATTTTCAAAATGGAAGCAGCCATTTCTAATAAATCATTTAATGTTAAATCTAATAAAGTTCGCTGATCTAAAATATATGACGTTTCTAAGGTTTTTACTGATGGTTGATTTGTTTGGTTAACAGGTCTTAAGAGGAAATTTTTGATTCTTACGAGTTCTTTCCCCGTTTGATCTAGAATATAGGCATCATAGCGATCGCCAAATCCCCGGTTATTGGTAGCCGTTCCTTGTTGTGAAGAAACCGCATATACATAACAAGATTGAGCTACCGATCCGAAAATTTCCACTTCACCTATTGTATAGGGAATGTGCAATGAAGAAGAAGTTAAACCCCAAGGTCCCCCCAGCACTGTTTGTAAAGCACCATCCATTAAGGAAGGATGGAGCATGAACTTGTTTGCGTCTTCTGCTAAAACATCAGGTAATTCCAGAATAGATAAAGCTTCTTTATCGTTACTAAATAGCTCTCTAATAGGTTGAAATGTTGTTCCTAATTCCAGTCCAAATTTACGTATTTGATCGTATATCTCTTTCCCTGTTATATGTTTTAAACAGCCTCGTTTAATTGCCTCAATATCTATTATTTGAGCAACCTGATTCGCTTCTTGATTTTCTTTCTCATAAACTACTTTTCCCTGAGCGTAAATAGAATTTTTATCTGCTCCTTTTTCATCCCGGATTTCAAACATGAGGGAGTGATCGGTTTGGTGCAAATATAATTCAATATTTAACGATGGATTATTAACTTTAATCGGGCGTGCCCAAATAATTTGTCGAATTTTTCTAACTTTTTTCCCTTCAGCTATCTCGGCAGCAATGCGGGTCATTTCTATCGTTGCCACCCCAGGTAACACTTTCTCTCCGTTAACAATATGATCGCTTAAGTAAAAGGCATCGGCTTGCAATATACTAGTAAAAATTTGTCCTCCTTCTACTACAACTTGGTGTTGAATGAATGGATGAGTTTGCAGATTATTTTTCGTCTGTTTTGCCTGTGTCGATTTGATATTTCCTGGTTTTATATTTGGCAGCCAATAGCTTTCTTCTGCAAAGGGATAAGTCGGTAAATGTAACCGTTGTGGGTAATTTTCTGGAAGATATAAACTTTGCCAATTTATGTTACATCCCATCACCCATAAAGAAGCGATATCCTGCCAAGATTGACTTTTAGCTAAACTTTGAATAAATGCAATGCCTTCTTTTCCCTCCATTATTGGAACTCTTTTACCTGACTCTGATTTTCCCCGAATACAAAGGTCTTCTTGTCGGTCTTGAATATAAGCGGAAAGTCGATCGAGCAACTCTTCTATTCCCGATACAACCCAAGCCACTTTTTCTGTCATTGACTCACGACCTATTTGTAAAGTGTATGTTAAGTCTCGGATAGCGATCGATTCTTGATGATTCTCAATTTGATTCTTGAGAAAATCGTGCAATTTTTGAGCATAAGCTTTTAGTTGTTTCTCATTTTTGGCGGACAACACTGCCAAACAAGATTGAGAATTATTACTATTAGGTTTTGATTTTTGATTTGTTGATGATAAGGATAAATATTCCTCAAGTACAATATGAACGTTGGCTCCGCCAAACCCAAAAGAACTTACTCCTGCTCGTCTAGGTAATTCTCGACCCGCATCATCTTTTAAGCGTTGCCAATTTTCCTGGTCTTTAATAATCCGAAATGGGCTTTCCTGTAAATCAATATAAGGATTTTGTTCTTGAAAATGTAGTGATTTAGGAAGGCGACCATATTTCATCGCCAACACAACCTTAAGCAACCCAGCAATTCCCGCAGCAGTTTCCAAATGCCCAATATTTGTTTTTAACGCTCCTAGCCCACAGTGATTATTCTTTCCTTTTCCTTCCTTTCCCCATTTTTGATAAATAATTTTAAATGCTTCTTTCAACGCATTAATTTCTATCGGGTCGCCTAAACTAGTTCCTGTGCCGTGAACTTCGATATAACCTAATAAATCGGGATCGATGTTGGCTTCATCATAAGTTGTTACTAACAATTCTTTTTGAGAATCTACACTTGGCGCAGTTAAAGAATTAGTTCTGCCGCTGTGGTTTTCCGCTGAACCACGAATCACGGCGTACACGGGATCTCCATCCGCTAACGCTTGACTGAGGGGACGAAGCAACACAACTCCAACGCCTTCGCCTCGAACGTATCCGTTGGCAGATCGATCAAATGTTTTGCATCTGCCATCCTCACTTAAGTAACCTCCCTTTGACAATGCCAAATGGAATAGGGGACTGAGCATGAGATTTACTCCGCCCGCTAATGCTAACTCACAAGAGTTCGTTTTAATCGCCTGTATAGCTCGATGAACTGCCATCAAAGAACTGGAACAGGCAGTATCTACCACAAAGCTTGGGCCTTTAAAGTTGAATAAGTAGGAGATTCGATTAGCAATTATCGAAGTAGAATATCCAGAAAGAGTGTAGCCCTCTATTTGTTGATTCCGATGTTGTTGCAATTCCCAATAATCCGCTCCAGTTGCGCCAATAAACACTCCCATTTCTTTAGCAGCAAAATCGGAAGGTTTATGACCTGAGTCTTCAATAGCTTCCCATACTGTCTGCAACAATAGTCGCTGACGTGGGTCGATTAACTCGGCTTCCCTTGGTGACAATCCAAAGAAAGATGCGTCAAATTTATCAATATTATCAATAAAGCCGCCCAAAACTTGTTTGATTCCAATTTCTTGCATTTTCTGGCGATAATAATCACCATCGGGTCTATCTTGTGGCAATTCTCCAATAGCATCTTTTCCTTGGAGTAAGGATTCCCAGAATGCTGTCAATGTATTTCCCCCAGGGAGAATTCCACCTATGCCGACAATTGCGATCGCATCATCCACTCTACTGGCAGTCGGCTTTGAATCAAACACAGGTAAAACTTCCTTTTCTTGTCTAGCTGGTTCTGAGTCAGAAGATAATGTTTTCTGATGTTGGTGATAATATTTTGTTAGAGTTTCTCGAAAATTATCCTCTAAATATTTAGCAATTTTACTGATAGTTGAATGCTGATAAAATATTGTCGGATTTGTTTTGATATTATAGGTTTTATTCAGTTCTACACTCAAACTGGTAAATCGTAATGAATTATATCCATATTCTCCAATATTTAAATTTATATCCAACAATGTATTTTCGATTTTTAAAACCTTAGCAACGATTTGCCGCAAGTCTTGTTCTAATAACTGAATAAAAGGCTTTTCGGGAAAGCCGTAATCTTCTTTCAACTTATTCAGAGGAACTGTAGATAAACATTTACGATCGATCTTGCGATTAAGTGTTTGTGGGTATGTTTGCAAACAAATGAAGCTTGACGGAATCATGTATTGCGGCAACCATTTTCTGAGCTCTTCCGTCCATTCTCTTGCACCAGATAAGCTATATCCTTGTTTGTCCAAAATGAATGCTACGAGTCTTTTATCGAGTCCATCTTCTCGCAACACAACCACCGCATCATCTACATTTTCTAATTTTCTGAGTGCGCTTTCAATCTCCCCTAATTCGATTCGGAAACCTCTCAACTTTACTTGAAAATCGATGCGTCCGGCATAAATCATCTGTCCATCAGGCAACCGTTTTACTAAATCGCCAGTTCGGTATAAAGGTGGGGAACCTTCTGGCATAAAGGGATTATTAACAAATTTCTTCTTAGTTTCTTCCGGTCGTCTCAGGTATCCTCTAGCCACCCCTTCGCCACCAATATATAATTCCCCCAATTCTCCATCAGGAACTTGGTTTTGTTGTTCATCAAGGATATAACATTGTGTATTTGCGATCGGGCGACCAATTGTGATTTGATCGCCATAATTTATCCTAGCGAAAGTAGACCAAATCGTTGTCTCTGTAGGTCCATATAGGTTCCAAAATTGTATTTCTTTCTGCAATAACTTCTGTGCTAATTCTTCACTGAGAGCTTCCCCACCACACAAAAGTTTTAGTGATTTTTTGGGTTCCCATCCTGCTGTCAGCAACATTTGCCAAGTAGCTGGTGTTGCTTGCATGATAGTAATGGAGTTAGTGTTCTCTATTTTTTCTCGTAAGCTTAAGCCATCTCGCGTAATTTCGCTAGGGAGAAGTTCGACACAACCTCCAGTAATTAATGGCAAATATAACTCTAGTGCCGAGATATCAAAACAAAAAGTAGTCAGTGCCAGTAAATAATCATCATGTCCACAATTAAATTCATTTGCCATTGAGCATAAAAAATTAGTCAAACTATGATGTTCAATGGCAACTCCTTTTGGTTTACCAGTAGACCCGGATGTATAAATAACGTATGCTAGAGAATCTCCTCGATCGCTATCTCTTTCCCATTCCAGATGTCGTTCCGTTGGCTCTATCTTTTCTCTATCTTCAACATATAAAATTTTACTGTTGACTGCGGGTAAGTTTGCCGCAATTTCCTTTTGAGTGATTACCCAGGATACTTGAGCATCATCAAGTATATAAGAGATTCGTTCTTTAGGATAAGAGGGATCTAATGGTAAGTATGCGGCTCCGGCTTTCATCACCGCAAGCAAGGCGATCGGCATTTCCGGCGCAGGTTGAACAAAAACACCAACTAAATCCCCTTCTTTTACTCCCTGACTGCGGATATAAGTTGCTAATTGATCGATCTGTTCAGCCAATTCTTGATAAGTTAATTTCTGATTCTGGTAAACAACTGCTGTAGCGTTTGGTTTTTTTTGGACTTGTTCCATGAACAAATCCACCATTCGTTTTTCTCTGGGATATTTGACAGGAATATGATATTTTTCTCCAGAATACATCGTTTCTCCCTTGGAATTAATTATGTGTTGAGATGTGGTTATAAAATTATTGAGAGTGATTTTTTCTGCCGAAGGTAATCTAAAAATTACGTCAAAGTCGCCTGTAGGATTGTTTCCTAACCAACTGATAGTTATATCATAATCTTCTTCTTTAGCCAAAAGCCGCCAATCTTGGGGAGTTTCTCCGATCGCTTCCCATTTTTGTAACCTGCGACGTATATCTGCAACCGTTTCATTAGTCGCCGCTGATTTTATGTAATTCCATGCCATTACATCCTGTGAAATGCGACGATTGGGAATACCGATAATCTTCAAATACTGGGGTCGATCGCCACGTAGAATTTTCTGAACTTTTTGCAGATTTAAGTTTTCCTTGTGCCAATCTAAACAGGGAATTTCCCCCGCTTTTGTTTCTTTCTTTCCTAATCGAAGAATTACATCATACCGAAATTTGGTTAATTCATTGACACTATTTCCTTCTTTTAACAAAACTTCAACATGATTAATTTCGGGAAATTCTTCTCCAATTTTTAGAAAAAATTCTGGAGCAACACAGAGTTCTTCTTCCTGAGTTTCGCGCTTCAATACTTGTTCCCTTAATTGCTCCAAAGGAGTTTTTTGGGTGGCGTTAAATAAAGCAACAGAAGAATAATAGATTGGCAATAAAAGAGCGTTACGAACATCTCCAATAAAACAAGTTCCGCCAGCATCTAGTTTTTCTATTACTCCCTTTATTACTTTCTTTAAATAAGCTAAATCAGGGAAATATTGAATAACAGAATTTAAAATTGCGGTATCAAAAGTTTGTTTAGTCCATGAAGAAAAATCGTCAGCCGCTCTGTGTGACAGTTCTAAATGCTTGATATTTTCGGAACTGCGATCGTAAGATTCTTTAATATAGGCAAGGGCATTTTCCGAAAAATCTGTTCCGTAGTAATAGAGCGCGTCAGGAAGCAGACGAGATAAAATCAGTCCGGTTCCACAGCCAATTTCTAGAATGCGTGAGGGTCTACATTGTTCTTGAATTCTTTGCACTGTAGAATCAACCCATTCCCGCATTTCATCATCGGACATTCTATTTCCGGTATAACTATTTTTCCAACAATTGATGTTAAAGAAAGGATCTTGTTCGGGGGTTTTTCGATCTTCTTCATAGATGTGATTATAAACAAGTCTCCAGTTATCAACTCGCTCTTGATCGGAGTTGCTCATTTCTGCGGATGATGAATTGAGAAGCAAAACATCATTTTTTATCAAACTATTGGTTATGGTATCCGTGATCAGAAACAATTCAAAATCCCGGATGAATTTTTCTGCTTGGGATTGTTCTAATACTTGAGTATTAAACTTGAGATAACCAGAGAAATTTTGATTAGAGATGATCAAAACAATATCTTCTCCCTTTGGTTGATAATCTTCGGGATTGTCTATTTGTAGAGCAACAATAGGGAAAGATAATTGTTTTTGCTTTGACTGAAGTGAAGGATATCGACTTCGCAAATCTCTTGTGTAGGTATGATTTTGCCTCGTTGATTGTAGGCTTTTCTGGCAATCAGGCAAGAATTCTGCAAAAGTTTTTCTAAATTTTACGTCAACTCGGAAGGGTACATAAGGGGCAAAGAACCCGAGCGATTCTTCAAATATTTCAATCAGTTCTTGATTTCCATACCCGATATCAAAACATTGTTGTTGGCTGATATTAGCAAGGTAGTAGAAGAAAGCCGCTGCTAAAAAATCTTGATGATTTTCCGATTGCTGACTAGCGAAAAAAGTTGATAATTTTTCGGAAATTTTTAGGGGTAGAGTTTCATAAATAGTGGTGCGATCGCTAAAATCAAGCGATATATTTTCCGAAAAATACCAACTTAGCTTCCCCTGCTGATAATTCTCCCATTGTTTTACCCAAGTAGTCTCATAGGGTGTAATTTTCTTCAGGCAAGCATCTATTTTTTTGGCAATTTGGTCATCTAATTCTGTTAGGATCATCCCCTGATAGATTCCCAAACGTTCAACAAAATCTCTGATTGATAATACTTCCCCTTCAATTGTCAGGATTTCTTCGAGCAGAATGTCCCCGTTTTCTGTAGCAATTTGAATCTTACCCTCATTGATATTGACAACTTCTCCTGGTTCTGATTTCTTCTCTGACGGCAAAACAGAACAAGTTTTGATAATAAAAAACTCCTTTTTTACCAGAAACTTAGCAAGACCAAGGGGTTTAGGGTAAGGACCTAAATCCAAAGCCCGAACTAAATTATAAATTTCTTCTGCTGTTGTTTTCCATGAAACAACTCCCCCATGTAACAGACGTTTAGATCGAGGAAAATAGCTTCTTCGATCTAAATTCTGTTCCTTAATATCTACAGTTCCCCGAACAAAATCATCAATTAATTCTGCAAATGATTGAATACCAGCCTGATAACATTTTAAATTAACTTCCAGTGCTGTTTCATCTTTACCAATATCAATGACCTTCTGTTTAACAATCCCTCCTGCATCCGCCTTTGATGTCATCAGATGCCAACTGACTCCATGCTGCTTTTCCCCTTGCATAATAGCCCATGAAGTCGCATGAAATCCAGCATATTCAGGCAGTAAAGAGTCATGAAAATTAATAGCTTGTCTCCTTGGTAAAGACAAAATTTCATCAGGAATTAAGGAAAAGCTGTAAATACTAAATAAATAATCGAAAGCAGTTTTTTTAAGAATCTCTGTCCAATTCTCAGTTGTATAAATTAGAGGAATTTTTTGTTCCTCCGCCCATTTTATAATTAAAGGATTTGTGGAGACGATACCACAAATTTCGTGTCCTTGTTCAATTAAATATTCACTACATGAAATTAATAATGTCCCTTCTCCGATCATATAACATCGAAGCTTTTGAGAATTATTTATATATCTGATGATGGTAACTTCCTTGGCATCCAAATAACTTACATCCTTTCCTTTAATATTTGATTAGTATAAGATAATATTACCATTGGCTAGAAAACTTGCTCGATATTTTAAAAAAAATATACATTAGTTAGGTTGCGTCAGAACCTCAAACCCTTATTTTGTTGATTAGATTTAGAATATGACGCACCCTACTACTCGATTCAAGTGTGACACTTGCGTAAATCCTACCTATGTTATATCTGTAAAATGAGAGATTAAATTAAACTGGAGTTACCTCATCAAGAGCAAAATAACCATTATATCCTTTCATGTAAATAGCTGCTCGATGCCCAAATAGAACCATAGCTTCTGTTCTAGTTTCCAGTTGACCTTCATATCCCTTGACATAAACTTTTGAACCAATCATCTGGGTAGAATTCCATCGATCTACTTTTTCCTGAACACTCCAACTAGTAGAGGTTTTTTTGATTTCCAGCGGGTTTTCCTGAGATTTAATATAAGTTATAAACTTGGTTAAAACGGCTCCAACTCCCATTTCTTCAAACTCTACATTACCCTGAGCCAAGAGGTAACGTATGCTTTCTGTCCATTTAATTGAATGGGTGATCTGTTTAGCCAGATTTTCAGCAATTTCACTATGGATGTAGGGTCTTGCAGTGACATTGGAAATTACTGGAATTTGGGGATTGGAAAAAGTAAAACCTTTCAAAAACTCTTCAAACTGGACTTTTGCAGACTCCATATAACGCGAGTGAAAAGCACCACTAGTATTTAAAATAATGTATTTTGTACCTGCCTCTTGAAAACAGTCACTGGCTCTAGCGATATCTTCTTTTAAACCGGAAATAACTACTTGCTCTGGTGAATTAAAGCTAGCTATATCAATATCAAAACCGAATTTTCTCAGAAGTTTTTTAACTTGCTCTTCAGTCGCACCCATGACAGCCGCCATAGCTCCTTCAGGAGCTTGACTCATTAATAAACCTCTTTTTTGAACCAGCTTTAGTCCATCTGCAAAAGTAATCGCGCCTGAAGCTTCTAAAGCATTGTACTCTCCTAAGCTGTGTCCGATTAAAAAGTCGGGCTTTTTACCAGTCTCCTCAATTTTACTCCGGTACGAGAGTGCATTCACAACATAGAGAGCAGGTTGGGTGAATTGAGTTTGATTCAACTGTTGTTGCGGATCGTTTAAACAAAGATTTTCAATTGAGTATCCTAAAATTGCATCAGCTTTTTGTCTCAAATTGGGGAATTTGTTAAAGAGATTGTTTCCCATCCCCTTGAGCTGAGAACCTTGTCCTGGAAACATATAGGTGATCATTGCTATACTTCTCCTATTTCTTTCGGTACGGTTTGTTGAAGAAGCCTAAAAGTTGAACTGAGATCTCAACCGAACTGTAACTGAGATCTCAACTGAACTGTATTCGAAGTTATGCGGAGTCCTAAATCAGCGTTTATGCTCGTTTTTGCGCGGTCACAAGTACATACCCAAGGTTGTCACACATATCTTGGAGCATTTGAATCCAATACTCGATCGCTTGACTCTCGATATATTCCATACCACGCTTATTTTGGTATGATCGCAGCCAATCTTGCATTTGTGCGCTATTGAGATATTTCAATAAATCGGATTCATGCTGTTGGCACGCAATCCTCATATTAGGTACAAGAGGAGCGATCACGAATTCGGTCACATCGTCTATTTCAATCAAGTCAAAACCAGCTGTATCAAGCAGTTCTGGATATTCTTCTTTGGGGATAATAAATGAATGAGTCTCTTTCTCGCAAAGTACCCTATATTCTTCGGTCATGGTGGGTCGTGCTGGAAGATCTGAAATCACCAAGGTTGCTCCCGGTTTCAAGATTCGAGAAGCTTCTTGTAGGGCTTTGCGGTGTCCCATATGAAAAATCGATTCAAAGAACCAACCACCATCATAGGTTGCGTCCTCGCAGGGCATTGCCAAGGCATCACCTAGTATGAAGTTTGCCTGTTCAGATAGACCTGCTTTTGCTGCTAATTCCTGTGCCTTTTCATGCTGGGATTGACTAATCGTAATTCCATCAACGAAACATCCTGTCGCTCTGACTAGCTGAATCGCTGGCATACCAACCCCGCATCCCAAATCGCAGAAGCGTTCTCCTGCCTGAATGGTCACTTTGTTGATCATAATCTGAGTGAGACGATCTGCGGCTTCAGTAATACTTGCATTCGGATTTATCTCGTCCCAATAGCCCAAATGATACTGATCGAGAAGGATGACAGTCTCTCCTTGATCTTCAATTGAGTCGTACATCTGTGCTACTTTTTCTGGCTCATAAGAAGTACTCATGATTCTCCTAAATTAATCTAAGTAAGTCGGCACGATAAAAGCGATGTATGTTGAGTTTTGTAAACCCCGTTAAATGACCTGTTGATAAGGCATTGATTGAATTTACATTTTGTTACATAGTTATAAATTTTCCCGTCGATTTACTTATAGTGACGTAACAACAGGATATTTAACTTCTCTTACAATATTAAATCATTTGACACTTTTTTTGGGTCAATGCTACTCAATTGTTTTAATTGGCTCTCCCGTACTCATGGTGATAAATAAACCTAATTAATTAGCAAAGTGCTCACTCCACAAGATTTTCCAGTCCCTAGTCCCTAGTCCTTAAAACCAGGGTTTTCCACCACAAGTACGGGAGAGCCAAAGACCTACAGAAGATGTGAATCCTACCGCAGGACAAGTGCATCCTGACAATAAACTTCCACCATTGGAGTTCGATAACCATTAGGAGTCCAGAGCATGGGAAAAAAGCTTTCATCCATCTCAAGGCTACCAATCATTCTATAGCGGCCAAAAATATATCCATATCCAACTCCAGGCGGTTGAAACTGAGCGTTCATTGGGAAGCTGCTGACTGCAAAGCTACGGCTTGTTTGTTCTTGAGTTGTGTTTTTCCCTAAACCACGCCATAAATCCCCGTGTAGAAATACACATCCTCCCCTTGGAATTGTAAGTTGGATAATTTCCGGATGCTTCACACCTGCTTGATTCGCAGCCGTCCGCAAAGATTGGCGATAATCCTCCACAGGCGTATGCAGAAATCTTACCTGGTCAGAACATACCCATTGATGAGATTGACTTGCCAACTCTAAAGTCCCTGCTTCTGGAATCAAGTCTGTCAGAGCAATCCAGCAAGTTATCACCGCAGATGGATCAATAGAAGACACATAAGCGCTATTACGATGAAACGGGACTTCTGAGGAGCCAGGTGGTTTAAGCCAGTAGTTATCTATGGCGAAGCGAGCACCAACCCAACCTCCCAAGGTTGCATTTAACCGAGCAATCTCTGCTGAAAATGAAAAGCTGGCAATGGTGCGATCGCATCTCCACACATTGGTTATTTGTTGAACTGCATTAGGTTGACTTGTTCCTGTTCGTCCATGAGACTCATCTGGAAAAACACCTGTTTCATACTGACCTGCAACAATGAGATCTAGCCTAGTATTGATTTGATCCACTAGCTCCAAATCCAAAAATTTATCAAGAATCAAAAACCCTTGCTCATGGAACTGATAAACTTGTTCATCACTTAATTGGACTGGTTGATGTACCATTAGTTTAACTTCCTACAAAAGTAGCAGTTTTTGCTAGTGCATCATCACAATAATCAGCTAGGAAAGAGCTACGGTAGCCATCTTGCCGCCAGACAATTGGGAAAAAGCTCTCATTGATTGAATCATCTCCGTAACGCTTATAACGTCCGGCGTGAAAACCGTATGGGAGATAACTTCCTTCCCCAACTGATATAAATCGAGATTCTGCGGGAATGTGAACACACGCAAGAGAACGCCTAATGGTGTTGGGCATAACGTTTCTACCCGATCCATGCCAAACACGACAATGATGAAATGTACAACTTCCAGGTTTTAGTTCTATTTGCGACACTTCTGGATGCTCAACACCTGCTTCCTTAGCGGCTTTTTCCATTTGCCAAAGATAGCTTTCACTTTCAATTGTGCTTGCACCTGGAAAAGCAGTTGGTACAACATCTATAGGTATCCATCTATGAGATCCCTTAACATATTCAATTGTGCTTGCACCTGGAATGGCATCACTGAGGGCAATCCAGCAACCCACAAATTCAAGGGGTTGATGATAGAAGGGATACAAGGGGTATATTAGATCCTGATGTAAGACTGTTTCACAAGCTCCGTAAGGTTTCAGAAAAATGCTATCTCCTAAAAAACGTGATCCATTCCAGCCTCCAAGTATGCTCGCCATCTGACCGAGCTTTTCGGAAAGAACAACTGATGCAAAAGTCAGATCGCTTCTCCAAATTCCTACCACTTGCCTAGTAGAATTAGGAGTTCCTGAATTGGGGTTCCAAGTCAAATCATCGGGATAAATTCCAGTCTCAAACTCACCTGAAAATACAGGTTCAAACCGCTGAACTAGACGATCAACTAATTCTTCGTCAAGCAGGTTTTCCACAACCAAAAACCCATCTTCATAAAACTGAGTGATTTGTTCATCAGTAAGTAAAGGCAACTTATTAGTCATAATCTATGATATTATCATTAAATTATACTTAACTAAATATAGCAGATTGGCGGTAAATGGTCTATCTCAGGGATGGAAATACATTGTCCAGAGTTATCGTACCGCCAGTGATGGAAGGAACATTGAAGACAACCCTCTTTTACCTCCCCAAGCGCCAGACTAGCACCCATATGCGAACAGAAACGCTCCATAAGTACTGGCTTACCCTTTTCATCTCGCCAAGCAACCAAGGACTGAGCGAATAACTCAATGGCTTTTGGCTTTTTCCCCAATTCCTTAGAGAGCATAGCGATGTACCAACTGGCGCTCAGATTCAGGGGATTTTTCTCGACTCCTGTTTCCGAGCGGCTGATCCTTCGCTCTGTGGCTTTCTCAAATTCGTTGACCATAATACAAAATTAATTACAAATAACAAATTGTGTATTGTTTTTTTTAGTGAGATGAGTCTTAAACTTAAGAAAGTTATCCGAAATTCATTTTTCAGCGCATAAAAATTCACAAAATTTAATAATCAGTTGGCGTGACTTTTTTATGAGAAGATTGTTATATATATACTGGTACATTTAAATCCAGTGGTCGATCGTGTTATCCTCGACATATTGTATGCCAAGCTTATTGGAGTATGTCTGGAGCCTATCTTACATTAACCAATTGATTTATTATAGGGAGTTTACCCTGTGAGTTTGTCCGAAAATTTAAGCTTAATCACGCAGTACAGCAGACATTTGGTTATTCTCTGTGAACCCGACGGAATGATGCAAGAAAGTATCGTTGGCAGGATGGAAACGATCGATTGCCTCGTTCTAAAATCACCATCAAAAAACATCGCTGAACGTTTTCAGAGCTATGGTTGGCAGCTATTTACAGAAATTCAACAGTTACTCACAACGAAACAAGAAGGAAAAATTCTACTTCAGTTGGTGATTCGGAATTTGCCTGAACATCAGCTTTTTGCTGGTCTTGCTGGTTTGCTGATGACGGCTCATCTGGAAAACCCAAACTTGATTGGTCAACTAATAACCATAGCACCGAATGATAATGCAGAAAATATTGTTGCCAAACTGAAAACTAATGCTCAAACACCTTTAAACCAAAGAATTGATTATCAAAACGGAAAACTTCGGATTGCGGGATGGAAAGAAATACCGATTTCTAACGATGAAGTACTTATCCCTTGGAAGGAAAAGGGGAAATATCTAATTACTGGAGGACTTGGTGGTTTAGGTTTAATTTTTAGTAAGGAAATTGCCCAACAAATTTGTCATGGAACGATTATTCTCACTGGTCGATCGCCACTTAACCAAACGAAGCAACAGCTAATACAAAACTTACAGAAATTATGTATAAAAAGTAGTACACATATTGAATATCGGCAGGTGAACGTTTGCGATTCCCAAAGTGTCACGAATTTGATCGAAGATATTAATCAAAATTTCGGTGATCTCGACGGTATTATTCACGCTGCTGGTGTAATTCACGATAACTTTATTATTAAAAAGACACCACAAGAGTTAGAAAAAGTACTTGCGCCCAAAGTCATGGGATCGGTGAATCTTGATGAGGCGACTAAAGACCAACCATTAGACTTTTTCTTTTTCTGTTCGTCACTAGCGGGTGTTATAGGTAACGTTGGACAAGCGGATTATGCTTGTGCTAACGCCTTTATGGATTGCTATGCGAAATACCGTAATCAACTTGTGCAATCACATCAACGTCATGGGCGGAGTTTATCAATTAACTGGCCCTTATGGGAAGAGGGTGGTATGCGAGTTGATCAAGCGATCGAGAAAATGATGGCGCAAAGTATTGGTCTAGTTGCCATGCCTACTTCGGCTGGCATTCATGCTTTGTATAAAGCCTTTGCTAGCAATCAGGATCAGGTGATGATCCTAGAGGGTGATGTAGCTAAACTTAAACAATTCTTTTTGAACTTGCCAGAAAAAACAGTTAAGTCTCAAGGGAGTGATTCTGAAACTATTCTGGATGACAGGCAATTAGAAGAAAAAACCCTTGACCAATTAAAAACTTTATTTGCCGAAACAACTAAGCTACCTTTAAACAAGATCGATCCAGAAGAACCCCTAGAAAATTATGGTATTGATTCAATCATAATTAGCCAATTGAATCACAAGTTAGCCGAGAAGCTAGGCTCTATATCTAAAACATTATTTTATCAATTCCAAAACTTAGCGGATTTAGCGGATCATTTAGCTAGAAACTATACGGATGGTTGCCGGAAATGGATTGATTGCAATACCTCGATCGCGACTCCAAATATAAAAGTTGAATCTGTCAAAACTCAGCCTGTTTTAATAGCAAATGTTGCGACAAAACAACCGATCGCTATTATCGGATTGAGTGGTCGTTATCCAAAAGCGAAAACAATAGCAGATTTTTGGCAAAATTTGCAAAACGGCGAATGCTGCATCGAGGAGATTCCTAAACAGCGTTGGGATTGGCAACATCATTATCATCCCGATCGCAATCAAGCAGTTAAATTAGGGAAAAGTTATAGCAAATGGGGTGGTTTTTTAGAGGACTTCGATCAATTTGATCCGATGTTTTTTAACATGACTCCCCGTGAAGCAGCCAATATCGATCCACAGGAACGCCTACTTCTTGAGGAAAGTTGGAAAGCTCTAGAAGATGCTGGGTATTCACCTTCCTGTATATCCGCTGATTTACGACAAAGAATCGGCGTTTTTGCGGGAATCACAAAACAAGGCTTTAATTTATATCGCACAGAATTTGAAAATAGCGATCGCAACGCTATTTTTCCAACCACATCTTATGCCTCTTTAGTGAATCGGGTTTCTTATTTTCTCAATCTCCAAGGGCCGAGTTTCCCGATCGATACGATGTGTTCCTCTTCTTTAGTTGCTATACATGAAGCTTGTGAATATATTCGTTCTGGTAAGGGCGATATGGCTATAGTTGGGGGTGTAAATTTATATGCACATCCCTCGTCTTATCTCGAACTTTCTTTAGGAAAATTTGTTTCCAGTAGTTCTATTTGTGCCGCTTTTGAAAAAGATGGTGATGGCTTTGTTCCCGGAGAAGGAGTTGGGGTTGTTATTCTCAAATCTTACGATCGAGCGATTAAAGATCGTGATCACATCTATGCCTTGATTCGGGGTAGTGCAGTCAATCATGATGGTAAGACAAATGGTTATAAAACCCCCAACCCTGAACCAAAAGCCGCTGTGATTCGACAAGCTTTGCAAGATAGTGGCATTGATGCGCGAAGCATTAGCTATATTGAAGCAGCAGCACAAGGTTCAGAAATGGGTGATGGGATAGAAGCAAGTGCATTAACTGAGGTTTTTGGCGATCGCCATAATGTTGAGGGAGCCTATCGCATTGGCTCAGTCAAACCAAATATCGGACACTGCGAATCAGCATCGGGAATGTCGCAACTGACCAAAGTCATTTTATCATTGCACAATAAAACCCTAGTACCCACCTTGCGTTCCAGAGAACTCAGTCCTAGTATTGATTTCCAGCGACTACCCTTTGAGTTACAGCCAGACCTCAGCGAATGGAAAACCGTGAGCGTCGATGGAGTAGAAGTACCTCGGAGAGCCGGAATTATGAACATTGGTGCTGGCGGGGTGAATGCTTGTGTGATTGTGGAGGAATACCCCCTTAATCTAGAGCCTGTGAGCGATAGCCAAGAGCCTGTATTGTTTGTTTTATCAGCCAAAAATGAAGAACGTTTAGAACAATATGTTCAAGACTGGTTAATCTACCTAAAAAATCATCAAAATCTCGATCTATCATCAATAGCTTACACCCTACAAGTAGGGCGAGAAAGTATGAACTGTCGCCTAGCTTTTGCCGTGAAAAAGTTAGGGGAAATTGAGCAATATCTCAATCGCTGGCGAGAAACCCGTGAACTAGGTGAAGTAGGTTTTTATGGTGATATAACACAGAGGAAAATCAAGAATCCAGAAGCGGTTGCAGCAAGGGTAAAAGAAGGTGATGCTGATAACGCTCTCGCTGTGGCTGAACTTTGGGTACAAGGCAATACTATCCCTTGGGATGAATGGCATAATGAAAAAAAATTAGACAGAATTAATGGTTTGCCGACTTATCCTTTTGCAAACAGAACTTGCTCGATCGTTCGCCATGAGAATGAACTTTCAGAAGCTGAATGTAACTTGGAGAATAATCCTAACTTAGAGCCAAGCGGAGAAGAAAATAAAGTCGTTGAATTTTATACAAGAATGTCACAAGATTGTGATGAAGAATTTCAGGAAGAGTATTTAACTTTCGGCGCTTTCCCCCAAAGAATTCCGGGATTTTCGATGACTCGCCTTGCTATGAATGCGGCCAAGTATCCCGAAGAACTAGAAATGATTAAAGAAAAACAAAGGGAAGTCCGTCAGGTTCTTTTTTGTCGGGAAAACTTTGCCAAAATTCATACCGTTCTTGATATTGGATGCGGTCATGGAACCGATGTAATTCAAATTGCTGCACTTTATCCTCATATTCAAACTCACGGTTTTACCATTACCGAATCTCAAGCAGTTCTGGGGAATCGCCGGATTGAAAATATGAATTTGGTTTCCCGCGCTCATATTTATCACAAGGATAGTTCAAAAGATAAATTCCCCGATAACTGTGACATTATTCTCGGCGTTGAAGTCACTTTTCATATTCGGGATAAAGATGCTTTGTTTCAGAAAATGGCAGACGCGCTTAGTGATAACGGAAAAATTTTGCTTATGGATTATATAGGCAATCTGCGAGGTAGTATTGTCGATCCGAATGTGGAGATTAGTATCCCTACTCAACCACAGTGGATTGATCTGTTATCAAAACACAATTTAATTATTGATGAAATCATTGATGTATCGAGGGAAATTTCTAACTATCTTTATGACCCAGAACACGCTGAACATACTAAACATTTGCCAAAAGTGAGTCAGGATAGCTATCGTAACTATGCTAATCAAGCGATCGCTCTAGAAAAAGGTTGGATTACTTATAACTTATTAAAGCTAAAAAAAGATACCCAGCGCAGCGAACAAGAACGGCGCAATTATAACGCCCAAAAAATCGCCAATCAAACTCCATATAGCCAAGCATTAGATGAAATGTTGCGTAGCGGTCATATTCCTTATCCGCCAATGGGAGGACTGAAAAAAACCGAACTATCTGTGAAAAAGTCTAAAGAAATTTCACCTCCCACACTTAATGAGAATGTACCTAACTTAGAGGAAATAAAAAGCATCCTGATCAATATTTTTGTTAACATCTTAGAATTTGCAGCACAGGAACTCAAATCTATAGAACGACTTCAACTTGGAGAATTGGGAATTACTTCTGTAAATGCAGTAGAATTACTAGAAGCTATCAACACAGAATTTGACCTGTATTTGCCCACCAGTATAATATTTGAGTGCCATAGTTTAGAGGATTTAACCCAATATATCCAAGTTGAATTAGGGCGTAAACCGATTATATCAGCGCACCATAATCTATCATCAAAAGCAGAAAAATATGCTGCATCTGTTGAAGAGAGAATACCTGTAATAGACAAAAATACAGAAAATGATATTGCTATTATCGGTATTTCCTGTCGTTGTGCTGGAGCCAAAGATCAAGAGCAGTTTTGGCAGGTAGTTAGTCAAGGGAAAAATTGTATTGCAGACCTAAATAAACCAGAATGGCTTGACTATATCGCCTCCCATTGTTCAGAAACTTTTCCCATTCGCTATGGCATGATGCCCGATTTGGATTATTTTGATTCGCTGTTTTTTCATATCTCACCCAGAGAAGCCAAAGCGATGGATGCAACCCAACGCATACTTTTAGAGGAATGTTATCGCGCCTTAGAAGATGCAGGTTATAAACCTTCATCATTAAAGAAACAAGCTGTAGGAACTTATATAGGTGCAATGGGAAGTGCTTCACTGGGCAAAGGGTTTTCCCATTTTGATATGCTCGGTTCAGAAACAAGTATTCTATCAGCACGTATAGCTTATTTCCTTGATTTAAAAGGTCCTGCACTGACTATTAATACAGCCTGTTCTTCTTCTTTAGTTGCTATTGATGTGGCAAGCAAAGCTTTAAAAAATGGTGAAATTAATCTTGCTATTGCTGGAGGCGTGACCCTTTATCAACATCCGGGTACTTTTATCGCTATGCACAATGCAGGAATGCTTTCCAAAACTGGTCAGTGTCGTCCCTTTGATAATAACGCCGATGGAATTGTAGTTGGTGATGGAGTTGGTGTTGTTATTCTGAAACGTTTGTCGGAAGCTCAACGTGATGGCGATGCAATTTATGGCATTATTCGAGGTTGTGGGATTAATCAGGATGGACAAACTTCTAGCTTGACTGTTCCTAGCTTTGTTTCCCAAAGTGAATTGGAAAGTTCTGTCTATCAAAAAGCTAAAATTAATCTGGAAGATTTACAGTATATTGAAGCTCATGGAACGGCTACCAAACTCGGCGATCCGATAGAAATTCATGCACTTAATAAAAGTTTTCAGTCCTTTACAGCAAAACAGAAATTCTGCGCGATCGGTTCATTAAAAGCTAATGTAGGACATACAACTGCTGCCGCTGGTGTGTTAGGTGTGATTAAAGTTTTGCTGAGTATGAAACACCAACAAATACCACCATCAATTAACTTTGATCGGGGCAACCAACACATTGATTTTGATAACAGTCCTGTTTACGTTAATACTCAGCTAAAACCTTGGACTCTGAATGGAAAAGGTTCACGTTTAGCAGCGGTTAGTTCATTTGGTTTTAGTGGCACTAACGCACACTTGGTTCTAGAACAGTATATTCCTGAGTCACAAACAGATATTAACCTATTTACACCGAGCGTATTTCTACTTTCTGCTGAAAGTGAGTCAGCCTTACAACAATATGCCTACAATGTAAAGCGATATTTGGAAGATAATCCCAGCATTCAATTTGAGCGTTTTTTGTATACTTTTCAAGTAGGAAGGGAAGCGTTTACTTATCGTTTAGCTTTAATTGCAGATCATCAACAAACTCTGATTCAACAGTTAAAACAATGGCTTGAAGATAGAGGAAAAAGCGCAGAAAATGAAAAATTAGTTAGTAGAAATAATCAGGAAGAAACCGTCTTAATTCAAAACTTAATATCTGCTGGAAAAGTAGAACAACTTGCTCAGTTGTGGGAGCAAGGTACATCGGTAGATTGGAGTGTTTTTTATCAATCTGGATTATTTCATCGATTAGCAGGGTTGCCTACTTACCCTTTTATTGGCGAGTATTTTGGTAGCGATCGCGAACCAGAAATAGAACAACTACCAACAGTATCTTCATCTTCGCCAGAAACTTTAATTTGCTACCCACACTGGGGAGAAAAAGCTGTTACTCAAACTGTTGAATCATTAGAGTATGAGCGGCATATCGTCTTATTATCTGGTTTCGATCGGATCTCTGTGATGAAGATGCAAGCCGAAATGCCAAATGTTGAATTTGTGCATTTAGCCTGGGCTAACAGTTTAACTAACGGTACAACTTTAGAGAAAATTTATCAGGATCATTTTACTCAAATATTTGAAATTATTCAGGAAATTATCGTTAGTAAAGATAGGAGTAAAACATTTATTCAATGTGTAGTTCCTCAACAGACAGAAAAACAATGCCTATCGGCTATTTCCGGTATACTTAAAACGGCTCAACTGGAAAACCCAAAAGTATTCGGGCAGGTAATCGAAGTTTCTGCTGACGAGACGGAAACTAGCCTGTTGAAGAAACTCAATGAAAATCTTCAATGTCCAGAAGATAAGCAGATTAGGTATTACCTTGAACAACGTAAAGTATTGGCATGGAAAGAGCTTGTCATTGCCGATCGCACTTACCAAACCCCTTGGCGAGAAGGAGGCGTTTATTTAATTACTGGTGGTGCTGGTGGTTTAGGCTTGATTTTTGCTGAAGAAATTGCTAGTAAAACCCAGAGTTCTACGATTATTTTAACTGGGCGATCGCACCTAAGTTTAGAAAAGAAAAAATCTCTTTTTTATCAACTGCAAAAACTTGGCACAAGGGTAGAGTATTGGCAAGCTGATATCAGCAATAAAAATGATGTTGATACTCTCATTCAACGGATTATTAAAGAATATGGTTTCTTGAATGGCATCCTGCATTGTGCGGGTATTGCGCGGGATAATTTTATCATCAAAAAAACCTCAGCCGAGTTTCAGTCAGTGTTGGCTCCAAAAGTAGCAGGTGTAATTAATTTAGATGCAGCTAGTAAAGATGTAAATCTTGATTTTTTGGTATTGTTTTCCTCAATTTCGGGTACAATGGGCAATAGAGGACAGGCTGATTATGCGATCGCTAATGCCTTCATGGATGCCTTTTCCAGCTATCGTAACGATTTAGTAAAAGCCGGACAACGATGGGGACAAACACTTTCTATTAACTGGCCTCTTTGGGAAGCGGGTGGAATGCAACTGGAGGCTCACCACAAAGCAGCAATGAAGCAAAGTGTGGGACTAGAGACGATCGATACAGCCCAAGGAGTTCAGGCATTAGTTAAAGGGTTGGCTTCAGGGCAGAGTCAGATTTTAGTAGCAGGAGGTCATCTTCCAACCTTGAGAAAATGGTTGTTAAGAGAGCCATCAACGGAAAAAACATCAAATCAACCCAAAACTAATCTAAAAGGAAATAATCAGGAAAAATCACTGACACAAATTGAAAAACAGCAGCTTCAGGAAAAAACTTTGATTCAGCTGAAAGGTGTTTTGGGAGAAGCTTTTGGTTTAGCACCAAGTCGGATTAAAGCATCTGACCCTTATGAGCGTTACGGTATAGATTCCGTGATTATTCTCCAATTAAATCAGGAATTAGCAAAGGTTTTTCCAGAAATTTCTCAGACCTTGTTTTTTGAATACCAAACATCACAGGCGCTAGTTGCTTATTTGGTTGATGAATACCCGCAGGAGTGCATGACTTGGACTGGGCTGGAAAACAGAAAAGCGATCGCCAAATCTCCTTTATCTGAAACTACAATTAGTGAATCAAAAGTTCTAAATGTGGTCAACTCCCAAGTTCAGGAAGCGATCGCAATTATTGGTGTGAGCGGACACTTTTCCCAAGCCGATACTCTACAAGACTATTGGCAAAATCTACAAGCTGGAAAAGATTGTATTAGTGAAATTCCTAGCTCACGTTGGTCATGGGAAGACTTCTTTGTTGAAGATGCCGATGAAGCGATCGCCCAACGAAAAAGTTATAGTAAATGGGGCAGTTTTCTAGAAGGTTTTGCAGATTTCGATCCGCTATTTTTTGGCATTCCTCCCCGTGATGTTTTAAGTATTGACCCCCAGGAACGCTTATTTCTCCAAACCTCTTGGGAAGCACTAGAAGACGCTGGCTACACCCGCGACACTTTACGGGAAATCTATCAACAACAAGTTGGAGTGTTTGCCGGGATCACCAAAACTGGCTTTGACTTGTATGGACCAGAACTATGGAAACGCGGCGAACAGGTTTTTCCCCATACCTCCTTTAGCTCAGTCGCCAACCGCACATCCTATTTTTTGAATTTGCAAGGACCAAGTTTATCAATTGATACGATGTGTTCATCGTCCTTAATCGCTATTCACGAAGCTTGCGAACATTTACGTCGTCAAAACTGCCAACTTGCCTTAGCAGGTGGAGTTAACTTATATCTGCACCCCTCCACTTATGTACAGATGTGTGCATTGCGGATGTTATCAAAGGATGGCAAGTGCAAAGCCTTCGGTAAGGGCGGTAATGGTTTTGTGCCTGGGGAGGGCGTAGGGGTGGTTTTACTTAAACCATTATCTGAGGCTATTCGCGATCGCGACCATATCTACGCCGTTATTCGCGCCAGTCATGTGAATCACGGCGGAAAAACCAATGGTTACACCGTTCCCAACCCAAATGCCCAAGCAGATTTGATTCGTCAAACACTTAACAAAGCAGGCGTTGATGCCCGCAGCATCAGCTATATAGAAGCACACGGAACAGGAACAGAATTAGGAGATCCCATAGAAATTACAGGCTTAACCCAAGCCTTTAAAAAAGAAACAGCCGATACTGGCTTTTGTGCCATAGGTTCTGCAAAATCCAATCTGGGACACTTGGAAGCTGCTTCAGGTATAGCTGGACTATGCAAAATTCTCTTGCAACTCAAGCACCGCCAGATTGTTCCGAGTTTGCACACAGAAGATTTAAACCCCAATATTGCTTTTGATAAAACGCCTTTTGTCGTCCAGCAGACTCTTTCAGAGTGGAAAAGACCTATTGTTGAAATCAACGACGAAGTTAAAGAATACCCAAGACGAGCGGGCATTTCTTCCTTTGGTGCTGGTGGATCGAATGCACATTTGATTATCGAAGAGTATGCAGAGGAGAATGTTTTAGATTATGCCAATGAGGATATTCATGAACCTGTAGCGATCGTATTGTCAGCAAAAAATACCGAGCAACTTATTAAAATGGCTGACAATTTAAGGCGTTTTTTAATTACTCAAACTGAGGCTAAACTACCTCGATTAGAAGATATTGCTTACACTCTGCAAACGGGACGCGAAGCAATGGAAGAACGTCTAGCACTGATTGTGACTAGCTTAGATGAATTGGAGAACAAACTCAAATCCTTTGTTGAAGGACAGGAAGATATTCCACTGTTTTATCGGGGGCATTTGAGACAGGATCGAGATTGGCTGGCAGATTTTGCCAGTGAAGAAGAGTTTTCGTCCATAATTGATGAATGGATAGCATCAAACAGAATAAATAAACTGCTAAATCTGTGGGTGAAAGGTTTCACTATTGATTGGCAGAAGTTTTATGGTAAGCGTAATCCGCAACGTATTAGTCTTCCTGCTTATCCCTTTGCTAAAGAGTATTATTGGTTCGATCGCCCAGAACTCGCTCAAAGCAGTTTTGAGCGCCAACCAAACACAACTCAAGATAGTGCAACCTCACGAAAAATTCATTATCTACAAAAGCATTGGGTACTTGATGAATCAAGATTTGATGAATCGCAACACCAAAAAACAGTATCGGGAAAAGTTGCGATTCTCAGCACCCAAGAAACGCGATTACTAGCGACTCTGCTGTCAGAAGAATTTCCTAACAGCCAGATCGTTGAATTCAATAGCATCAAGTCACAACTGGAACAAAGTGATACAGATTGGAGTGAATACAGCGGCTGTATAGATCTGTTGGGTTGTTGTAAAGGCGAAATAACAGAAGATTCCCTGGACTGGATCTTGTGGCTTCAATGCCTGATCGAAAAAGGCTCTAGAACTAACCTGAAGCTGCTAGGTGTAACTCAAGGTTTAGAGTCTTTTCAAAACAACGAGGTAAATTTATCTGGTGCATCTCGTGTAGGGTTGTATCGGATGCTGCAAAGTGAGTATAGTTTTGTGCAATCCCGTCATGTTGATATTGAGCCTCGACTGAAAACGGCAGCTTTGGCAGAACAGATTGCATCAGAGTTTTTGTTGCAGGATGATAACTGCGAAATTTGTTACCGGGATGGAAAACGCTATGTGTCATGTTTGACAGAGTGTCTACTAAAAGCGCCTAAAACCCAAAGTACAGAAATTCAGTTTGCAGAGGAAGAAGTGCTATTGATTACTGGAGGAACAGGCGGATTAGGGCTTTTATGCGCTCAACATTTTGCCCAACATTATGCAGTAAAACGCCTGGTACTAACTGGACGGGAAGCATTGCCTCCCCGTACAGAGTGGGCTACTTCTCAAAATGACAGGGTACAGCAAAAGATCCGTGCTATTCAAGCATTAGAAGCGCAGGGTATCAAGGTAGAAGTTTTATCACTGAATTTAAACGATCAAGCAGCTGTTCAAGAAAGATTGCATCAAATTATAACGAATTTTGGTCCGATCGCTGGTCTTCTTCATTGTGCTGGAATAGTGGACTCAGAAAATCCTGCCTTTGTTCGTAAGTCGATCGCAGACATAGCAAAAGTGCTAGAACCTAAAGTAGTGGGATTGCGATCGCTGTTGAGACAATGCCAACAGCAGCCATTAAAATTCGCCGTCTTGTTTTCCTCCGTATCCGCCATTATTCCCAGTCTAGCTAGCGGACAGAGTGACTATGCAATGGCTAACACTTACATGGATTATGTAGCAGAAGCCACAGGCGGTATCCTGGTTAGTATTCAATGGTCAAGTTGGCAAGAAACTGGAATGGGTGCAGCGAATACACCAGCATATAAACAAACAGGATTACTCCATCAAAGTAATCAGGAAGGGCTAGAACTGTTAGATAATATACTTAGCTCCAAAATTGGATCCGTAGTTTTACCAGCCGTTGTTGATTCTGCTTCGTGGAATCCCCAACAACTAATGAAGCATCAGAACAGACAAATAAATAACACACAAACATTAATTGAAAACCCAAAAAAGCCTGAATTAGAAGAACCTTTGACACAGAGCAACATTTCTAGCAAGTTCACCCTAGATAACTTAATCAATTTATTTTCTCAGGAGTTAGGAATCGCCAAACAAAAACTAGATTTAGATAAATCTTTTGCCGATTATGGCTTAGATTCTATCTGGCTGGCTCAACTTACAAGCAAAATTAATCAACAACTTATTGAACCAATTCCTCCTTCCAGCTTATACGAATATTCGTCATTAAAATCTCTCGCTTCTTGGCTGACTAGCGAACAAGCACCCGCTTTAAAAGCAAAAGTCAATCATGATAAAATCGAGCCGAAAAATAGCGAATATGCAACACAGATATCTCCATCTCTGGAAAAAAGCCAGCCTCATATTTCCGGTACCATTTCACCAAAATTTTCATCGCCAAAGCCATTAGAAATTGCCATAGTTGGTATGTCTTGTCAATTTCCAGGGGCAAAAAATCTGGATGAATATTGGACTTTATTATCAGAAGGTAAAAGCTCTATTCGTCCTGTTTCCGCAGATCGCTGGTCTAACGCCATACCATTTTATGCAGGTTTAATTGATAATATCACTGATTTTGATCCCGCCTTTTTCCTGATTCCGCCAGAGGATGCAAAGGTAATAGATCCCCAGGCATTTTTAGTATTAGAAGAAAGCCTAAACCTGTTTTATCACGCAGGTTATACCTTAGAAGAAATTAAGGGCAGCGCCACTGGAGTTTTCTTAGGCGCCCGTAGTCAACATCTTGTAGATGCTGCCGATCTTTATCAAGCCAAAAATCCAATTGTAGCAGCGCAGAATTATCTAGCTACTCATGTTTCGCAGTTCTTTGATTTAAAAGGGCCAAGTTTAGTGATTGATACGGCTTGCTCTTCGGCTCTAGTAGGGATGAATTTTGCTATACAATCATTGCTGAGTGGCGAGATTGACTCAGCTGTAGTCGGGGGTGTTAGTCTTCTTGTCAACGAAAATGCACATCGGATATTTCAGCAGCGTAATCTGTTAAATCAAGGATCTGAGTTTCATGTTTTCGATCGACGGGCTTCTGGTATCACTTTAGGCGAAGGAGTGGGGCTAGTGTTGTTAAAAACTTTACAGCAGGCGCAACGGGATGGCGATCGCATTTATGCTGTCATTAAAGGTCTGGCAATCAATAACGATGGTCGCACAGCAGGCCCAGCAACGCCAAACATCAAAGCACTAAAAGAAGTTATGCAACGCGCCCTAGCCCAAAGTGCTAAACAACCAGAAGATATTGTTCATATTGAAGCTAACGGTTCTGGGTCTGAAGTAACTGATTTGCTAGAGCTTAAATCTATTGAAGCAGTTTATCGCAGTGAAAACAAGACACCTTGTAGCTTAGGTTCCATCAAGCCCAATATTGGACATCCGTTATGTGCGGAAGGTATTGCTGGCTTGATCAAACTGGTGTGTATGTTAAATCATCAGCAACAAGTACCATTTTTATCTGGTCAAATGCCTTTGACACATTACAATATAGACGCTTCGCCGTTTTATTTCTGTCGTCAATCAAGTGTATGGACGGAAACTTCGCCACTTGTTGTTGCACTCAACTGTTTTGCTGATGGTGGCACCAATGCACATATTATTATGGAAAGTTGGTTGCAGGAGGAATCTGGTAAGCAACGACAAGCGATAACACCACCTCAGCTAAAACGAGTAAAGGTTCGGGGAAATAGTTTTGTTCCTGAAGCTGTTGGTAAGCAGGATGCCTACCCCACAAAGATGTCACCAAACACAGCAGAAATCAGCCATAACCCCTGGTGGGGCTGAAACATACACTAGATAATCAACTTTGACAAACATGAATTAAACGAGGCAAATCAGATGAAAAAAGAATTTACTATTAGTGCAAACCATCCTATTGTTAAAAACCATCAAGCTTACGGTCAGGCGTTATTGCCAGGGTTAGCTTATGTTGATTTACTGTATCAGTTTTTTCGCGATCAGGGGCATGATTTTGCGGTATTAGAGCTTCGTAACTTGTCTATTTATCGTCCTTTGATAGTTGGAACAAGTGGCAGTATTAAGCTTTTGTTACAAGTAGATGAAGTATCTCAGGGGCTGTGGTCGATCGAATTACAAGACCGAGAGCAACACAATGACAGTGTAACCCAAAAGCCGCAACTTTATATAAAAGCGGAAATGTATCATCACAGCACAGCGCCAACTTTTGAAGAACATCTCGATTTTCAAAATCTCCAGTCCGCCAGCAAAACCCAAATCAGCTTGCGTGATATCTATGCACAGTGCCGTTCTCAACAGCTGATTCACTCAGGAATGATGAAGGCAGAAGGAACAATTTATACGCTGGATGATGCACAAATTGTCGAACTTTCTCTGCCAGAAGAAGCAATTGCCACTAATACTGAATTTATGTTTCATCCTACTATTATGGATGGTGGCAGTGTAGCTTCATCAAATTTATTTGCGGCATTCGTTGAAGGTGAACAACGCTTATTTCTCCCATTATTTTATGAAAATTTCCGTGCATCTGATTTGTTGCGCCAAAAGTGCATTGTCAGGGTTAAAACGGCATCGGTTTTACGAAAAAAAGACATGATCTATATGGATCTGGAATTCTTTAACGAATCTGGTCAAAAAATTGCTGAATTGAAAAAATTTGTTAATAAATTAGTGCCAGAAGCCGCTTTTATTAATCCAAATCTCAAAAAATCAGACAGTTTTACAACACCTAACCCGCATCAAAATCAGGAAATATCTAGTAATCAACAATCAAATTTAAGTTTACCTCAGCTTAATAAATCTGAAGTTTGGGAAAGAATAGAAATCTTATTAAAAGAAATTATTGCCCCATACTTAGGATGCTCTCTAGATGAAATAGATAGTGATGCTGGTTATTATGAATTAGGCTTAGATTCGGCAATGCTGCTAGAAGTTGTTACAGCATTAGAAAAAAAAATTGGCGTTAAACTTACTC
Source organism: Cyanobacteriota bacterium (assembly GCA_046045965.1). Taxonomy (GTDB): domain Bacteria; phylum Cyanobacteriota; class Cyanobacteriia; order Cyanobacteriales; family Nostocaceae; genus RDYJ01. Next base: position 154,734 of record JBJOKS010000005.1, on the reverse strand, counting down.
CTACTTTATTATTTGAATATACAAATATCGAAGAATTAGCTGATTACCTAATTAATGAAAATTTGATAGATCAAAACTTGACTAGTCAACAGAGTAATAATGTATTACTTACTAATTTGGTGAAAACACCAGCTAAACACGAGGGCGATATTGCAATTATTGGTATAGCAGGGCGTTATCCTGGTGCAAACAATATTAATGAATTCTGGCAAAATTTAATTGCAGGTAAAGATTGTATTAGCGAAATCCCTAAAGAACGATGGGACTGGCAGAAATATGTTAAATACAAATCTCCATCAGGTAAAAATATATCAAAGTGGGGAGGGTTTATACAAAATCCAGATTGCTTCGATCATCAGTTTTTTCGGATTTCTCCACGAGAAGCTGAGGTGCTAGATCCACAGGAACGCCTGTTTTTGCAAACCTGTTGGGAATGTATTGAAGATGCTGGCTATACACCCGAAACGCTGGGATCTCAAGATGCACATCGTAGGCAAAGTGTTGGTGTGTTTGTTGGTGTAATGCACAAAGATTATGTTTTTCTGGGTGCAGAAGCCATTGCGCGTGGGGAGGAGTTTCTTTTATCTTTGAACTATGCGTCGATCGCTAACCGAGTTTCCTATTTTTGTGATTTTCATGGACCCTCAATGGTGATCGATACCGTATGTTCATCCTCACTCACCGCCCTACACTTGGCTTTGGAAAGTGTTAGACACGGGGAAAGTGATATTGCGATCGCTGGAGGAGTAAACCTGTCATTGCACCCAAATAAATATATGACTTATGGCTTACTCGATATGTATTCCAGCGATGGGCGTTGTCGGACTTTTGGCAGTGGTGGGGATGGTTATGTTTCAGGTGAAGGGGTGGGTGCCGTAGTTTTGAAACCTTTAGCACAGGCTATCCAAGATCGGGATCATATTTACGCTGTAATTAAAGGCAGCACGATTAATCATGTAGGAAAAGTGTCCGGGATTAGTGTGCCAAATCCAGTAGCTCAGGGTGATATGATTCTACAATGTCTAGAGAAAACTGGTATTAACCCACGAACAATTAGTTATGTTGAAGCTCATGGTACGGGGACTTCTCTGGGCGATCCGATTGAGATTCAGGGCTTAACCAAGGCTTTTAAAGCCTACACTAACGATACACAATTTTGTGCGATCGGCTCAGTTAAATCTAACATTGGTCACACAGAATCAGCCGCTGGCATTTGTGGTTTAACCAAAGTAGCCTTGCAACTATACTATAAAACACTGGTTCCCTCACTACACTCGCAAGAAATCAATCCTCACCTTGATTTACCAGCATCACCCTTTTACATTCAACATCAAACTCAGCACTGGGAGAAGCCCTCACACTACCCACGACGGGCAAGTTTAAGCTCGTTTGGTGCAACCGGGTCAAATGCACATATAATTCTGGAAGAATACATTGCCGAGTCAAGCGCAATCATTTCCGCACAAACTACGGAAACAACAGAGAAAAGTGTACCTGTACTCATTCCTCTATCTGCCAAAAATGAGGAACGACTCAGAGAAGTTGTCCAAAAGTTTTATGATTATTTAGTTTCCCAGCCTGAAGGTTTTGCAGCGCAGAAAATAGCCAGTCTTAGAGATATAGCCTACACTTTACAAGTAGGTCGAAAAGCAATGGAAACTAGGCTGATTTTTCTGGTCGATCGCAAACAGCAGTTAATTGAAAACCTAAAAGCCTTTCTCAATGGTGACAACATTAAAGAAAATTGTTGGCAGAATAAGCACGTTAAACAGCAAAAAAATGCTCGTCTTGGCGAGAATAGCGAGGCAATTTTACAACAGTGGATGCTTGAAGGCAAACTCGATAAACTTGCACAGGAATGGATTCAAGGAGTTCATTTAAATTGGGAAAACCTTTATGCGTTGGAGAAAAATTCCCCAAAACCAACCCGTGTCAGCTTGCCAACTTACCCGTTTGCTAAAGTAAGTCATTGGATACCAACGAAAGTTAAACCTACTCCGCTTTTTACTACTCTTCACCCCTTATTACACTGTAATACTTCTACTCTCAACGAACACAGATTCAGTTCTACTTTTAGCGGTGAAGAATTTTTCCTTGCCGATCATCTTGTGCAAGGTCAAAAAATTCTCCCTGGTGTTGCTTATCTGGAAATGGCACGAGTCGCCGTGCAAAATGCCACTTCAGTTAATGATTTGGGTGTCATACAACTCAAAAATATTATTTGGCAACAACCGCTAGTTATTGATGATGCAGAAAAAACGGTTCATATCCGCTTGTTTGCCAAACAAAATTCACAAGTTGGTTTTGAAATTTATACTGAGGATAAACACTCTCCTAATCAGCAAAGTCGCACCATTCACTGTCAAGGCATTGCTATCTTAAAAACACCTGATAGTGAAACTTATCTAGATTTGGAAGATTTGCAGAAAATAACAAATCAAAACCATTTTACCCCAGACCAATGTTATCAAGCTTTTATGTCTATGGGTATTGATTACCGGGAAGGACATCAAGGTATAGCAGCAATTCATTTTGGTAACAATCAGATATTAGCAGAACTAAAAATGCCTTCCTCAGTTTGGGACGATCGCGAACAGTTTACACTTCATCCGAGTATGCTGGATTCAGCATTGCAAGCAGCGATCGGTTTTGCTCTTGGTATACAGGCATCTGACGCAGAAGAACACACCTCTTTACCTTATGCTTTGGAAACATTGGAAATAAAGGCGAAATGTAGTATTTCAATGTGGGTTTGGATACGCTATGCTGACCACAATAAAGAAGATAGCCCGATTCAAAAATTTGATTTAGATTTGTGCGATGATAGCGGCAAAATTTGTGTGCTGATGAGAGGTTTTTCTTCTCGAATCTTCCGTTCTCCACAAACATTAATGCACCCCTTATTGCATCAACAAGTGGGCGATCGATTTCTCAGTCGATTCACAGGAGAAGAATTTTTTCTCCGAGATCATCAACAAGTTATGCTAGGTACAGCTTACCTGGAAATGGCTTGCAGTGCTGGTCAGATTAGCACAGGGCAGAAAATTCTGGGGCTGAAAAATATTGTTTGGAGTCAGCTTCTTTTTATTGCTGGGCAAACTCAAGATGTATCTGTTCAATTACATCAAGAAAGCAATCGACTTCCCTTGATTATCACCACACAAGATCAAGTTTCCCAAGAAAAAATACATTTTCAATGCCAACTGGTTGTTGATCGGGTTTTGTACCCAACAACACCCGCTAAACTTAATATTCAGGATATTCTCTCTCGCTGTTCAGCTAGTATAGAAACAGCTGATTGCGATCGACTTTTGCAATCTACACACGGCTCTAGTTTACTAACAATCAAACAATTATGGTACAACGAAAAAGAAGCAATAGCCTTACTTCAATTACCCGATAGTCTGAAATCAGCAAGAGAAGATTATGCCCTTCATCCCAGCATGACTAATGGTGCAATTTTAACAAGCGTTCTCTTTTCTTTGCTGAATCGCTCACCCGAACATCTGCCTATTCCTTTTGCCTTAGATAATCTTTGGATATATAAAGAAATACCTGAGCAAGCTTACGCATATCTAAGCTTGAGTTCTGCTAACAAACACGATATCGATTTAATAGATGAAAAGGGCGAAATAATTGTTTCATTTAAAGGCTTTACCACTACCATTCCAGGTGCATTACAAAGTCGGGATAATTCAGAAAAAAGTCTTAGAGAAAGTAATGTAATTTATGCCAGCACTCAATGGCAAGAAAGTGCTTTATCTGATTACCAATACTCAAAACAAACAACATCTTTAGACAGAAATGCTCCTATCTTTATTCTGGTTCAAGAAAACCCAAAACTGAAAAACTTATTGCGCCAGAAATGGCCTACAGCAAACATTGAAACTTGGGCATCGGTGAATACAAATATTGCTGAAATAGTTCAAAGGAACTTTCTGCAAGTTTTTCAGCAAATCAAAACCTGTATTGTCCAAAAGCCTAAACTTATTCAGCCAATAGTTATACTTCTACCCGAAAGTGAAGATGCTTATCTTTATGCAGGTTTAGCTGCTTTACTCAAAACAGCGAGATTTGAAAATTCCAAAATAGTAGGCAAAATAATTCGTTATGCGCTCGACGATCAAACGGAAAGTTTTGTTGAATTAGTAGCAACAGAAATCGAGTCAGATCTACCCGATGTAGAAGTATTCTATACCCAAACTGGAATCAGAAAAACCAAAAAGCTAAACGAAATATCCAACTTTGGCAATAGCCAAGAAAAGTCTCTTTTTAACACAGATTTATTACATGAAGGTGATGTAGTTTGGATTACGGGTGGCTTAGGCGGTTTAGGACAAATTTTTGTTAGATATCTTAGCCAAATAAAAGGCTTAAAATTGATTTTAAGTGGGCGTTCGACCTTGAATGCAGCTAAAGAAAAACTGTTGCAAGAACTTCAACAAGCGGATATTGAAATCAGCTATCTAAGTTGCGATATCAGCGATAAAAAAGCAGTAGTCGATCTGATGGCAAGCATTCAGAAAAAATATGGCAAATTAAATGGCATCATTCACAGTGCTGGATTGAATCAAGATGCTTATATTGTAAATAAAACAAATGAAGAGTTTCTTAATGTATTGCGTCCTAAAGTAGCAGGAACTTTGGCGATAGATGAAGCTTGTCAAAATATCCGACTCAATTTTTTAGTTTTATTTTCTTCGATCGCAGGCGTTTTTGGCAGTGTTGGTCAAGCTGATTATGCCACAGCAAATGCCTTTCTTGATAGCTTTGCCGAAGCGCGAAATCTCCGTGTTCAACAAGGTAAGTGCTTTGGTAAAACTATTTCCCTAAACTGGCCTTTGTGGAAAGATGGTGGCATGGGAGTAGATGCACAAACTGAAACTTTGATGCAGCAAAATACTGGTATGATTGCATTGGAAACTCATGCAGGGTTAAAAGCTTATGAATGGGCTTTAGCTTCTGAGTTTAACCAGGTTTTTGTGGCTCAAGGCGAAACTGAAAAAATTCGATCGCGTTTATTACTGTCATCATCAACTAGAGAAAATCAACAGCAAGTTCAAGTAGATAAATTAGAGCTTTCTGACCAGACTCAAGATCAGCAAAGTCAGAGGACATGGCTAACAAAATTACTGCATAAAGATATTGCTGCTTTTATCTGTCGCTTACAGAAAGTTAAACCAGAAGAGGTTGAAATTGACACTGAGTTTTTTGTTTATGGTTTTGATTCCATTAGCTTTACGAGTTTTACTAATTATTTAAACGAAATGTATGGTTTGGAATTGATGCCGACGCTGTTTTTTGAGTATTCTAGTTTGCGATCGCTCACCAATTCATTAATAGAAAATCATCAAGAAGCCTTACTGAAAAAATACAAATACTCAAAAAAAGCTGCTTTACCCAGCCAAACCCAAGTCGCACCAAAGCAAATAGAGAAAAGTCAACATTTTGAGCCTTTACCTATTACACCTCTTGATTCTATCTCGACTCAAGAGAAGAGAATACCAGAGAATCAAACTAAAGTTTCTCCCATTGCGATTATTGGTATGAGCGGCAAATTTCCGGGAGCAGAAAATTTGACCGAATTTTGGGATAATTTAGAGGCTAACCGCGATTTAATCGGTGAAATACCTGAAGACCGTTGGAATTGGCGAGACTACTACGGAGATCGCCAGAACCAAAGCGGCAAAACTAATATTAAATGGGGCGGTTTTATTACTGGTGTCGATCGCTTCGATCCTTTATTTTTTGGGATTTCCCCAGTAGAAGCCGAGTTAATGGACCCGCAATTTCGGCTGTTTTTGCAAACAGTTTGGGCGACAATTGAAGACGCAGGCTATCGAGCAAGCGATCTGTCTGGGAGCAAAACTGCTGTTTATGTAGGAGTTACTACCACAGACTACAAAGATTTAATGCAGCAGGTGTTAATCAAGGAAAATTCCCCAGAATATTATGGAATGTTTCCCTTTATGCTGGCTAATCGGGTTTCATATTTATTCAATTTTCGTGGACCGAGCGAAGCAATAGATACAGCTTGTTCTAGTTCTTTGGTGGCTATTCATCGTGCGATCGAAAGCTTACGCCAGGGCAGTTGTGAAATGGCGATCGCAGGAGGAGTAAATATTATTGCCAACCCCCAATTGGTGATTGCAGCGGGTCAAAGCGGGATGTTGAGTGAAGACGGACGCTGCAAAACCTTTGATAAAAGTGCCAATGGTTATGTCAGAGGAGAGGGCGTTGGCGCTATTTTGTTAAAACCCTTGGCAAAAGCCATAGAAGACAATGATTCTATCTACGGAATTATTCGTGGTTCGGCAGAAAATCACGGTGGTAAAGCAACTTCGCCCACAGCACCTAATCCAATAGCACAGCAAGAATTAATAGTTTCAGCCTACACCCAAGCAGGAATTACCCCGGAAACTGTGAGTTATATTGAAGCTCACGGAACAGGAACCCCCCTTGGCGATCCGATCGAATTTAACGGACTCAAAGGTGCCTTTGCTCAACTTTATCAACAAAACGAAATTGAGGCAGCAAAGAAGCCCCATTGTGCGCTAGGTTCCGTGAAAACTAATATCGGACATTTGGAAGCTGCTGCGGGAATTTCCGGTGTTCTGAAAGTTTTATTAATGATCAAACATCACATAATTCCCGGTAATTGTCATCTTCAAGAACCAAACCCTTATTTACAATTAACCGACAGCCCCTTTTATTTAGCGAAAAATACTCAAGCTTGGGCAGCTTTACAGGATGGGGAACAAAACCCTATACCCAGGCGTGCAGGAGTCAGTAGTTTTGGCATTGGCGGTACTAATGTTCATCTGGTTTTAGAAGAATATATTGCCCAGCCAGTCGCCAAACAGCCAGACAGCGACGAAGCTAGGGCAATTATTTTATCAGCTAAAGATAAACAACGTTTGCTTGAGATTGTCAGCAACTTGTATAACTTTCTCATTACCAGCCATAAATCTTCCCCAAGTAACCTTTTACGTCTTAGTGATATTGCCTACACGCTTCAGATCGGACGTGAAGAAATGGAATATCGTTTAGGTTTTGTGGTTTCATCCATTGAGGAACTTAAAGAAAAGCTTGCCGTTTATATTAGCGATCGCGGAGAAAATCAAGACTTTTATGAAGGCAGTATTAAAGGAAACAAGGATACCGTAGAAACTTTTGGGTCTGATGATGATTTACAGGAAATGCTGGCAAAATGGATTGAGGGCAGGAAATTTGACAAAATCCTCAAGCTTTGGGTCAAAGGACTTGCTGTGAACTGGAATAAATTTTACACTGGAACTTTACCCAAGCGGATCGGCTTGCCAACCTATCCCTTTGCTCGTGAAAGTTACTGGATTCCGACACCTGTTCAACATGAGGTTAAATCTGATAGATTGTCAGAATCACCAGTCGAAGCCGATGATTTTTCTAAGGTCTTGATGTGTCAACCAGTTTGGCAGGAAAAAGCGGCTGCGATCAACTCCAATTCAATCAATCTTGCTTCCCTGAATTATAGTCAACATCTGATTCTATTTTGTGAAATGGATGTGCCGACGGGTTTACAAAGCCTTTTATCTCAAAGTGTAGATTGTCGTGTACTTACATCTCAGGGTGAAGATTTGGCACTAAATTATCAATCTGTTTGCCAACAAGTTTTTACTCATCTTAAAGAGATTTTGGAGAACAAACCGAAAGGCAAAGTATTGATACAAATTATTATTTCAGGTAACAGCACAGATGACCCTGAAGACACCAATTGTCTGTTCCAAGGACTTTCTGCTTTGCTGAAAACTGCACATAGGGAAAATCCCAAAATTATTGGGCAAGTTATTGAGGTCGATCGCCACAATACAAACGACCAATTAATTAAACAAATCCAAGAAAGTAGTCAGTCACCAGAAGATATACAGGTAAGATACCGACATAATCGACGTGAAGCGATCGCTTGGAAAGAACTTCCTATTTCAGAACAGCAAACTACTTACATACCTTGGAAAGAAAAGGGAGTCTATTTAATTACTGGCGGCATAGGTAGCTTAGGTTTGATTTTTGCCAGGGAAATTGCTCATCGTGTCAAAAACCCAACCATTATTTTGGTAGGTCGCTCTCCATTAAGTGAGAAAAAACAAACCCAATTACAACAGGAAGCGAAACTATTAGGTGCGCGGATTGAATATCGACAAGCTGATATCAGTCAACCGCAAGAAGTGGATGATTTGATCCAAAATATTTTACGGGATTTCACTAAACTTGATGGGATTTTGCATTCAGCTGGCATTATTCGCGACAATTTTATTATTAAAAAAACGGTTGCCGAGTTTCAACAGGTGTTAGCACCTAAAGTGTGTGGCACAGTGTATTTGGATCGAGCCACCAAGGAAATTAATCTGGATTTCTTGATCTTGTTTTCTTCTGGTGTTGCAGTGCTAGGTAATGCTGGTCAGGCAGACTACGCTGCTGCTAATGCTTTTATGGATGCTTATGCTCATTATCGTCAGACTTTGGGCGCGTCAAATAAACGTTTTGGTCGAAGTCTTTCAATTAACTGGCCTTTCTGGAAAGAAGGCGGTATGGATATGGATCAGCAGCAGTTGAAAGCCTTAGAACAAAATGCAGGGGTCGAAGCTTTGCAAACTAATAGTGGCATAAATGCGCTGCTGTGTGCCCTTAACTTAAAACCAAATCAGGTTATGGTGTTGTCAGGTAATCTGACCAAAATTCGACAAGGATTGTTTGCTGCATCGACGAAGCTCCGTCATGATGAATCTTCATCTTCACATTTTCCGATCGACGATCACCGCCTATTAGCTAAAACATTACACCAATGTAAAACTCTTTTTGGCAGCATTATTAAATTATCTGCCGATCGCATCGAAGCAGATGAACCCCTAGAACACTATGGAATTGATTCAATGATTGTTTCTCAAATGAATCTTCGTTTGGAAACAATCTTTGGTGAAATTTCAAAAACTCTGCTCTATGAACATCAGACACTCAGCGAATTAGCAAAATATTTAATCACCGAATACAGACAAGAATGTATTAACTGGACTGGCTTATCTACTGATTCTATAACTAGCAAATCAACACCTTCAGAACCTACAATTGTTTCTGAATCTAAAATCGATCCAGAACTTAAATTATCATCGGATATTTCTTTAAATGTACAGACACCTTGGCAAGATGAACCGATTGCAATTATCGGTTTGGCAGGTCGCTACGCTCAAGCCAATACACCCCAATCTTACTGGGAAAACTTACAATCAGGCAAAGATTGTGTAACGGAAATTCCTCCAGAACGCTGGTCTTTAAACGGCTTTTATCATGAAAATTTGGAAGAAGCTATTGTTCAAGGTAAAAGTTACAGTAAATGGGGAAGTTTTATTACCAATTTTGCTGATTTCGATCCTCTGTTCTTTTCGATTTCTCCTCGTGAAGCTATTGGTATCGATCCGCAAGAACGCCTGTTTTTGCAAACTGTTTGGGAAGCGATCGAAGATGCAGGCTACACTAGAGAAACACTACGAGATAAATTTCAACAGCAAGTCGGGGTATTTGTTGGTATTACCAAAACAGGTTTTAGTTTATATGGACCTGAACTATGGCAGCGTGGCGAAATAGTTTATCCGCATACGTCTTTTAGCTCGGTTGCTAATCGCGTCTCTTATATTTTAAATCTAAGAGGACCAAGCTTACCGATCGATACAATGTGTTCCTCCTCCTTAACTGCTATTCACGAAGCTTGCGAACATATTCGTCGTCGGGAGTGCCAGTTAGCTATTGCTGGAGGCGTTAATTTATACCTTCATCCTTCCTCTTATATTCAATTGTGTGCAGCCCAGATGCTTTCACCAGACGGGAAATGTAAAAGCTTTGGCAAAGGTGCTAACGGTTTTGTTCCAGGTGAAGGCGTAGGTGCGGTATTGCTTAAGCCTCTCAATCAGGCAATTGCCGATCGCGATAATATCTATGCAGTCATTCGTGCTTCCAGCGTGAATCATGGCGGAAAAACCAATGGTTACACGATACCTAATCCGAATGCACAAGCCGAATTAATCGAAGAAACTTTGCAGAAAGCTGGAATAGACGCACGCACCCTCAGTTATATTGAAGCACATGGAACGGGAACTGAATTAGGCGATCCGATCGAAATCAGCGGTTTAACTAAAGCTTTTCAGAAATATACCACCGCTACCAATTTCTGTGCATTGGGTTCAGTTAAATCCAATCTGGGACACCTGGAAGCAGCAGCAGGTATTGCAGGGCTAACGAAAATTATTCTGCAACTGAAACACCAGCAAATTGTGCCAAGTCTTCATGCTACTGAATTAAACACTAATATCAATTTTGACAAAACCCCCTTTGTCTTGCAGCAAACACTGTCAACATGGAAAAGACCAGCGATCAAGATTGAGGGTGAAACTAAAGAATATCCCAGAAGAGCGGGAATTTCCTCTTTTGGTGCTGGTGGAGCGAATGCTCACTTGATTGTAGAAGAGTATGTCAAAGAAGAGTGGGTTAGTGAGATGAGAGAATGCGATCGCAATAATCAGGCACAAATCATTACATTATCGGCAAAAAATGAAGATCGTCTCTACTGTGTTGCTCAAAATTTATCCGATTATTTGAGTTCAAAGCAAGCAGCTAACTTAACCCTGCGTGAGATCGCCTATACTCTTCAAATAGGGCGTGAAGCAATGGAAGAACGTTTAGGTTTAATTGTTCATTCCTTAGATGAACTGAAACAAAAACTTAGTCGCTTTATTGCCCGTGAAACTGGGATTGAAGATCTGTATCGCGGACAGGCAAAAGAAAATAAAAAATCATTAGCTTTATTTGGTGACGATGATGAACTTCAGGAGGCGATCGAAAAATGGATGCAACGGGGAAAATTCGCCATATTAGTTGAACTTTGGAGCCAGGGTTTAAAAGTTGATTGGCACAAACTTTATTCCGAATCAAAACCCGCTCGCGTCAGTCTACCAACCTATCCCTTTGCATCAGAAACATACTGGATCGAAAAGTTACTTAATATCAAACCTGAAAATTCGGCTTTGTCAGAGGAGCAAAGTGTTGTCAAATTACATCCACTGCTTCACGAAAATACCTCAAACTTTTTCCGGCAACGCTTCAGTTCCACCTTTAGTGGTAAAGAATTTTTCTTAGCCGATCATCTGGTGCAAGATCAACCAATTCTACCCGGAGTTGCCTACTTGGAAATGGTTCATCAAGCAGTTACTCTGGCGATCGATACACAAATAGAAAAATACGACCTGCGTTTTTCTAACGTAGCTTGGATAAAACCGATTATTTTCGAGAACCAGCCACTAACAGTGCATACCGCATTGCAAGTGGAAGACACCACAACCATTAGCTTTGAAATTTATACTGATTCCAACATAAAATCAAAAGACGAACAGACAAATACCGTCTTACATTGTCAAGGCTATGTCGAGCTTTGCTTTTTAGACCAAAGAGAAGCTTTAGATATAGCTAATTTACAAACCCAGTGTCAGCAAAACAAACTTTCTGGGCTGCAATGTTATCAGATCTTTGAATCAGTCGGCATTAAATACGGACCCGGACACAGGGGTATTGATACTGTCTACGTGGGAAATCGGCAGGTGTTCGCCAAACTGTGTTTGCCTACCTCTGTTGCTAACACAGCAGATGAATTTGTTCTGCATCCGAGTTTGATGGATTCTGCCTTGCAAGCTTCCCTCGGTCTAGCTATAGATAGTCAAACTTCCTCTCCCTCCAAACCCTCTTTACCATTCGCCCTAGAAGCACTGGAAATACATAATAAAGGATTAATGCCAAGCTATGCTTGGATTCGTGAATCTAGCCACAGCAACGCACAGATGCCAAAACTTGATATCGATCTGTGCGATGATCGGGGACAGATTTGTGTTAGTATGCGAGGTTTCTCTTCACGAACACTTGATCGGGCATTAGTATCACCAGAAGCCAGATTAACCTTACTAACCCCCGTATGGAATACCATCTCGCTTCAGCAAACAGAAGATCATGGCGGCACTTTATCTCGCGATCGCATCCTGATTATCGGTGGTAACGAACAACAAAAAGCTACCTTTAGACAGATTTATTCTGATGTTTTGTGGTTCTCCGAAACAGAACTTGAAGAGACAACCCGCCAAATTGAGGCATTATCATCTCAGAAGAACACATTACATATTATTTGGATAGTGCCAGATCCTCTCATAACCTCTGTAGCACAAGAATCACTGATTAGTGAACAAAACCAAGGAACACTTTATCTATTTCGTTTACTGAAAGTGCTGCTGGAGTATGGTTATGGCGAGCGCATACTACATTGGACAATCATCACCACACAAACGCAACCAGTACGCAAACAAGACATCATCAACCCGACCCATGCCAGTGTACACGGACTAATCGGTTCTCTTGCCAAAGAATATCCCCATTGGCAAATTCGTTTATTGGATATGGACAGAGCAATTCAAGATTGGCCTGTTCGCGATATGCTGACATTACCCGCAGATAAAAATGGCGATGCAATTGCCTATCGAGGGAAGGAATGGTTTAAGCAAGCTTTGATACCTGTTTTTGAGAGCGAGGTATCACAACCCTGCTATCGTTCTCATGGGGTTTATGTGGTGATTGGCGGCGCAGGTGGTATTGGCGAAGCTTGGACTCAGTGGATGATCGAGCAATATCAAGCGCGGATTATCTGGCTAGGCAGAAGAAAAAAAGACACTTCCATTCAGGAAAAACTGGACGCTTTATCAAAGCTCGGTGTTCCACCAACCTACATTCAAGCTGATGCCAGCGACCTACAGGCTTTACAAACAGCGTATCAGGAAATTAAAGACAGCTATGGTAATATTCATGGCGTGATTCATTCGGCAATTGTCCTAGCAGACAAAAGCTTGGCTAAAATGGATGAACTACAATTCCAAGCTGGGCTAAGAGCGAAAGTCGATGTGAGCGTGCGTCTGGCCCAAGTGTTCGCCAAGGAAGCGTTAGATTTTGTCCTATTTTTCTCTTCCATGCAGTCCTTTGCCAAAATGCCGGGGCAAAGTAATTATGCTGCTGGATGTACCTTTAAAGATGCGTTTGCCAGTCAACTGGCGCAGGAATGGTCTGTAAGCGTGAAAGTGATGAACTGGGGCTATTGGGGTAGTGTCGGTGTTGTGGCAACAAGTGCATATCGCGATCGCATGATACAAGCAGGAGTTGGTTCAATAGAACCGCCAGAAGGCATAGTAGCCATACAAACTTTGCTACGATCGCCACTAAATCAGTTAGCCTTGTTAAAACAACTACCCTCTGGAAGTAATACTCAACATCAAGACATAGAAGAATGGATCGTAAATTACCAAAATGAAATTCCTTCCTGCATTGATAGTTTACAAACATATCTTCCGAAACAGCCTCTTCGGGCGATCGATATCAAAGCTTCCACCGTCGAACAAGCTGCTTTAATGGAAGAAATGTTGCACAAAATACTTTTAACTACTTTGCAGTCTTTAGGCTTATTTGAAGGAAGTTCCGAACAACGTAAATCAATTTTACCGATCGCTAAATCCTATAAACGATGGCTAGAAGAAAGCTTACAAATTTTGCAAGCAAAAGCATATCTTGAATATGATGGACAGAATTATATAAATAAACAGCCATCTATTGACCAAGCATATTTATGGCAAGAATGGGATAAATTAAAAACAACCTGGCTGCAAGATAACAATCAAAAAGCATTAGTTAATCTGGTAGAACCTTGTTTACGTGCTTTACCCAAAATTATTACAGGGAAACAACAGGCAACCGATGTTATATTTCCCGATTCCTCGATCGCACTTGTAGAAGATGTTTACAAAGGTAATTTAGTTGCTGATTTTTATAATCGGATTCTTCAAAACAGTGTCGTCGCTTATATTCAACTACGACTAGTCCAAGACCCCACCGCGCAAATCCGAATACTAGAAATCGGCGCAGGAACAGGTGGAACAACCGCCGGATTACTGGCGCAACTTCGCCCATTTCAAAATAACATTGCTGAATATTGTTACACAGATATATCAAAAGCCTTCTTACAACACGCCCAACGGGAATATGCCCCCACATATCCATACATTAAAACGCAAATATTTGACGTAGAAAAACCTCTGGCTGAACAGGGCATACAGCCTAATCACTACGATTTATTAATTGCAGCTAATGTGTTACACGCCACCAAAAATATTCGCAATACCCTGCGTAATGCGAAAGCAAGCTTACGCAAACATGGCTTGATCTTCTTGAATGAAATAAGTACCAAAACCTTATTTTCCCATTTAACCTTTGGTTTATTGGAAGGCTGGTGGCTGTATGAAGATGCGGCTTTGCGAATCGCTGGCAGTCCGGCATTAAGTTCAAATAGTTGGGCTAATGTTTTGACAGAAGAAGGCTTTAGTTCCGTTACTTTTCCAGCCTTGTTTGCCGCAAAATCTGTAGATGATTTTGGTCAACAGATTATTTTTGCCCAAAGCGATGGTGTTGTTAGACAAAAAAATCATCTCCAAACTTCACTGTTGACACCATCAGAACCCAAGAAGCAAAGAATAGAAGTAAATAAAAAAGAAATCCAGCAGGTACAATCATTATCTAGCTCTAATGTGACAGTTAACCCGACAGTAAATGCCCAAACCCTAAAAGAGAAGGCTAAACTTTACATAAAAAAACTAGTTGCTTCCACACTGCAACTTTCAATTAGCCAGATAGACTCTGCTCAACCATTGGAAGTTTATGGACTGGATTCAATTTTGGTGATCCAATTGACTAGTACCTTACGCAAAGCATTTAAAAATATCAGCAACACATTATTTTTTGAAGTCCAAACGATTGATGGTGTTGTCGATTATTTACTTGAAAGTCAGTCAGAGGAATTTATAGCTTTACTGGGGTGGGAAAAGGAATTGATTTCTGAAACAGCGATCGCCAAAAGTACAGTGATCGATCTATCCAAAACCGCAAAACCAACAAACAGAGAAAAACAACCCCTACTTAAACCAGACACCCAACAACTTACCTTAATTGAATCACCAGAAAAGCGATCGACCGACCATCAAGACATCGCCATTATCGGATTGAGCGGACGTTACCCCCAAGCCAAAAACATCAATGAATTTTGGCAGAACTTAAAAGCAGGGAAAAACTGTATCAGCGAAATACCTCAAGAAAGATGGGACTGGAAGCAATATTTTGATTCAGAAAAAGGTAAAGAAGGAAAGCTCTATACTCGCTGGGGAGGCTTTATTGACGATGTAGATAAATTTGACCCTCTATTTTTTCAATTATCAGCGAGAGAAGCTGAACGCATGGACCCGCAAGAAAGATTATTTTTGGAGTGCGCTTATAACTGTATTGAAGATGCAGGGTACACACCCGCAACCCTCTGTGACAGCCGCAAAGTAGGGGTTTTTGTTGGAGTAATGAATAGCACTTATCCACTTCAGCCTAGCGACTGGTCAATGGCTAATAGGGTTTCCTACCTGTTTAATTTTCAAGGACCCAGCTTGTCGGTAGATACAGCCTGCTCGTCTTCCCTAACAGCCCTACATTTAGCAGTAGAGAGCTTGCATAGTGGTACAAGTGAATGCGCGATTGTCGGTGGTGTGAACTTGATTCTCGACCCAATTCAGTATTTGAGCCTCAGTGCCATGATGATGCTTTCTTCAACTAACGAGTGTAAGCCTTTTGGCGATAATGCTGATGGCTTTGTTGATGGAGAAGGCGTGGGGGCAGTAGTGTTAAAACCCTTGGCGAAAGCGAAGCAAGATGGGGACGCTATCTACGCTGTGATCAAAGGCAGTGCGATCAATGCGGGTGGAAAGACCAATGGTTATACCGTGCCTAATCCAATAGCACAATCTCAGTTGATTCAGGAAGCCTTCACCCGTTCAGGAGTTAACCCTAGAACTATCAGTTATCTAGAAGCTCATGGTACGGGTACGGCGTTAGGCGATCCGATCGAAATTACTGGCTTGAGTAAAGCCTTTGGCTACACTGAAGATAAGCAATTCTGTGCCATAGGTTCAGTTAAATCAAATATCGGTCATACCGAAAGTGCCGCAGGTATGGCTGGTTTAACCAAAGTTTTACTACAACTAAAGCATCGCCAATTAGTGCCTTCCTTGCATTCACGGCAGCTAAACCCCAATATCAATTTTGCTGAAACGCCCTTTTTTGTGCAGCAACTACTTGAACCTTGGGAAAGACCAGTGTGGTCAATTAACGGAGAAACTAGGGTTTATCCGCGAATTGCTGGAATCTCATCTTTTGGTGCTGGTGGTGCTAATGCTCATGTTATTGTTCAAGAATATATTAGTGATGAAGAAATGGATCTGGCGACTCATGCTGACCAAGCGGAAGTAAATAGCGATTGCTTGATTGTTGTTTCTGCTAGAGATGAAGACCGACTCCGGGAACTTGCCAAAAAATTGTGTTCTTACGCCAGAGATTGCAGCTTGGCAGATCGAGGGAAAACACAAACAGCACAGCTGCAAGCGATCGCTTATACTCTCCAGGTAGGACGTGAAGCTAGGGAAGAGCGTCTGGGACTGATTGTAGCCTCTCTTGCTGAACTAAGTGAAAAACTCCAGGGCTTTTTGGACGGACGAAGCGATATTGAAGACCTCTATCGAGGACAGGTAAAACGCAATAAGGATGCCATATCTATACTTGCTAGTGATGAAGACTTCACAGAAACTATTGATACCTGGATTCA
Organism: Cyanobacteriota bacterium; assembly: GCA_046045965.1. Lineage (GTDB taxonomy): Bacteria > Cyanobacteriota > Cyanobacteriia > Cyanobacteriales > Nostocaceae > RDYJ01. Next base: position 137,990 of record JBJOKS010000005.1, on the reverse strand, counting down.
CAAACGCAAGTATGGCAAAATCTTAGAACTTTGGGTCAAAGGCTTTGTTTTTGACTGGAACAAGTTATATGGCGAAAAGAAACCGTCTCGTCTTCATTTGCCAACCTATCCTTTTGCCAGAGAACGATATTGGGCAAAAGCGATCGATTTGTCACTCGCTTGTACTTCTTTAGTGACTAATCATCAAAGTACAGATATTATTCATCCTCTGCTACATAAAAATACTTCCAATCTTGCAGAACAACGTTTTACCTCGACGTTTAGCGGACAGGAGTTTTTTCTAGCAGATCATTTGATAAACGGGGACAAGGTTTTACCTGCTGTTGCCTATCTGGAAATGGCAAGAGTAGCGGTAGAGTTAGCATTACCAAATTGCTCAACAAATCTAGAAAAAACTTATCTTCAACTTAAAAACATTATTTGGGCAAAGCCTTTTACCTGCAACAGTCAAACCCAAACCATTCATATTAAGATTTTTCCAGTCACATTTGAAAATAGTCAGGGAAAAAACCTTAGTGCCAACAATCATGGTGATATTAGTTTTGAAGAAATTGGTTATGAAATCTATTCAAACACAACCACAGAAAATGAGGTTATTGTCCATAGTCAAGGTGTTGTAACTTTTAATAATATTTGCGAAATTACTGCTTTGGATATATCAGCCTTGCAGGTGAGGATAAATCAGAAATATCTCACTAAACAGCAATGTTATGATGCTTTTAAAGCAATGGGGATTGAATATGGTAAGGGTCAACAAAGCATAGAAGATATCTATGTTAATTCTAACCAAGTCAGTGGTTGCGAAGTTTTAGCCAAACTCAAGTTACCTGCTGTTGTTACTGATACTAATAGTGAATTTGTTCTTCACCCCAGTATTATAGATTCAGCCTTACAAGCTTGTATTGGATTGACGGTTGGACAACCTGCATTTGAGTCTGGGCAGATTTCAGTTCCCTTTGGCTTAGACAGTCTGGAAATCCTGAGAAAATGTCAAGAAACGATGTGGGCTTGGATACGTTATTCCGATCGCAATTCCGCCCACAAACAAAACTCAAATTATAGCCTAACCAAAATTGACATCGATCTGTGTGATGAAAGCGGTAATATTTGCGTTCGGATTAAAGGATTTTCTACTCGTACTCTGGCGATAGAAGAAAGCAAATCGATGACAACTTGGATTGGCTTTCCAGTTTGGCAAGAACAAGCATTAACCGAAGACAAAAAATCTAAATATGCTCAACGCATTGTAATTTTATGTGAAATGGAATGGTTTAGCGATCGCTCAATTACATCTCAAATTGAAGGCGCAGTTTGTATTCCTTTGACAACTCAAGCAAACACACTGGCAGAACGCTTTCAAGAAATTACAGTTCAGGTCTTTGAGCGAGTACAAGCCGTACTCAAAGAAAAAAGCACAGGGGTAACGTTGATCCAGATTGTCATACCTTCTTCAGGAGCAACTTATCTCTTTACTGCGCTTACTGGATTGCTCAAAACGGCTCACTTAGAAAACCCAGCGATTCTGGGGCAACTTATCGTTGTAAAATCCAATGAAACCCAGTCAGGTCTGATTGATAAAATTCAACGAAACAGTCATTGCCCTGAAGATACTTTGATCAGCTATCAACAAGAAAAACGCTACATTATTTCTTGGCAAGAACTTTCACCTTTAGAACAGATAATTCAAATTCCCTGGCAGGAAGGTGGTGTTTATTTAATTACAGGCGGATTGGGCGGCCTTGGATTTATCTTTGCCAAACATATTGCACAGCAAACTAAGCAAGTTTCTCTGATTTTGACGGGAATATCTGCCTTAGATGAGCGCCGACGCAAACAAATTAAAGAACTAGAATCTTTGGGAGCTAAAGTCAGCTATCGTCAGATTGATGTCAGTCAGAAACAAGAAGTAAAAAACTTAATTAAAGACATCGAAAATAACATCGGATCGCTTAAGGGTATTTTGCATATCGCTGGGATTATTCGGGATAATTTTATTATCAAAAAAACAACCAAAGAGTTTCAATCGGTGCTTGCACCTAAAGTCGATGGTGTGATTCATTTAGATGAAGCGACTAAAGATTTAAATCTCGATTTCTTTATTTTATTTTCCTCTTTAGCGGGCAGTAACGGTAATGTAGGACAGGTAGATTATGCTTGTGCAAATGCCTTCATGGATGCTTATGCTCATTACCGTAATGATTTAGTTGCGACAAAAGAACGCTTCGGACAAACGCTTTCTATTAATTGGCCTCTGTGGAAAGAAGGTGGTATGCAAATCAATCCAGAGATTGAAAAAACCATCCTGCAAAATTTGGGACTTATACCGATGGAGACAGAAATTGGAATTCAAGCTCTGATTCAAGGTATTTTCTCAGGACAGAGCCAACTTATGGTTTTAACAGGAGATAAGTCACGCCTACAAAAATCACAGCAGGTACGTCCATTATCACTGCCATCTCAAAGGTCAATTCAACACACAGACATTGATGAAAATGATTTTGCGGCTAGGTCAATTGATTATTTTAAGAATCTCATCTCTTCTATATTAAAGATACCTGCCCATCGAATTCAAACCGATGAATCATTAGAAATTTATGGCATTGATTCTGTGGTGATTATGCAATTAACTAATCAGTTGGAAAAAGTTTTTGGTTCTTTATCGAAAACTCTGTTTTTTGAGTATCCAACGATTGAAGAAATAACCCAGTATTTTGTCGCGTCTCATAGAGAAAAACTGAAGATAGCCCTGGGTTTCGATCGCACAGAGGCATTTGCAAATTATCCCTTAGTTTCTGTTAATGAAGCCAGTCAGAAGGGAAATAGACCTGTCCAACAAAGAATCTCACAGGTAGGCATCCTCCCTAACCCGCAAGAGTTTTTGGAGATGTCTAATGAACAATCTCGTTTTTTAGTTCCTGAGCAACAGTTATCGCCATTACCCGTGACGCAATTTCAGGATATTGCTATTATCGGTGTTTCTGGACGTTATCCCTTGTCTCCAAATCTGGAAACATTCTGGGAAAATTTATCTCAAGGTAAAAACTGTATTACTGAAATTCCCAAGAGTCGCTGGGATTACAATTTGTATTTCGATCTTGAACCTTCTTCCAGTAAAACATCTAGCAAATGGGGCGGTTTCTTAGCTGACATAGACAAATTTGATCCCCTGTTTTTCAATATTTCCCCTCGTGAAGCGCAGTTGATGAACCCCAATGAGCGCCTGTTCCTAGAAACAGTCTGGGATCTGCTCGAACGTTCTGGGTATACACCAGGAAGAATACAAGAGCGACACGAGAATAAAGTGGGGGTTTATGTGGGAGCTATGTATCAACAATATCAGGCTTTAGCTTCTGACCCCGTACAAGAGTCAATTCTTTCCTTGTCTTCCTATAGTGCGATCGCTAATCGTGTGTCTTACTTCTTTGATTTTCATGGGCCTAGTATGGCAATTGATACGATGTGTTCTTCTTCGTTAATTGCTATACAGTTGGCTTGTGATAGTCTGCTTAAAGGTGAATGCCAAATGGCGATCGCTGGAGGCGTAAACCTTTCGATTCATCCCAACAAATATATTGGCTTAAGCTTAAGCCAAATGATTAGCCGACAAAACACCAGCAAAAGCTTTGGTGAGGGTGATGGTTATGTTCCCGCAGAAGGCGTTGGTGCAGTATTATTAAAGCCCTTAGCTAAGGCGATCGCAGATGGAGATTCTATTTTAGCCGTCATTAAATCTATTAATATAAATCATGGCGGACATACTCACGGTTTTCATGTACCTTCCCCGAATGCCCAAGCCCAATTAATTGAAGATAACTTCCGTAAATCTGGCATCGATCCACGCACAATTACTTATGTTGAAGCGGCAGCGAATGGCTCTCCTCTGGGAGATCCGATCGAAGTAAGTGCGCTCAATAAAGCCTTTGAAAAATTCACTAAGGAGCGAGGTTTTTGTGCGATCGGTTCGGTAAAATCAAATATTGGTCATGCAGAAGCAGCTTCAGGAATATCCCAGGTGACAAAAGTAATTTTACAGCTTCAGCACCAACAGCTTGTACCATCGATTAATGCAGAATTGCTGAATCCGAATTTAAGCTTTGATAGTTCGCCTTTTTATCTGCAACAAAAACTTCAACCTTGGCAACGTCCAGTATTAAATATTAATGGTCAGGAGCAAGAGTTTCCTCGACGTGCAACAGTTAGCTCCTTTGGTGCTGGTGGTTCTAATGCACATTTAATTATCGAAGAATATATTCCTTCTCCAACTAAGAATTTAGTAATATCTGATGTGAATTTTTCAGCAGATCGCGAGTTAATGGTTTTCTCTGCTAAAAGTCGCGATCGTCTTCAAGCAGTGCTGCACCAAATGAGCGATTTTGTGCAATCTAATAAACAACTTTCCCTGAAGAATATGGCTTATACTCTTCAGGTAGGGCGGATGGCAATGACCCATAGAATTGCAATTTTGGTTAATAATCAAGAAGAATTACTCCAGGGAATCAAGGAAGCTTTGAATTGCTTAGAACAAAATGCCGCGATCAATACATCTATTCCAATATATATCGGCAATTTGGAGACAGAGGATTCAGAAATCAAGCATTTAATTTCTGGTAAATCTGGAGAGGCAATGCTCAAAGTGCTTTTGGCGGAAAATGACCTGGAAAAAATCGCACTTTACTGGGTTAAAGGAGGTAAAATGCCCTGGGAATCACTGCTTAAAAAAGGTCAAACTTCTGTAATTCCTCTGCCGACCTATCCCTTTGCCAAACGGCGTTGCTGGATAGAGATTAATCCTAAGATTGAAGTTACATCTCAAGTTGAACCCAAAGATCAAATAGAGCAAATTTCTCAAAGTGTCGATCGCCTAAGCCCCTCTAGCAAAAACATAGAGATAGCACTTAGGGAGATTATGCTTCTCACAATAGGGCTGAAGGCAGAAGAAATCAATCTTAATACCCCACTGGTTCAATATGGGGTTGATTCTGTTATGTTTCTGCAAATTTTCCACCAAATAAAATCCAATATCGATCCTAATATTAACTTAGGGCAGTTGCTAGAATGCCGAACAATTCAGGAAATCCTAATCTATTTGAAATCACCAAGAGATACATCACAAATTGAGCCAGACAAGGTGAATCATCAACTAGTAGACTTTTCCTCATCAAACAACGCTTCTTTCCCAGAATTAATCCAGCTTAATTCGAGTACCAAGGGAAGACCCGTATTTTGGTTTCATGGTATCGCAGGTGTTAAGGTTTACGAGCCTGTAGCTGAAAAAAGCCAGCGTCCCTTCTATGGGATTCAGCCTTGGAGTTGGATAAACAAAACCCAGATTACTGATCATATACAATCTATGGTAAAGCGTTACCTTGAGGCGATCCGATCTGTGCAACCAGATGGCCCTTATGATTTTGGCGGTTATTCCCTGGGCGGGATATTTGCTTATGAAGCGACCCGTCAATTACAGGAACTCGGAGAAAGAGTTGAGAGTATTGTAATGATAGATACATTACAATATAACCCTGGTGAGATGGATCAATACTCGCCCAAAACAAAGTATTTAATTGCCTTGAATCGGGCTTTGACCTTATCTGCATGGCAGGAATCAGAAGAAACTGTACTGAAAATGCTGATTAATTCCGATGAACTGGATACAAGTCTAAGTGATGAGGAATATTTAACTCAACTGATTGCCTTAGCTAAACAACGAGGGTTAGTGAAAACAGAGACGGAAATACGTGCCAATCTCGAACAGGCAACAAGCCTAGATGAATTTTATCAAACTGATCCCTTTACTGTTATGCCTCTGCCCGATCCTACCGCAGTCAATTGCTATTATTTCTGCAACAAGAACGGATCGATGTTGGGCGATCGGGTTCCCTATTATTTTGCGACACCAGAGGAAAGAGAAAAATTTGCCATAACCGATCAATTAGCTGCTTCGCAACATTGGAAAAACAATTTGCCAAATATGCAAATTATTGATGTTGATTCCTCCAGTCACATGACAATGTTGTCGGAAGAGAAGTCACGCCAGAAGATTATTACATTTTGTGAAAGACTGTATTCTGAAAAAGGACTTTCGGATACAGTTAAAAAATTATTTAATTGAATAAATTAGGGAAATATATGGTAGCTTAGAACTGGATTTGTAAGATTAAAATACCTGTCTGAATACTGCTAAATAAACGTTGAAATCTTCCCCTATTTCAACATTACTACAACAATCTGCATAGGTTTCACCTAAAAATAATACCCAATAATTCAATATGGTTTCACCAAAAATGTCTTTTAGCGAAAATCAATTACCAAATGGACCAAAAGCTCCCGAATTATTTCAGATGCTCAATTGGATTTCTCGACCTTTTGAGTATCTAGAAGAATGCACTGATAAATACGGCGATATCTTTACTATAAGGCTATTAGGATTTCCTCCATTCGTATTCATAGGACATCCTCAAGGGATTAAACAGATTTTCGCTGCTGATGCCCAATGTTTTGATGCGGCACGTATAAATAATAATGGAGGGGGTCGTCTTATCATGGGAGATAATTCCTTAATCTTAATGGACGGACCTGTTCACGAAAGGGAACGTAAGTTACTTATGCCGCCTTTTCATGGAGATAAAGTAAAATCATACGCTAAGTCAATATGTGAAATAACTGAAAAAGTAGCTTCTCTTTGGAAGATAGATAAACCTTTTATTGGGATAGAAGTTACTCAAGAGATTACCCTTAAAGTAATTATGCAAGTAGTATTTGGATTTAGCGAAGGGAAAAAAAGCGACCAACTTAGATCAGCCATAGCTCATTGGTTAGAACTTACCTCTTCTCCAACACGCTTGAGTTTTATATTCTTGAAACCTCTGCAAGTAGACTTAGGATCTTGGAGTCCTTGGGGCAACTTTATCAGAGCCAAACAAAAAATTTACGACCTATTCCAAGCAGAAATAGAAGATAAACGTACTCATCCTGAAAAACGTGGCAATGACATCCTCAGTTTAATGCTATCTGCAACTGACTCAGAGGGTCAGGTAATGAGTGATGAACAGTTAAAAGATGAATTAATTACTTTGTTATCTGCTGGACATGAAACTGTTGCTAATGCTTTAGCTTGGGCTTTTTACTGGCTGGCAAAAAATCCCTCAGTAAAAGAAAAGCTTTTACAAGAAATCGATAATTTAGGCAAAAATCCCGATCCGATTGAAATATCTCGTCTTCCATATTTAACGGCTATTTGTCAAGAAACATTACGAATTTATCCCGTAGTACAGGTGGCTTTGGCGAGATTTGCCAAACAAGATGTAGAAATAATGGGTCACTTTTTTAAAGCTGGGACAACATTTATTCCCAGCATTTATTCAATTCATCATCGAGAAGATTTATATCCAAATTCCAAACAATTCAGACCAGAAAGATTTTTGGAGCGTCAATATACTGCTTATGAATTTCTTCCTTTTGGTGGTGGTGTGAGACTTTGTTTGGGTCACGCCTTGGCTATGCTAGAAATAAAACTGGTAATAGCTTCAATCGTATCTAAATACAACTTAGAATTAGCTGATGATAAACCCATTAAACCAATACGTCGCAGCGCAGTAATCGCACCCTCAAATGGAGTACCTTTAGTTTTGACGGGTTTTCGCTAATTTTATGTGGGTTCGCAGAAAAGATGTGTGGGTTCGCAGAAAAGATGGTTCTTCCGTACTTAAGTAGGGTTTGCTGAAATATTGCCAAAAGCCAAATCACTATGTCTTTTTCTAGTTATTTGATTTTCACTCATCCGACAAACATAAGATTGTTTTCTTTGAGATTGAGTTTTTTGACCTTGTAACCATGCAGAAGTCTTTGCCAAAGCAATCAATAAAATTAACCGGACAAGTCTATCAGGAGAAGCTTGAGAACCTTCTAAATTATCACCTCCAGTTTGACAATCTTTAAACATAGCTTCAATCCCAAACAGTTGACCATATATTTTGATAGTTGTGGAGATATCTGTGAGATTAGTTAAGAGTTTTAGTAGGTTGGGTTAAACAAAGTGAAACCCAACAAACCCTTGTAAATGTTGGGTTTCCTAATAGAGTTTTAGATAAAATTAGGTCGGTGAAATTATTTTATCGTAGATGCAACTACTGAGATAAAAATCCACTATGCAAACACTAGCCTTTACTGAAACTATCACCACCATCGCTGAAGCAGAAAAAAGATTTGGTTTAACTCGCAGTCAATCTCAGGATTTTTTTACAGAATGGTATGATCAATTACCTGAGATTAACCCTAATGACCGCACCAACTTGGAAATTTTATGGAACCGTTATATTTATCACCGTTCCGGTGGGCATTTATTAGAAAGTACAGTAATGCTATTACTTGTCTCTCCATTGCTGACAATTGCTGGTTTATACGATCCACCTTTTCGCATCAAAGCTGAAGAATCTGTACAAATTACAATAACCGATAGCGAAGAAACTCTACAAGGTCGAATAGATGTTTTAGTATTGCAAGATCGCCTTTGGATAATTGTTTTAGAGTCCAAAAAAACCATGTTATCAGTTTGGTCGGCATTGCCTCAAACTCTCGCTTACTTGATGGCCAGTCCAAATACTGATTTACCTACTTTTGGAATGTTAACCAATGGTGATGATATTGTTTTTGTCAAAGTCCAAAATCAGCAGTATGCTATTTCACGGGTATTTGCACCTCTCACTACCCAAAGCGAATTAGAGTGTGTGTGTCGAGTGCTACGCAAAATTGCAGAAACAGTCAGCCGCATAGGGAACAGCCAACAAGCAGAATAACCCATTACCCATTACCCTAGCAAATCCCTAATCAGGTTATGATAGTAGATAATCTGGATGCAAAAGATGATTGAGTGAACTATCCCGCCCCGTCTTCAGAAATTAACTTAGGGTCTATTTTTCCCTTTGAGTTGGATCAATTCCAGCTAGATGCGATCGCCTCTCTCAATGCTGGCCGCTCAGTTGTTGTCTGTGCGCCTACAGGTTCAGGTAAAACATTAATTGGGGAATACGCTATTTATCGCGCCCTGGCGCGAAGAAAACGTGTATTTTACACCACCCCCCTCAAAGCCTTATCAAATCAAAAATTACGCGACTTTCGGGAAAAATTCGGATTTGATCAAGTTGGACTTTTAACCGGTGATGCTTCCATTAACAGGGATGCACCGATTTTAGTCATGACCACCGAAATTTTCCGTAATATGCTCTATGGCACACCCATAGGTCAAATCGGCATCTCTTTGACAGATGTTGAGGCTGTTGTCCTCGATGAGTGCCACTACATGAACGATCGCCAACGGGGTACAGTCTGGGAAGAATCGATTATTTACTGTCCCCGTGAAGTCCAACTGGTCGCCCTTTCCGCTACTGTTGATAACAGTGACCAACTCACGGACTGGTTAAATCGTGTTCATGGTCCTACAGACCTGATTTATTCCGATTTTCGCCCAGTTCCCTTAGAATTTCACTTTTGTAATCCTAAAGGTTTATTTCCGCTGCTAAATGACAGCAATACTAAAATTAACCCCCGTTTGATCAAACGTGGTAAAAAGGGTCCAGGAGAAAGAGGGAAAGGCAATAGACCAGAACCACCAACAATAGTTTATACTCTCAGTCAATTAGCGCAGCGGGATATGCTGCCCGCAATTTTCTTTATTTTCAGCCGCAGAGGTTGTGATAAAGCGGTTGCTGAGGTGGGTGATTTATGGCTAGTTAATAACGAAGAATCCCAAATATTACGTAGGCAGATTGATGATTTTTTAGCCCGTAACCCAGAAGCAGGACGTTCTGGACAAATTGCACCCCTTTACAGAGGTGTTGCGGCTCATCATGCCGGGATTTTACCAGCTTGGAAGGTTTTGGTTGAAGAACTATTTCAACAAGGTTTAATTAAAGTTGTTTTTGCAACGGAAACTCTGGCGGCGGGTATTAATATGCCAGCGCGGACAACTGTGATTTCTACTCTTTCTAAACGTACTGATAATGGACATCGTTTATTAAAAGCTTCGGAATTTTTGCAAATGTCCGGGCGTGCTGGTCGTCGGGGCATGGATTTACAAGGTCACGTCGTGACATTACAAACTCCCTTTGAAGGCGCGAAAGAAGCTGCTTATTTAGCTACATCCCCAGCAGATCCCCTAGTGAGTCAGTTTACTCCTAGCTATGGCATGGTGCTGAACTTACTGCAAACCCATACGATAGAACAAGCCAGGGAACTGATAGAACGCAGTTTTGGACAGTACATGGCGACTTTGTATTTAAAGCCAGAATATGACGAAATAGCGGAAATTAAAGCAGAATTAGGAAAAATTCAGGCAGAGCTGGCCGCAGTTGATGAAAATGAAATTGCATTATATGAAAAATTACGACAACGTTTAAAAGTAGAACGGCATATTTTTAAGACTCTACAAGAACAAGCACGGGAAGACAGACAAGAGCAATTGTCAATGATGTTAGATTTTGCTGTGACGGGGACGCTGTTAAGTTTAAAGGATAAAAACATGACATCGACTTTACCTTTAACAGCGATATTAGTTGGTAAAGCTCCAGAAGTAGGTCCACTTTCTTACTTGGTCTGTTTGGGACAGGATAACCGCTGGTATGTAGCTACGTCCGCTGATGTAATTGATTTATATGCAGAAATGCCCAGGGTGGAAGTTCCAGAGGATATTTTACCACCATCAGAATTGGGTTTAAAACGCGGTCAGTCGGTACGTGGTAATGCACAAACGGCAGTGATCGCTCAAAGCATACCAGATCCGAGTGAGTTTATGTATATGCCCCCGGAAGTGGCTACACAACTAAGCCGGGTTAACGCTGTCCAAGCACAAATAGAAAATCATCCTTTGCATCAATCAGGAAATATTGCCAATATATTTAAACAAAGAGCGCGGTGTGTGGAACTGGAAGCCGAACTGGAAGGTTTAGAAGAGCAAGTACAAGAACACTCCCAACAACATTGGGAAGAGTTTCTAAATTTAATTCAGATATTGCAACACTTTGGCGGGTTGGATAATTTAGCACCTACGGAACTGGGACAAATGGCCGCTGCGATTCGGGGTGAAAATGAATTATGGTTAGGTTTAGCGATCGCTAGTGGTGAACTGGATAATTTAGATCCCCATCATTTAGCTGCTGCTGCTGCGGCTTTGGTAACAGAAACACCACGTCCAGATAGTAAAGTACGTTTTGACCTCAGTAATGAAGTAGCGGACGCTTTAGCAAAATTGCGCGGTATTCGTCGTAAATTATTCCAAATTCAACACCGTCATCATGTAGCTTTACCTATATGGTTAGAATTTGAACTCATTGCAGTTGTAGAACAATGGGCCTTAGGAATGGACTGGTTACAACTGTGTGCAAACACGACTTTAGATGAAGGTGATGTAGTCAGGCTGTTACGTCGCACATTGGATCTGTTATCTCAGATTCCTCATGTTCCCTATGTACAGGAATCTTTGCGGCGGAATGCTCAACGGGCTATGCAGTTAATTGATCGGTTCCCTGTCAATGAAGCGATGGAGTAAACTACCTACACCGATTCGGAGTACCAAATGCGGAGTAGGCTTTGTCCCAGATTTCGCCGCCTCCATTCCAATACTGTTCGGTTAAGCCCAAAAAATATCATGATGTTGGTTGGGTTGACGATAGGAAACCCAACATTTACAAGGGTTTGTTGGGTTTCAGTTTGTTCAACCCAACCAACGAAAACTCTTAACCGAACAGTATTGGCCTCCATTCTTCCAGCCACCAATGTGAGTAAAGATTTGGTGGGGATCTCCTACAGGTTGAGATGAAGTTATCGAACTCCGCGAGTTTTCAGGTGATCGCTTGGCGCTCGCCATAATAAATAGGCAGGGGGAATAAAGTACAGAGCGAGAATAGTTGCACCACCCACACCACCTGCAATCACCACAGCCAAAGGAGGCCAAAATCCACCGCCGCCGAGGATCAGGGGGATAAAACCTGCCATAGTGGTAAACGTAGTTGTGAGGACATGGCGCGTAGTATGAATAACAGTTTCCACTATCGCTGATCCATCGCCTGTCTGTGCTAAGGTATCACTCTTGAGGGCAGTGAGAACAGTAATTGAATCATTCACAGCCACCCCAATCAATCCTACCGTGCCGATGATGGGATTAAAGCCAAAGGGATAGCCGAACAGCCAAACCGATAATCCGCCCAAACCGATAGCAAGAATCGCCACCATGCCAATCAAACCCGCAAGGGCGAAAGAATTCATCGAAAGTACAAGAGTTACCACCAGGGCAATTCCTAGCACAATACCGTAACCGAGTAGTCCACCAGTGGCGCTGTTACGTTCTGCTTCTTCACCACCAAATTCTAAACTATAGCCTTGAGGCAACGAAAAAGACTTTTGCAAACGTTGGCGAAAATCAGCCAGAGCGTTAGCAGGTAACGTTCCTGCGGTGAGATAGCCTTGCACTGTGCTGACTCTACGACCGTTTTTGCGAGTGATGGCGGCATTTTTGGGAATTACACTGAGTTTACCAACGGTTTCTAAGGGAATGTAGCCGTTACGATTGCTTGGTAGGAGATTCACTGATTGTAATCGGCTTAAGTCAGAGCGATCGCTACCACTCAAACGGACTCGGACAGGAACTTCTTCCGTATCTTCTAAAATCGTGCCACCGTTTACCCCTTCAGTGATGATTTGCAATTGTTGAGCAATTTCTCGACGGCTTAAACCCCGCGATCGCGCTTCTGGTTCATCAATATCTAGGGACAGTTGGGGCAGCACATCGTTAAGGCGAGTACGAATGTGCGTAATAGTGGGAACTTCTGCCAAAATAGCCCGGAGTTGCTCACCTAATTGTTGGAGGCGGTCAACATCAGAGCCGTAAATTCGTAACTCAATTGGGGCTTCAAAAGGTGGTCCCTGTTCAAACAGACGCACCAACGCACGAGCATTAGGGAAGGCGCTGTTAAATTCCGTTTGCAGTTGGCGAATGAGGCCATCAGTTGCAATGCCATTTATCTGCACAATTGCCCCAGCAAAACTGCTTTCGTTCTCCCGATTATTGAGTTGGTTGTAATAGACTTTCGGCGCACTCTTCCCCAAAAACCAATACACTTTTTGAACTTGAGAATGACTGCGTAAGGTAGTTTCTACCTCTTGTGTCAATTGCTGAATTTGCCCTAAAGAACTAGCAGGAGGCAATTCTAACTCCACTATGAACTGTTCGCGGTCAGCAGCCGGAAAGAATTGTAAACTTAAAGTAGTCATGAGGGTAAACCCCATTACTGGTAAAATTAGCGTCAGGGCGATCGCTCGTTTGGGATAACGCAACGACCATTGCAAAGAACGACGATACCAGTCCGTGAGTCCAGGATGAGAAAATCCGGCTTGCCACCATCCTTGTTTGCTCATCGTGCCTTTAGAGGTGAGGGAGCGACGATGATGCCACTGATAAATTTTCGCGGTGAGGGCTGGGGAAATCGTTAATGCTACCAATAGCGAAGCCAACACTGCCACAATTACATTTAAACCAATCGTCCCGACAAATTCACCAGTTGCACCGGGAAGTAAAGCAATAGGTGCAAAGGAAAATACGGTAGTTAATGTTCCGCCAAACAAAGGAGCGCGGAGATACTGCACCGTTTCTGCAATGGCAGTTTCTAAAGACATTCCCGTTTTCAGGCGAACATTCATCTCATCTACGAGAATAATCGCATTATCAATCAGAATACCCAAAGCTACAATTAGCCCTGTTACCGACATTTGATGTAAGGGAATACCCAACAAGCCCATGACAATGAGAGCGATCGCGACTGAAAGCGGCAGTGCCATTTGTACAGCTAATGCCTGTTGCCAGCCCATCATGATAATGCAAATCACGAACAGCATCAAAGCCCCAGACAGCAAATTACCGATCAGATTATTTAATCGTGCAGTTACATAAAGACTCTGATCAAAGACAATTTCTAACTGTATCCCCTTGGGTAAATCAGCCCGAAAGCTATCAATCGTCTTTTGTGCGTCTACAGCCCAGCGATCCAGACGATATTGGGACTGAACATAAACACCAACAGCGATCGCAGCTTTACCGGCAGTAAATGCTAATTCTGTGGGTGGTGTGGCAATTCCTTTTTCAATGGTGGCGATGTCTGCTAAAAGGCGAAATTCCCGGTTAGATGCACAGTTAGAACAGCGCACGGGTATTTCCTGCAAACGGTTCAGGGTATCCAATTCTCCTTGGACTTCATAAAGCAGAGTATTGTCACCGCGAAACTGTCCGGCGGAAGTTTTCGCATCGCTCTGTTGAATTTGCCCTGCTAATTCTGAGGCGGTAATTCCTAAACTGGCAAGGGTTTCGGTATTCACATTCACCGTAATTTCTTCTTGCGGTGCGCCAAAAATCTCCACTTCATCTGTGCCAGATAGCGATCGCAAGGCATTTTTTAACACCTCTGCCCGTCGCTGTAAAATGGCGTAATTTGGTGCATCAGACTGTTCCCAAGTCAGGGCTGCTAGGAGGGCATAAGCACGCACATCTCCCTCATCTAATTCTGGTTCACTGGCTTCTCTGGGTAATTCTCCTTGTACTTCCCGCAATTTATCCCGCACCCGTGACCACACCAAGGGTACACGATTTTTACCCACACTATCGAGTAAATCTACTGAAATGGTAGAAACCCCGGCGCGTGATGTGGACTCATAAGTTTTCACTTCTGGAATTTCGGCAATTTTCGCTTCAATGGGATCAGTAACCAGTGATTCCGTGCGTTCGGCTGTTCCTCCTGGCAAAAAAGTAGTAACTAAGGCAAAGCGAGAAGTGAGTTCGGGGTCTTCCAATCGAGGTAGAGATTGAAAGGTGACAGTTCCCCAAGCCACAATCAGAAAAATTGCCAACAATAATAAGCGCAAGTTGCGAAAAAATAGCTGTGCCATATCAGTGATCAGTTATCAGTGATCAGTTATCAGTTATCAGTCAAGAGAGATCAGGGACTTCCAAATAAAAAACACTTAACCACCTAACGCAAAATATCTCTCAAACTCTCTTTCCTTCGTGTTCTTCGTTTCTTCGTGGTTCGTTTCTTTAAATAATTGGCGTGATCACTGTTCACTGCTCACTGTCCACTAATTTCACAACTTGCCCAGAAACCAAGCGGTGAGTACCACTGTTGACAACTTCTTCCCCAGCAACAATTGTGCCGCGCACTAAAACGCGATCGCCTTCGGTATACAACACTTCCACATCCCGCCGTTCGATGCGATAGGTTTCTGCTTCTGGAGCAATCGCAAAACAAGACCATAATCCCCTCTCTCCCTTAATTAAAGCGGTTATTGGCAACCAAAATCCCTCGGTAGATACCATTTGTTGCACTTGCAGACGGGCAATTTCTCCTGATGCTGGCATGGTTTGACCTGTAGAAACCAATTGCAAAACTACTGTCCGAGTCCGGGTTTGCGGGTTGATCTCTGGTTTATGTGCCAGCACTTGGGCAGGATAAATTTGATTGCCCACCTGCACTTGTTGACGACTTCCCACCTTGATGGTCTGTACAAGTTGGGGAGGTACGCCAATTTCTACTTCCGGGGTGAGTTTTTCCACTAGGCGAATAATCGGCTGTCCTGCTTGTACCACAGTGCCTTCATCCAAATTCCGTTCCCCGACTACACCACGAAAGGGAGCGCGGAGGGTGCTTTTTTCAATATTGATTTCCACATCGCTCATACTGGCTTGAAGTTGAGCTACCGTAGCGGCTTGGGCGGCGATTTGTTCTTTGCGGGTTCCGTTTTGCAATGCTTCTAATTCACTCTGAGCAGCGGCTAGGCGGTCAGCCAGGGCATCCCGATTAAATGCTACTTCATCCAACTGTTCACGGGAAATTGCTCCTTCTTCGTACAGAGAACGGCGGCGATCGCGACGAATATTTTCCAGCCGCAACCGATTTTCTAAATCTGCCACTTGAGAACGTGCCGCAGCAATGGTTTCTCTCCGTGGTCCATTCTGCAATTCTTTTAATTGTGCAACTGCACGCAATTTTTGTGCTGCTAATTGTGCTAATTGTGCTTTAAGATTTTGCGTATCTAACCGGGCAATCACTGCGCCTTTTTCTACGGTTTGTCCACGATTAAAGATGATTTCAATGACTTTTCCCCCTCGTTCAAAGCCCAATTCACTGCGGCGAGTGGCCACTACTTCACCCGTATAAAAGCGGGTCACTTGGTATGACTGTACAGGTTTGAGTTTGACGACTTGCACTGTTAATGGGGCAGAAACAGCAACTTCCTGTTGAACCGATAAGCGTTCATACATCCCGAAGGTGATCGCTGCCACCATTCCACTCACAATTAGCAGATTCCTGACCCTGATCTTTTTGGGATGCTTCAAAGCTGAGGCAGTCTCCTCCACTCCCACCTGTACCTCTATCTCCCAAGCTTGGATTTCCATAAGCTGACCACTCATTTTTGTGCTACGTTGACAAGAAAGAAGCGTTGCCATATTCAACTAATTGTTATAAAATTAGTTGTATACACTAAAGGGTATATGCAACTAGTTGTCTATGTCAAGAAAGAATTATGAGTTTAGCCCATGCGATCGCCACCATCTTGCTTCAGTCACCTCGGACGGGTTATGATTTGAGCAAAGAATTTAATGAAAAAGTAAGTTGTTACTGGCAAGCCACCTCTCAGCAGATTTATCGAGAACTGGCACGAATGCAGGAGAAGGACTGGGTAGAAGTGGAAGTATTACCACAATCGGTTCGTCCCGACAAAAAAATCTATTCTCTCACCGATACAGGTAGACAAGAACTAATTTCTTGGATTGCTGAACCCTCGGAAGCAACTGCAATCCGGGAAGAATTACTGGTGAAAGTACGCAGTGGGTTTATCGTTTCTGAAGATATCCTCATCCGTGAAATTGAACGACGCAAGCAATTCCATCAGCAGAAACTGGAGTCCTATCGCTCCCGCGAACTAGAATTTGGCGATCTGGCTCATTTGTCTCGCCCGCAAAGACACATTTATCTGACTCTGCGGTGTGGTATTCGCTACGAAACTATGTGGATTGAATGGTGTGATGAAGCGATCGCCTCTTTGTTAATGCAAAAATCAAGTCAAGATTAAGTAAGTCGCCTCGAACTTACTTATACAAATTACTTATAGTTTTTTTCAGTAATGCTCACAAGATCCTCAACTTTGGTGTTTAGTTTGGAAAGTGGCAACAAAAAGCCAGAAATTCGAGTAATACCGGGGAAAATGATCTTTAAAGGAGATGAAAAATGATTAAATTACTTGTGGGAATTCTCGTATTTGTGATTAATACAATTTATCGCGATCGCCCCTATCCTCGCTTTTATGTCCTAGAAACTGTAGCACGAGTTCCTTATTTTTCCTACCTTTCAGTTTTGCATCTTTACGAAACTTTAGGATTTTGGAGAAAAGCAGATTGGTTAAAAGTGCATTTTGCCGAATCTTGGAACGAATTGCATCACCTATTGATCATGGAATCTTTGGGAGGTGCTGCATTTTGGGGCGATCGCATATTAGCCAGAACAACAGCTTTGATTTATTATTGGATTATTGTTTTCTTGTATATTTTTTCTCCTAGTTCTGCCTATCATTTCATGGAATTAGTAGAAAATCACGCCTATAGCAGCTATAACAAGTTCTTAACCAAAGACGAAGCAGAACTGAAATTACAACCCGCACCAACTGTAGCACTTAGCTACTATCGGGATGGTGATTTGTATATGTTTGATGAGTTCCAAACTGCCCAAACTCCAGAAACACGCCGACCAAAAATTGATAATCTTTATGATGTGTTTGTGGCCATTCGTGATGATGAAATGGAACACGTTAAAACTATGGTTGCTTGTCAACAAACCAATGCTCAAATAGCATTTAAGAGTCCTCACAATTTCGCACAAATTAACTCTCTGCATTAATTCGCAATATCTCAAATAGATATCTCACAATAGATATCTCACAATAAAGGGGGTGCTGTGCTTTCTGAGCTAACACACCCTACTATATATTCATCCGCGTTTATCTGCGTTTATCTGCGTTTATCTGCGTTCTCTGATTCCTGGGAATTTTATATTTTAGATATAAGACACCCTTGGATTTTTCTAAAGACTATCATAACATAACCCTGTCAGAAGTCAAGACCCTTGAAACTACGTTGGTCTTATTGATACTATTCTCAATAATTTTTCCCAAAAAAAGGTTGTTTTAACTTTCTTGGGAAAATTGGGTTAAGAATTGTTAAGGTAACTGACGCTAAGATGCTACAGGCGAATAAATAACCCAATGACCAATTACCCAACAAAGTTTTTGTTAAATCTGTTTTCCGTACTCTGTGAACTAGGGATTGAAGTTATCTATAAATAGATAATAGATAATCTCGTTAGGAAAATGGCTTATGAAAGTTAACTTACAGCTTATTCTCAATGATGCTAATGTAGACGCAAATCAGCCAAGTAGTCAACGTCAGTTAGCAATTTCTGTTTCTGCGATTGGGGAAACTTTAGATCGCAGTGCGCCATTAAACTTATGCTTGATTTTAGATCATAGTGGTTCCATGAATGGGCGATCGCTGGAAACTGTGAAAAAAGCAGCTTCTTTGTTGGTTGATAGACTCAGTTCTGAGGATCGGCTGAGTATAGTAGTTTTTGACCACCGTGCTAAAGTTTTAGTGCCTAATCAGGTGATTGCAGATCGAGAATACATCAAACAGCAAATTAATCGTCTGACAGCGGATGGAGGAACTGCTATTGATGAAGGTTTGCGGTTGGGAATTGAGGAATTAGCCAAGGGCAAAAAAGATACTATTTCCCAAGCATTTTTACTCACAGATGGGGAAAATGAACATGGTGATAATAATCGTTGTTTGAAATTCGCCCAATTAGCAGCCAGTTATAATTTAACTCTTAATAGTTTAGGATTTGGTGACAATTGGAATCAGGATATTTTAGAAAAAATAGCTGATGCAGGACTGGGGAATTTGTCTCATATTGAACACCCTGATCAAGCTGTGGATAAATTCAATAGCCTGTTTACTCGGATGCAAACAGTGGCATTGACTAATGCTTATCTATTATTTTCACTGATGCCGAATGTGCGTTTAGCGGAACTTAAACCTGTAGCTCAAGTTGCCCCAGATACCATTGAGTTACCTGTACAAATAGAACCAGATGGACGGTTTGCGGTGAGGTTAGGAGATTTAATGAAAGATGTAGAACGGGTGATTTTGGCTAATATTTATTTGGGACAGTTGCCAGAAGGTAGACAGGCGATCGCTAATGTGCAAGTCCGCTACGATGACCCCGCAATTAACCAAACTGGTTTATTTTCCCTGAATATGCCAGTTTATGGGAATGTGGAGCGCATTTACCAACCGAGTACCGATCCTCACGTGCAGCAGTCAATTTTGGCTTTAGCCAAATATCGCCAAACCCAGTTAGCAGAAGCGAAATTACAACAGGGTGATCGCGCTGGGGCGGCGACTATGCTACAAACGGCAGCAAAAACGGCTTTGCAAATGGGAGATGCCAGTGCAGCAACAGTGTTGCAAACTTCGGCCACTCGCCTGCAAGCTGGGGAAGAGTTATCCGCAAGCGATCGCAAGAAAACCAGAATTGTCTCAAAAACTGTGTTGCAGGATGCTCCTCCTAAATGAAAGTTCAATTATTATCGGCACTCAACGATACTAACGTTGACGCAGCTCAATTAACCAACCAGCGTCAACTAGAAATCTCCATTTCGGCTATTGCCGATGAGCTTGACCCAAGTTTACCCTTGAATTTATGCCTGATGCTGGATAAAAGCGGTTCTATGCACGGCGAACCCATGAATACAGTCATTCAGGCAGTAGAACAATTATTAGATCAACTCAAGCCAGGAGACCGGATCTCAATTGTGGCTTTTGCGGGTACTGCTGAGGTCATTATCCCTAACCAAATTGTGCAAGACCCCGAAACCATCAAAACCCAGTTACACAAAAAGCTCAAGTCTGGTGGTGGTACTATCATTGCCGAAGGTTTATCTTTGGGCATTACAGAATTACTCAAAGGTACAAAAGGTGCTGTTTCCCAAGCATTTCTACTCACAGATGGCCATGGTGATAACGGGTTAAAAATCTGGAAATGGGAAATAGGACCCAATGACAACAAACGTTGTTTGGAATTGGCACAAAAAGCCACTAGGGTTAATCTCACCATCAACACATTTGGTTTTGGCAATGACTGGAACCAAGACCTATTAGAAAAAATTGCCGATGCTGGTGGTGGTACTCTCGCTTATATTGAGACTCCCAAACAAGCTGTAGACCAATTTAGCCGCTTATTTAAGCGTATTCAGTCTGTGGGTTTAACCAATGCCCATTTGTTGCTGTCTCTGGTCCCTGGTGTGCGGTTAGCTGAACTCAAACCTATTGCCCAAGTTGCTCCAGAAACCATTGAGTTACCAGTGGACACAGAAGCTAATGGTAGCTTTGTGATTCGCTTGGGAGATTTGATGAAAGATGCAGAACGGGCAGTTTTGGCTAATATTTATTTAGGACAGCTGCCAGAAGGTGAGCAGGTCATTGGACATATCCAAATTCGCTACGATGATCCAGCTATTAACCAACAGGGTTTACTTTCTCCCCTGATGCCGATATATGCTAATATTACTCAGGTTTACCAACCTGCGCTTAGTCCCCAGGTGTTAAAGTCAATTTTGGTATTAGCTAAGTATCGCCAAACTCAGGTAGCAGAGGCAAAATTAGAACAGGGCGATCGCACTGGTGCTGTTACTATGTTGCAAACAGCCGCTAAAACTGCCTTGCAAATTGGTGATACTAGTGCAGCAACTGTATTGCAAACTTCCGCTACACGTCTGCAAGCCAATGGAGAACTTTCGGAAGCAGAACGCAAGAAAACCAGGATTGCATCAAAGACCATTTTAAGGGAATAATTTAGTAGGGGTTTAGCATTGCTAGACCCCTCGCTGGTCATTATTGACCATATTTATTTGTAGATAGTTCTTCCTTATCGATTTTAGCATAACAAATTTCCAAGCTGTTGTCAACCCTTTATACTCTTTCTCATGGCGATATTTATCAAAAATAATTCTGAAAAACTGTCACCTACTTATATATGAACATTTCCAGTATTCATCATGTTGCTATCATCTGTTCAAATTACCAAAAATCAAAACATTTTTATGTTGATATTCTCGGTTTTTCCATTATTCACGAAACCTTCCGCAGCGAGAGAAATTCCTATAAACTAGATTTAAAAGTAGGAAATACGCAAATTGAATTATTCTCCTTTCCCAACCCTCCCCAAAGACCCAGTAAACCGGAAGCTTGTGGTTTAAGACATCTCGCTTTTGCAGTTGAGGATATTGAAGAAAGTGTGAGTTATTTAAAATCTCATCATATCGAAGTTGAAAATATCAGAGTTGATGAAATTACAGGTAAGAAGTTTACCTTTTTTCCAGACTCTGATAATTTACCTTTAGAAATTTATGAGGTTTAAGTGAATATGATAATTAGAGAATATCATGAATCTGACACTAAAATGATCATGAACTTGTTTTATGATACAGTTCATCAAATCAATATTCGTGATTACAGTCAAGAACAAGTTAAAGCTTGGACTGGGGAAACAATGGATTATGAATTTTGGTACAAAAGATTACAAATTAAATTACCTTATATTGCTGAAATTAATAATCAAATAGTTGGGTTTGCAGAATTAGAAAATGATGGTCATATTGATTGTTTTTATTGTCATAGCAAATATCAAAATCAGGGAATTGGTTCAAAGCTGTTAAAACATATAGAAACTATTGCTAAAACACGAAATAATCAACGTCTTTATGCTGAGGTTAGTATTACTGCAAAACCATTTTTTCAAAAGCATGATTTTATTGTAGTTAAGGAACAACAAGTAGAAAGAAGAGGGGTGTTATTTACAAACTTTTTAATGGAAAAATACTTGTAATTTAGTTTTTAAAAACAACAAAATCCCCGACTTCATGAAGAAATCAGGGATTTGAAAACAGCTATTTTTCCCACCATTGACCTTATGCTAATGCGGAAGCTTGAGGTTTAGCAAAAATCATTCTACCTGCTGAAGTTTGTAAAGCACTGGTGACAACTACCCGCAATTCAGCACCAACAAAACCGCTACCTTCCTCAACAACAACCATAGTTCCATCATCAAGATAACCAATACCTTGAGTTGGTTCTTTACCTTCCTTGAGGATTTTTAAATCAATATTATCCCCAGGTAAATAACTTGGACGAACCGCATTTACTAAATCATTAACATTCAAAACCGGGACTTTCTGCACACTAGCAACTTTGGATAAATTGTAGTCATTAGTTAACAGCGTACCGTTAATTTCTTGGGCAAACTTTACCAATTTGGCATCAACTGTGGTAATATCTTCGTAATCAACCGGGTTAATTAAAATCCGTTCTGAGTAAGTTTCCCGAATGCGGTTGAGAATTTCTAAACCTCTTCTTCCCCGAACTCGCTTGATATCCTTACTCGCGTCAGCTACTTGTTGCAGTTCTTGTAAAACAAACTGCGGGACAATTATTACCCCTTCTAAAAATCCAGTTTCTAGCAGTGCTTCAATGCGACCATCAATAATGCAGCTAGTATCTAAAACTTTAGTATTCGCAGGTTTGAGAGTTCCTTCTACTACCAGAGTTTCCACAGTGTTAGGATTAATTAGGCGTAACAAACCCCGTCCGTGAGTATCTGCCAAATTCATACCCGTCACGGAAAGTATTATACTGCCAACAACAGCCACTAGAGGTTTAATAAAACTGAAATCTGGGGGAATGGGTAATAAAAATAGCGGGGCTAACATTAAATTGGCGAGTAATAGCCCAATTACTAAACCAATAGCACGAGTTAAAATGACTTCTAGAGGCATTTCTTTGACTTGTGCTTCTAAACGCCGATAGGTGGTTTGAAAGCTTAAACCAATTGCACCACCGATGATAGCAGCAAAGACAGCAACGACTAACCGCAGTGCGTCTAGGTTTGTTACCCCGTTGAGTGTTCCTGCTGGGAGTAGGTCGGTACTAAAGTAACCTATTCCCGATGCGGCAAAAATAAATGAGAGAATGATAATGAAATCAAGCATGATTTTGTGGTTTTCCTACAACTGTGTTTACCCAGTAGAGTAAGGTATTTTTTATTTCAACGGTAAGATTGATTCAGAAATATGGACTTACACTATAGGTTTAGGCAGTCAAGACAATATATGCAAACATTATACCCAAAGACTTTTCCCTCCATAATTATTCTTACAAAAGCTATCAGCTATCAGCCGTCAGCGGTCGGCTAAGATCAGAAATAGCAAAGCTTCAGAAGTGTTAATTTCAGGAAATTTACACGCTTGCTATTATTTTTAATTTTTTGGATCTTAACTTTTTTGCTGATAGCTTACCTCATTTTGATAATTTGTAATTGTTCTTTAATTAAATTAATTCTTGTTCATAATGAATCAAAAATATATTACTGTTCCTGTTCCTACTGCTGCTTATGTACATATTCCCTTTTGTCGGAGACGGTGTTTTTATTGTGATTTTCCCGTGTTTGTGGTAGGCGATAGCTCGCGGGGTGAAACTTCTGGTACAATTTCCCAATATATTGAGGCACTTTGTCACGAAATCAGCATTGCACCAGTATTTAGTCAACCCCTAAAAACCATTTTCTTTGGTGGTGGTACACCTTCGCTGCTATCTACGGAACAGTTACAAAGGATATTAACAGCGTTAGAAAAGCGTTTTGGCATTGTTGAGGGTGCAGAAATTTCAATGGAAATGGACCCCGGTACATTTGACTTAGCACATATCGCAGGTTATAGAAATGCAGGTGTGAACCGGGTGAGTTTGGGTGTACAAGCTTTTCAAGATGAATTACTCAAAATGGCAGGGCGATCGCACTCAGTTGAAGATATTTTTGCAGCTATTGATTTAATTCACCAAGTCGAGATTCCCGAATTTAGCTTAGACCTAATTTCCGGTTTGCCACATCAGTCTTTAGATCAGTGGCAAAATTCCCTAACTAAAGCGGTAGAAATTGCCCCAACTCATATATCTATTTATGATTTAACCATAGAACCAGGTACAGCTTTTGGTCGTTATTATCAAGCCGGAGATCAACCCCTACCGACAGATGAAACCACTGTCAAAATGTACCAATTAGGGCAAAAATTCCTCACTGGTGCAGGTTATGAACATTATGAAATTTCCAACTATGCTCAAAGCGGACATCAATGTCAACATAATCGAGTTTATTGGCAAAATCTATCTTATTATGGTTTCGGAATGGGTGCGGCCAGTTATGTGCAAGGTAAACGCTTTACCCGTCCTCGCAAAACCAAAGAATATTATCAATGGTTGGAAAATGGTGCAATTATTGATTGTGAAATCACACCTTTAGAGGAAGAATTGTTAGAAACTTTAATGCTGGGTTTGCGTTTAGCTGAAGGTTTGAGTTTAACGGAGTTAGTGAATAAGTTTGGAACAGAAAAGGTAGAGGAAATCAAACGCTGTTTGCAACCTTATTTTCCTCAAGGTTGGGTGGAAATTGTCGGGGAAAGATTGCGTTTAACTGATCCTGATGGTTTTTTGTTTTCTAATGTAGTTTTGGCAGATTTATTTGAGAAGTTGGGGAATTAATTAATGAACACTAAACTATTTACCTATTTGTGAGATGGGCTTCTAGCCCGTCCTGGCAAAGTATTATAAATACTTACGTAAATTAAGTAAATTTTCGGTAGTAGATCCTGAACAGAATATGTATTAATAAAAATGGGTAAAATTTGTTAATGGCTTCTGTTCTAAAATTGCGGGTTATTAAGTGGTAGCCTACCTAAATAGTAAAAAAATTACATAAAAAAATTACATAACAGGGTAAAATTTCAGCAATGGTCAAGGCAATTGGTATAGATTTAGGAACTACTAACTCCGTAGCCGCTTTTAAATTGGTAGAAGTGGAAGTAGTGACAGCCAACGATAATACACCCCCAGACCGGAAACTGACCCGTTCTGTAGTTGCTGAAGACCAGGGTAAATTTGTGGTAGGAGACCAAGCTTACAACCAGCTACGTCATGACCCAGAAAATGTGATTATTTCCATCAAGCGTTTGATGGGTAGGGGTTTTGGTGACGCAGCAGTGCAGAAACAAAAGTCAGAATGGGGGTATAAAATTACCCAACCGACCCAGGGAACAGATAACAGTATTGCGGTGTGGTTAGGAGGTAAAGAATACCAACCGGAGGATATTTCGGCGGAAATTCTCAAAAAAGTGGTGCAGAATGCCCAAGGGTATTTTCAAGCCTTTGGTCAAAGTGGGGAAAATATTGACCAAGCTGTAATTACCATCCCCGCCTATTTTAATGATAAACAACGCTACGCCACCCGCACTGCGGCGCTGAAAGCCGGACTGACTCCTTTGGAACTGCTACCAGAACCCACAGCAGCAGCGATATCCTACGGGTTTTCGCCTAATAGCGATGATGTCAAGACGATTTTGGTTTATGACTTTGGCGGTGGAACATTTGACGCTTCAGTAATTACCGCTGGTGGAACTTCATTTATTGAACAGGGGAAAGCCGGAGATTTGTGGTTGGGAGGGGATGACATCGACTCCCTGCTGATTAAATTTGTGAAAGAGCAAGTTTCCCAACAAGAAAAAATCAGTGATATTGACGGCTTAATTGCCAAAATGCCCTATTATCAACGGGTACGCTTTTATGCTGATTTGAAGATTGCAGTCGAAAGGGCAAAAGTTGAATTAAGTAGTTATACGGTGGCGAGGATTATCCCTGGTACTCAATTACTAGACGAATTGGGTATTGCAATTCCGATGGAGGTAGAAATTACCCGCCAGCAATTTGAACAGATGATCAATGATTTGGTAGAGCGATCGCTGCAAATTTGCCGTCAAGCTTTAGAATATGCTGAATATCAGCCAGAAATGGTGGATGTAGTGCTGTTGGTGGGTGGTTCTTCCCAAATTCCTTTGGTACAACGCCAACTTCAACAGGCTTTTGGTGCTAATAAAGTTATCCTGCACCCCCGTCCTATGTATGCAGTGGCTGAAGGTGCAGCAATTGTTGCGGCTGGACAAACCGATAAAGTCACAACAGTATCCCGTGATTATTTTATTCAATTAGCAGATGGCAAATATAAAGTAATTAGTCAGGGTGATATTTTGCCAGTAACGACACCAGTTTACACTTTTAAAACTGTGGCTGAAGGACAAAGATTGATTCATTTTCAATTTTTTAGCCCCGATAAAGTCAAAGAAAAGTTAGATGGAGTCAAAGATGATGAAAGAATTGGGGAAATGTGGTTAGGTTTAGATGAAAAATATCCAGCTGGTACAGAAATTCAAGTAAATTTAGAGTTGGATGAACAAAACAACGATTTACGAATGACAGCAGCTTTAAAAAATGACCCGGCTGTGAGAGTGAGTTGTATCTTTTCTCGTGGTCGTGCTGATGAAAAAATATATCAGGAATTAGAAGCAGCAATAGAGGAAATTAATCATCAACATTTAACTGCTTTTGGTGTAGAAGAAGCACTCAAATTAGCAGTACCAGTTGTGCAGTCAGCTAACCAAATTATTAATCCCATCACCGGAGAAGAACGCAGCGACTTCTGGGATATTGCTGGGGAAAACTTGAAAACATTTCAGATGAATATGTCTGCGGATAGGCTAGAAGCTGAGTCTTTAGTAACTGAATGCGATCGCCTTCTCAAACTTTGCGATTTTATGCTTCTTAAACCTCAGCAAGAAAAATTGCAACAACTAACTGAAAAATTGCAATCTGCTATGGACAACAATAACCTCTCCGGGATGCAATATCACAGTGAAGAAGCCAGAAAGGAACTGAATAACCTACCTGATGAAGTACAGGTAATTCAAGCTTGTATTTTGGCAATTCAACAAGCTAGAGCTATTGCACCTACCGCCGCAAATGCTTTGTCGGATAAACTTTCTCGGCTGTTGATGGCTATGAAACATGGTGATGTCAACGAAGCTGAACGTTTGTTACCTGAACTGCAACCAGAGGTACAACATTGGCTGAATCAAAACTTACCTAATAATAGCATTGTGACAGGACTAACACGATGAATACTAAACTTAACTGTCCTGTATGTGGATATAAAGAAATAGAAGGTAAAACTTGTCCTAATTGTGATACCGATCTTTCTTTAATTCGCACACTTCAAGAGTTAGCACCTTTAGAAAAAACAGCAGTCCCAAAAAAAATTAGCACCTGGACTTTGATCCTAGCTGTATTGATGCTCATTATCGGTATTGGACTGGGTGCAGTAGGTAGTTTTGTCCTCATCAAAGGTAACTATAATGCTGCTATTTCTGCTCCTAATTCAACAGTAGTTAATAGCTCGGAAACAAATACTTCTGAGGGAAGTATATATATTGTAAAACGGGGAGATAACTTAGGGTTAATTGCTGAAAAAGTCTGCGGTAGGGCTAGTGCTTGGAGACTGATAGCCAGAGCTAATTCTCACCTAGAAAATCGGCCAAACTACTTTCTAGATGTGGGGGAAAAATTAAAAATTCCCAACTGTCAGGAGAAAAATAAATGAGTATCCTTGATAGTATAGATAGTATAAAGGAAGCAAGCCAGAAGTCAGAACAACTAGCCCAGAAAAAACAACTGCTAGAAGCTATTACTACTGCGGAAACAGCATTGCATCTTTGGGCAGAAAAACCGAGTATTTGGGAACGGTTACTGGGTAAATTATTCATTGGTAATCTTTTAGAAAGGCTAGAACAACAATTACTAGAGTGGCGTAAACAAGTCACCGAAGCTGATAAAATTGCGGCACAAGCCCAAATAATTCTCAAAAATGATGCTGGTGATCCTTTAGAAACTCAAGCCCTCACGAATGCGATCGCTCTTTATCGTCTCTATACCAGAATTATCTGTAATCAGTCAATATCACAAGAAATTGAAAAATGTGAACAGCTACTGCAAGAGCGAAAACAATTTCAATTATTAGTAGCTCAGGCAAAATTACAAGCCGAAAATCGGTTTTTCAAAAATGCGATCGCTCTTTACAAAAAAGCCGAAAAATTATACCCTACTGAAGTAATAAAACAGGCTATTTCCGATGTTCAAGCCCTACTTCCCCAGGAAGAAAGTTATCACACTGCTCTGCAAAAAGCCCAACAATTTGAATCAGAAGGTAGATTACGGGGAGCAATCGCCATCTTAGATTCTGCTGTGAGTAATTTTCCTCGCAGTGATGGATTTGATTTACTCCAAAAACTTCAATCAAAAGTCCAAGGTAGAGAACTATTTCTTCAAGGTTTAGCAGCAGAAAAAGCTGGTGATTTACCCGCAGCTAAATATTGCTATGAAAACGCAAAATTATTTTTACCCACTGCTACAGATTGCCAAATTCGCTTAAGTTTGGTAGCCATTAAAATGCAAGATTGGGAAAATGCACTGTCTTATTTACAAGATTTATCAGGAGAACAAGCCGCTTATTTGCGAGGGTTTGTATTAGCCCAACAAGGTAATTTACAGTCAGCATATCGGGAATGGCAAGAAATAGATGCTTTAGTAGTTATTGAACAAAAAGAAATTATTAAAAGTATTGCTCAACATCAACGGTTACTATATTTGCAGAAAATTGAAAATTTAGTCAAGGCGCAAAATCTCCCAGCAGCTAAAATGGCGAGTAAAGTATTCATGCAAAAATTTGGTGCTGATGCTTTGGTGGAAGCCAATCTTCAAGAATATATTGAACCCAGTTTAGAAGCAGAGATTTGGCAAAGTTCTGACTGGGCAAATATTAGCAATCAAATGAAAAATAACTGGGTTTTTAATCCTAATATTAAAACCTTACATAATTGGACAGTAGCAACTTATTATCATGCCCAAATTAATCCTAACAAACTGGTTGATTTAATTATTGGTTTATCAACCTCATTAGCAAATTTAACCGCCGATCCTAGTTTAAAAAATATTCCTTGGCTGGAAGACCAAAACCAAACTATTGATTTTCCTGCTGTATCTTTAGAATTGAAACGCCGCTTAGAAGCCGCAATTGAGAATATTAAAAACAGTAATATTGAAAATAATTTAGATACTTATTTGCATTTGCGCGATCGCTATCGTCGGGAATTAGCCGCACTGCGATTTATGGGAGAACCAGCAACCGCAGGAATGCAAGTCAATGATGTATTTATTACCCCTGGTTGTTATGATCAATTTCTTTCGCAATGGCAAAATAACCTAGTAGATAAAATACATCCTAGTAAAAAAATCCTCCGTTCCCTTTATACCCCTTGGGGATTAGCTGTAGCTGCTTGTTTAGAAGGAGATAGCCAACGCGCAATGCAAATTAAACCGACAACTAACCCAACTGTTGAAATTGAAATATTTGCTCAGAATTTTGTCGCTTACCATGAAGGTTGTTATCACCTACAACAACAAAAATGGCGCAAAGCAATTATTAGTTTAAAATCAGTCAAGGCAGAAATTAAACATCATCAAGATTGGCAACAGGAAATAAATAGACTTGGCGAATTACAGCGTCAAGCCATATCAGAATTTAAAGAACATTTAGAATTTGCTGAATTTTGGTATGATATTCTAGATAGTAAATCGGCTAAAAGTTATTTTGCTGAGTACAAAGCCGAATCAATTAGACAACAACTTGTTAATGAGCAAATTTCCTTAAACCAAGCTTTAGAAAAACTCCAAGAACTTAAAAATATTGATAGTAATAATCCTATCGTCATTGATATGATAGAAAACGTTGAACTCTCCCTAGAACTAAAAGAAATTAATCAAATGTTTCAAGCTCGACAGTATGAAGCAATGCTGAATAAAGCTAAACTTTCCAAGCGTGATAGAGTTCGCTATATTGTAGCTGAATTTTTACTCACTATGTTAATTAACGGGATTAAAGAAGGGCGGTTAAAAGATCCAGAATTAATGTTACAACTAGGACGCTGGGCTTATGAAATCTGCCCCCATGAACCGACATTTCAAGAAATTTACCGCAATTTAAATTTATGTTGATCTGCCAAGTCTCCTGATTCCTGATATTTGAATACAGCAGATTGCAGATCAATGAGGTACAAAATCTAAATTGAAACCTATACACAAAGCCAATTTTACTCCTGACTCCTGACTCCTGACTCCTGACTCCTGATCTTTAATATTATGGAACATAACCCCTACGACATTTTAAATGTATCTCCAGCCGCATCGAAAGCGGAAATTACCAAAGCTGTGGCTTTAGCTATGAAGCGCAAACAATATCCGGTAGATGCAATTGCTAAAGCCCAAAAAAGCTTAATGAAGTCAAAGGAAAGAATTATTGCTGACTATTTGCGTCCGATATTGCCAACTATTAAGGAATTCAAGTACAATGATTTATCAGCATTAAATAAACCAGCCCCTACCCTAACTTTATTATCAGAATTTGACGGTTTAGATGATGCGATGGCTACGCCCGCCGAAGGCATCGCACAAGCTACCCAACAAGCCAACTTAGAACGAGAACCTTTACCCATCCCCTTATCACAATTATTTAGCGAAGGGGTTAAAGCTTGTAAAGAGGGACGTTACCCCAAAGCGATAAAATATTTAGAAGACTACTGCCACGGCTGTAAAGAACGCAATAGTAAGAATTATCTGCAAGCTATAATCTGTTTGATTAAATCCTACCAAATGGGTGGACAATTAGACAGAGCGATCGCTCTTTGTCAGTCATTGAGTAATCACACCCATCCCCAAGTCAAAACTTGGGCTAACAAAATCTTAGCAATATTATCTCAAGAGAATTCCCGTGTCTGATTTACCCCCAACCTATTTTATCAACCAAGAATTACGTGATTTACTCATCCAAAAACTTGGCATTCTCGAAAAAGAAAATGTTGTCCTCAAGCAATCTTTAAGAGAAAAAGAAACTCAAAATACAGCCCAAACCGAAGATTTATTTTTAGAAATTTTAGAAGTAGCTGATGCTCTAGACGCTTTACTAAGCTATCTGGAAAACAACCCTCACCCCAGTCCAGAATTTATAGAACGCTTACCCCGGTCTGTAGCCGCAGTTAATCGTAAATTTCTCAGCGTATTAGGAAAACGTCAACTTATCCCTATAGAATTGGTAGGTAATGAACCAGATTTCAACTTATGTCGTGTAGTTGATCGGGAAGAAAGAACCGATGTACCAGACCAAACAATTACTAAAATAGTCCGTCGGGGTTTTCGGTGGGGTGAAAAAATTCTCCGTCCTACAGAAGTAATTACCGCTAAAGCAAAATTAACTTTAGATGGTAATATTGATGAAACTTAAGAATTAAAAATTTAGAGGGTTTTCAACGTCTTTTCTGATAAATTAATCTTCAGATTAATTGTATGGGTTGGTACAGAACCAAAATTACGAATAATTTTAGCTTTAGAGACACAATCATCCAGATACTATGAATCCTCACGAAAGTAATATTAAAGAAACTTCCACATCTTCAAAAACATGGCGGGGTTGGCAAGAAAATCTAATTTTAGTAGCGATCGCACTGACTTTAGCATTGCTGATTAGGACATTTATCGCCGAACCCCGATTGATCCCATCAGAATCAATGTACCCCACCTTACACACAGGCGATCGCTTGGTAGTCGAAAAAGTATCCTACCGTTTTCACCCTCCCCAAACAGGCGATATTGTCGTTTTTCAAACCCCACCAGAATTACAACGTCGTGGCTATGACAAAGATCAAGCCTTTATCAAACGCGTTATTGGTCGCCCCGGAGAAGTAATTAGTGTGGCTAATGGTAAAGTTTATCTCAACGGTAAACCCATAGAAGAAGACTACATTGCTGAACCACCAAATCAGCCATTTCCATCCGTACAAATCCCAGAAGATGAATTTTTCGTCATGGGAGACAACCGCAACGATAGTAATGACTCCCGATACTGGGGCTTTTTACCCCGTCAAAATCTCATCGGTCATGCTACCTTTCGCTTCTGGCCTTTAGACCGGATCGGGTTAATTTAGGGACTCTTTACTGGGGACTGGGTTATTCTCCCCTACTTCCCCTACCTGCTCTGCCTCCTACTGCCTCCTGCCTCCTATCTAAAACCGCAGATAATACATTAACTGAGCGATCGCCTCACCAGATAGTCCTAACCGTTGCTGAAAATCAACCAAGTTACGGTAAGAACCAGCAGTTAGGCGATTCTGTACCACTGCTTCGGCCAGAGACAAATCTATAAACGGAATTTTTGCCAGACTCTCTACCGTCGCTGTATTTGGATTAACTTGCGTAGTATTAGCTAGAGATTCGTCATCATAGTAATTAAAGTTTAGCAGAGGCTTCAGTGGTTCTACTCGCTGTACAGGAACACTCAAAGCCGCAGCAATATCTTCAATGCAGTAAAATTTCACACCAGAGTGTGATAGTTCTACCAGCGATCGCCCTTGGTGAATAGACAAACCCGGTAAACGCAACCAATCATCTACAGTTGCTTGATTAGCATCAATACGCATACCTAGTTGTGCGGCCATCTGAATTTCTTCCCCAGATTGTAGACGATAGTAGGGATCATTCAGCAGCTTGGCTCGGAGTTTTTGCAATTTGAGATTTAAAGGTAGCCAGTTTGTCATAGTATTAATTACGAAATCTGGTCTAACAGCTGACGACGTTTTTGCTCAAATTCATACTCAGAAATTAAGCCATCTTGACGCAGAGCATCTAACTCACGCAAAGCATTAGCTACTGATTCCACCTGACCACTTATATGTGAAGAAATCTTCACTTTTGATACACCAAAATTAAAATTTCGGTTAAAAGCTTCTTCATCTTGCGCTAAATACCAAACCCCTTCTATAGCACTAGCTACTTTGGGAATTGGTGTCCAAGATAACAATACATACAAAATTCCCCATAATGGCTGTCCCAAGTAAAATTTATGTAATCCTGAAATTGTCAGTGTGCCAGAAAAGGCTAAAATAGCAGCAATGCTTCGACTTTTGTGTTTGGTTAACATCATCCCTCTCTATCTCCAAATATCACAATTCCCACAATCAAACAGTTATAATAGTAAATTACTCAGATCAATTTATCATGGTAAAATCTGGCTCCAAAAACACATATATCAATATATTGTATGGTTTTAGCTACTAGCATTCAGCTACCCCTGATCAGCTAGATAAATTCCCTAAAACCAACTAAAGACATAAGAATCAAACTTTTGGCATTCATGCAACCAAATTTACAAAAAAGTCCGCATTTATCTTTGATAGTATCCTCAAGCTTTTATTTGCAATTATTACAAATATGTCACAAAACTCCCTGCCATCGGAAATACTTGAATTACTTGTTGACCCTTATGCTGTGTTAGGAGTTTCTGTGAATGCTGATGATCGTCAGATTCTGAAACGCTATCATACTTTAGCCAAGCTACTACATCCTGATAATTTGAGCAATATAAATAACCCAGATAAAGAATTAGCAAGAATAATATTAACACGTTTGATTAATCCAGCCTATCAGGAATTAAAGCAGGATAAAAAACGACAAAACATAGTAGGGATACTGCACTCAAAAGCAGCAAGCTTGAACGAGAAAACGGTTTTAAGTTTTCAAAATGCCCTGAATCTGGATATTATGTCAATGTCTGCACAAGAAGCCGAGTTATTTTATGAAAAAGCGATTACTTCCTACGCATCAGCCCAATATAAATCACTTCAGCAATCACATCAGATCACTAAACGGATCAGTAAACTCAATTTAGTTTACTTATCGTTGCAGAAAAATTATTTCCTGGAAACACAAACACCAACAGATAAATCTACTTCTATAGTCCCTCTTCCAGAAGTCCCAGTAGCGGAACTAAAATTAGCTGGAGAAAACAATTCTCAACCTGCTGGGATAAACTACGCGCAACGTCATTATGAACGAGCTATTCAGTATCACCAACAAGCACAATGGACTTTAGCTGTCAAAGAACTACGGGATGCTATCAAACTAGAACCAAATAACAGTGACCATTACGCTTTACTAGGAGTGGTACATTTTCAACAAAACTTTACAGGAATGGCTAAAGTTTATATCCGTCAAGCATTAAAACTAAACCCGAAGCACCCTCTAGCTCTCAAATATGCAGAAATACTGAAAATTCAACAGCACGATAATTCTCATCCTAAATCAATGGCAAAAGCATTGGGTATTGCTGCTTTATTAAGTCGGTTTTTATCTGGCAAAGATTGAATAGATTAATGGAAGATTAAGTTATTTAATATCTATGAAAAACTATTCTTCTTTACCATTATAAGGATATAGAATAACCTATTATTAGTAATCAACAAATACTCGCAATCTTGTAATTATGAACCAATCCAATAATATTAGTATCCTTGAGCAGTTTGTCAACACAGTGATGGGGGTAAAACCTGGAAATCCAGCACAGTCTCTAAATACATCAGTAGCTACACAAGAATTAGATATCAAAGCAGTCATCGTTTATAAACTAGGAACTATCCTGCAAATAGGAACGATGATTTTAGTATTACTAGGAATGGAAAAATTAGTCAATTTAATTGATAGTAATTCTTCCTTTCCTAGTTGGGTTAGCACTGTAGTTACTGCCTTATTTTTTGCTTTATTAAGTATCCGTTCCCGGATTTTTTCCCTGTTAGATAATACCCGTTCTCAAACAACTTACGATCAAGTAATTAGACCTAGATGGTCGCCCCCACCTTTAGCATTTCCTATAGTTTGGATGCTCATTGCTATTTTACGGGTGATTTCTTCTGTGTTAATTTGGCAAGAATTAAATCATCAATTCTTAGTATTACCTTTCATTTTATTTGTGATTCATTTAGCTGTAGGTGATACTTGGAATACAATTTTTACTGTAGAACGCAGATTAGGTGCTGCTGTTCCTGTAGTGATTTTAGGACCCTGGTTATCTGCAATTATTGTCACAGCAATTTATTGGCAAACCGTTCCTTTAGCGGGAATGATTTTATCTTTCTCCTGTGTGTGGTTAACGGTTGCTTCTGCGTTGGTGTTTAGGATTTGGCAATTAAATGGATCTGAGCCATTGTATCCTTTAAAGTTAGCATCTGTGGAGGAGTAAAGGGGGAAATTTAGGATTGGCGATCGCCTCTGGCGCTGCGCTCCGAGCAATCGCTATTTTTTAGTTGATAGAAAATAAGAGCGATCGCACATTTACACCATAATTTTATCACCGATAGTCAAGCTCTATATCCCCACAGAAAGAAACAGCAAATTTGTAACCAATACGAATCCCAAAAAGTCGAGCTAAATTGATATATAATGAAAATAAATAATTTTTGATATCTTCTCATGACATTACAAGAATTGCAAAAACAAGTATTACAGTTACCAATGAGTGAACGCTGGCAATTGGTACAAACTGTATTAGAATCAATACAACAAGAAACTATATCAGCATCAAAGAAGGGCAATTTATCTAGACTGCGTGGTATTGCTAAAGGTGCAAATACCTCTAGTGATGAGAATATTAATGGAGATTATGCGACTTATTTAACTGAAAAATACCAATGAAGCGAATTTTTATTGATACGAATATCGTTCTAGATTTTTTACTGGAACGAGAACCTTTTGTAGAAGACGCAGCAAGGTTATTTGCTAAAATTGATGCTGGAGAGATTGCGGGGTTTATTGCTGCTACCACAATTACTAATATTTATTATATTATTCGTAAAGCCGCAGGTGTAACAGTTGCTCAAGATGCAATTTCTCAAATTCTCACAGATTTACACATTTGCACAGTTGATAAAAATATTTTAGAAACAGCAGTAGCTTTAAATTTTCAAGATTTTGAAGATGCTATGCAGTATGCTTGTGCTATGAAATCAATGGTAGATGTGATTGTCACTCGTGATTTATCTGGATTTTTAGGTTCAGAAATTCCAGTGATTTTACCTGGGGAGTTAATTCATATTTCTCAAGAGTAAAAGCGATACATTCGGTAAGCTATGCTAAAGAAATTTCTCCACAATTGCTTTATAAT
The DNA here is from genome assembly GCA_046045965.1 of Cyanobacteriota bacterium. Lineage (GTDB taxonomy): Bacteria > Cyanobacteriota > Cyanobacteriia > Cyanobacteriales > Nostocaceae > RDYJ01. The sequence goes on along the minus strand of JBJOKS010000005.1, from coordinate 101,931 downwards.
TTCATTGCTAAATACATCAAAACTTTATGAAAATGAACAAACCTATTGCTATTGATTTATTTGCTGGTGCTGGCGGATTTGGTTTAGGTTTTGCGATGGCAGGTTTTAATATTCCCCTTTCTGTTGAAATTGATGCTTGGGCGTGTGATACTCTCCGTTATAACCACCCTGACATGACAGTAATTCAAGATGATATTCGTAATTTTAATACTTTAAGTAGTGTTAAAGAAATTTGTTTATACAAACCGGATATTATTATTGGTGGTCCTCCGTGTCAGGGTTTTAGTGTCGCTGGTCCAGCACGAAAAGACCCAAATGATCCTAGAAATACTTTATTCATTAACTTTTCTCAGTGGATAAGTTTTCTTCAACCTAAAGCATTTGTGATAGAGAACGTGAAAGGTTTACTCTCACGCAAAAATAGCGAAGGTTTAAAAGTCATAGATATTATTAAACAAACTTTTGAAGAACTTGGATATTTTGTAGAAGTATGGTTACTTAATTCTGCTGAATATGGTGTACCACAGGTTAGAGAGCGTGTTTTTATTGTTGGAAACAAACTAGGTAAAAAATTAGGTAGTCTTCAAAAAACCCATTCTCTAGACTTATTAAAAAATAAGATATGGCAATTATCCCTTGAAGAAATACATTTACTTCCTGCTATCAGCTTATGGGATGCAATATCAGACTTACCTCCACTTAATGCAAGAGAAGGTAAAGAAGAACAACCTTATATATCAGAATCTCAAAATCAATATCAGCACTGGGTTAGAAATGGTAGTAAAATTCTTTACAATCATGTAGCAATGGAACATTCTCAGCGATTAGTAGAACGTTTTAAACAAATAAAATGGGGTGAATCCAGTTCAGATGTTGCTACAGAATATGGTGCTAAACGTCGTAGTGGAAATGGTGACTTATCTAATAAAACTTACGATCAAAACAATAGAAGGTTACATCCATACAGACCAGCACACACGATAGCAGCGTCCTTTTATGCAAATTTTATTCACCCTTTCCAGCATCGTAATTTAACCGCTCGTGAGGGTGCGCGTGTCCAATCTTTCCCTGATACTTATCGTTTTTTAGGAAAAAAAACAGTTGTATCTCATAAGTTATTACAAAGGGAAAATAGATTAAATGAAAAGTTCCTTTGCCAGTACAATCAGATAGGTAATGCTGTACCACCCATTCTAGCTAAAGCAATTGCAATTCATCTTCAAGAAAAATTAGAGCTATGTCCACAACTGATAGAAACCCTTTAGTTCATGGTTCAAATCTAGAACAAAAAGAAAATCACCGCAAAAAATATAGAGATGCTGAAAGCAGAAAATTTCTCCAAGAAATTAGAATTGAATATGATAAATGGCATTCAGCTAACGTTGAATTAGTTGGACCAACATCAACACCTACTGAAAATGATAATGCAATTATTTCTCAAAGAGTAGAACTTTTATCCGCATATAAAGATTTTTTAGATCAACAACATTATGCTGAGAAGTTTGACTCTCGCTCCAATCTTCACTCTAGTGTATTGGAGGAATTTCTCTATTATTTATTTCGAGATTTAGCAAAAGATTTTGGAGAAAACGCGCTCATTGGGAAATCACATACTTTCAAAGATATTTTCTTTGTTCCTCCCAAATATGCAGAAATGTTGAAACGTCCCTATGCACGTATTGAAAAGAAAGACCATGATTTTGTGATTGGTGCAACTATTGAAGCATCATTTGAAGCAGTTACACCACCGGAAGAAGAAACTTCAGGTGAAATGCTGACAATTATTAAAGAAGAACCAGACAACTATTCAGATGTTACAGTTACAGGTAACACAGAAACTCATATTTTTGATATTCCAGTTATTGTCATTGAATGTAAAACTTATCTTGATAAGACTATGTTAGAAGGTTCATCAAGAGCAGCAGAAGATTTAAAAGCCAGGAATCCAAATAGTTTATATATTGTATTAATGGAGTGGATCAAGTTGACGAGTGATGTTAATCTTCGGAAGTACAAGGTTGATCAGATTTATGTATTACGTCAGCAGAAAAATACGGATCGAGAATTTAGGTATGAAGAAACTTATGTTAAAAATCCAATTAATCCAACTGTATTACAACATTTATTTCATAAGGTACGGAAGCATTTAACAATGGACTGGACTGGTGGAATTGAACATGGAATAAAGCGAGGTTGGTTAATTGAGGAATGATTTATACTAGCTTTATCCGAAAAGAGCTATAATTTTTAGTGACTCTATCTATTCAGTATGTCACATTAATATAAAGGAAAAAATGTCAACACTCAAACAACAAGTTTTGGAAATTTTAAAACATCCCGAAAAAGAAAATTTAAAATATGAATTAAAACAGTCAGATATATTAAGAGATCAGGATGGAAGAAGAGACTTAGCTTATGCAATTGTAGCATTTGCCAATAGACTAGGTGGGAGGATAATAATAGGTGCTAAAAACAATGGAGAGCTTGAAGGTAAGAATATTTTTGATATTGATAGAGATAAAGGAATGATAGATAATATTTGTTATACACAAATTAGTCCTATTATTGAATATAATATCAATTTTTTAGAATTAGAGGAAGGTGATTTATTAATCATTAACATTCCCAAAAAACACAAGATACCTCATGCTTATATAAATAAAAAAGAAGGAATAGATATTAAAACTAGGATTTATTATATTAGAACTAGACATGGTAAAAGACTTGTGGGTGATTACCAATTACAATGGTTATTTACCCATCAAGAAGATGCAGATTTTACTTATAATTGTAGGACTTTTATTACCTATAATAAGGTTTCTCTTAATGTATCCGCGCCAATAGAACAACCCCTATGCCATTACAACTATAATGCAGTAACAAGTCCTATTTTATCAAAAATTTCTCAAACACCAAGCTTTACTAATGATATGTTTAATAAATCAAGACTATCTTTCTTTTTAGGAATCACTCCCTATGTGTTGATACACAACTTATCTTTTTATTTTCAGAACTATTGGTTAATAAATATTAAAAGAAGACCTCCTGTTTATCAAAAAAATGTTTCTGTTAAATCTAACTATCAAGAAGCTAATTTTAAAGAAAATTGTAGAAAAATTTCTATAAATGATATACCAAGTTTATATGGAAATGTAATTTTATATGGAGATTTGCGAGAAGAAGTGAAGAATTTAGCAATTGATGGTATTGATCGAGATGGCAATCCATCTTTCACTGTACCGTTAGATACTGAGTTACTGATTCGATATGAAGATAATCTTTTTCCAAAAGCAAAACTCATATTAAGTAATAAAGATTTTAAATTCGAGTTTATTTTTACCTGTTCACCTTCAGCAGTACAACCAGGTATTTCACATGGTCATCCAGCTTGGTCAATAATTGAAAATAGATTAAAAACAGGCGCAGTCATTTATGAAGATGAATTATATAAATCATTTCAATCTATAGAAATAGACTGTACATTTAATGCTTCATTCAATTTCCCAGAAGAAGATATTAAATTATTTGAAAAATATTACTCTTATGCAGAAACAATAAGAGAGATTTTAGATAATGATTGGAACTACGACGAATTTATCAGCAAACTCCCTCCTCATAAACTATATGCTATTGAAAATAAAATAGATACGTTATTCAATTCTCTTAAAAATACAGATTAATAAAATCGGTTAATTCTTCATAACTTCATAAAGAATAGCTTTACTCTAACTTTTCCAAAAACGTGCTTCTAAATTTACATTTTCTTTAATCGTTTTAAATTAGGAAATTTAGAGTTAGTCACCTTAATTTTACCCTAATGTCAGTTATCGTATTCTCCCACAAACACCCGTTTCATTAATTCTAAAAGTCACCAACCAACCTTGAGGATATTTTTCCCTCGCTTTTTTCTCCGCTCCACTTTCATCAACATCCATAAAATAATCACCACTATTTGGTTCAATTACAATAAACCAATTGTAATGATCATTAATTAATTCAGGACGAACTCGATTAAAAACAACCCGCGCTTTTTCTCCCCGCGCATTTCTTTCCGCTTCCCTTCTTGCTAATTCTTCCGGTGGTATTGTCAACTCTGGAAAAATTCTCCCTGGTTGACGACGACGCACAGATTTTGTATTACTCATAATTCACCTTATCTCATTTTTATCAATTGCCAATCATTCTTGATTTTTCAAGATTTCATTTTTAATTATAATCTGTTCTACCTTCTCTTCCCAATTTTCATCACTGGGGTTAATAGTAATCATCCTTCCTTCAGACTTTGAACGATCTACATAAGCCTGAAAAGCTGCAATATCTTCTCTGTGAGTGAGAACATAACGACGTAATTCTTTCAGAGTCATTGCTTGATAATTAACTAAATTCATTGTTCATTCCGGGGTTATCTGTTTTCTTCCACACCCGCCCAGAAATGAATTTCCGGGCTAATAACCAAAGTAAACTAAAGTTTACTAAAAAAATTTTCCAGTTATTTAGTCATCTTTAGATGACTTTAGCTATTAGCAAGGAAATTCATTTCCTTGCGAGACTTCTGCAAATCTTTCTCTTCTTCCTTCGTGTCCTTCGTGTCTTCGTGGTTAAATCCTCTTCCTTCTTTGCGACTTTGCTCCTTAGCGTCTTTGCGCGAAATTAAAAATTTACTAATTCCCCAGCTAAGATCCTACCTTCAACCGGTTCATACTCATCTTCCAATAACCATAACTTAGCTGCTTCATAATTATTACTAGAAAATACAACCTTATCACCCTGTTTAGGATCATAAATTTGACAATTTCCCTCACTGTCACAAAGTAATAACAGAATGTATGGAGGTGATAACATCGGATCTATCCATACTTCTGTAAATTCCCAATTATTCTTGATTTTCAAATAAACCTTTTCCATTACTAACATTAATTTAATCAACTCCTAAAAATTTTTTCAATGCAGTTTTATATTTATTCTTCAACTTCTTAGAAATCAATCCACCCTGTTGAATTTGTGAAACAATATCAGCAGATAAACAATCTTTGGGAATAGGACTACCAGAAGTTATACAAATAGCAAGATCATTTGCATCCATTTCACGAGCAAAATAGTAAGCTATAACAGATTCCTTTTTAATAAAACTTGGTAAACTCGGATCTGGTGCTAAAACACAAACTCTTTCAGAGTTATTTTTCTTGTCGGTTAAATTAACAAATAAATATTTATTATCAGAAGTTTTTGCAATTGCGACATAAAAATGTTGGACATTAGGAGGTGTATCAATTAAAAATACATCTCCTATGTTTATAGAAATACTAGACACTTAGCACCTCATCTAAATATGCTTCCCTTAGTGCTATTTGTCTAATTTCCTCAATTTCTTCCTCACTTTTACCAACATTTTTCAGAATATCTTCTACTAAAATGGGAATAGCAGAACCATGAGGATCTTTCCACTCTGGTAAATCATGAGTCCATTCAGCAACATCAAATGGATTAAGATGTCCAAAGGTTTGATATACTTCTTGCAGAATTTCCTCTTCCTCTTCGCATAGTTCATCATTTCCTGGATCTTTGACTAAGTAAACAAAGTTCTTATCACCAGGAGAAATGTACTCAGACCACAGAGGTAGAGCATTATCAATAGGTTTTCCTTTAATTAGATCATAAACACCACTAAGAACAGGTCCATAATCCATTGATACATAGTGATCACCTGTAATTGGCTGTTCTATTCTTTCTAATGCAATACGATCAGCTATATAGAGCATTTTTAGCAAGCCTAAATACTTGATAGGCTTACCATGCAGCTTCATAAGTATAGCTGCTGCTTCTACAGCTTTTTCTGGGTGAAACCGAAACTGGATAGACATAATTATCCTTGAGAAGCAGTGTAGTACATCTATATTATAACTTTTATCCGAAAACGCGAAAACTTATTATACCGATCTTACATTATATCATTACTCAGTTTATTTCAACTTTGATCTTTTCCCTTCCTCCTCTTTGCGCCTTTGCTCCTTAGCGTCTACCCTGCGGGATCTCTAAGAGAGATTGCGCGAAACAAAAAAAACGGCAGAGAACCTACATCCTCCACCGTTCAATTAACAATTTAAAAAAGTCCTAACTACAACTCAACACCAGGGGTTAACAACTCCCGACGCTGTTGAGCAGTAACTTGGACAACACCATTTTCATCCACATCAACGTAAGCAATATCACCGTCTTTGATGCGTCCAGACAGAATTTCTTCCGCCAAACTATCTTCTAACAAGCGCATAATTGCCCGACGTAATGGTCTTGCACCGTAGCTGGGGCTGTAACCTTCTTGAATTAGGCGGTCCTTGAAGCGATCGCTCACTTCTAAAGTAATGCCTTTTTCTGTCAACCGACCAAACACTTCTTTAAGCATAATGTCGGCGATTTCGGTAACTTCAGCCTTATTCAACTGACGGAAGACGATAATTTCATCCAAACGGTTCAAGAATTCAGGACGGAAGTATTGCTTCAGTTCCTCATTCACTAAAGAACGAATCCGGTTGTATTGAGACTCAGTTTGATCCTCAGCAAACTCGAAACCAATACCGCTACCGCCTTTTTCAATTACCTTAGAACCAATGTTAGAAGTCAAAATTAACAAAGTGTTCTTAAAGTCTACTGTGCGTCCTTTAGCATCAGTCAAACGACCATCTTCTAAAATTTGCAGCAGCATATTGAAAACATCAGGGTGCGCTTTTTCGATTTCGTCAAACAGCACCACAGTGTAAGGACGACGGCGTACAGCTTCCGTTAACTGACCACCTTCGTTATAACCAACGTAACCTGGAGGAGAACCGATCAACTTACTGACGGTGTGACGCTCCATGTACTCGGACATATCTAAGCGAATCATTGCTTCTTCAGAACCGAAGAAGTAAGAAGCCAAGGACTTAGCCAACTCGGTTTTACCTACCCCAGTTGGCCCGGAGAAGACAAAACTCGCAATGGGTCGGTTAGGATTCTTCAATCCCACACGAGCGCGACGAATAGCGCGGGAAACAGCCTTCACAGCGTCATCTTGACCGATGAGGCGCTGATGTAAGGTGTCTTCCATGTGCAGCAACTTCTCGGATTCAGATTCAGTGAGTTTGTTCACTGGTACACCAGTCCAAGAAGCCACAATGTGAGCAATGTCTTCCTCTGTCACCACAGGTTCAACACCATCACCACCAGCTGCATTGGTTTTAGTTTGAGCAATGGTGCGGATTTCCGCTTTAATTTCCATTTCTCTGTCGCGCAGTTCACCGGCTTTGTCAAAGTCCTGAGAACGGACAGCATCATCTTTTTCTTTTAAGATTTGCCGCAGTTCCTTGTCTAACTCCTTCGCTGCTGGGGGTAGTTGGGAGTTAATCAAGCGGACGCGAGAACCTGCTTCATCAACCAAGTCGATGGCTTTATCTGGGAGGTAGCGATCGCTAATATATCGATCAGACAATTTCGCCGCTGCTACTAAAGCTTCATCAGAGATTTTTAACTTGTGGTGTGCTTCATAGCGATCGCGCAAACCATATAAAATTTCAATTGTTTCATCAACGGAAGGCTCACCCACCATCACAGGCTGAAAGCGTCTTTCTAACGCTGCATCCCGTTCAATGTGCTTGCGGTACTCATCCAAAGTAGTCGCACCGATACATTGCAACTCACCCCTGGCCAAAGCTGGTTTGAGGATATTCGCTGCATCAATCGCCCCTTCAGCCGCACCAGCACCGATTAAAGTATGAACCTCGTCAATTACCAGGATGACATTACCCGCTTGGCGGATCTCATCCATGATTTTCTTTAGGCGTTCTTCAAATTCACCCCGGTACTTAGTTCCTGCTACTAGCAGCCCAATATCGAGAGTGACAACACGCTTATCTTCCAAGATGTCCGGGACATCTTTGTTAGCGATGCGGCTGGCTAAACCTTCAGCAATGGCTGTTTTACCAACCCCAGGTTCACCAATCAGCACTGGATTATTTTTAGTCCGGCGACCCAAAATTTGAATTACACGCTCGATTTCCTTGGCGCGTCCCACCACAGGATCGAGCTTGTTATCAACGGCCATTTGGGTCAAATTAGAGCCGAATTCATCCAAAGTTGGGGTTTTAGTGCGACCCGAAGGACCGCCAGGAGTAACTTCCGCAGTTTCTCCCAACATCCGAATCACTTGGGTTCTCACCTTAGACAAATCTACACCCAGGTTTTCTAGCACCCTGGCTGCTACACCTTCCCCTTCGCGGATGAGGCCCAACAGCAGATGCTCGGTGCCAATGTAGTTATGCCCTAGTTGGCGTGCTTCTTCCAAGGATAGTTCTAAAACCCGCTTTGCCCGTGGTGTAAACGGAATTTCCACGGCCACAAAGCCGGAACCTCGGCCTATGATCTTTTCAACTTCAATGCGGGCATCTTTAAGATTGACACCCATTGACTTTAGAACCTTGGCGGCTACTCCTGTGCCTTCCCCGATCAGACCCAGGAGGATCTGCTCGGTTCCCACAAAGTTGTGACCTAAACGGCGGGCCTCTTCTTGGGCCAGCATGATTACCTTAATGGCTTTTTCTGTGAAGCGTTCAAACATGGCATTTTTCCCATCACCTGCGTCGTGCCGGTATGCTGATTTTAGCACAGGCTAAAATTTTGGGTATCTGTATCAAGAATATAGACACCCTTTAGCCACCAGACAAGTTGATGGGTTAATTTCTAAATTTTTATTACTTTTTGTGTAGCTAGTGTGCTGAGGAGGTCGAATTTACCAGCTTCTGTGGGACTAATCACAAACAATAGACTATTGATGTTGAGATTTTGTTGATCTGATCCCAAATCGACATAAATATCATAGAGACTGCTACATTGTCAAGAAATTGGGCTAATTATAATTTAGCTTTATCGAAATGCTAGAAAACTTTTAAAATTCTCATGAATCTTGATGAAAATTTAGTTACATAAAAATTGCATTTTTTCTCATTAGGGGAGAACTGGTGGTGGGGAGATGGGGGAGGATATTTATCTTTTTTCTGCTTCTAATAACCAACAAGATTGACTGAGGCGATCGCTAACAACACTATGCCAATCATCTAAATTTTTGAGAAAATTTGGCTGTTGTAAGTCAGAAAGCCACAGAATTAGGGCATCTTCATCATTATCTTTATAGTAACGGGGTCGTCTGCCAGCAGTTTTAAAGCCAAATTTTTGATATAGAGAAATTGCCATCTGGTTGGAAACTCGGACTTCGAGGGTTGCTCTCTCCAAACCGCGATCGCTTGCTGTTTTCAATAGAGCATACAATAAAGCCTGTCCCAAACCTTGACGGTGATATTCAGGATGAACCGCCAAAATTGTAATATGCGCTTCTTCTAAAATTGACCAAAAACAACCCATTCCCAGCAAACCCGAGCTAGAAAACGGGGAAAATAAACCCAAAAAATGACTGTTGGGACTCTCTAACTCTCGACGGTAGCCTTCTATAGTCCACCAACCATTAAAACAAGCTTGGTCAAGTTCCAGCAAATCATTTAAATGCTCTAAAGTCAAGGATTGGATTTTTAAATCTAATGGTTTCACGGTTTAGGGAACTCTTAACAGGGAACTCTTAACAGGGAACAGGGTAGGAAAATTGTAGATTTGAGATTGAAGTTCTTTAAATACAATCCGAAATCCAAAATCCAAAATCTAAAATCCAAAATTCAATCACCCATTACCCATTACCAGCAAAGCTGTAAACTTAGAATCGGGAGTTTAACTCACGTTCGTAAATTTAACAAGGACAGATTTTATTAGTTATGGTATCGACTCACCCCGTCAAGGTTCAACCTTCTGGCAATCAATATCTATCTCAAAGCCCCAGTAGTACAAATATTTCTCCAAATCAAGAACTCTTACCCTTGACTGCTAGAGTGAATCGTCATGATTTTCTGGAAATCGGTGGGTGTGATGTCACAACGCTGGTTCAGCAGTTTGGTTCACCTCTATATATTTTGGATGAAGCAACACTGCGGACAGCTTGCCAACAATACCGGGATACATTTAAACAATACTACAAAGGTGAATCTCAAATATTGTATGCTTCTAAGGCATGGAATTGTTTAGCAGTTTGTGCCATTGTCGCCTCAGAAGGTTTAGGAATAGATGTAGTATCTGGTGGTGAACTTTACACAGCTTTAGAAGCCGGTGTAAGTCCAGATAAAATCTACCTCCACGGCAATAATAAATCTCGTGATGAGCTAATTTTGGCGATTGAGTCAGGTTGTACCATTGTTGTTGATAACTGGTATGAATTACATACTTTGGTAGAACTGGCAACCACAGATGCAGCCATCCGGATTATGCTGCGGTTAACTCCAGGGATAGAATGCCATACCCATGAGTATATTCGCACTGGACATTTAGATAGTAAATTTGGTTTTGACCCCAATGATTTAGAAGAGGTATTTGCCTTTGTCAGTAAACAACCAGGTTTAAACTGTGTGGGTTTACACGCTCATATTGGTTCACAAATTTTTGAACGTCAACCCCATCGTGATTTAGCCGCTGTAATGGTACAGTGGTTGCGGGATGCAGCTAAATATAATTTAGAATTGACAGAGTTAAATGTTGGTGGTGGATTAGGTATTAAATACACAGAATCAGACGATCCCCCAAGCATTGAAGAATGGTCAAAGGCAATTTGTGAAGTAGTACAAGAAGCTTGTGCGGCTGAAAATTTGCCTCTACCCAAACTACTCTGTGAACCAGGGCGATCGCTCATTGCCACAGCTTGCGTTACTGCCTACACTATTGGTTCAGCGAAAACCATTCCCGATATTCGTACTTATGTCACAATTGATGGGGGAATGTCTGATAATCCCCGCCCCATAACATATCAATCAGTTTATAGGTCAGTAGTGGCTAATAAAATGTCCGCTCCTTTGACCCAAACAGTCACATTAGCGGGTAAACATTGCGAATCAGGAGATATCCTGATTAAAAACGCTCAACTACCGAAAACTGAACCAGGCGATATTCTCGTAGTTATGGGAACTGGTGCATACAATTACAGTATGGCATCTAACTACAACCGCTTGCCCCGACCGGCAGCTGTTCTAGTGGCAAATGGCGAAGCGAATTTAATTTTGCAGCGCGAAACTTATCAAGACATCATTCGCCAAGATTGCCTACCAGAAAGACTTAAATAGTCAGTAGTCCTTGGTCATTAGTTATTAGCTAAGAACCAATGACTAATGACAAATGACAAATGACAAATGACTATTAGAATCCAGATGTCATGAGAGATTGGTGGAAGCAATGGCTGACGACAAACATGGGATGGTCACAGTCCTTGCTGCTTAGGACTCTGGATATTCTGTTAGTGCTGGCGTTGACATACATGATCCTGGTGATTATTAGTGAACGCCGAACGCTGTGGATGGTGCGGGGATTCATACTTTTGATGTTGGCTTCAGCATTCAGTGGCACTTTAGGACTACCTCTACTCAATTTCGTTCTGGAAAAGCTGGTAATTGGTTGTGCTGTAGCTATGGCCGTAGCACTGCAATCAGAGTTTCGCCGATTTTTGGAGCAATTGGGACGGGGTGAGTTCAGACTGTTATTTCAACCCAACCGTTTGGCAGTGCCTAAATCTGATAGCGTGATTGATGAAATTGTCGATGCCGTCAAAGAACTGTCAAAAAATCGGATTGGCGCTTTGCTGATTTTGGAAACTTCCGGTCCAATTGATGAGCGAGATTTTTCCGTACCTGGAGTAAAGTTAAATGCGGAAGTTTCAAAAGAACTGATCCAGACAATTTTTCAGCCAAAAACTTTATTGCATGATGGGGCAACCTTGATCCGTGGTTCGCGGATTGTATCATCGGGTATAATTTTACCACTTTCGGGACGCACAGCCTCTCGCCAGCTGGGTACACGCCATCGGGCAGCAATGGGAATTACTGAACGGGTCGAAAATTGTATTTGTGTCGTTGTATCAGAAGAAACGGGTTCTATTTCTCTAGCGGAAAGAGGAACTTTATATAGACCACTGACGATTAGAAAGTTAAAAGAGTCTTTAGAGGCTCGATTTTCGCCAACTGTAGATCGGGAAGCAGTCGCACCTGGTCTTTTCAGTTTTATTCGTCAAATTAGGGATCAGACACTAGCATTTGTTTTACGTTTACTCAGATTAGCATCAGATCGCTTCTCGCCAAAAAAATAAGACCGAAAAATGACAACACAACATACTGAACTGCAATATTTGCCCCCTGATTTAAAACAAGAATTACTTCCCCAGCACGTTGCGGTGATTATGGATGGCAATGGCCGATGGGCTAAACGTCAAGGTCTACCCAGAATTATGGGGCATAAGCGGGGTGTTGATGCTCTCAAGGATTTGCTACGCTGTTGTAAGGATTGGGGTATTAAGGCTTTAACTGCTTATGCTTTTTCTACGGAAAATTGGAAAAGGCCACAGGAAGAGGTGGAGTTTTTGATGAGTCTGTTTCAGCGGGTTTTGCGGCAAGAATTACGGGAAATGGTAGAGGAGAATGTGCAGATTCAGTTTGTGGGTAATTTGCAAGCTTTACCAAAATCCCTGCAAGAAGAAATTTCTCGCTCAATGGCAGAAACTAAGAATAATCAAAGTATTAAGTTTACAGTAGCTACTAATTATGGTGGTAGACAGGAAATTTTACAAGCTTGTAGGGCGATCGCGCAAAAGGTGCAGCAAGGTATATTAAATCCTGATGAAATTTCTGAAGAATTATTTGAAAGTCATTTATATACGGCCGGAATAACCGATCCAGATTTACTGATCCGCACCAGTGGAGAAATGCGGTTATCGAATTTCTTACTTTGGCAAATGGCCTATGGAGAAATTTATATTACTGATACTCTCTGGCCAGATTTTGATAGAAAAGAATTTCACCGCGCTTTATGTGCTTACCAACAACGAGAACGGCGGTTTGGTAAGGTTTAGGAAATAATGCTATATTCAATAAAGCGGTATGCAGTTGAATGAGATACAAACTGAAAATTAAAAATCATACAGGATCAGGTTTTCCCTACTGCCTCCTGCCCTCTGCCTCCTGCCTCCTGCCTCCTGCCATAGTAAGATTTGGGAGAAAAATTAAATATGACACCATCTCTGTATGATCAAGATATTTTACTCTGGGTTGAAGATACTGTTGCGAAGCTCAAAGCACGGGATTTTGAAACCTTGGATATTGAAAATCTGATTGAGGAAGTAGAGGCTTTGGGAACTTCGCAAAAAAGAGAACTACTGAGTCGTTTAATTGTATTACTAGAACATTTACTCAAGCGATTATATGTTGACTTACCCTACGATTATAATGGCTGGGAACGCACAATTCGGACCCAACGAACTGAACTTGATGTATTAATTACCCAAGTACCCAGTCTCAAGTCTCTATGGGATACGAGTTTTCAGGACGCTTGGCGACGAAGTTTAGCTAATGTCAGCAGTGAGTATAAATCAGTCAATTTTCCTTCGGAATGGCCGTATTCATCGGATTTAGAAATACTCCTAAATTCTAACTTTTGGGAGCATGATTAAGCTGAATATTTTTGTCATGAGTTTGTTTTATTAGGATGCAAAAGCGATGCTGAAATTGGATTTATGGACCTGCAAAAATTGCTGCTTGAATATCTTCCCGACTCAGAGAATATTTAAAGGAACGTTGGATTTCTTGACTGTTTTCTCCGAGTTGGATATATCTAACTGTAATTTGCTCGATATCCAGCCATAGTTCTGCTTCCCAACTAGGTCGCTGTATTCGCCAACAATGTAGTTCCTTTTCATCTTGTTGACAACCTTGGTCTTTGAGCCACTGTTCAATTTGTGGCAAAGGGTGATTATATAGTGGTGTGTACGAAGGAAGCATAAGCAGCTGAAAATTAATAATTAAAATTAAAAAAGATGGAGTTTGGGTTCTTTAGGGAGTGGGAATTGAGAAATATGGGTAATTTGCGGTTGGGTGAGTTGGTTTTGTAAACTAGGTTCACCACGTATAACAGCGACAGCGATCGCTAGTAATAAACAACCCACAAGGGTTAAGCTTAACACAAATAATACAAAGATTTCTCCAGATGATAGGGGGCGATCGCTCGCATCCAAATACATTGATTTTGAGTAATCATAGGGTTTATTCACAGGATGATTTAAATCCGTTGGTGTTTGAATTACCCCAAATCGAGAATAACCTATCTTTAAATCATAACTTAAACGGCGCTCTGGATGACTTAAAGTAGCATAGGCTTCGTTAATTTCCTGAAATTTGGCAGTAGCAACTGTATCAGGTAATTCTGTGGTATCTGGGTGATACTGTTTACTCAGTTCCCGATATGCGCGACGTATATCTATGACTGACGCTGAGGGATGCAGTCCCAAGAGGGTGTAATATGTTGTAGTGTTACTGCTTTGTGGCTGTGTCTCAGTTTGACTCACGGTTTTGATTTACTTTGATCACATCTTTATTTTATAAGAAAATAGGCTGAAAACCCTTGAGGTTAAGTTTTTCCGCCACGCTCCAAAACTTAACCTTCCTTGATAGCAGGGATGAAAACCAGTTGAGGCGTTTACGCCTCAGTCACCTATGCTATAATTATCTCAACAGGAACGGTAATCAACCTGTATAAAACCTAACTGCCTAACGGCAATCTGTACCTTGACAACTAAATCTATGGGGTTCTACTTCGTAGTTCTGGTATCACCTGGAAGTAGGTAAAAGATTTACAGGTACTAGACGACACAGAATTAACTCAAGCAAAATTTGTAGCAATACAACTACCTTCGGGCAGAGGGAAAGTAACGCTTGGGGAGAGAACCACCTCTGGCTTAGACACCGCAAGGGTTCTAATCTAAGTGGACTCGTTGAACCAAGAATCCCCGCACGTTTAGGTCGGGGAGTGTCAAATTTTAAATTATGACTACTTTTCCCGTCCTAGTGAGGTGCAGAAATTTGGCATTAAACGCAGATAAACACAGATAAACGCAGATAATGTTTTTCTGGGAGCATCCCAATTTTGAAAACATAACCACAGCAACACCAAAAACTCTTTTGAACCCTCTTAACTTTGTGTTCTTTGCGTTCTTTGCGCTTCATTCATATCAAGCTTTGTAGCAATTGCAAGATTCAAAAAAATAAACTTACACATTTGGGATGCTGCCGTTTTCCTGATGATGAGAAAACACTATCACAAATCTGCTATTAATCTGGCTTTTCTCAAGAAAAATTGCAGTACGCTTTCTTCACGGGAAATTATATCTACTCTTCCTTCCATTCCTAGTTGAATGTGACACAAATTTTTACCTGTACCTAAAACTAGGTTTTGTGGTTCAATGGTCACTTCATAAATTGTACCTGGTACTGTGGCTTTGGGACTGGTGTTATTAGTAACTGATTCCTCTGTTGATTTTTTTGGCGGTGCAATGGCATCTGGTGAAATTGCTTCAACTTTACCATTAAGTGTACCATAATCCGGGTAAGGACAAGCGGTAACTCGCATCTGCACGGGTTGACCAATTTTCAGTTTGTTTTTATCTTCTGATGCTACTGCTGCTTTGATGATCTGTTTCGCATCACTGGGGACTATTTGTAATATTTCTTCCCCAGTTCGCACGGTTTGTCCAGGGTTACGCAGGTTTATTTGCGTAATTATACCATCCGCTGTTGCGGTAATAGTGGTCTGATTTATTTCTATGTCTACTTGTTTGAGTTCTCTAATATCCCGTTCTAGCTGTTTTTCAATTTCTACTTTTTGTTTAATTGTCATTTGACGTTCTTTTTCTAAGGCTGCTTTGTTACTTTCTCCTGCTGCTTTTTCTTGGGCTATACGTTCAATGGCGATTTTTACTTCTGCATGACTGGGATTAATAGCTGCTTTAGCACGCTGTTTTCTGGTGATGGCAACATATACAGCTTTCTCTAGTTTGGTAATTGTTTGTTTTTGGGCTTCAATTACTGATTTTTGGGCTTTTACTGCTTGTTCTTGCTGTTTAGTCGCTAGTTGTGCTTCTTCTACTTGATTTTTCGATAATGCTCCTGCTTGCGCTACGCTTTCATATCTTTCTTGCTTGGATTTTGCTGTATTCAAAACTGCTTCGGCTGATTGCAAATTTGCTTGTTCTATTTTTAATCTGGCTAGTCCTATTTTTAATTCTTCTTGAGCAATTTGAACGTTTGCTTGAGCTTCCTGAA
Source organism: Cyanobacteriota bacterium (assembly GCA_046045965.1). Taxonomy (GTDB): domain Bacteria; phylum Cyanobacteriota; class Cyanobacteriia; order Cyanobacteriales; family Nostocaceae; genus RDYJ01. The sequence continues at coordinate 85,735 of JBJOKS010000005.1, read as the reverse complement.
GTTCAGAATCTGTGGTAATTTTTTTATCCTGATATTGACGGAGGCGATCGCTCAATTCAGCTTCAGCAGCATTAATAATTCGATTAATTTTATCAAGTTCGGCGTTAATTTGCAAGTTTAAATTTTGAATTTGAGCATGAATTTGTACAAGTTGTAAATTCGCTTGTTGAATATTAGTTTGTAATTGACTTTTTTTAGTTTGTAACCGAGAGTCATCAATAATAGCTATTGCATTTCCAGTTTTCACAACTTGATTTTCTTTGACATAAATTTGCCTAATTTGACCTTCGGTGGCCGCTTGCACAATTCGCAATTCTCCTGATGGACGAACTACTCCTTGTCCTTTAACTGTGACTTTATATTTTGTCAGTGCAGATACGGGAATTGCTAATATTAAAACACAGAGAATAAAAAGTCCACCATAGGTAGTCCAATGACTAATAGGTGGGAGAAATTCATCGGTTTGAATGGGGTTTAATGAGTCAGAGTCTTTAGCCATAATTATAGTTATTAGTTATTAGTCATTAGTCATTAGTCATTAGTTATTAGTTATTAGTTATTAGTTATTGGTTATTGGTTATTAGTTATTAGTTATTGGTTATTTGTTATTAGTTATTGGTTATCAGAAACTCAATCATTTTAAATTTTAATGATGATTAAACAACAAAATTAGATAGATACACAAAAAATATATTTAATATATTTAATACATTTTATAATCTGTTGATTTTTTGGCTAATGTTTGAAAATGAGGAGTCATAAAATACGCAGATGTAAAAAGTAATGTAAAAATTAATTTATCTCAAAATAACATCATCTAAAAAATCTAAATGTTCACCAGCAACTTTAGACAACTCTCCTGGTGTACCTTGAATTTTTAAACGTCCTTTTTCTAAAAACACAATCCAATCTGCACGACGAATGACTCGCGGACGGTGACTAATTAAAATAGTAGTTTTACCGTGACGATACTCTAAAAGCTGGTCTAATATTTGTGCTTCACTCACTGGATCAAGGGCGCTAGTAGATTCATCTAAAATCAATATTGGTGGATCAGTAACTATCGCTCTCGCTATGGCTAATCTTTGCTTTTGTCCCCCAGAAAGATTAGCACCAAATTCTCCTAAAACAGTTTGATATTTATCTGGTAATTCGCTGATAAAATCGTCAGCACCCGTAATATGACAGGCTTTTACAACTTCCTCAAAACTAATATGAGCATAACTAAATAAGAAATTATCTAAAATTGAACGACTCCAGAAATGGGGTTCTTGGGGAATTAAAACTACCTGATTTCGTAAACATTCTAAAGCTAAATCTTGTTGATTATAACAACCATAACGAATATTGCCTGATTGAATTTGATATAATCCTGTAATCAATTTAGCTAAGGTACTTTTACCACATCCAGATTTACCAATTAAAGCAATTACTTGACCGCCGGGAATAATTACAGAAAAATCTTGCAATAAATCTACTCTACCTGTATGATGAAAATTAACTTCCGTGCAAGTAATATCTGCATTTTCAGGAATTTCTACCCATTGCTTTTTGACATCATTTTCATCTTCTGGGGTAGCTTCAATAACTTCTGTCAGACGTTGAATAACTATTTGAGAAGTGATAAATTCATCTACTAAGTCAATTCCCGAACTTAAAAAGCCGAGAAAATTGCCACTCATGCTATTATAAGCAATCAATTGTCCGATAGTTAAATGACGATTAATGACTAAATAACTACCAATCCAAAGAATACCGATATTAATAAATGTAGAAAGAATATTTGTGATTGTACTGCTATAAAGTCCTAATTGCATCGTACTCCAACCCAAGTTAGCAAGACGACCAAAATTACCTTGATATTCTTCCCACGCTTGGGGTGTAGCTTGGGTGGTTTTTAAAACTTGTACTCCTCTAAATGTTTCTACTAAAAAACCTTGATTTTCTGTACCAGAAACAATCATATTGCGAGTTTTTCTGCGGATTGCTGGTAAGAATAATAAGTTAATACCAGTAATAATCATAAATGCAAATATGGAAGCTATAGTTAATTCCCAACTGTAAAAAAGCATAAAACCCAAGGAAACTATAGCAATAAAAAATTGACTAGGTAATCCTAAGACAATTTGAGAAACTAAATTATTTACAGCGTGAACATCTGCAATGCGACTTACTACTTCTCCACTACGTCTTCCTTCAAAATAAGCTAAGGGTAAATGTAAGAGTTTACGTCCATATTCTAGGATTAATCCTAATTGTAATCTTTGTCCAAAATGACCAATCAAATGAGATTGTACTAAACTAATGGCGCTTTTAATTAAATTGAGGGTAATTACACCGATAGCGACGGTAGTTAATAGTTGGGTATCTCCCCGCACGAGAACATCATCGGTGAGTAACTGCATCATAAAAGGTGATGCGAGAGAAAGCATACCGATGGCGATATTCATGGCGATCGCCTGGGCTAAAATAAACCGATAGGGATAAACCCGTTGCAAATAACGCCCCAAACCGCCAATATTATCTGATTCTTGTTGATAAAAACGACTTTCATCAGGAAGGAGTAACAACATCACCCCATTACTCCAACCTGTGATTAACTCTTGGTGAGTCAGGTAACGGATACCCACACCAGGGTCAGCAATGATATATTTTTTGCCCTTTTGTCCGTATAATACTACCCAATGGTAGCCTTTCCAATGAATGATAGCAGGTAAAGGCGCTTGATTTAATTGGTTAATGAGTTCAGGAGTAGCTTTAACTTGTCGGGTATGAAATCCTAATGTTTCCGCACCCCGCTTTAATCCTAATAAAGTAGTTCCTCTTGCACCAGTACCCACAGCTTCACGTACACGGTTGAGGGTAAAAGTGCGTCCGTAATATTTGGCAATTGTAGCTAAAGCAGCTGCACCACAGTCTTCTTCACTGTGTTGTAAGACAATTTGATATTTCATTGACTGGCGTAATTCTGGAAGCGAAAATACAGTGAAAGAAGAGGATTTACGCAGTCAAAAAAGTGATTATTGGCTGTTATGAATCTGTAGAACTTGAGGGTTGATCGTTATAAACAAACCCTAATTAACAGTAACGATTTCTGTTTCTGTTTCTATCTCTGTATCCGTATCTTCTTCTCCCTCTTCTGTCCTGGCCAAATCCAAAATTAGCTTGCTGCACAGATCCTCCCAATAGTTGTGAAGCAGATTGATTAGGGTCTTCAGGATCTTCACGTTCTTCAGGATTATTGGGATTATTGGGATTATTGGGATTGTATAATTTTGGTTCCTCGTTTCCATCATCCAAAGCATATATTTCTTTACTCAGCAAATTTGCAGATTGACCTCCAGAAATGATTTCTGCTGCTTGTTCGTCAATTTCTTCTACCAAAGCAATATTTTCTAAAATTCTTTGGTTGTGTAAAAAAGAGGAGGCAATAGTAATACTCACTTCAGTTACTCCTGAAATCTAGTTGAGTTTATTGGTCAATATTTCTCGGTCGGTTGCAAACAAATGAAATAAATGATGTTGGCTTTAATCAAAAACCAACGGCAATTTTTCCAGAAGATTAAGCTTCACGATATAAGTCAATTCTATTAGAATTATTCTGGGAAGAGTTGTAAAATACATATCTTCCAGAATCTCTGAGGTTATATCCTTTTGCGCTTAATCTATTGTCTCGAGTATCTCCATCAAATCTTATTTTCCCCCCCATGTCGGTACTAACTCTATGTTCTTCGCCAGGTTGTATGATCCATGCAACGTCATCTACTGTGTAAATAATCGCTTGTTGTGTGGCATTTTTCAGAGTGAATCTCTCCACACCACCAGAAATGATTTCCGCAGCCTGTTCGTCAATTTCTTCACCAAAAGCAAAATTTTGTAAGATGCTTTGGTTGTTGAACAGGGCTTTTTTTCCTGTGATATTCATTGGCATTTATCCTGATAATTGATGTTGTTTGTTGGTTGGTAGCGACTCAGATAGTAAAAATTAAGTCAGCGAAAATATATAAACCATTAAGATAGCTATTGGCTTAATATTTTCTTTTTATTCATTTACTGGAAAAATTTTTGATGTTGCGAAAATTAGCTATTCACTTTCCTATACCTACTAATTCGTTAGTAAGTATTTAGATAATAATAGTAATCGCAAAGATTCAGAAGTATGAATTGAGATGAGACGCAAAGATATTAATAAATAATAACAGTTATTTGGTTGGTGTCAAACTGTAGTTTCAGAGAAGATGATCAACTTCTCTTTTTTTCTATGTTAGCAGCATAAATCATTTTTATAAAACCTTGGCATAATTTTTATTTTTTCTTTTGTTTTCTACTTCCAACCTGATGATTTTATGTGTTAATACCTATGGTAAAATCAGGTTTGAGAATGGGGAATTGATATAATTAGGTTAGGCAACGGAAAAACTAAAATAGTTATGCAAAGTATTTTTTTATACTTATACTGTAATTTTGGATATTTCTGACCAATAACGTATAAATATTTCATAAAACGTATAAATGTTTCATAAAAAGTATATACAAGGGTTTTGGAAACCGGATATTCAAGAAGTTAGGGATGTTATTGTTCAATTACTCAATCTTTATCGTCTAAATTTTTTCCAAATCCAAATAATTGCCATTACAATTAAACCTATAGGAATAGCAATTACAGCTAATCCTAATACTAAAGGTAGCGATACAAGCATTACAATAGCTGGTAAAATAATATAAATAATACTGCCTCCTATAATACCTATAAATAAACCTAATACGCTCATTAAAGTTCGTTTTATATTAATTCTTAAATATTTGTTAGCAAACCAAGATATAGGATATGTTACTGCAATGATTACTAGAATCAGAAATGAAAAGCTATTGACAACCAATAAAAATAAGCCTTTCAATATACTCAATATAATCGAGAATATCTTAATTAGTAAATCACGAGGATGGAGAATATAATAAGTAATACCAAATGCAAAATTAGCCGCAGACATGAACTGACTAAGACCCACATATATTGGTTTAAGGTGATAATTTTTAGGCAGATTTCGCCAAACCCTATAAAACTCAGGATATGGTAAAGTTTCAGCACAAACCCAAAATAGTTCCAGTAAATATTCAAGCCGATCATAATTATCATCTTTAGCCAAATTATCATGAGTTTCATTGAGTAATTCCTGCAAATTTCTCACAATTTCTATAGCAACTATCTCTGCCTTTTCACCCTGAATAATTTCTTGTAATGCTGCTACTGGATGGGAAAAATGCCCAGGATATCCATCAAGCACCAAGCCAATTAATGTAGAAATTGCTAACGAATTGCCAGAATCAAACTTACCTAATGTTTTTGCAGCATCCAACTGTAATTTTTTATCTTCTGTAGATTGAATAATTTTAGTTAATGCGTCAATAATCATTTGACGACGGTTTCTATCCCCTACTTCTGTCACCCACTCATGATAAACTCTAGACCAAAAGCTAGTAGCAATGTGTTTACGCTCATCTTCTTTTACTTCATTATCATAGAACTGCATCCACATCTTAATGCAAAAAGGATTCCCAGGATCAATCATTCCTAAACTTTTGACTAAAGAATATTGAGTGTAAGAAGCAGGAATATTCAAAATTAATTCAGTTAAAGCAGCAATTACTTGTGGATAATTACGAGCAATTTTCTGGAAAGTAAAATTACCAAAAATATCACTAATCAAGAAAAACTTGCGCTGTAGATTTCTCAAGTATAAACTTTTTTCTGCATCTCTCCCGTATTCTGCTTCAGATTCTTTTGCTAAATTAGATAGACATTTATCTATATCGTTTGTATTAATAGATGATTTGGCTAAAAATTCCATTACTTCTTGATAATATTGTTTTTGCCAAGAAATTAAAGTATTAATTACTTCTTCCCGATGTTGTTCAGATAATTCTGCTAATAATTTTGCTGCTCTTACACGCGAATCTACACTAGGAGCATTTTTCATTAAATCCTGGAGAGTATTAATAGCTTTGATATTATCTGGATCAATTTTTAATAAATTTTTAGCAATAGTAAAATGCAGTGAATCATCTTCTGTAATTTCTAAATGGTGGTTTAGAAAATCAATGACGATAGGTTCACCAAAACCAATTTCTCCCAAAACATCAAAAGTTTTCGAGAAAAAACGATATGTTCCCTTTGTTTCATCAAATTCCTGAATATAACTACAGAGGGAATGAATCATGAAAGGATTATCTTTACCAACTTTTTTCCAACACCCAAAAACTAGAGTGTCACTATCGTAGTCAGTATAAGTTAAAGCAAGCTCAATTAAGGTATTCATTGCCAGTTGATTAACTGGGGAAATTTCTAATAATTCTTGAGCAATATGTAATTTATTTTCCAAAATTATGTATTGTTCATAACCTGTTTTGTCAGTTTGTTGTAATAATTTCTCCAATAGTTGAGTAAGTTTATTAATTAAATAATTAACAATATTTGGATTTTCTTCAGCCATAATTCCAAAGTAACTACTATATTTGCTAATTTTGGAAGATGTACTATCGCTACCGATCAGATTTTTTTCAAAAAACTGAATTATTTTATCAATAGCTTCAATTATAACTAATACTGATTTAGTTGCATTAATTGTCATTCTGTCGTCAGTATTAGCAATACAGCCTAAAACTAATAATGTTTCAATCTGTGTCTCTTCATTGGTTTGATTTGACAGAAATTTAATCAATTGATTAATTACTTCTTTATTACCTTTGGCATTGAAAATTAAATTTATAATTAAATTATATTTATATCTTTCTGTAGCATCTTTCTTATTGTTATCGTTTAACTCTTCATCAAAAGTTTGTTTAAAATCTTCTAGCAAGGTCTTAATAACTGATTTATGTGCAGGAGCTAGATTATCTAAAAATAATGCAGGAGCAATACTAGATTCTAGTGTAATTTTATTAATTAAATTGATTAACCATTTTTCAGCTAATTCAGAATTAGTTCTTGCAAATGCTATTTTTGCTCGTTTTTGAAATGCCTTAAATGGTAAAGACAAATCATCCTCATCTGCCTCATTTTCATATACAAAACTGGTTTTACCAATTTCATCTATAATTTCACCAACCGTAACTTTAGTCTTCTCATAATTGTCTGTTAATTGCTCTTCTAACTCACCACAATTTTTAAATTCAGCCAATGCTGCTGCTGCTAAAAACTTTGCTTGATATGTATAAAAACCACCACATCCATCTTTAAATTTCCATAATCCTTCAATTAACAATTGTTTATAAAGGTCTAAAACATCTTCTCTCCCAAACCATAACAACATTACTTCTTGCCATTTAGCATCAAACGCTCGATAAGTTCCATAAGGTGGGGGTAAAACGGTACTGTGTTTTATAAAAAATTGATATTCATCTTCATCAATTGCTTTAGCAGCAAAGTATTGATGAAATGTGGGATGGAAGAAAGCATAAATTGGTTCATTTGAGTTATATCTTGATGTTCCCACTTGGTTAAGCCAACCTAATTGCAGTGCTAAATTTAAATTAGATTTTAAGATTATACTAGCCATCACATGAGGAATATGAAATGGCGAATCATATTGTTCTATACCACTTTTAGCGACTACATTCTTAATTACAGGTAAGATAAATTTGGTAACTGGATGTTGAGTTTCGGCAACTTTTTCTAATTCGGATAATGTAAATTTATGGATTAGTTTATGTTCAAATGCTTTTTTGGCTAAAATAGCTAAATCTCGATTTAGTTGTTCTATTTTACCCTGATCTAAAGTTAAACGTTCATTAGTTCTAACAATAATGCTACTTTCTTTACGAAATAATCTCTCTTTCCATTCATAAATGGATTGTACAAATCTATCATATAAAGCCGCTCTAGAATTTAAAAAATCTGATAATCTTTTATCTTTTTCTGACTTTTGTTCTTCATCTGTATTCTTTGAAATTTCTGGTTCTTCTAAAACTTCAAATGATTTTTCCTTTGTATTAGTTTCTGTTTCCCAAACTAAACATAATAAAGATAGTCGCAGAGGATTCGTAGATAAATCTCTAATTTGTTTATTACTATCCATTCTCAAATTTTGAATTAGTTCTTGTCCTTTATTGGGATTACTAGCAAACCAACGTTCTATGAAAAAAGTTACCTGACCATTTTCTGTCCTAAACATATTGCTGGTATCGTCTGTGGTAAAGTCCAAAACACGAAATACATCAAACTGTTGCAATATCTTTTTATTTGCTTCCCATACATTAAGACGACAAGTTAAAATAATATTTGACTGAGATATGAAATTAGACTGACTAATCTGGCGTGTTATTTCTCCTAAAGGCTCACCAAAATTAGTATTCATTTCATCAACTCCATCTAGCAACAGCCAGACATTTCCACTAGCAAATAAATCTACTATTTGTTCCTGATTAACCCAGGACATTTTAGCTTCTGTTTTGACTCTGTTTAGCCATGTTGTTAGTAAATAATTATCTAATGTTTGTTTTCGATTGACACTTGCTAAAGAAACCCAAATTACCAGCCTGTTTAAATCCCAATAAATCCAATCTCCAATCCTTTGTAACAATAAACTTTTACCTGCTCCAGCTTCACCAATAATTGCTAGTCGCTTACCTTGGCTAACAGGGCTATTTCTACGACGAACTACTTTTTCTAAAAACTCTTTTAGTTGATACTTTTGAGTAAGTTGATAATCACCATAAATAGGAATTTGTACTTGCTTTTGGACTTGAGTTTGTAAATCCCCTGGTTTTAATTTTTGCAGTAATCCTAAATTCGGTGCAACATAAATATCTTCAATCTCTACACCTTTATTTTTAGTCAGAATATTATTTTGTAACCGTTGTAGAGCATCTAACGTAAATAATGTTAAACAACATCCTGACCAATCAGGTTTTTTATTAATACTCTGTGATAATTCTTCCCAAGTTAAGGTTATATTTGGTGAACTTTGACAGAGAACAGGTAGCCAACTAGCTAGAGGATAATTTTTTTCAATTTTTGCTAATTCGGTTCTTGCTTTGCTTAATGCTATATGAATTGGTTCACCATTTTGGACAAATTCTTTTAAGAAATTCTTGATAAAATTTGAAGCTACGTTGTCATGAACTTCCTCACGCATCACAATCACATAAGGAATTTGTAAATCTGCCAAATTTTTAGCTAAACCCAAACCATCACAGGAGTTAAAAATAACGAATTTTAAACCAAAAGCTAATGCTGATTTTATTGCTGAACGTAATTCTGCTATACTCAACCATTCTTGAGAATTTATTTGTAAAACTCCCTTTCTATCTTTAAACCATTCAGTTTTACTATGTCCAGTAAATATTAAGATATCCCATCCTATGTTATTCTTGTTAAATTTAACATCTTTTGGATGAAAAGATTCTTCATTTACCTGCTTTTCTGAATCTTCGTTAATCTCTGATTGTTGATATTCCCAAAGTACATCATATAATTCTCTGCGAGAAAGTTGTATTTGTTGTTTGTGTGATGCATCTTGTTCTATCTCATTTAATTCTTGTGGATTTCGTTCTGGAATTATTTTAATTTCAGTTTTATTTTCAATAATTATATTATTTATTTCTGTAATATCATCTTCAACCTTAATTCCTTTAGTATTACCAATTACTGTTAAAATTCTCACTCGGTTTCGTAATGGAGAAGGTGTAAATAGTTTAATTTGTTGAGTTATAGGAAAGCATAAAGTAACTTCTACACTTTCTAATTCGCGCAAAATATTCCACTGATGCCAAGGTAACTGCCAGATAACAGGATGGGTTGCTTGAATAAATAATCTGGAATTTTGATTATGAGTAAATATTTGAATTATTTCTGAACGAATAATCTGAAATGACTCTGAGTTTAACCATTCATTTAATTGGTTTTCAAAATAACTATATTTTTCATTAAGTTTTTGCTTTAAAGATTTGCTCTTTATTTTACGATAATCCTCATATAGAGAGTTTATTTCTCGATATACTTCTTCAATTTCAGGATTTGCTGACAATCTTCCTACTAATTCTTGGTTGAAATTTATACTCTGTAATTTAATGACGAATCCTTGTTCAAAATTTCCTGTTTCAAAATATAGAACTATTACTGGTTGCATAATATCTAAATCTTTGGCTATAAATTGTATACACAATCTTGAAATCAAATTTGAAACTGTTCTATAAATCTAGCTTCTCCAAGAATTATTTGTATATTAAACAAAGTACCTATTTTTGCATTCCATTCAATTTCAGGTTCTTCTGAATTATCTTCTTGTATTAATTGTCCATTTTGATCTAATAATTGTAGTTCAACACCCTCTGGCAGTTCATATTCAAATTTTTCTGGCTCTAGTTTAAATATTAACCGAAAATCTTCTCTATGTTCTGAAGTAAATAAAACTGATAAAACAACTGAATAATCTTCTATTTCTATAACTTTAGCACGACGGCGGATTTCTTCAAAATTATCATCACTACGATATCCTCCCTCTCCCTGTATTTCTTCATAAGCTTTCCAACCTTCTCCATAATTTTGTTCTAACCAACGTCTTAAAACTTCTATTGACAAATTATTCCCTTCTGTTTCATCATCCTCTTCTTCTTCAAAATCATCCTCAGAAATAGGATCTAAATTTAGCAAAAAATCTGTTAATTCTTCTAACGGTTGCAAATCAGCAAGATCAATAATATCAGATTCTTCTATACTTTCCGAAGCAGGTAAAAATCCTAGTAATTCAACTTGCTTTAAATTCTCAGCAAATTTTACAGCTATATAAGCAATTCTATCTCCTATTACTTCAGGAGGTAAAATCATCACATCTTCTGTAGGTAAAATAGGACGACATTCTACTCTTCCCAATTCAGGAAGCATTAAATCTGCTACATTATTAAAACGACGAATTATGGGATTCCAACTATCGGCTGCATTTAAGTCTGTTTCAAATTCCATCCAACGTAAAAATCTATCTACTGCTAAAACCGCCAAAGTGTTGAGATATACTTGTTTAAATTTCTCACGAGAAGATTGTTCAGACGCAAATCTTTTAGCACATTCATGATTCGCTGCGGTGAGAGGAACGGTTAATAAAAATAGTTCGGCATTTGTTGTCATTTCATTTGCTCCTGATTTAATATTAAAAAACTTTAAATATTTCCTAATTGTGGTAGAAGTGGTAAACAAGTTCTTCTCCAATGTGATTCAATAGCTTTCCACTTGATTTGGAAATATTCACCAATATCTTGCCATCTTTCTGGAGGTTTTTTTAACAATCTCCTGTTAATCAGTTCTCGACAGGTACATTCAGGGCAATTTCTTGGATGACAGTTTAATTGTTCTAAATTTTTTTCTAAATCAGATTTTATTTTATTTTCTATTTCCTGATTTTTTTTCAAATTTTCTTGTTCAATTAATTTATCAATAGTATTTATATTGATGTTATCTGCTAAATTATCTAAAAATGTATTATCATCATTCATATTTGCATCTAAGCTGAAGGGTTGGTTTCCCTGCTGACGATACATATCATAAATTTTGTTCATTAAAATTCTGTTGAACCAAGCTACAAAAAATCGCCGATTAATTTCTGCGCTTTTGTTAAGAATCCTTTCGGAAGAGTTCTCAGCAAATCTTCTTATTCCTTTCCAAACCCCCTGCAATGAGAGATTAAAAGCTTCTTCATAATCAATCCGAGGATCATTGTGTTTGCGAACTCCTGGTAAATGAGGAATTAATTTCAGTATTTTGGCTATAACTTGTTGATCTTCTATACTACCACTCGCTGTTGTCAAGAATGCTTGAAGTAGTTGCTGTAGTTGTTCATCCATAGGAAAAAATAGAGTATTGAAGATTGGTATTTAGATGTAGTAATTAGTTGAGATAATTTAGATGTAATTTACCACAACAGCCATGTTTTAATTTGCTTTTTCTCAAAAGTTTGTATAAATTTTTATGAATCGGACGGAAAGCCATTACGTAAGCATTCAGCCGACGCTCCGCCGACTTAGCAGTTCAGTTATCAGCCTTCAGCCTATTACTAATCCAGTAATGATTACTGAGGTATTATCAAATTCAAGCAAAAGTTATGATCAAGACGAAAAATTTGCTGCTTATCGCACTATTACCACTTTTCAAGAATATATTTTAATTTACCAAGACTCAATGCACGTTGAGCAATACTGCAAAATTGGTGATAATAAATCTATTATCTGTCAAATTTCGTTAGGTGATATCTACGATAAAGTTGACTTTAACGTAGAAGAATAATTTAATCAAGATGTGGTTAATTTACGCACAAATCTCTATCATCCTGTTAATCCTGAAAATCCTGGACATCCTGATTCTGACTATTAATTAAATTAAATCAGCCCTTGGTTTAAAACTTTCAACTTCCCGCAATTTTTCATAAAGCTGTCTTTCTTCATCTGTAATATTTTTCGGTGTAACTATCTGAATTTCCACTAATTGATCACCACGTTTCCCGTTTTCACCAGGATAACCTTTATTAGCTAATCTAAACCTTTGACCGGATCTAACTGCGGGAGGAATGGTCATTTTTACAGGACCATCTAAAGTAGGTGCTTCTACTTGTCCTCCTAAAACCGCTTCACTAGGAGTTACAGGAATTTGACAGAAAATATTAGCACCTTCTAATTTAAATAACGGATGAGGGTCAACGGTAATTTTTAAGTATAAATCTCCACCACCAATGCCTTGATTTCGCAAGCGGATGGTTTGACCTGTCACCATAGCTGGGGGCATAGTTACTTCGAGCGATCGCCCATCTTCTAAACGTATTCTTTCATTACCACCTTGATAAGCTTTTTCTAAAGGTAAAGTTAACCTCGCTTCTATATCCCTGCGATTAGTACGGGGTGGGGTGTTAACTGTATAAGCAACTTTAGTTCTAGGAGTGCGAAACGGGTCGCTAGTGGCTGTATTTCCTGGGGTAGTTCTGGTATCTTTGCGACTGCTGACACCGATGACTGTATTAATAAAACTTTCAAAATCAGGAAACTCGCTCGGATCTACTTCTTGACTAGTACGGGTGTTGGTGCGATTATCTCCCCAACCCTTTGGTTTAGGTGACTGTTTACCACCACCGGCAAAACCTTTTTGCTTCCAGTAGCGGCTAAACTGGTCGTATTGCGATCGCCGACTCGGATCGGAAAGAATTTCATAAGCCTCACCGATAGTCTTAAATTTTTCTTCTGCTTCTTTGTTACCTGGATTAAGATCAGGGTGGTATTGCCTTGCTAACCTGCGATAAACTTTTTTAATTTCTTCGCTAGAGGCTTCTTTCGTTACTCCCAAAATCTCGTAATAATCGCGGAAATTTTGCAAATTTTGCATAATCAGTTATCAGTTATCAGTGGGAATAGGGAACTCTTAACAGGGAACTCTTAACAGGGAACTCTTAACAGGGAACTCTTAACAGGGAACAGTATTTGAGGAAATGGGGAGAAATATTCACCTTCTAGCTTCTGACTCCTGACTCCTGACTCCTGACTCCTGAATCTCAAATCTAAAATTACCTTAGAGCCAATCATCGTCATCATCCCAGTTATCCTGGTAGCTGGGACGGCTGCGACGTGGTGGAGGACTATCATAGGAGGGTGAAGAACGATTTTCTCTACCATAGTCTCTACCATAGTCTCTACCAGAGTCCCGGCTGTAGTCTCTGTTATAAGAATCGCGTTCCCGATAAGTTTCTCTGGGAGAATAATCTCGTTCCTTTTCTTTATCACCAGTGAAGATGTCACGGATAGCACCAAATAAGTCTTCGTCTTCATCTTCAGCATAATACTCACGGACTTCTCGATTTAGCTCATAGAGAGCATCTTGCAAGTCAGAGTAAGCCTGATCAATGCCCCGATCATCATCATCTTTTAAACTCTCTCGCAATTCGCGGCAAATATTGTCAATGCGCTGACGACGGTTACGGGCAAACTGCATACCCATTTCTAAGGCTACTTCCCGCAGTTGCCGTTCTGCTTGTAAAATCAAAGCCTCTGAACGAGTCCGTTTTTCTACTCTTTCTTTCCGTTCCCGGTCAATATCAGCATATTTCTGAGCATCCTGAATCATGCGATTAATTTCTGATTCACTCAAGGTAGAAGCGCCTTGAATTGTGATACTCTGCTCTCTGCCAGTGGTGCGATCTAAAGCCGTTACCTGTAAAATCCCGTTGGCATCTATATCAAAAGATACTTGAACTTGGGGTATACCTCTAGGGGCTGGGGGGATACCATACAGCTTAAACCGTCCCAAGGATTTGTTATCAGCTGCCATTTCCCTTTCCCCTTGGACAACGTGAATTTCTACACTGTTTTGGTTATTTTCCGAGGTAGAAAAAATATCAGATCGCCTTACGGGTATTGTTGTGTTCCGGGGAATTAGTTTTTTCATCACGCCACCAATGGTTTCTAATCCCAAGGATAAAGGTGTGACATCTAAGAGTAGTACATCTTTCATTTCCCCCGCCAGAATGCCCGCTTGAATTGCTGCACCCACGGCCACCACTTCATCAGGGTTGACGTTTTCGCTGGCTTCGATGCCAATTAAATCCTGTACTAGCTGTTTCACCATTGGCATTCTAGTGGAACCACCTACTAATACAACTTCTTCAATATCTACAGGGGAGAGTCCGGCATCTTTGAGCGCCCGTTTTACTGGTGTGCGTATTCTGCTAATTAAATCAGTACACAAGCCTTCAAACTGGGAACGGGTGAGGCGAGTTTCTAAATGTTTTGGACCATCCTCTGTAGCGGTGATGAAGGGTAAGTTAATATCAGTGACGCTGACGGCAGAAAGTTCGATTTTGGCTTTTTCTGCGGCTTCCATTAAACGCTGCAAAGCTTGGCGATCGCGTCTTAAATCTACCCCTTCTGTCTCTAAAAATTGTTCCGCTAACCAATCAACTATTTTTCTGTCAAAATCATTACCACCTAGCTGGGTATCTCCACTAGTGGCTTTAACTTCAAAGATGCCGTCACCTACTTCCAAAATCGAAACATCAAAAGTACCACCACCCAAGTCAAAAACGAGGATTGTTTCTAAATCACCTCGATCCAATCCGTAAGCGAGGGAAGCGGCTGTGGGTTCATTGAGAATGCGTAGCACTTCTAAACCAGCAATTCTGCCAGCATCGCGGGTGGCTTGACGTTGAGAATCATTAAAATAAGCCGGAACAGTAATTACAGCCCCGGTGACAGGTTCACCCAAATAACGACTCGCATCAGCCGCTAATTTCTTCAGCACCATTGCTGAAATTTCTTCCGGGGCAAATTCTTTATTTAACCGAGGACAGGCAACTTTAATATTGCCCATTTCATCTTTACGAATAGTGTAGGGTACACGCTTGGAATCGGGGTTAAGTTCAGCGTACCTGCGCCCAATGAAGCGTTTAACTGCAAAAAAGGTATTTTGGGGATTCAGAACCGTTTGCCGTCTGGCCATCTGCCCAACCACCCTTTCCCCTTCTTTGCTGAAGCCGACAACAGAGGGGGTGGTTCGCATACCTTCTGCATTGGCAATCACCACCGGCTTGCCACCCTCCATCACGGCGACTACTGAGTTGGTTGTACCCAAGTCGATGCCGACTACCTTGCCCATGCGTTCCTCTTCTCCTGCTGCGTGTCTTACTACATCTATATATTATTATTGGGTAGCATTGTCTCTAGCTTGCTGCTCAATGATGAAAACCGCCCAATGGTATAATTATCATCATTAATTCCATAATTAGAGAAATTTTAGCTTAAGGTGCTACTTGCCAAACTAGGATAGCATTTGTAGAGAGGGAACAGGGAGAGAGGCAGGGGAGCAGGGGAGCAGGGAGCAGGGAGCAGGGGGAAATAATTTGTATTTTCCCAGTCACCAGTCACCAGTCACCAATCACCAATCACCAATCACCAATCACCAATCACCAATCACCATCTTGACTTTAAAACAAAGATTACAAAATCATCTGCAAGAAATCGCACGGGAACGCGATCCCTATATGGCCAGTGCGGGACATTTCTTTGTTCAAGAATACATCCGCCACCAATTAGGACAATGGGGAAGTGTGGAAATCCACACCTTTAAAGTGGGGAGTAAAAGTTGTAATAACCTGATTTTAAATTTACCCTCCCAACCAAAAAGACAAAAATCTAATTTACCACCTATTTTAATTGGCGCTCACTATGATGGTGTACCTGGTACTGTGGCCGCTGATGATAATGCTACGGGTGTGGCAGTTTTATTAGAATTTGCCAGAAATTTCGCCCAAGCACCTGCTAGATATCCTTTGCGCTTGGTTGCTTTTGATATGGAAGAATATGGTTTGTTGGGTAGTGCTGATTATGCAGCTTTGCTACACCAACAAAAGCAACGTCTACGTTTAATGATTTCTTTGGAGATGTTGGGATATCGTGATTCTAGTCCTGGTTCGCAAAGATATCCAGCTTTTTTAGATAAGTTTTACCCCAATACCGGCGATTTTATTGGTTTAATTGGTAATTTACGGACTTTAGGAGATTTAATTAGTCTCAGTCGCAGTATTAGTAAAGTCGGTGTACCTAGTCAATGGCTACCAGCACCTAATCGGGGTTTACTGGTTCCCCAAACTCGACTAAGTGATCATGCACCTTTTTGGGATCAAGGTTATCCAGCAATTATGGTGACAGATACGGCATTTTTAAGAAATCCTAATTATCACAAACCGAGTGATACTATTGCTAGTTTGGATTTAGATTTTCTGACTGGTGTTTGTGAGGGTTTAGAAAGCGGTATTAGGCTTTTGTAAAGTTGAATAAAAGTTTAAACGAAAAATATCCTAATTGTTAGTGAATTCGCTAATCTTATTATTAATACTTTATCTCGAATTCGTATTAAAAATACGAAAATATACGATATAATCAATGTTTATTAAACTAACAAGTTTAGACATGATCATAATATCATACTACATTTTATGTGTCCTCACAATTCCAGATCGCCTGTAAAGGTCATCTCTAAAAAATTTATTGATTTAATTTGTACTTTGCTAAATTTACCTACTATTAGTGAATTACAATCACAAATTAATCACAAAAATCTAGAATTACAGCAAAAAGAAGAAAAAGAAAAAGCACTATATCGAGTGATCAGCAAAATACGCGCCTCTTTAAATGTAGATACTATTTTTAGAACTACTACCAAAGAAACTTGTAAATTACTGCGTGTTGAGAGAATAGCGGTTTATCGTTTTAATGAAGATTGGGGTGGAGAATTTGTCAGCGATTTTGAGTTTGTTGAACCAGATGTTGATCATATTGAAAATATAGGTAAGAATACTATCTGGAATGATTCTTATCTGCAACAACATCAAGGGGGAAGATATCGCCAAAATGAAACTTTGTATGTTTCTGATATTTATACAGCCAATTTATCACAATGTCATATAGAAATTTTAGAGCAGTTTTACATTAGAGCCTATGCTACTGCACCAATTTTCATTGGACAAAAATTATGGGGTATATTATCAGCATATCAACATTCTCAACCGTATAATTGGCAAAAATCAGACATTCACTTTTTAACTCAAGTTGCATCACAATTAGGGTTTGCTTTGCAACAGGCAGAATTTTTAACAGCAATGGAAAGAAAAGTTAATGAATTAAATCAAGCAAGTCAAAGACAACAGATTTTATTTGATTTAGTGGCAGAAATCAGAGAATCCCTAGATATGAATGTTTTATTTAACACTACAGTTAGAGAAATCAGGAAAGCTCTACAAGTCGATAGGGTGGGTATTTTTAAATTTGATCCAGAATCTAACTTTTGTTGTGGTGAATTTATGGCTGAAAGTGTTTTACCTATTTATGATTCAGCCATAGATGTCAAAGTTAAAGATAGTTGTTTTGGCGAGAGTTATGCTGTACTTTATCAACAAGGAAGCTCTCAAGTGATTAACAATGTTGATGACGCGAATCTCCAAGAATGTCATTTGCAAATACTCCAGCAATTTGAAATTAAAGCTCAAATTTTAGTTCCACTGCTCAAAGGAAATAAACTATGGGGGCTTTTGTGTGTGCATCAATGTAGTTCTCCACGCATCTGGCAAACAGAGGAAGTGCAATTTGTTAAACAATTGGCGGCTCAATTTAGTGTAGCTTTAGAACATTCAGAACTTTTAGAGAATTCTAAAATACAAGCGCAAAAATTGATTTATATTAATCAAGAATTAGAAAAAGCAAATTCTAGTTTAGAAAGACTAAATAATTTAGATTCTTTAACGCAAATTGCTAATCGTCGTCGCTTTGATGACTATTTAGCAACAGAATGGCAAAGACATCTGCGTGAACAAAAACCTCTGGCTTTAATTCTTGCAGATATTGATTATTTTAAAGGTTATAATGATTATTATGGACATCAAGGAGGAGATGAATGTTTAGAAAAAGTAGCTCAAACTCTTGCGAAAGTTCCCCAACGTCCTACAGATTTGGTTGCGCGTTATGGTGGTGAAGAATTTGCGGTGATTTTGCCTAATACTAATACTGAAGGAGCCTTAATAGTTGCAGAGTCAATGCGAACAGCGATCGCTTCCTTGGCTATTCCTCATTTTAAATCAGAGGTAAGTAATTATGTGACATTGAGTTTAGGTGTAGCTAGTTTAATTCCGATGGCAGAAATTAGCCTAGAGGATTTAATTGCTAAAGCAGATGAGGCGCTTTATGCAGCGAAGAATAAAGGAAGAGATCGAGCGATCGCTTACACTTTAGTCAGGTAAATTGCTGTTGATTGAAAATATCCTGTCTCATAATATTACCCTCATACATCTTCTTGCCTTGAATGCACACTAGGAGTCAAACTAATTAAATCATCAAGATTCCGTTTCATGGTGTCACAAATTTTATCTAATGGTAAATCGTTAGGATCATAACCAAAGGGATTTTCAATTTCTAACCCAATGGCTTCAATACCCAATAAAGTAAAGCTAACTAAAGCAGAAATAAACCCTGTCCACCAACCCAGACTTGCAACCAATTGAAATGGTAATAATAAACAATACAGTAATAACAATTGTTTGAGATGAATAGCATAAGCTAAAGGAATGGGCGTTTTCAAAATTCTTTCACAAGCTCCTAAATTATCTACTAAAATATTGACTAATTGCTGCATTGCCGATAACTGATAGCTATTGATGCAATTACGATTGTATTGCTTTTGTAAATAATCACTAATCCAAAAAGCTACCTCAAGGGGTGGATTATTCATTGTTTTGAGGTTAATATAATAAGATGCTGGCATTAATTCTTCTAACTCTTTATTGACAGGTTCGTTTCTTAAATGCAGTTTAGTAGCTACGGCAAAAGCTATTAATAATTTCAATGCTTCAATTTTCTTCTTTTTATCTTCAATAGCAATTTCATCCACAGATACCCAAATTTGTCGGGCAATATTGCGGACTGTATTAACTATTGAACCCCAAATTTTTCTTCCTTCCCAAAATCTTTCATAAGCTGTATTGGTTCTAAAAACTAATAATAAACCTAACACAATGCTGGGAATAACACTCCCTAAAATTGGTTGAGAAACTGGTACTTTAAAATAGTAAAGAACGGAAATTAATATTCCAAATATTCCACACCCGATAACTCTTTTATAAATTGAGGTAATTACAGATCCTTTAATCTGGAACGCAAGTTGAAACCATTGCTGCTTTTCGTTTTCCATACTTTTTTCCTAAATGTATTTTTTTGGTGAATATACATTCACTCTTGATAATCACAATCTTAATCATACCATGTCTGATTAAATACTTACAGCACAATTTAGGAGTCAGAAGTCAGTAGGAGTTGAGCAATGATAAACACCCAAAATCTAGATCCCCGACTTCTCAAAGATCAAAGAGGTCGGGGATCAGGTTATTATTTAGTTAGTGTATTTTTTTATCCCATCTACTTAACTAATGCCAAATACAGATCCCACAGTAGACTTAATTGAATTTCCAGCATCCTTTAATGTCTGAGTAATTGGGTGTTTGGACTGCAAAAATACTCTCGCACAATTACGTCCTGGCATTCCTGAAATTGATCCACCGGGATGAGTTCCCGCACCTGTTAAAAATAGATTATCAATGGGGGTTTTATAATTTGCTAATTCTGGTAAAGGTCTGAAAAATACCATTTGATCTAATGTCATATCAATATGGTAATAATTGCCTTTATAAGCCCCTAATCTTTCTCCTAATTCAGCTGGACTTTCTACCCTTCTAGCGATGGTTGCGGTTTTCACATTGGGGGAGTAAGTTGCTAGTTTATCAACTACTTTATCTGCAACTTGATTTTTCAATTCATCAGTCCAACCTGTACCTTTTAAACCTGTACCTTCCGCACCAGCAATTTGATAAGGGGCAAAAAATTCAATCCAAACTGTATGTTTTCCTGGTGGTGCTAAAGTCGGATCAAGAAAACTAGGAACTACCACATACATTGAGGGATCACTATCAGGTATTTCTCCGATTGTACATTTACTATGCGCCTGTTCTACATGATTCATGGAATCTGCAATTAAAATTGAACCAATGAGATATTCGTCTTTATGTTCATGGTAAGGAAAACGCAAGGGTTCATCTAATGCTAAATCTATCTTTAAGATAGTTTCATTATTATTAACTATGCGCCGTTCTAATCTTTCTCGTAATTCTGGATCAGCATGATCAACTTCTTGAGCATCCATTAATTGTAAAAATAATCTTTTGGCATCAATATTAGAAATTACTCCACATTTTGCCCGATATTCTTCACCAGAAGCAACCCGCACACCTACGGCTTGACCATCATCAATTAAGACTTTTTCTACTTGCTGATCTGTGAGAATTTCGCCACCTTTTGCTGTGACTAAATTCACTAATGCTTTGACTAATGCACCTGTTCCTCCACGGGGTCTAGTCATTCCCGGATGATGACGCATGGACATCATCATGACACCTATGGCCAGGTTTTTTTGTGATGGAGGCGCTCCTAGTTCTGATGCTAGTCTAGAAAGAGGTGCTTTGAGAAATTCTTCATCAAACCATTCATTTAAAATATCTTCGGCACTGGTGAGCATTGTTCGCACAAAATCTAAACTTTTTTGGGTAGATCCAATGACAGAAAATAAATCTTTGAATTTTTGCAGGTTGTAGTTACCAAAAATGTCTATAATTGATTTAGGTGGAGCGTTAAACATGGGCATCATGGCGTTAATTGCCCGTTGCCAATATTGGGTAAACTCGGCGTATTTTTTAGCGTCTCTTTCATTATACCTCGCTATTTCTGCACAGGTTTTTTCTAATGATTTATGAGCTAAAAAATACTTACCATCAGGATGGGGACAGAAAACAACGGGATCACATTGTAGATATTCTAAGCCATATTTTTCCAGTTCTAATTCCTGAACGACTGGACCGAGATGAATAAATTCATGGTCAATAGCACAGAGATTAAATTTAAACCCTGGTGCTTTGTCTGGTATACATTCTTCTGTTGTAGCCGCACCACCGGGAACAGAACGCTTTTCTAGTAGCAGGACGCTATAGCCAGCTTTGAGCAAATAAGCAGCACACACTAAACCATTGTGTCCTGCGCCGATAATTACAACATCATATTCTTTCATGTTTTTTATTTTATACTAAACTAGGTTTCTAAGTCGAGAAAAAATTTAATGCCTTGACATGATTAAATTTACATGAATTTGTATGTGATTGACAAAAATTTTGATGGGTTATTAATTTAATATAAGACTTCTATTTGATTTTTGTACAAAATAGCTACCCATTTATCTTCTTTCTTCCCTATTACCTATTACCTATTACTTATTACCTATTCCCTCTTGCCTATTGCCTGTAAAAAATTTACTTATTAGATGAGTAAATCCTGTATAGTAGGGTAGGTTATTACGATTATTCTTAATAAATCAGGATGACAATAGCCGTCCTACTGGTAAGATTGATGCTATGGCTAAGTCTGCCACAAGCATCGCACCTTAACATTTTGTCAAGGGGAAGGAAAAAGATTTGACATATAGCAGAATTTTCAATTCTGTCTCATTTTATACGATTTTAAAATAATTTAGTCGTTATACTCATTGCTTAAGGTTCTACCTGGGAATTGATGAAGTGGCCAGACCACTTCATTTTTATTGGCTATTTATTGCCTAAATGGGGAATTTTCAATCATTAACTAGCTCATCGCTCCATTTTTCGCGTTTTTCCCGTTTTTCTGGATCTCGCACTTCAGTATCACGTACTCTATCTAAATTCCAACTTCCCCATTTTAAAGCTTTCTGTCTTTCCAAATGATTAATAAATTGTAGAATTGGCTCATCAATTTCGATGGGAGATTTTAAATTAAACTGAATAGTCTGGAAAATTTTACGATTATTATTGATCAAGTATTGAGCAACAAATTTACTTAACCACAAGATCAAACGATTATATAAACGACCAATAATACCATGACGTTTTTTAGTAATAAATATAGTCATTCCTTCAGTTTTACCACCGTCAATTAAACGCAAAGTAAACATAATATGTAAATGTAAAAATTCAGTACCAACCGTCACCATCCCCGTAGTACCATACCAATAACAAAGACTGTGATTTATAGGTTTTTTGTGGAAAGAACGAATGAGTTTAATTAAAAAAGAATCAGAATTTTCCTGTGTAGTATTGCTGAAAGTAATAGCATTTTCATTCAGTTCCTGTTTGGCAAAATTAAATTCTGATAACAACTTATGAACCGTATGAAAATGTTGACCATCAATAGCATGAACCATGACAACATTTGGGTGACAGTTAGTAATAAACCGGGAACCAAAAGCACTATCACATTCTTCCAGTTCTAACTCAGGAATAAAAGGTAAAGGTTGTTGTGGTGTTTCTCCAGTCCAAACCCAAACTAAACCATATTTTTCAGCAGTAGGCCAAGTTTTAGCTTTAACATTAATTGGTTCATTCAAACAAGGAACCTCTACACAGAACCCTTCTGTATCATATTTCCAATGATGAAAAGAACAGCGTAATTCATTACCCTCAACTTTGCCTTCCCCAAGATGAGAGCCCATGTGTGGACAGTAAGCATCAAAAATAACTGCTCGTTGATCTTCACCACGATAAATTGCTAAATCTTTTCCCAAAATTGTCACAGGTTTGACTTCACCAACTCGCAATTTT
The DNA here is from genome assembly GCA_046045965.1 of Cyanobacteriota bacterium. Taxonomy (GTDB): domain Bacteria; phylum Cyanobacteriota; class Cyanobacteriia; order Cyanobacteriales; family Nostocaceae; genus RDYJ01. The sequence continues at coordinate 62,549 of JBJOKS010000005.1, read as the reverse complement.
CTAGAGGGAATTACCCAGTACCAACCCTCAATAAAACGCTCTGGTTGATTGAAAATTTTAGGTTTCCGTGCGTAGTTCACATTTTCAGCGTTGACATTCATTTTTAGAGTTTTACTTGTAGTCAAGCGGTTAATCTAGAAATATCATGCCAAGCTCATAAAAACAGTTATTTTCGGTACTGGATAATTCATAATTGGTAATTATCAATTATTACTCAATACTAAGCCGGATGTTATAATCAAAACAAGAGTGAGGAAAATCTGCCGTGTTAATTCAAGATAGACAACTGCTTTTGGCGCGATGTTCCAAAAAACGTGCCAAAATAATTAAAGTTACAACCATTGCAGCAACTTCATAATAAACATGAGGTTCTAAACCTTGGGCAACAAAAAAACTAGGGAAAAGTGTGACAAATAAAGAATAAAAATAAGCAGCACACTAGTTCCCCCCTTAATAAGGGGGGTTAGGGGGGATCTGCAAGTGTCTAACATCACCATCCAAAACTTTTAAAACAACCTCTTAGAGTAGGAAATAGGGAATAGAAGAAATTTCTCCCTCCCCATCTCCCCAGTCCCCAACTATTAAGCTGGAGGATAACCAGCAGTAACTAAAGCTTCTTTAATAGCAGTTTCTGAAGCTTGAGTATCTACATTTACAAGTTTAGTTTTGGGATCAGCTTCAACGTTAGCGTTAGCATCTACAGCCTTAACCGCATTGGTAATATTGTTGGCACAAGCAGAACAAGCCATTCCCGGAACTGTAAGTTTGATTGTCATAACTTTAAAAAAGAAGAGAGTGAACAAAAAATCAAGATTCAACTGGAGACAACTGCTGTAATTTCTGAAGTTGGGCAGTTTGTGTTTTGATCATAGCTTGAGCTAAATTGCGAATTTGTGGCACATTAGCATTTTCAGCAGCTTTTTTTGCCATTTTCACAGACATTTGCTGATGATGAATCATCTTCCGCAAAAATTCCTGGTCAAAGTTAGGGGAATTTGCCAAAGATTCTAAATTCATCATCCCCATAGCTCCTATACCTCTTTTTGGCTGGGAGTCCTGTTACATTTATCCTCAACCTTCTAGTCTACTATAGAGTCTAGATTATCTTTACAACTCTTAATATTTACTTAAATTATGAATTATAAATTTATGAATTATGAATTACTTAGATACAGGAATTTCAATAATAAATTCTGAACATCCTTCAGGACAGTCTTGATACATCAAACTACCTTTGTGAATATCATTGATGATTTGGTAGCTAGTAAATAAACCTAATCCTACTCCTTGTTTTACTAATTTGGTAGTAAAAAATGGCTCAAATATATGAGGTTTATTTGCTTCAGTAATACCTATACCATTGTCTTTGATGCTGATTTTTATTTTATTTTTCAGACTGATTTGAGTATTAATCCAGATTGTAGGTTTAAATGAAACATCAAGATTTGAATTTAGTCTTAATTCAAGTGCCTCAATAGCATTTTGTAAAATATTTAGCACAGCTTGATTGAATAGGTTTCCATATCCCAATATCTCTGGTATATTATCTTGATAATCCTTAATAATTTCAATATTAACTGAACCATTTTTTAACCCAAGCTGATAGCCTAGTGTCATGAAAATACTATCTATACTTTCATGAATATCAAACGGTTTAATTCCTGACTGATCCAGACGAGAGAAAATATGTAAAGCTTGAATAACCGAACGAATTCTTTCTGCTCCCACGTGCATGGAATCAATAATTTTAATAAAATCATAATTAATAAAATCTAAATCAATCTCATTAATAAAATTGATAATTTCTGGAGTAGCTTCTGGGAATGCTTGTTGATAAAGCTGAATTAAACCAATCAGTTTTTGACTATATTCAGATGCAGGACGAAGATTACCAATAATAAAACTCAGAGGATTGTTAATTTCATGAGAAATTCCCGCAGCAATTCGACCTGCGTTAACTAGCTTTTCTTTTTGAATTAGTTCAGCTTGAGTTTTTTGTAAAGCTACGAGGGTATTTTGTAGCTGTTCATTACGAGATTCTAACTCTTTCTGGAGGTGTTTGATATTTAACTGAGTCTGAATTCTTACCAAAACTTCATCTAAATAAAATGGTTTAGTAATGTAGTCAATTCCTCCAACTTGAAATGCTCTGACTTTATCACTAACGTCATCACCAGCACTTAAGAAAATAACAGGAATTGACCTGGTTTTGTAATCATTCTTTAAAAATTCGCATACCTCATAACCTCCCATTCCTGGCATATTGATATCTAGTAGAATTAAATCGGGGGACAGTGTTTTAACCGCCATTAATGCAGCCTGTCCGTTGATAGCTTTGCGAACTTGATAATTATGTTTAGATAAAAAATCAGATAAAAAGCGAATATTTTCTAGCTTGTCATCGACAATGAGGATGTCGGCTAGAAATGTTTTAACCTGTATTGACATATTATTATCCTATGGTCTTCGACTTAAATTAAGGGAATTTCAATTAAATGGATTAAAACAAAAAAAAAATTTAATTGTATTACCATTATAGTATATGTGTATATAATAGTGCTGACTTCCTCGCACCGGCACATCAATTAATCATGAAACTCGTGCTAAAAAACGCTTTTACTCCTGACTCCTGACTCCTGTCATGCTAAAATTTCATCAATTAACTGCATAAGTTTGAGTTGAGCAAATTGGTAAGTTCTTCCAGCTTTGCATTTAGATCACAAATTGTTTGTCGAGCTTGAATAATGGTTAACTGATGTTCAACCCGTGCCAAAACTTCTTCTATATAAAATGGCTTAGTAATATAGTCTGCACCACCTACTTGAAAAGCTTGTACTTTATCAGCAATATCCTCAGATGCACTTAAGAAAATGATGGGAATATGGGCAGTTTTCGGGTTTGATTTTAATAGTTGACAAACTTCATAGCCACTCATACCAGGCATTCTGATATCTAACAAAATTAGACTGGGTGGAGATGCTTGCACAGTAGTTAGAGTCATTTCCCCACTAATTGCTTTACGGGTTTGGTATCCATGACGCTCCAAAATGCTAGAGAGGAGACGAACATTTTCTAGAAGATCATCAACAACCAGAATATTAGTTTGAATAGCTGGTGGGGAAATTTGCGCTGATGTACTGTGATTATTCATGAATTTGGTGAGGGTAGGGTGCAGGGGGCAGGAGGCAGGGGGCAGGAGGCAGGAGGCAGGAGGCAGGAGGGAAGAGGGTTTGAGCTTCGTTAATTTTTCTTCACATAATTATGTTTAACTGTTCCTACCCACTTAACTGATAACTGTAACCGTATGGCTAACGCTCACGGCGAAGCCTGTAACCTGTTTATTTTGGTTGAGTTAGTTGCATCAAGTGGTCAAACTGATAGGTTTCAATCAATATGTTTAAAGCTGCAATTAACAAAGTATGTTCCGGTGGGATTTGCTCAATGAGGTGAAGACATCTGGTATCGTTTCCTTGGGCTGCGGCGAAATATAATTGAGCGATCCATTCATCTGGCATAATATCCAAGGCATGGGTATCAAGAATAAACTCTGGTTGGTGTTCTAATGAGTTAGGGGTGATCTGATTTGTGGCAGTTGGTTTATGCAAGTATTTTATTTGTAAATGGTGAGACAAAGTTGCTAAAATTTCTTCTCTGCGGAATGGTTTGCTAACAAAGTCGTCACAACCTGCGGCCAAGCTGTCCTCTCGCTGTTCAGCAAAGGCGCTGGCAGTCAAGGCGATAATTTTTGTGGTGTGGGAAATTTGCCCTGGTGCTAATTCTTGTTCCCGTTCTTGTTCCCAAAGGCGAATTTGTCGAGTAGCGGCATAACCATCGAGGATCGGCATTTGCATATCCATAAAAATGAGGTGAGGTTGCCATTGCTGCCAGAGAGCGATCGCAATTTGTCCGTTTTCAGCTTCCTGCACTTCCAGCCCGATATCTTTGAGAATTTTACTTAGTAGCAATCGGTTAGTACCATTATCTTCAACAATCAAAATTCGATATTTCTGCCCCGGAACAATGCTAACTACATCATCTGGGGTAAATGAATTAGTAGTGGGAATTGCTGGAGCTAAACCAGCCTGAATGTAAAACCGGAAACAACTACCTTCACCTAGTTTACTACTAACAGCAATTTCACCGCCCATCAACTCTACAAACTTCTGACTAATCTTTAGCCCCAAACCTGTACCTTGTTTAGATTTCTGTCCGGCTCGTGTTTGCTCAAATGCTTGAAATAAATGACCAAGTTCTTCTGGGGCAATTCCTGGACCTGTGTCTTCAACTTCAAACCAAAGATTGGTGATTGGGAATTGGGGACTTTGAAGAGGTGATAGATATTTTTCCCCCTGGTCTGTGCTTCTGCTCCCTGCCTCTTTTGTAACTCGCAGGGTGACACTACCTTGTTCAGTAAATTTGATGGCATTACCTAACAGATTGATTAATACTTGACTCAGTTTATTCTCATCGGTTTTGATGTACTGTGGTACTGAAGGATTTACATCAAAAGTCAGTTGTATTCCCTTGGATTGTGTTTTTAGTTGCAGCATGGCTGCTAAACTAGAGAGCAATTTGTGTAAATCAAAGTCTGTTTCATAGAGTGTGATTCTTCCAGCTTCGATTTTTGACATCTCTAGTACATCATTAATCAGTGATAATAGATGTTCACCACTGTTGTTAATGATTTCAATATACCTGCGATGGCCAACAGCTAAGGATTGATCCTGCTGCATTAATTGAGTAAAACCCAGAATAGCGTTGAGGGGGGTACGCAGTTCATGGCTCATATTCGCTAGAAACTCACTTTTTGCCCGGTTAGCCTTGTCTGCTGCATCTTTAGCTACTTTGAGTTCTTCTGCTTGTTGCTGAGTTTGAGCAAATAGTTCTGCTTGTTGGACTGCTACCCCTAGCTGATTACCTATTTGGGTGACAATTCCTATTTCTGCTTGTTGCCATTGTCGGGGTTCACCATTTTGATACACTGCTAACAAACCCCAAATTTGCTGTTTACAAAAGATGGGGGTAATAATATAAGCTCTTGCTTGTAATTCTTCTAAAAGATTAAGATAGCAGGAATCAAATCCTGCGGTGTAGATGTCGCTCACACAGCAATAGCTGTTTTTTTGGCGTAATGTCCCGCCTTTATTGTCCTGTAAATAAGTATCACGGCTTAAAATCTCCGCACTGCTCAGTTGAGTTGTCACACAGTCCGGTCGATCTATAGCTTTCTGGGTCAGTTTGGGATCATTTGCCCGTGCGGGTAGTATAATATTCCAATTTTCACTCACAGACTCAGAGACTAATTCTCCACTCCAGTCTGGTTGGAAACGATATATGAGGACGCGATCGCAACTTACTGCTTGTCTTAATTCTGTGGTGGTGACATTGAAAATAGATTCTATATTGAGGGTCTGTCGCATTCGTAAAATGATGCCGTTGATGGCTTTTTCCCTTTCTGCCATCACTCTCATGGAGGCTTCTGCGGCGATACGTTCACTAATTTCAGTTTCTAGGGTTTTATTAGTAGCTACAAGTGCCGTCGTGCGTTCCTTAACTCGAAATTCCAAATCTTCGTAAGCTTGGCGTTTTTCATCTTCTGCCCATTTACGTTGTAGTTCAGCAGCAGCTCTAGCAGCGAAGACGCTCAGAAGTGCTTTGGTTCGCTCGTCTGTGTGGAAGGTTTTAACATCAATAATGCAGAGATTACCAATTACTTCTTGATTTAGATTCAGTAATGGTACACCTACATAACTTTGGGCATTAATTTGTTGGAGCAATGAGGCATTGGGAAACAAATCCTGTAGGCTATTTTCATAAGAACACAGCAATTTCTCCTCAACTACAACTTTGCAAGGAGTACCAGCTAAATCATATTCAATGTTTTCTGAGAAATTATCCACTGACCACATAGCCAGGGTTCGCAAGCTTTGTAGAGAACTATCAGCTTTCTCCGACAACAAAACATAACTTACATCTAAAGCTGCGGCTAGGTTCTTTACCAAAGCCGGAAAAAAATCGTCACCAGTTACAGAGGCAGTTCCCGCTACAATCATTCTCAGGGTTTCTTCTGTATTTTCTCGTTCTGCTATTTGCTGTTCTAATTCCTGGTTGATGGTTTCTAGTTGGTCTGGTGTTCGCAATGATAAAAATTGTGGCAGCAGTTCGACTAATTGTAAGGCTGTATAGCAAGAAACTAAAGCTGTGAAAGCCCTTTCAATGCCAGTAACCCAGTAATCTGGATGCCATAGTGTCCAAATATCCAGGAGATGACCCGTACCACAGAGGACAATAAAGGCACCGAATAATATAAAAACTTTGGAAAAGGGAATGTCACCGCGCTTGCTGACAAAATAGATCAGCATTGCTGGGATGGAAAAATAGGCGATCGCAATTAACCCATCACTCACTAAATGCAATGCTACCAGGGGAGTTTGCCATAAATAGCAATGTCCGTGGGGTATATAGTAATTAAAAGCTAAAATATTCTGCATCCAGAACTCCTATTTTATTTTAGGATACAAAGTAATCGTGATAATATTTACCTCTTATATTGTGTAATTATCACCAGGACTTAATTTAGGATAACTCTTATTTATTTTCTGTCTGATAGCGTAGCGTGATGCAAACCATATCAGGATTTTTAGGATTGGTTTTTTGTCTGATAGCGTAGCGTGGTGCAAACCATCAATCCTGACTTATACCAATTCTGTATAAAGATGCGCTCAATTTTAAAGATAAACTAACCGCAGAGACGCAGAGAAGCCAGTGCGATGGGCGGGTTCCCCGACTTGTAGCAACTGGCGCGACGCAGAGAAGGAAAGACAAGGTGAGGAAATTCGGCGCAGCCTCATAAAGAAATGCTATTAGATATAATAAACCCTTGGATTATTTAAATAGCATATTACCATAACCAGTCAAGAAGTCAAGACCCTAGTAAAATCGTTGGGGTATTTGCGAGAAATTCTCAATAATTTTGATTAAAAAGTAGAGGAAAATCTTTTTTGCCAAAATTAGATATAAATAACTTATCGTTACTGGCAATATACTTTGCTGATTCTAATCACACTCTAAAAGACTTGGCATAATTGCATCTTGTAAATTCGCACCCTTGAGGTTAGCACCTGTTAAATTCGCACCCTTGAGGTTAGCACCTGTTAAATTAGCACCTGCTAAATTTGCATACTTTAAATTAGCCCAAGTTAAATCAGCATTTGTTAAATTAGCCTCTATTAAATTAGCTCTAAATAAGTATGAACTTCCTAAATGTGATTTCGTTAAATTAGCCTTATACAAATTACCTTGGTAAAGGTAAGCTTGCATTATTTCGGCTTCATATAAATTGGCTTCACTCAAGTTAGCAGAAATTAAATTAGCACCAATCAAATTAGCAAAACTCAGATTACTGCGGATGAGTTGCGATCCTGCTAAATCGGTATCTTTTAAATTAGCGTAGCTCAAATCAGTCCCAATTAAATTAGCATCTGTAATAACTGCACCTCTGAGATTTGCATCTCTCAAATCAGCACCAATTAAAATAACCTGATTTAAATTTGCCTGTGTTAAGATTACACCTTGTAAATTAGCAATAGTCAAATTAGCTTGAGAGAGGTTAGCTTCTATCAACTTGGCTTGAGACAGATTAGCACTACTTAAATTTGCACCACTCAAATTTGTTCGCACTAGCAAAGCGTGACTTAAATTTACCTTATTTAAATTCACACCTTGGAGATTTGCACCACGAAAGTTTTCTCCTTCTAAATTAGCGGTACTCAGGTCAATTTCAATTTCGGGGTTTTCTTTTCTCCATCCTGTCCAGGTGACTGCACCTGCTTGGAGTAAAGTTAAATGCTCTCGACTTGCCATTTTCTCTCCTTCTATTCCTGACGCTGACTTTGTGGTGTGCGGCCTGGTACATTTTCAATCGCGGCTAAAGCTCCCGCTGCACCGGCTAAAATATCCCGTTCTTCCCCGCCTAAATAAAGTCGGCCAAAGCTGCCTACAGCTTGCACCTCTAAAATGTTGATTTGTGCTGCTTTCTCAGCTTCGTTGGCTGCTAGGGCTGCATAAGCCGCTGGTTCAACTTCTAAAACGTACAGGGTTTGTCCTGCGAGTAGTAGCTGTCCGCGACGGGTACGGTTGATGAGTTGGGTTTGGTAAGCGTCAATGTTGCGAATAATCTGGCTAGAAACCACACGGGGTTTGAGACAGTCTTCTTTTTTCACTCCCAGCATGGCTAAAATAGCTTGGCCTGCGGCTCGTGTTTCCCCTTGAGAACCAGAATGTACTTCTAAGAGTCCATACAGCCTTTCTACTACCTGTACTCCCGGACGGACAGAGGCAGATTTGAGGGCTACGTCTGTAATTTTATTGATTTCGATACCGGGTGAGATTTCAATCCACAGGGATGTATCCCCTGGTAATGGTAAGAAACCTTGGGCTACTGTTCCCATATATGCGGCGTGTTGCGGTTGCAGATTGTCTAGAAATACGAAACTGCGTAATTCTATGCCCAAAGTTTTGATCTCCAGTTTTGAATATGCAATATAAGAGTTTACCGATAAAGGTGGCATTCGTAAATGAAGGAGTCAGGAGTCAGGAGTCAGGAGTCAGGAGTCAGGAGGTTAATAACTCAATTATGAATTACGAATTAAAATGGTGTTTTTGTCTGTAAATGCAGATTTACGCCTAAATGTGGATGTTGAAAAGTGATTTCTCTGGCGTGTAGATGTAATCGACTAGCATCCGCATTGCAACCATATAAGCGATCGCCTAAAATTTTTGCTCCCAATCCTCGCACATCCGCAGCATGAACTCGTAATTGATGGGTTCTTCCTGTGAGGGGAATAAATTCTACACGGGTGTAATTTCCTTGTTTTCCGATAACTCGAAACTCGGTTACACTGGGTTTACCTCGTTCAAAATCAACTTTTTGATAAGGTCTGTTTTCAGGATTTCCCCACAATGGTAAATCAATTATACCTTGGTTTATGGTGAGTGAACCTGCAAGAACGGCTTCATAAATTTTATGTATTTGTCCTTTGGCAAATTGTTGATTTAGTTGTGAATAGGTGCTTTGATCTCGTGCTAAGATCAAAATACCAGAAGTTTCTTGATCTAAACGATGTACACTCATCAATTCCAGATCATACAAATTTCGTAACCGACTGAGAACACTATCTTGATTATAATGATAACGTCCAGGTACAGATAATAATCCTGGAGGTTTATTCACAGCAATTAACCATTGATCTTCATAAATAATTTCTAACTTTTGAAAATCAGCAAGTTTGGTTTTTAAACCTGATAGCAAAAACCCCATTAAAGGTTGACATCTTTCTACACAAGCACCGTAAAATTCTCCTTGAATTTTATCCTGTACTGAAGATTCACCCCACCAAAATTCTGCCATTGCGAGAGGTTTTAATTGATGAGTTGCAGCATAATGTAACAATTTAGGAGCGCAACATTCCCCTGTTCCTGTGGGTGTTCCTCCTGGTAGTAATTGTTGTAAAGATAGAGATTTTCCATAAAAATTAGTTAATCTATAAGCTTCGTGCATTTGTGTTTGCAGTTGTCTTGATAGTTCTTTTCGCTGTTGTTTGAGTTCTCTAATTTTGTCATCTGCGGCTGTGATTAGCTCTTGTAAAGGCTGTAGAATTTGATTTTGATAACGTTTGAGATATTTTCTCTCAATTCCCTGCTGACGGCTTTCGGCTTCTAATTCTGCTAAAGCAATTTCTAGGGTTTCTCCTGTGAGGTTTTGCTGGTATTGTTGACGTTTTTCCTGTCGTTGTTGTTGACTTTGATGATGTTGTAAATTCATTATTTGTAACTGCTGTTTAAATTCAGCAGCTAAAGTTGCATATTCTTCTCTTTCTGGAATTTGTTTGAGAGTAATTATTTCTTGTTTAATTTTTTCCAATTCAGTTAAAGTGTGAGTTTCTACTAAAGCAACTTCTTCACGTCCGGGAATAGGTGTCACCCAACCTTCTACTACACTACAACCATGCAAAAGACCGGAAAATGCTTTAATAATTCTTTGTTCACCGTTGGGTAATTCAACTAATAAAATCCCATACATTTTACCTTCATGGTTATAAATTTGATCTTGACATATTTGTTGCATTAAACCTTTAGCTATAGCTTCACTTAAAGCGGTGCGGGGTAATTTCAGCACTTCCCCAGTTTGAGGACATTTTCCCTCATAATAATAGCTGGGAGATGTGGGAGTAATTGCAATATTTGGGTTAATAAAATCTGATAATGTGTGTAGAATTACCATATAAATAATATTTTTATATATGTTATTATAGCAGATTACAGATCAATGAGGTACAGCATCAAAATTGAAACCTATACACAAAGCCAGTTTTACTCCTGACTCCTGACTCCTGACTCCTGATAGCGTAGCGTGGCGTAAGCCATATTCTGCTGTATGTAAGTTGATTTTTTAATTCTGTGCTGATATTTAACCGAGCTAATTCTTCAGCATATTCTAACATAAAAGGTGTAAAATAGATAGATGGACGCTGCAAAAAGCTTTCTAATATTTTTCGTCTACCTGCGATATATTCAGCTTCTGAAACCCAAGCATATTCTTGACGAATAGCTTGAGAATATTCTTGATATTGAACCGCATCAGCAGCTAAAATTGCTAAATCTGCATCCAGTAAAACTTGACTATCTATATCATCTGCTTGATGATTTTTAGTACACAAGATTAGATGTTGAATTTTAGTAATGTTCCTAACTGGAATTGCTAAATTTTTCAACATCTCAGCAGCATATTCAGCACTTTTTTCTTCATTATCTTGAATCTGAGTGTTATATACTACATCATGAAACCAAGCTGCAAGTTGTACAGAAGACAAATCTTGAACAGAGGGTTTTAAAATATCATTTAAAATATCAATTGTAGTCAGAACAGAATGAATATGTTGTAATGAGTGATAGTATCGACTGGGGTGAGAGTAAATTGAAACAAGCTGAAAGAATGCTTTATTTGATATCATTGGGTCAACATTAAAAGGTTTAAGTGTATTTTCCCAATGATGCAATAAAATATGTAATAGGTTGTTTTTAGACATAGATAATCGCTTTATTAATCAGGAGTTTAGGAGTTTTTAAATTATGAATTACGAATTGCTTTCCAAGCTCGTTTTAAGACTTTTTTAGTAGATAATGAAAAGTCTCCTTTGTTTATCATCCAATCATAATAACCGGGATCTTTGGAAAAAACCTCTAACAAACTTTTACCTTTATATTTACCAAAGTTAAACAAAATTGCTTGTTTCTGATCATCATAAATTAGTTTACCTGTAGGGTCTAAAAAATTAAATGTAGTCAATTGACTTAAAATATTGATATCATTTTTAATTGGTACAGTTACAGGAGAACCATCATTACTATATTCTACATTTTCATAACGTTGAATTTGTGCTTTGAGAACTTCATAAGTAGCACGAATATCAACCGCTGCATCATGCGCTCCCTCTAAATCTTGATCACAATAAAACCTATAAGCTGCTCTTAAATTGCGTCGTTCCATTGTGTGAAAAATGGTTTGCACATCTACTAAATTTCTACCTGGTAATTTAAAACATATTCCTGCACGTAAAAATTCTTCTACAATGAGAGGAATATCAAATCTATTGGAATTGAAACCAGCTAAGTCACTATTATCAAGAAAATTTAAATAGTCAACAGCAACTTCAGCAAAGGTAGGTGCATCTTGAACATCATCATCATAAATTCCATGTACTAATGAAACAGTCAGAGGAATAGAAATTGTAGGATTAATTATTTGAGATTTGAGTTCTTCACTCCCGTCGGGAAATACTTTGAGGACAGCAATTTGCACAATTCTATCTTTAGTTATATCTATTCCTGTGGTTTCTAAATCAATAAAAGCTAATGGTTTTAATAAATTGAGTTTCATAAAAATGCAAAATGTAAATTTACTAAGCTTTAATTCCTTTTCTATTATATATGGTATATTATTTATTAGCAATTACCACGTTAATAATCTGCCAATTTACCAAACATTCTGACCGTTGAATCCTGAATAATGATTAATTGATATCATGTTGCTTAATTGGAACTTCAATAATAAATTCTGTTCCCTTTCCTGGTGTAGTAGTATAATGCAGATTACCTTTATGTTTTGCAGTGACAATTTGATAACTGATTGATAAACCTAAACCCGTTCCTTTCCCAATAGGTTTGGTTGTGAAGAAAGGATCAAATATGCGATCGCGACTTTCTGCTGGTATTCCCATACCATTGTCTACAATATGAATAGCTATCCAATCATTTTCAATCAGTTTAGTGTGAATACAAATTTGATGATTACAAGTGTTTACATCTGGTAAATAATTTTGATATCTATGTTCTTCTAGCGCATCAATAGCATTACTAATAATATTCATAAATACTTGATTTAGTTGACCTGGGTAACATTCAACCAAGGGTAAATCACCATAATCTTTGATCACTTCAATTTCAGCTTGTTGAGGTTTTCCTTTAATTCGATGTTGGAGAATTAAAAGTGTATTATCTATTCCCTCATGAATATTTACTTCTTTCATTTCTGCTTCATCAAGTCGAGAAAAGTTTCTGAGAGACAAAACAATTTCTCTAATTCTTGTAGTTCCTACTTCCAAAGAAGAAAATATTTTGCTGGTATCTTCAAGCATGAAAGGTAAATCTATATCTTCTATGTAGTATTGAATCTCATCCGCAGCGTGGGGATAGTAGGTTTGATACAAATTTATTAATTTAATCAAATTCTCGAAATATTCATTGAGTGGTGTAATATTGCCATGAATAAAGTTAACAGGATTATTAATTTCATGAGCTACACCAGCAACTAGCTGTCCCAAACTTGACATCTTTTCAGTTTGAATTAATTGGGTTTGAGTTTGTTGAAGTTCTTGGAGAGTTTGTTCCAGTTCTTGAGCTTTTTGTGTTAATTGAATTTGAGATTGTGTTAGCAAATTTTCTGTTTGTCTTCTCTCAACTATTTCGGTTTGTAAATCTTGATTGAGTTCAAAAAGTTCAGAAGTTCTTTCAGCAACTCTAGATTCTAAAGAATAATAAAAATCTCTCAATTTTACAGTCATTTGATTAAAATCATCTGCTAACCTTTCAATTTCATCATTAGTTTTAATATCTAAATGATAATTTAAATTTCCTGCACCAATTTTAGCCACACCAATTTGAAGTTTATGTAGTGAGTGAATCACGGGAATTACAATCAGTATCAGCTGAAATAAGAATAATAAAAATATACAAATAATGCCAATAAACATAAAATTTGTATTCAGTTTTCTGATTTTATCAACTCTCTCATTAGCTGCATAATTCTGTTTTTTAGCTTTCTGAGAAATTATCGATAAATAAAATGTAATATCTTTTACGTAAGAGTTAATTGCTTGTAAATCCTGCTGGGATTTGTCTAAATTATTTGTAGTATCTAAACTATTTGCTAAATGTGTTAAAAAAGCGTGACGACGACGCACCAGTGATAATTCTGGTACTGCATCCATCACAAATTCTAAGTTATTAAGTGAAATCAAAAAATCAGACCTGACTTTCTGAAATTGCACCATATTTGTAGTGTTGTAATCTAGGACAACAAAATCTTTGAGTGCTAATGCTTGATCTTTTAAAGATTTTTCTAATTCATGAGTAATATTGAGTGCATCCGCAGTTTTTCTCTGAATTTTTTCGGCAGCTATTTCTGCTTGATATAGACGAAAGACACTACTACCCATCAGACAGATTAAACCTGCTAATATTGTGGAAGAAACCAAAAATTTTTGCCAAATCTTCATAGTAATAATTGAATTTTTATTTGATTTGGTAGAATTATTTTTGAGTTTTTTCATCTAACTTTGCTTGCAACTGCCTAATTGGTTCATAGCTCATATCATCTACAAGGGTATATCCTGCGGTTTCCACTCCTGAAACTGCTACAATCCCATCTGGAGCATCAATTAGTGCTTTCTTGAGAGAATTAATTAATTTGGGAGCAAGCTTAGTGGATATAACAATTGGTGCTGTTGGTAATGGCGATGATTCCCAAATTTTAATATACTTTGTTTGGTCAAGTTTTTTTTCTTGCTGTGCTTTTACATAAGCTTCTTGTTCCACAGCTACAGCATCAACTTCTCCAGCAATTAACGCTGCTAAAGCTTTATCATGACTACCCAAATATTTAACTTCACTAAAAGTTTTTTCAGGCTCTATTTTTTCTTTTTTAAATAACTCTACTGAAGGAACTAAAAAACCTGTGGTAGAAGACTTACTGACAAATCCAAATCGTTTATTTGGCAAATCTTTTACAGTTTTGATCTTCGTCGCATTAGCAATAATCATGCTAGTATGCCAAGGTCTACCAGTGGCTTTAGTAATTGGTGCAACTATCGGTTCAATCTGAGGATTTTTTTGCTTGGCTTTGACATAACTGAGTGGACCCAAATAAGCAATCTGTACTTTTTCTGTAACTAACAAGTTTACAGCTGTTTCATAATCTTTCTGCACCTGAATATCAAATTTGCGTCCTATACTTTTTGCTAAATATTCAGCCAAAGCTTTTAATTGTTCAGCTTGTTTCTGAGAAGATTGAGCAGGTATCACCGCAATGTGCAGTGTTTCTGATTGTTTATCTACAGCAGACTCCTGACTAGTTACTGAGGAGTCTAGACTGGGAAAGGTTTTATTTTCCTGACTAGAACATCCCGGACTAAAAAGCAGCATTGTCAACACAAGTATCAATGATACCCCTTGTTTTTGGGATAGGTAGATAGATATTTTCCACTGATAATAAGCCATAGGTCAAATATTCTCGGTCTCAATAACTATCAAAAAGCTGGAAGTAGTCACTACTAACGGACTTCAACATATATGCCTATCATTCCCTATTCTCTGAATAAATGAACAGTATCCGGGAAAATTATGTGCGCTGTACACTTTTTATAAGCGATATCACAATTGGTTGAGGATGGCTATGGCAACCTAGCTTTCTTGACCACGAGAGAGAAATCCACACCCTAATAAAGTTAGCATCGCGCTAGGATGTAATACAGTTAACGGCATAGTTTCAGGCGATTCAGTTGCTATGGACATTTCCCCCATCAAGGCTGTACAAGCCCCCTATTACGGCGATAGCTCCTACCGGACACCGCCACCAGATTTACCTTCCCTGCTACTAAAGGAGAGAATAGTTTATCTGGGGATGCCATTAGTTCCTGCTGTCACGGAATTAATCATCGCTGAATTGCTATTTTTACAATCCGACGACCCCGAAAAGCCAATTAAAATCTACATCAACTCCACCGGTACTTCTGGTTACAGTGGCGAACCTATCGGTTTTGAAACCGAAGCCTTCGCTATCTATGACACCATGAAATACATCAAGCCCCCCATCCACACCATTTGCATCGGTTCGGCGATGGGTATGGCAGCAATGCTTCTCAGTGCTGGGACAAAGGGCTGTCGTGCTAGTTTGCCCAACTCCAACATTATCCTGCATCAGCCCAAGAGCTACGCCCAAGGCCAAGCAACGGATATTCAAATTCGAGCTAGGGAAGTTTTGGCAAACAAGGTATCAATGGTTGATATTCTGTCTCACACCACTGGTCAGCAGGTAGAAAAAATTACCAAAGATATGGATCGCCTCTTCTACATGACTCCTTATCAAGCCAAGGAGTATGGTTTAATTGACCGCGTGTTTGAAAAAGAAGAACTCGCCAACCCTCCACTTCCTGCAAGTGTGCTTTAAGAAGGCAGGAGGCAGGAGGCAGGAGGCAGGAGGCAGGAGGCAGGAGAGAAAATTCTTTCCCAGTCCCCAGTCCCCAGTCCCCAGTCCCCAGTCTCCAGTCCCCAGTCCCCAGTCCCCTTGACTAATAACTAATTACAAACGGAGTACCGAAAAATGCCTATAGGCGTTCCTAAAGTTCCTTACCGGATGCCCGGAGGACAGTATACTGATTGGATTAGCATTTATGACCGTCTGTACCGGGAGAGAATTATTTTCCTGGGACGGGATGTGGATGACGAAATTGCTAACCAAATTATCGCTGTTATGCTTTATTTGGATTCCGATGACCCAGGTAAGGATATTTATTTATACATCAATTCCCCCGGTGGGATGGTGACATCTGGTTTGGCGATTTATGACACCATGCAGCACATCAAATCTGATGTTGTCACAATATGCGTTGGATTGGCTGCTTCAATGGGTTCTTTCTTGTTGACAGCTGGCGCTAAGGGCAAACGCTTGGCTTTACCCCACTCCCGGATCATGATTCACCAACCTTCCGGTGGTACTCGCGGACAAGCTTCTGATATCGAAATTGAAGCCAGAGAAATTCTGCGAATTCGTAGTCAGCTAAATCAGATTTATGCTGATAACACTGGTCAAGCTTTGTCCAAAATTGAAAAAGACATGGATCGTGATTTCTTCATGTCTGCTCAAGAAGCCAAGGAATATGGTTTAATTGACCGTGTGATTGAAGAACGCATCTAAAAAGGGAAAATAGATTCAAAATTCAAAGTTGAAAATTCAAAACTAGGAATTCTTCATTTTGAATTTTTAATTTTGAATTTTGAATTGGAGTAACGAAACATGGATCTCGGAGATTGCTACCGTTTATTGGGGTTAAGGTCAGGAGCCTCTTTTGCTGAAATCAAAGCGTCTTACCGCCGACTGGTACAGCAATATCATCCCGATATCAACCCAGATGATGAAAAATCTAAAGACAAATTTATTGCCTTGACTGAAGCTTACAAACTCCTACAAACGGTAGTACCGCTGGAGGAAATAGCCGAAAAATCACATATTTCCTTTACTTCAGCAACTTCTGTGGGTAGTTACACTGAGGTAACACCCCAGGAGTCAGCATCAACAACAACGGTGATGCCACATCCACCCACGGTAGAGGATATAGAACAGCGGTTAAAGTGGAAGACTTATGAGCAGTTGCAGCGGTTTTTACAAGAAAAACGTTTTCCTCAAGCGATCGCTCTAGTTGAGGCTTTAGCAGCTAGATTACCAGGTGATATGGAAGTCAAACAATGGCAAGCCATATCTTATCAAATCTGGGGCAGGGCGCTCATTGCTGAAAAACAATTGCCAAAAGCCAGAATTTATCTGAAAAAGGCTATCAAGACAGATCCTCACAATAAAGCTCTGTTTAACGAAGTCCAGCGCGATTTTGAACGTTTGGGGATTAAATTCTAAATTGCATATTTTCTGCTTTTCCACTAATTTCTTTGGCTCACTTCTTGGCGTGAACATAATCTACAAAGTAGAATTTAGGGATGAGCCAAAATTTCAACCCAGCATAAACTCCCATGCCTAAAAGTGCTGTAATTATTAATGGTAAACCTACCTGAATACGCAAATCATCAGGAAGGATAGCAACTCCAGATACAGCAACTACAAAATAGGACAAAAGAGCAATTTGCAAACGTTGGAAATTTTTCAGTGCATGGCGACAACTACTACAATGCTGAGTATGTTGTTGGTAACGATCCAACATCTCAAGACGTTTATTATTGATTTTGGATTCTGTATTACTAATACCTATCTCATTCCAAGGTAGCTGACCTTGACAATATTTATCAAACCAAGTTCTAAATTCAATTACTAAACGGTCTGCACTTGTAGGTAGTTTATAGGCAGTTTTCCAACTTTCCCTTGATTGTTTTTGTTGCAATAAATATTCTTGCTGATTTAACAGCATCATATCACCATCAAAAACCAAATTTCTTATTTTGATATGATCCCACCAACGGGGTGTGAAACGATGCTTTGTTTGAGCAAAGTTTCGGCAGAATTGACCGACAATTCTACATTTACCTGGCGCTATAGGAATACAGTAAGCAACTATTCCAATTTGTTTATCTGTATTATGAATAACAACTTCATATTCTAAACGACAAGGTGGTTCAAAAGTAAGTGCTATTTGGAAGCCTCCAGTAGTATTTACTTTAATTAAATTTGCGTTTGATTGCACAATTTCCATGAATATGGGCTTTCCTTGTTCCCGCGTCCCTTGTACCCCATGATGAGCAAAAGGTACATGACTAGGATCTGCTATATTTTCTACCAAAGTCTGCCAATCATATTCTAAATCACGCACATAAGAAAACCAGACAAAACCTTTGTTAGCGTCTATTTGTGGTGATAAAGGTAGGGGTGTAGTTGCAGCTAATTCTGCTGTTTTAGCATCAGGCCAGACCCAAAGTAAATCTTGTTCCTGACGCACTGGTAGGGAAACTACACAAAAATTTTGTTGATTTTTAGCAACAATTTCAGGATTTTCAGCTTGGGGAATATGAGTACAGATACCTTGCTGATCAAATTGCCAACCATGATAACTACACATCAAATTACCCGTTTTGTCATCAATACGACCCTCGCTTAAGGGTGCTAGACGGTGAGGACACTGATCTAAAAATACCCGGTAATTCTCAGATGATCTCGGCTTGCAAATAACTAATCTAATTCCTAATAAAGTTACGGGAACTGGCTGCTGTGGATCAAGGTCTTCAATTGGTGAGAGAGGATACCAGTGCTGAAAAAAGTTAAATTCGGCTTGCATTCCACTTCTTTTAATAATTCAGTAAACCAGGGTGTAAAAAAAATTATCGTATGTCTCAATCTGTAATCACTGTAACCGTTAAATTGTTCGCTGCCTATCAAGAGGCTTATGGTCTTACGGAACTAATGCTGGAATTTCCTCATGATACACCAGTCAAAGCAGTGTGCGATCGCCTCATCTCCGAACACCCAAACCTCAGCAAATGGCGTGATGTTACCCGCTTTGGCATTAATCTGATCTTTGTGGAACCAGACACACCTCTCAAAAACGGTGATGAAGTCGTACTCATTCCCCCCGTAAGCGGTGGTTGAGGAGGCAGGAGGCAGGAGGCAAGAGGCAGGGGAAGCAGGGGAGGCAGGGGAGGCAGGGGAGGCAGGGGAAGAAAAGATTTGTACCAGTCCCCAGTCCCCAGTCCCCGATACCCGACTATTTTTATCGGGTATGTTTGACGTGTATTTTTGGTCGTGTTAGAGTAATCCAAAGTTGACGGATATACGGGGAAAGCTAGTTTATGACTCAGGCCATCGCAAACTTAAACAAAGCCAACACTTCTATATTGAAAGCATTGAAGTGTAAAGAATGTGGTGCGGAATACGAACTCCAAGCTAGTCATGTTTGTGAGTTATGCTTCGGTCCATTGGAAGTCAAGTATGACTATGATGTTTTGCGTCAGTCTGTCAGTCGAGAAACTATTGAAGCTGGTCCCAACTCTATTTGGCGTTACCGTCACTTTTTACCCGTTGCTACCGACAATTATATAGATGTGGGAACAGGTATGACTCCCCTGGTGCGTTCCCACCGTCTTGCCCGTCGCCTGGGTTTAAATAAACTTTATATTAAAAATGATGCCGTTAATATGCCCACCCTGAGCTTTAAGGATCGGGTGGTGTCCGTGGCACTAAGCAGAGCCAGAGAATTAGGGTTTACGACAGTTTCCTGCGCTAGTACCGGCAACTTGGCAAATTCAACCGCTGCGATCGCTGCCCATGCTGGTTTAGACTGTTGTGTATTCATTCCTTCAGACTTAGAAGCTGGTAAAGTATTGGGTAGCTTAATATACAGTCCTACCCTGATGGCTGTAAAAGGCAATTACGATCAAGTTAACCGTCTTTGTTCAGAAGTTGCTAATACACACGGTTGGGGGTTTGTCAATATTAACTTACGTCCTTATTATTCCGAAGGTTCTAAAACACTAGGCTTTGAAGTTGCAGAACAACTAGGTTGGGAACTACCTGATCATATAGTTGCACCTCTAGCTTCTGGTTCTCTGTTTACCAAGATTTATAAAGGTTTCAACGAATTTGTAGAAGTTGGTTTAGTAGAAGGTAAAAATGTCCGTTTCAGCGGCGCTCAAGCAGAAGGCTGTTCCCCCATCGCTACAGCCTTTAAAGAAGGAAGAGACTTTATTCAACCCGTTAAACCTAACACCATTGCTAAATCTATTGCTATTGGCAACCCAGCCGATGGGGTTTATGCTGTAGAAATCGCACAAAAAACAGGCGGTAACATTGAATCTGTCACCGATGCAGAAATTATCGAAGGTATCAAACTGTTAGCAGAAACCGAAGGTATCTTCACCGAAACAGCAGGTGGTACAACCATAGCAGTGCTAAAAAAATTAGTCGAAGCTGGCAAAATTGATCCAGATGAAACTACAGTTGTGTACATCACTGGTAACGGGTTGAAAACCCAAGAAGCAGTACAAGGTTACGTTGGTGAACCTTTGACCATTGATGCTAAACTCGATAGTTTTGAACGGGCCCTAGAAAGATCCCGCACACTGGATCGCCTAGAATGGCAACAAGTTCTTGTTTAGTCCTTAGTCAGTGGTCATTGGTGATGAGCAAATCAAGAAATGATCAATGACCACTGATAATTGATAATTGATAATTGATAACTGATAATTAACCATGGCCGTAACAGTTTTAGTCCCTACTGCTCTCCAAAAATTTACAAATAATCAAGCTGTCTTAGAATGCAGTGGTAGCAACATTTCCGAATTATTTGACTCTTTAGAGAAAGCTTGTCCTGGTATCAAGTCGCGTTTGTGCGATGAAGCCGGAAAACCACGCCGCTTTCTGAACTTGTATGTTAATAGCGAAGACATCCGTTTTTTAGAAGGGACAGAAACAACATTGAAAGATGGTGATGAAGTAAGTATAGTTCCTGCTGTTGCAGGTGGTTGAGATATTTTAGATATTATGATCTGGGTGGTATCAGTTGTTCTTGCCATTCCAGATTATTTTTTATGCTATCAGTTCAAATTCACAAACTGCGATCAGAATAAAATTTGCAGTATGTCAAAATAAAGGTAAATGAGCTATCACAAGGTGAGCAACTCGCTCTAAAAGCTAGATTAAAGGATTGACCTGAGCAATGGCAGAAGAAACCAATCAAAATCTATCGGGAGAAGCAGCTCCCAGCAATGATGCACCAGTAGCGTCAAACCTACCTACAGCTAACACACCAGACCCCAAAGCCGCAAACCCAGCAGTTAACCCCAACGCTGCTGCACCCGCTGGAGAAAAACCCGCTGCTGCTAAAGCTGCCAAAAAGGAAAAACCTCCCGCTGTGGAAGATAAGCCATTTGAAGAGTTTATCCAGCAAGAATACTTACCAGCTTTGCAAAAGGCGATCGCACAGGAAGGAGTTCCCGATGTACAGTTGACTTTTGCCAAAGAGAAGTATCCGATTATTGGTTTTAACTCAGCGGAAGAATGCTGGCAAATTATCGGCTCTTGGCAAAATGGACAACGACAGTTTAACGTCTATTTCCCCGAAGCAGACATTCAAGGGAAAAAGGGATTTTCCTGTAACGAAGGGAAAAAACCCAGCACCCTAGAGTCATTCTTAATTGATGAGCGCAAAATTACCCTTGATTTATTAGTATCTCGCCTAGTCTACCGTTTAAACGGTCAAAAATGGCTAGGTAGAAATTAATTACAGCAGGAGTCAGGAGGGGCGAACGGCCGTTCGCCCGTACAGGAGTAAAACTGGCTTTGTATATAGGTTGCCATCTAGATTATGTACGGATTCATACAAGCTAAAAGACCTTAACTCCTGTCAGATAGGAGTTTTGAAAAGCTGATTCCTGATAGCTGACTGCTGAAGGCTATATTTACAACTCATGAAAATGGTAGGTAACGGCTCCAGTAATGGGGTCGTTGTCTATTCGCACATAACCTGATTTCATCATTTCTTTTAGCGCCTTTTCCACTTCCGCAAAACTAGCACCAGTGGACTTTACACCTTGAGTCACAGTTAAATAACCACCCTTGCTTTCTGCGGCTTCCAGCAATTGAACCATTAATTGGTTGCCAGTTGGGCGGTAAACTTGGGAATTGACGATTGGTTGATTGAGTGGTAAACCCAGAGGTGACAAACCTGCTTTGAGTCGCAAATTTTGTTCATATTCATCAACCATACCCGGAATTAGCAGTAAATCTACAATCTGCCCTATGTAAAATAAACCGAAAGTACAAAACCATAATAAACCAGTTCCGATCTTGCCATTGTACAAGCGGTGCAAGCCGCCAACACCCAAGAAACCAGCAGCACACAATATATAAGAAGCAGCAAGACGGTCTTTATTGGGCTTGTTTTGTGTATTCATATTGTTTCTAATCTGCGTGTTATGTTATAAATTTATTTTCATTTAAGCTAATTCTTACCCATGTTACTTCAACATTTAACGTTAAGCATGGGATTGATAATCTTAGCTGACTACCAATTTTCAGATCCTGATTCCGTAATAACTCAAGATTTGTTGCAACTCTTAACCTTTTATTTGCTTTTTTCGCATCTAGACCTTGTTACACTGGATTTCATACAAATGTAATTATTGTCCGGGAGCTGCACCTTGTGAGAGCATAAGCTTTAGCTGTCTGGTGTACTCAAAATTAAGAAAAACAAAAGAGCAATCAAGAAATGGTAGATTCCCTAAAAAAACCAGGCTTTGAAGAAATGCGTCCTGGGGTAAAAGTACCCTCCAGGGAAACCCTTTTAACACCCCGGTTTTACACAACTGATTTTGATGAAATGGCACGGATGGATATCTCCGTCAACGAAGACGAGTTAATGGCCATCCTCGAAGAATTTCGGGTAGACTACAACCGCCATCACTTTGTTCGGGATGCCGAGTTTGAACAATCCTGGGATCATATTGATGGGGAAACTCGCCAGTTGTTCATTGAATTTCTGGAACGTTCCTGTACTGCGGAATTTTCCGGCTTCTTGCTGTACAAAGAACTCGGTCGCCGCTTAAAAGATAAAAGCCCTGTATTGGCAGAATGCTTTAACCTCATGTCACGGGACGAAGCGCGTCATGCTGGATTTTTAAACAAGGCAATGTCAGACTTTAATCTATCCCTAGATTTAGGGTTTTTGACCAAGAGCCGCAGTTATACCTTCTTTAAGCCCAAATTCATCTTTTACGCTACTTATCTTTCTGAGAAGATTGGTTATTGGCGCTATATCACCATTTATCGTCATTTAGAATCCCATCCTGAAGATCGAATTTATCCAATTTTCCGCTTCTTTGAAAATTGGTGTCAGGATGAAAACCGTCATGGTGACTTCTTTGATGCCATCATGAGAGCGCAACCTCAAATGCTGAATGATTGGAAGGCTAAACTATGGAGTCGGTTCTTCTTGTTGTCAGTGTTTGCCACCATGTATCTCAATGATATTCAACGCAAAGATTTCTACGCTTCCCTTGGCTTAGATGCTAGAGAATATGACATCTATGTAATTAAGAAGACCAACGAAACCGCAGGCCGAGTCTTCCCACTCATGTTAGATGTTGATAATCCAGAGTTTTATCAGCGTTTGGATGTTTGTGTCAAAAATAACGAAAAATTGACAGCAATTTCCAACTCTAATACTCCCAAATTCCTGCAATTCTTCCAAAAATTGCCAATTTACGTTTCTCATGGTTGGCAGTTATTAAACCTATACCTGATGAAGCCCATTGATGCAGTTGCGGCTCATGGACAAGCTCGCTAATTTCATCTAAATTTTGTAAAAATCTTGGTGGTTCTGTTGTGTACAGAGCCACTTTTTTTGTTTATTTCAGTAGATTTAGGGAGCAAATGAGCGAAAATCAGCGTCAGTAATTGTATATTAATTCTAGATAGGGGTTTAATTTCTATGCTTCACGATTTTGCTAGAAAACTACCGCTTTTACTGACTTTTTGCTTATTTAATAGTTTCTTACCTGCTGCTGCTGTTGATGTTTGTTCAACTGAAATTGGTAAAGGAGACTTTAAAATAGCTGAACGTTACGACCGAGATGGGGATAGAGGGAGTAATGGCCGTGGGGGAAGAGATGGACGCAGTGGACAGAACCAAACTATTTCTGCTGGTTCACCAGTAAATCTTGACCTATCAGGTACAAATGGTGAAGATGGGGAAGATGGAGAAAACGGTTATCGTCCCAGATGTGGTAGAGACTACAGTGATAAAGCTAACAGGGATATTCATGCTGCTGACGGTGGTAATGGTGGTGCTGGTGGGAGAGGTGGAGATGGGGGAAATGGTGGTTCCCTCACAGTTTATTACAGCAATTTGGCAGATTTAAAGCAAATTTTCATCCGTGCAACTGGGGGAGAAGGTGGACGGGGTGGCCGTGGTGGTCAAGGAACAGCGGGTTGTAACTGTCGTCGCAGGAGTTGGGAAGTAAAAACCTGCAAAGGAACTCCTGGTACTCCTGATCATAAGTGTACTAATAAAGTTTACAGATGTTATGACGGTAGAAATGGCAGTGATGGGAGTGATGGACGAGACGGTAAACGAGGAAGTTTAGGAACTTTAAGCATAATTAATAGCAAAGAACCATTAGTAAATGATTCACCGTCTCGGAAAGTAGCCATTTCTGAACTAGGAAATCAACAATTCAACCTTTCTAAAAATAAATGGCTACAGCGTCAAGGTGCAGTTTATTTATTAGCTGCTGGTTCTGTTATTGCTGATGAATATCGAGAATTTGAACGGCGTTTAGAAGGAACTTTTAAATTAATTTGGCAAGAAAAACAGCCTATTGCTAACTTTGCTAATCAAAATGTCACACTCACTTTAAATGATAATCAACAAGTAGAAATTGCCTTTCCTGAAGATATGTGGGTTGATGGTAGTTCTAATATTCAGGATAAATTGACAGAGTTTACTGTTAATTATGCAATTCCTAAACAAGAGGTGACGCGGTTAGCCGTCTCCGAGTTTTCTGGTGCAGGAGAAAACCTCAATTTGAAAATTGTTGATTTAGCAGCAAAGTCTGATTTAATCAATACTCAGTTTAAAGTAAAATACCGGGCAAGGGATAACTTTTCTGGTGCTTTTGATTATCAAACTTTTTATGAAGGAGAAATTCCTGCTACATTGGTGACTCGTGATTATAATCGTTTTACTCTGAATTTAGGTAAGTTGAAAATTCCTAGTGATGCCCTTAGTTCTGGTACAAATGTTGAGATTGAATTAGTAGCAATACGTTCTTTAGGTGGACGCTCTACACAACAAACTCTGAGGTGGCAAGGTGCAATTCGTAGGGTGAGATAAGCTGTTGCACTTTTAATAAAGTACATCAAGGGCGGGCAGGATACCCACCCCACAATAGTTACATTCAATGATGGTCAGCTAAATTATTTACCCATATTTCGTTTCATTTGTTCTAACTCATCTTGAGTTTCCCAACGGCGAAACTGTTCTTCTAAGTCGTCAAATTTGCTAGAATAACTACTAGCTGGAGTTTGCCAAGTATTAGTTTCTAAACGTTGTTGAGTTTGAGATTTTGCGCGTGCTGTTTCTGCTTCTACTGCTTTAGCTTGTACTTCTTGACGACGCTGTTGAATTTTGCTTAGTAGTTCTTGGGATTGGGTAATGCGTTCTTTTAAGCCTTGCATTTGTCCCCATTGTTGATTTCCCTCTCTCAGAAGTGCGTCTTCTCGTGCTTGTGCTGGTGCGGCTAAATCTTCTCTACCTGCGGCTTTTGCTTTTTGAATACGGATGTGCCAACGTTGTATTTCTTGCGCGGTGGAGAGAATTTCCTCTTGCGATCGCTTTTCCTGTAATTGTAAATCTGCAATCAGTTTTAGTGTATCTTCTTCCTGCTCCCGTAGCTGTTCTAACAGCATCTCTAACTCCAGGTGGGGGTTCTTTCGCAAGAATTCTTCTAAACGATCTTCTAAAAACCGACTTAAGTCATCAAATAAACCCACTGTGATAACTCCAAATTTAGGGGGTGTGATTATTTTATTGTAATAATTATTATCAACATTGGCACTTCCGTAATTCCTGAACTAATTATTGATAAAATTTTATTTTAAACCTCTTACTATAAACATGAACATAATCACCTTAAATTTTTAATTATTAAATTTGTATCATCAGTCTATAGATAACGATTAATTTTATATTTTTCCCTTGATTTAGCAAAACTCTGATCTAGTGCAGTATCAAGGGATTCCTTTTAATCTTAATTAATAATATAGAATTACATCTACTAGCGATAATTGAGATATGCGTTATCAAGTTAAGTTGAATAAAATAGATAAAGTATACGCTATTTGGTGTCCTGCTTTACCTGGATGCTGGACAGTAGGTGATACAGAACAGGAAGCATTAGATAAGATAAAATATGTAATTAAAGACTATTTAGAAGGACTTGATGAAGTTACTAAAACTACAGAATTCTACTATATAGAACTTTAATGTAATTGCTAAAAATGTTCTATTTTTAACTTTAATTTTTTCTTAAATTGGTGTCAACCAATAAGTGATACCTCTTGCTATTTTCGCCTGTAAACCAAATTTCGGTAAACTCTCTTCATCCCAACCGAGATAAGTCCAATGAGGAACATCATTTTCTACTGTTTGAAACCAACCATTTTGGTTTAATGCTTCCCTTTGGGCAGAATTTGATACACTTAAATCAAGTGCTAAACCCCACAGATGTTGTGAAGTTCCTGGGGGTGCAACTACACCAAGAATTGTAGTTTCTATTCCTTGTTTTACTCGTTCTAAAGTTTGATTATTAGTGTATTTTCGCCAAAACCTTAAATTAGTAGCAAAACTGCGTGTACAATCACCAGAGTAACCAGATTTTAAAGGTATATCTAATATACTTCTGGCTTGGTTAAACGCATCTGCGGCGGCTTTTTGTAAATAACATTCTTGTGTACCTTCCACTAAGGTTAATTGTAAATTATCCTGAAAGTTTATGGTTTCGTCTTCGTTGTCTAAAATAACTTTTGGTGGTAATTTAACTTCTGGGTTTTGATTAATAAATACCGTACCATAGGCACGAAGTAAAATATATTCATAGGTGTTAGGTTGGGGAGTATTTGGTATTTGATGAGTTATTGTAGCTAAAAACCGTTGTTGATCATCTAATTGTTGATCAGGAATAAAAGGTATAGTAGATGGTGTATTGATGTTATTTCTCATTACAGTATGTTGAATTGGCTGATAGTGATTAATACTACTGCTGCCAACTATGGTAAAAAATAGGAAGATAATGATAGAAATAAATGTTAGTTTTCTGATGCGGCGTTTGAGTTTAGATTGACGTTTCATGGGAAAATTAATTATGGGAATAACTGCGATTTAATCATATAACAAAATTCTAGAAATGTTTGAAAAGTGGGAAGATGTGTATTTTCTGATTCTATCCTTTCTATGAGTTGTTGTAAGTAAAATTGCTTAACGACATCACCAGGATTTCTTTTAGAATAATTAATATTTTTAGCTCTAAATAATTCTTTTACATAAGCTTCATGAAATTGAGCATGAGTGTTAAAACTTTGATATTGTCCCATCAATTCAGGACAATCTATAGAAACATCATAATAACGAGTGTATTCTAATAATAGGTTATCTTGCGGGTTTCTAGTGTATATTTTACGATTTCCTAAAAACCAAGTTTCTAAACAACGATTTTGGATAATTAGTACCAGTTCAATATTACCCATTTCTGGTTTTTCAGTTGCCAGAAAATCGTAAATTTCTTGTTTAATTTCACTAACTGCATTTTCTTCAGCATCTAAACAAAGCACAAGATAGTTATATTTACCATTTTCTTGAATATCTAAAATAGCGTTAGGAAGATGATCATAAATTATGGAAGGATAACCATTAGCACTGAACAAATAAAAATTATTCTTATCTACTTCATCGAAATTTTTAACTTGTTGTAGTTCTGGTAAAAGATGTTTTAACCAAGCTGGATAAACTTTGTTTTCTGTTCTTTTACCTTCTACAAGAAAATAAAGGTTCATTATGCTGTAATTCCTTCTCTATATTCCTCAAGATTCATTAATTGCATAAATGCTTGATGTCGTGATTTTCCTAAGTTTAAATCTTTAGCATCTCTAGCAGTTACTACCCCACCTTTGCGGGTGATTATTTTCCAATGTTCCATCCCAATATTATTGATAATGTAGGGATGGTGACTGGTAATGATAAATTGCAAATTTCTATTTTCTAAAAGTAAATCACTGATAATGTCAATACAGTTGACACCTAAGCTATTTTCAAATTCATCAATTAAAATTACTGTTCCTTCAGCAGATAAATAAAGTTCACTAATTAACATAAATGTTTTTAGCATTCCTGATGATATTTCACTTTGTTTTATCCATTCATCAATACCTTTTTCTTTTATGCTAATTATAAATGTTTCTTGTTCAAGATTTAGGTTATTATCTTTTTCTAAGATTGCGCTATCAACTAAATTGTAAGCTGCTGTATTAATTAAATTATAGTTACTTTCTTCTATTCTGATATCTTCTACTTGTTCAAATATCTTTATAAAAGATTCTTTGATTGTTTGGAACAATTTTGGGTATTTATCATAAACGAAAATTATTTTGTAACCAATTGGAATAATATTTGTACCTATAAGGTTAAGCAAAATGTTAAAATCTTCTTCGTTGCGTTTATCATTTACTTGTTGATTCGTTAATTTAATAATTCCAGTAATAATGGAATTATACAAATTCTTAGATGCCAAAAAATCGCCTTCTGAATTATGTTTAAATATTTGTAGTATACCTGCTGAATCATGTTTAGATATTTGCAACATACCTTTATAAAAAGGTGATATTGCTTCTTCTGTATATAAAATACTAATTACACTTTGAAGAGGTGAAAATTTTGGAATTAAATTACCATTAAACATAATTCCATCTTTATTTCTTTCTATAATTGCTACATCTTCTTTATAAAGGTATTCACTAATTATTTTAAACCCAATTTTACCAGGTGATAAAATATCTATTGTTTGAATATTTTCAAATTCTCCTTGCCAGCAAAAACTGTTACCATCTAATGTAAATTTTAAATCCCATTTCACTCCATTAATAGAAATGCCCTTAGCTATAAGCTGTAAATTTACAATAGCATTAATAATTTTAGATTTACCAACACCGGAAACACCTACTAAAAGATTGAAGTCAGAAAAATTGATATTTTCAAACTGCCATTTTTGATTAGAGTCATAGTAGCTAAATTGATTAATTTTCATAATTTCAGTTGATTGTACATACAAAAGATATTATCTAATGTTATCGGATTCTATATTAACATTCCAGAACTACATCCTGTAAATCCTTAAATCCTGGATATCCTGATTCTGACAGTTAATTGCTTGATGACCAAAAAATTTAAGGATATCTGACTTATGTTACTATACAATATCGCATTTTTGCGATATAATTAATCGTATGTGTAAATCTATCCCAAACAATGCCAGAAACACGGATTATTTTCTTTCAAGACGATAAAGGAGAAGTTCCCGTTTTAAAATGGCTAAAAAAATTACTCAAACAAGATAAAAAAGGATATGCTAACTGCATTGCTAGGATTCAACAGTTGGCCGAATATGGTTTTGAACTGAGAAGACCAGCAGCAGATTTTCTCCGTGATGGTATTTATGAACTTCGAGCAAAGCACCTAAAAGTACAATATAGAATTTTATACTTTTTCCACGGTCAAAATGTGATAATTTTAGCTCATGCAATTATTAAAGAAAATAATGAAGTCCCCGATCAAGATATTGACTTAGCATTAAAATACAAAAATTTATTTATCCTTAATTCAGAAATACATACTTATCTTGAACCAGAGGAAGAAACAGATGAAGAAAACAAATGATGCACTGAAAATCATTAATAAAATGATGAAAGCAGATCCAGAATTACAAGAAATGGTGAGAGAATCATCTTTAAATGCTCAAGTATCTCAAATCATCTATGATGCACGTAAACAAGCAGGGTTAACCCAGCAACAACTAGCAGATTTAGTGGGTACTACTCAATCGGTTATTGCTAGATTAGAAGATGCTGACTATGAAGGACATTCTTTGTCTATGTTAGCTAGAATTGCCGCAGCGTTAAACCAAAAAATAGAGATTAAAATGTCACCAATTCAGATATCCTAATCTCACCATTGTAAATATTTTTAATTTTTTGTTTGATTTTTGGAATAACGAACCGCAGAGGACGCAGAGAACACAGAGAAAAAAGATCAGAAATTTTGGAGTAGAAAGGGATTAGATAAATATCCTGTAAATCCTTTAATCCTGGACATCCTGATTCTGACAATTAACCAAAACATACGCTAAAATACCTAACAGTAACGACCTTTTTAACTTTTAACTTTTAATTCCTAACTCCTCATGACCATGCAAAATGCTGTTCAATTCCAAGACGCTTATGATGTGATTGTAGTCGGTGCAGGTCACTCCGGTTGTGAAGCAGCTTTAGCTACCGCCCGCCTCGGTTGTCGCACTCTGCTGTTAACCCTTAACTTAGATAAAATTGCTTGGCAACCTTGTAACCCAGCAGTCGGTGGACCAGCTAAGTCCCAACTTACCCACGAAGTAGACGCTTTAGGTGGGGAAATAGGGAAAATGGCAGATCGCACCTATTTACAAAAACGCATCCTCAACTCTTCACGGGGTCCAGCAGTTTGGGCATTACGGGCGCAAACTGATAAGCGCGAATATGCAGCAGTCATGAAAGGAATTGTCGAAAATCAAGAAAATTTGACAATTCGTGAAGGCATGGTGACAGATTTAGTTTTAGGTAAAAATGATGAAATTATAGGCGTTGAAACTTACTTTGGTGTCGCTTTTGAATGTAAAGCCGTAATTTTAACCACTGGTACGTTTTTAGGTGGGAGAATTTGGGTAGGTAACAAGTCTATGGAAGCTGGCCGTGCGGGTGAGTTTGCGGCCGTGGGTTTAACGGAAACCCTCAACCGCTTGGGTTTTGAAACCGGAAGATTAAAAACCGGTACACCTGCAAGAGTTGATAAGCGGTCTGTTGATTACAGTAAAATGGAACTGCAACCAGGAGATGAGGAAGTACGCTGGTTTAGTTTTGACCCCCAAGCGTGGGTAGAACGGGAACAAATTCCCTGTCACATGACCAGAACTACTAAAGAAACCCACAGATTAATACAAGAAAACTTGCACCTATCCCCGGTTTATGGTGGTTGGGTTGATGCTAAAGGTCCCCGTTATTGTCCGAGTATTGAAGATAAAATAGTCCGCTTTGCAGATAAGGAAAGTCATCAAATCTTCATTGAACCAGAAGGACGAGATATACCAGAATTATACATTCAAGGATTTTCCACTGGTTTACCCGAAAATCTGCAATTGCTGATGTTGCGTAGTCTTCCCGGTTTGGAAAACTGTTTTATGTTGCGTCCTGCCTATGCGGTAGAGTACGATTATTTACCCGCAACCCAGTGTTATCCCTCGTTGATGACGAAGAAAATAACCGGGTTATTCTGTGCGGGACAAATTAACGGAACCACCGGTTATGAAGAAGCAGCAGCACAAGGTTTAGTAGCAGGTGTGAATGCAGCGCGGTTTGTCCAGGGTCAGGAAATGATTATTTTCCCCCGTGAGCAAAGTTACATCGGGACTTTAGTTGATGACCTGTGTACCAAGGATTTGCGTGAACCTTACCGTATGCTTACGAGTAGATCAGAGTATCGTTTGTTATTGCGTTCTGATAATGCCGATCAACGGATGACACCGTTAGGGCGGGAAATTGGTTTAATTGATGATAGACGCTGGGATTTATTTACAAGCAAACAAGAGCAAATTATAGCCGAAAAAGAAAGACTGCATTCGACGAGAATTAAAGAACATGAGGAAATAGGGAAAGCGATCGCTCAAGATACCCAACAAGCAATCAAAGGTTCAATAACCCTCGCTGACTGGTTACGTCGTCCAGGAATACACTATGTTGATTTAGATAAATACGGATTAGGTAATAGCAGTCTTAACCAAGCGGAAAAAGAAGGGGCTGAAATAGACATCAAATATTCTGGCTATCTAGCAAGACAGCAAAACCAAATTGAGCAAATTGCTCGTCAAGCAAATCGTCCCTTGTCAGCAGATTTAGATTATGCTGCAATTGATACCCTTTCCAAAGAAGCCAGAGAAAAGCTAGGGAAAGTAAGACCCTTAACAATTGGACAAGCAGCAAGGATTGGGGGAGTTAATCCTGCGGATATCAATGCCTTGTTAATTTATTTAGAAATCCGTAAAACTAAGGAGCAGAAAGAGTTTTCGCTGTTGGCAGACACAAAAACTCATTGAGCATGAGTATAGTATAAATTGGGGGATCAGTATGATGGATCACATAGATTTTTGAAGTGATCACATCAATCATTTCTAAACCAGAGTAGAATTTAATACTATTGGCAAATCAATCTCCTTGGAGATAAGTGATTAGCTGTGTGATTAAAAAACTTGATTTCCCAGCAACAGGGGTGTCCTTTCCCCGTCCTAGCAGCCACAAAGAAGATGTCTATGATAACAGAAGCCAGCACCCATCTAATTATTTCCGAAGCAATAGAGGACTTCATCCCTAACGAAGCCTTGTCGATAGAGACTTACGCTGAAGGCTTGATAGATGATCTCTTCACCGATATCGACAACATTCTGGATGGTGGTAGAAAGCGCCCTGCCAAAACTATCAGGACAGAATATGTACCTATGCAAGCAGTGGCGGTGAAGATGCAAGAAGTTGTTTTGCCACAGACAGTACACAGAGCAGCCAAGGCGATTTCACCAATCCAAAAGCAGCAACCGAGTACACTGGTATTCAATCCTCCCTCTGTGACTGCAATTAGGAAAAGGAAGCAAAAAAACAGCGTTGGTTTGGGCAACCTGTTAATGCTAGGTTCAACCTTAAGCGTGGCCATGGTTGGAACAATTTACCTAGCAGAACCGGGATTATTCACTCATATCACTGCCAAATTCACTCCGCAGACACTACCAACAGATCAGCCGCCACCACCTGTACTGGTACAACCAGATCCGCAGACAGAGTTGGTTAATTATATGCTGGAAGCCTTGTCAGTGATAGACCAGCAAGGACGCAGCAATGATCAAACGCCTGGTAAATCGGGATTCCGTGATGTCAATCTGAATCAAACAAACTCTTTGGCTTTGCCTAGTCACCCACCTGTTGGCACTCTATCCCCACCAGTGGCGGCTAACAATGCCCCACCTGCTCCCAGTCAAGTTACAAATGTGGTGGAGCGGATATATATCCCTGTTTATCAAGCGCCTCCATCTATACGCCCATTACCAGAGGTTTCGCCAATGTCGGCGCAGGTATCCCCACCTGAGTTTGTGAAAGATTCCCCCAAAAATGTGCAATCTGCAACCAAGCCCATCCCAGAAAAAATAACACCAACTGCTGTGAAGCGGACAGATGCTTCTGGGATACCAACAATAGCACCACCAAAACTGCCAGCTGCTACAGCAACTGCACCATTACCGAAGCCAGAATTAATACCAACTCCTACCCAGCAAGCGTCTTTACCTACCTATTCGGCTGAGTTAGAAGGATTGCTAGAGTTAGGTAACAAATCTGCGGCTTTATTTAAAGTTGAGGGTGTGACTCGCCGGATTAACCTGGGAGAGAATATTGGTGCGAGTGGTTGGACTTTAGTTGAGGTAAGTAATGGTGAGGCGATTATCCGCCGTAATGGTGAGGTACGCTCAATTTATGCAGGTCAGAAATTGTGACAGAAAACAGGTGACAGTGAAGAGGACAAGGTGCAGGGAGCAGGAAGTAAGGGGGAAAACTCTTCTCCCCTGCACCCCGCACCCATACCCATACTTCTTATGACTCCTGACTCCTGACTCCTAGCCCCTCACGAACCGACTTTTATGCCTACGGCACGCTACGCGAACAGTAAACACTAGGTATCTGCTTAGAAGCTATTCAAAAAGAGAGATGAATATTTATACAATGCATGTCAATTGGATGAAATAAATATGATGTTATTTGATTTATTTAGGTAAATTTACATAAATATTTCATAACTGATAGACTTCCTATTGACAATAGTAATAGTAAAATCACTCTTTACAAGAGTCTTAATAAACTTATAGAGTGAAATTTATTCAAAAATTTGGCACTTCAAATTAGGGGTTTAAATATCCTTATCAACACTTTAACTCAACTTCACAAAAAAATCAAATAAAAATACATTTTTTCAGCTATGTACAACTATCGTTCATCCTCAAATTCTTCCATCAACAATTCCAAACAACAGGCATTAAAAAAACATTGTTGCAATGTTATGGAAATGTTAGTGGTAGAGGAAGTTGAAAAACAAATCCAAGCCTTACCTGTGAAAACTGCTCACTACATCAAAGCACCAGAAGTAGTAGCTTATGCCTTGAATCGTTTACCTGGTCTGTATGCGACTGGCAGAAGAGGGTGGCAAAGGCAATGGCATCATGGAAAAACAGAGATGTCTCAGAAAATCACCATGGCCGTGCGTCAGGGAATTGTAGCTGTACAAAGAGATCCTCTGCGTGTTAACGATCCTCTAAATTTTCCAGAAGACCGTTCAGCTGTGGATGCTTTGGAAAAACTCAAAGCTTTGCTGCAATGTGAAGACCTTTCTTGGGAGCAGTTACCCGATGTGGTTGAAGAGACATTGCTCGATACTTCGAGAGGGAAGATCACCTGGCGAAGAATTGGGGCTTCAAACCCGGACACATTTGACTGGGATAACCATCGGCGTTAACTTATGCAGTCACCAGTCAGCATCCAGCTAAGGCTTATTAACACTAGCTTCCAGAATTTTCACCTGAGTTTGCAATTCTTATACTACTTGTAAATGCGATTCCTACGGAGCGCTTCGCTATCGCTCTAATAAATAACCAGCCCAAACAAAGCTACCAGTTAACACAGTCACCACCCCCACTAAAATACCAGTTAACAATTTCACTTGCGAGCGAAGTTGTTTGACTTCATACATCTGATATTGAGTCGGGGAAAGAGAATTTATCGGGATATGTTGATTTTCTAATACTATTTCCACTTGTGGGGTTTCTACTCTTTTAAACTCAATCTGGCTTCGTAGCCAATCAGTAATTAATTTAGGGCAATTCTTCTTAAACCATTGCCAAGCAATCATTCTGAATGCGGGCTTAGACATTTTGGCGATTGATTTCAGGGTTTTCTTGAGAGTCCCAGACTGAAACTTTTGGTTAATTAAATTGGTTGCCCCCGCATCATAGAGACAATTCAAGATTAGCTTAACTGTTGCCTCCTCTCTATAAATCATATTTTCTAATAAGAGAAGAACATCTTGCATCAATTGTTCTTCTCTTTCTGCTTCTGTTGGCAATTTTGTTAAATCACTTGATGATGGCAATTGTTTAGACATATCACCTGTATAAATTCTTAATTTTTCATTGCTGCTTTCCTTTAAGTATACTGGCATCAGAAAATATTTGCTAATTCCTGAATACGTTAAGATTCAATTTCTTCACAATGAATTAATAAACGTTCTAGACCTTCAGCCAAAGAAATCAACTCTTGCCAAGACGAGCCACTGACTAGATTTTGAGCGTGTGCTAAACGGTTTCGCAAATGTTCAGCGGATTTAAGGAAGCGTTCACCAGAGCGTTTTGACTTTAACCCCAATTTATCAAACAGTTCAGCTTGATTTAATACCAATTCGCGCTTATCACAAAATTGCAGATAATCTAATAAATCTGTGGC
This sequence comes from Cyanobacteriota bacterium, assembly GCA_046045965.1. Taxonomy (GTDB): domain Bacteria; phylum Cyanobacteriota; class Cyanobacteriia; order Cyanobacteriales; family Nostocaceae; genus RDYJ01. The sequence continues at coordinate 26,896 of JBJOKS010000005.1, read as the reverse complement.
TTCATTTCTTTCTTGACTTTCACGCCATAATTTTTGAGCAGCTTCTAAGCGGTCAGATTTAAGAACTTTTTGCCAAGAATCTGAGGGATAATAAAGCCGCACCAGTCGTAACAAATTCATTTCCAAAAGTGTTACTAAGCCAAACAGCAACAATAACGAAGGCAGGAGGCAGGAGGCAGGAGTAAAACTCTGTTATTCAAAAACTACAGTTTTATTCCCATAGACTAAAACGCGATTTTGTAAATGCGATCGCACAGCCCTAGCTAATACAATTCGCTCTAAATCTTTACCTTTTCTAATCAAATCATCGACATTATCCCGGTGACTAACCCTAACTACATCCTGTTCAATAATGGGACCACAATCTAAATCAGCAGTTGCATAATGGGCAGTTGCACCAATAATTTTTACTCCTCTTTCAAAAGCTCGATGATAGGGATTAGCACCAATAAACGCCGGTAAAAATGAGTGATGAATATTGATAATTTGCGGAAATTGTTGAATAAAATTATCGCTAACAATTTGCATATATTTAGCCAAAACTACTAAATCAATATTGTACTGACGCAGTAATTCTAATTGTTTTATTTCCTGTTCTAGTTTATTATCTTTATTAATAGGAATGTGGTGATAATCAATGCCAAATTGTGCTGCTACTTCCTGTAAATGGGGATGATTACTAATAATTAAAGGGATATCTGCATGAAATTCCTTTGCTTTTTGTCGCCAAATCAAATCAAATAAACAATGGTCTTGACGACTTACCCAAATAGCAATACGGGGAACAGTATCAGCAAAGTGTAATTCCCATGTAGCACCTAAAGGTTGAGCAATAGAATTAAAGGCCGCACCAATTAAATCTTTTGGTAAATTAAACCCCTCTAACAGCCATTCTATGCGGGTGAGAAATAAACCAGCTTCAAAATCTGTATGTTGGTCAGCGTCAATGATATTACCACCATTAGCATAAATAAAATTAGCAAATTTGGCTACTAATCCCCGTTGATCAGGGCAAGAAATAAGTAAAGTTGCTGTTGGTTTCATTTTAGTAATTGGTAATAATTATTGTTGATTGGATGGAATATTTTCAGGTAGTCCGGGTAAAGGTTGTGATTGAGTATTTTTATCAGCTTCTTTACCTGCTTGTTTCCATTCGGATAATTCCCGATTTACAGCATTAGCAAAATCTTTAGAAACTAATAAAATCTGAGTATTCTCCTGGTTATTTTCAAGCTTGGTATTATTCGGTTCAACTTGGGCATATAAGAAACTATTGTTAAAATTAGGCTTACCTAAAATTAATTTATGACTTTGTTGATTTTTGAGTTTAATATCAATAGTTGCGAGGGGTTGAACTAAACCAAATTCACTCAATTCATTAGGTGAAGTTGATACAGTATTTTCACTTTTACCTTTAACCAACAAATCCATTAAATAAGAAACAATAGCATCATTTGCAGGTTCAGAAATTGGCGATTTAATTAACCATTTTGGCGGTTCTGGTTTATCGCTACGTTCTAAATTTAATGTTGTATCCTTGGTTTTAATAGATAAAGACTGAACATCATCAGCGGAAAAAGAGAAAATTTGCTGCTGATTTTTTTTAACTTCTTCTCGCTGAGTTGAACCTCTAATTTCATGAAAGTAAACAAAACCTCCCAAACCCAAGGCTAAAAGTATCAAAATTAAAGTTGTACGTCTCATTTTTCAATAGGGAACAGGGAACAGAGAACAGGGAACAGCGAAGAGTAAGTAATTATGAATTATGAATTATGAATTATGAATTACCTTCTTTTCCACCAAATAATAGCGCCTGTTGCTAAAGCAATGAAAGGTAAAAGCAACAATGATGAAATACTTAATAAATTTGCTTTTGCAGTTGACATGGTAATGCGGCGGTTTGTTGGTTCTTTGGGACGAATTGAAAGCGGTTGTTGATCTTGCTGACTCAACCAAGTTACTGAGTTGAGAAATACGTCTCCGTTTAATTGTTGCTGAAATAAACCATCTCTCGCGAAATCTGAGTTTCCTAATACTACTAACCGAGATTCTTTGGTTTTATTTTGAGAATTTTCTTCGGTTGGTGACTCTGTAGGAGTTGGTGAATTTGTAGGAGTTGGGGAAGTTGTAGGAGTTGGTGAATTTGTAGGAGTTGGTGAATTTGTGGAAGTTGGGGAAGTTGTGGGAGTTGGTGAATTTGTAGGAGTTGGTGAATTTGTAGGAGTTGGTGAAGTTGTAGGAGTTGGGGAAATTGTAGGAGTTGGGGATGATAATTTTCTAGTTAATGCTACACCTAAAGTTAAAGGACCTTTTAAATCTTGACCTTCGTTAAACTCTAAATTTTCGTTTTGCTGGTCGCTTTCTGCCCAACTATTAGGATATGATTTGGTTTTGAGTAAAGGAGTAGATTGAACATCAGAAACTGGTTCAATTAGTATAGGACGTGCGAGGGGATAAAAAGAAATTCCATTACCAAAATCTTTAGTGATGGGATGTTGTCCATATTCTGTAACTGAAGGTGCAGCCGGTCCTAGTCCTAAAGTTCCTCCAGAAATATCAACAGCTAAACGATTATCTAATTTTACACCCCAATCTTTAAGCAAGTTATCAATTTTTGGATCTGTATTGGGGTCAACCATTAACATTAAATTACCGCCACTATTAAGATAATCTTGTAAAGCTGTAACTTCACCTGCTAACAATTCTCGTTTTGGTCCTGGGACGACAACAACAGCAGCATCTTCAGGAATGGTAGTTTGTTCTGTTAAATTTAGAGGTAAGGCTGTGAAGTTTTTGTCTGTTAATCCTTGCACTGCTTGAGAAATGGAATTTTTAGCAGCGGTAATTTCTAGTTCACCGTGACCTTGTAAAAAGTAAACTTTAGCGGTGTTGTTGCTAATAAGTTGTTGCAAACGGCTAGTTAATCTAACTTCTGATAAACGTTCATTTTCGTTAACTGTTTGTACTAATTGACGTTTATTATCAAATTCTAGATAAACTTCACCAAAATCTTTAACACCAAATTTTTCTGCTAAACCTGGTCTGGTTTGGGGGTCGATATATTCAAATTTAAAGTTAGGAGTTTGACGACGATAATTTTCTAATAATTCTTGGTCTAGAAGATTTTCATCTGTGGTAAATAACCAGAGTTTTGCAGGTTTGGATAAGTTACGCAGTAATTCTTTAGATTGCGGTGCGAGGGTAAATAATTGAGTTTCTGTTAAATCTAGTCGTAATTGGTAACGAGTACCTAAAAAATTGATGAATCCTAATATTGTTAATACTGCCAAAGTTGCAGCTAAAGCGTTAGTTGTAGATTTGGTAGACCGTTTATTCCAAAATTGACTTTGCTGGGCTTTAAATAAAACCCAAGCAATGCAAATTACAAAACCAGAAATTAGAAATACTAAAGGTAATATACCCCAATTATCTGATATTAAACCGACTGTTAAACCAAGGGCTAATAAGAATGGTCCAAATAAAAATAGTAGGTTAGCAAAATTTTTTTTAGGGATTTTTTTCATTATTGGTAATTGGTAATTGGTAATTGGTAATTGGTAATTGGTGATTGGTAATGGGTAATTGGTAATTGGTGATTGGTAATTGGTGATTGGTAATTGGTAACAATAAACTCTTGCCTTTTGCCTTCTTACTGTTCCCTGTTCCCTGTTCCCTGTTCCCTGACTATTGTCTTTGAAAACGCAGTGCATCTATTGATTGGGCAGTGAGGAAAATGCCTAATATAATGTAACTGGCAAATAAAATTAAGGCGCTGGTGTCAAAAATACCTTGAATTAATGTGTTGTAATGTTTGAGTAGGGAAAGATGACCTAAAGCTTGTCCGATGGGACCGGGAATAACTTTAGAGATGGAATCAATTAATAACAGTAATATGACAACAGCAAAGGTGAGGACGGCTGATAAAAGGGTACTGTTTGTTAATGAAGAAATGAACATTCCTAAAGATAAAATTGCTGCTGCTAATAAGATTAATCCTAAATGACCAACAATAGGAATAATGGGAGACATGGGAGGATTTGAGCCGCTAATGGCTAAGGCTTCAAATCCTAGTAATGGTAAAATCATGGTGATGAAAAAGGTTAGCACTCCTAATAATTTACCCACGGCTACAGCCCAATTAGTAACTGGTGATGTGGCTAATAATTCTAATGTTCCCAGTTTTCTCTCTTCCGCATAAAGTCCCATTGAAAGTATAGGCAAAATAAACAATAATAACCAACTGATGCGGTCTAAAAATGCGCGAATAAATTCATAGGGTACATCTATTGGTGGAACGGGAATTCCAAATTGCTGCCCTTGAACATCATAAGCGGCAATTGTGGGTAAAATGCCACCGGGTCCTAATAATATCATGACCAGAAATAAACCGGAAATAAACCAAAAGATGCCAGCTATACCATAGGCCAAAGGTGATACAAAATAACTTTGTAATTCTCGACGATAAATGGCGATAATATTAGCGATGACGATGCCCATTTTATGCGGTTTCTCCTTCTGTTTCTGTTGGTGGGAGTAAATTCTTTTCTTCTGTTGTTAGTTGCAAAAATACATCTTCTAAACTGGCGCTCACACGCCGCATTTCATATAAATCAAATCCTCCCCGAATTAAAGCCGCTGCAATATCTTTTCCTGGTTCTGTTCCTTGTTCAGATATGACGCGCAGATGGGGACGGTTTTGATAAGTTGCCGGCATTGATTCTACCAAAATCACGCCCGTTACATTCTGTAATACCTGTTTGGCCAGTCCCACTTCTCCAGAAATTTCTATTTCATAACCAGAGCCTCCTGTCAACTGGGTCATCAAGTTTTCTGGTGTATTGGTAGCTACAACCTTACCGCGATTGATGATAGCTACACGGCTACAAGTCATGCTCACTTCTGGGAGAATGTGGGTAGAAAGGATGATGGTGTGGGTTCCCGCTAGGCTTTTGATCAGGTTTCGCACGTCGATAATTTGCCGGGGGTCTAGTCCTACGGTGGGTTCATCGAGGATAATGGCTGGGGGATCGTGGACTATTGCTTGCGCTATTCCCACTCTTTGGCGAAAACCTTTAGAAAGCTTGCGAATAATGACTTTACGCTTTTCTGTAAGGTTACAGCGTTTCATGGCTGCTTCAACTTTTTGCCGGCGATCGCCAGCGGATACCCCTTTAATTCGAGCTACAAAGTGCAGAAATCCCTCTACCGTCATTTCGGGGTATAAGGGCGGTGTTTCCGGTAAATAGCCGATTTTTTGGCGGATAGCGAGGGAATTTTCATGGACATCATACCCGGCAATTTTGGCTTTACCGTTGGTTGCTGGCAGATAACCGGCTAAAATTCGCATAGTTGTGGTTTTACCCGCACCGTTAGGACCTAAGAAACCTAAAATTTCTCCTGGTTCTACGCTAAAGGTGACATCAGTTATCGCAGCGGTAGAACCATATATTTTACTGAGATGTTCAACTTCTATCATGGGGATGTTATTTGTGTGAGCGTTCGCATTTACATAACATAAACAATATTGACATTTTCTCCAGAAATAAGATTCCTGATTTGACTTTTGACTTTTACTTTTGGGCGATCGCTGACGTATAATTTTGTATACAAATACAACAATACATCTTTATTTGTAAAGGTGGTTTGTAAATATGTATTAATTTTTATATGCTAAATTAGTATCAATATTGACATAGTATTCACTGTGTGACTATTGTATTAAAAGGTTGTTTAAAACATCCTTTATATACCAGTGTCACTACCAATATTCATCTAACTATGTCAGTAGCTAACTCACTCGAAAACTTGAGAAACATTGACACACTCAAAAAACTATTTTGGAGTCAATTAAATTACGAAAGAGTTAATCAAACCCTTTCTAGTCGTCAACTAAATGAAACAGTTATCAACGAACTAGCAGAAGAACCATTATTATTAGCATCAGCGGGAAATAACAACGATTTTCATATTATTTATAGTCGGCTAAAAACAGAAAATTTATCCAGACAAAGTGAAAGAAAAGTAGTTGATGAACTCATCAAAAAACATCCTTATACATTATTTGTATTTTCCAATAAATCACAATCGCGCTGGCATTTTCTCAACGTCAAATACGACAACACCTTACAAAAAAGAAAACTGTTCCGACGGATAACCGTTGGTGAAGGTGAACCATTACGCACAGCTTCCGAAAGAATCAGTTTATTAGATATAGAAAATCATCAAAATTCCTCAACATTAGATATTCAAACCTTACACGATGAAGCCTTTGATGTTGAGAAAGTCACCCAAGAATTTTTTAGAGAATATCGCAAAACCTTTGAAAAAGTCGAAAGCTTAATTTCCGGTATTCAAGAAAATGAACGGAAACGGTTATTCACTCAAAAACTATTTAACCGGATCATGTTTATAGCCTTTATTCAGAAAAAAGGCTGGTTGAATTTTCAAGGAAATACAGAATATTTAGAAACATTATGGCAAGATTACCAAAATGACAAAGATACAAATACCAAAAACTTCTATAAAGACAGACTTTCACTACTTTTCTTTCATGGTTTAAAAAACCCTCAACAACATAATATTGTTGATATCAACAACGGTGGTTTTCTCAAAGATTTAATTGGAAGTGTTCCCTATCTCAACGGGGGACTATTTGAACAAGATAAAGAAGATGAAAACACAAATATTATCATTCCCGATGAATGTATAGATAGTATTTTACATGACTTATTTCAACGCTTCGCATTTACCGTTACTGAAAGCACACCTTTAGATGTAGATGTTGCAGTTGATCCAGAAATGTTGGGTAAAGTTTTTGAAGAGTTGGTAACAGGTAGACACGAATCAGGAAGTTATTATACACCTAAACCGATAGTTTCCTTTATGTGTCGGGAAGCTATTAAAGGCTATTTGCAGAAATTCACAAATAATGCAGATCATAAACAAGCAATAGATAAATTTGTCGATGAACATGACTCCTCAGAATTAAATAATCCCGAAGCAATATTAGACGCATTACGTCAAGTGAAATGTTGTGATTTAGCTTGTGGAAGTGGCGCATATTTATTAGGAATTCTGCACGAGTTATTAGATTTGCGTCATTGTTTATTTGCAAATAATAAAATCGGTGCGGAAAGTGTTTATGAACGGAAATTAGAAATCATAGAAAATAATCTCTATGGAGTTGATATTGATGTTTTTGCAGTCAATATTGCGAGGTTGCGGTTGTGGTTATCTTTAGCAGTTGACTATGAAGGAGAAAAACCCAAACCCTTACCCAACCTGAAATATAAAATTGAAATTGGTGATAGTTTGACAGCACCAAGTCCAGCAAGTACAGGAATGATAAGGAGTGAATTAATCAATCAATATCGGCAAAAGAAAGCTGACTATATGCGAACTTCAGACGTAAATCAAAAGAAGAACTTAGAAACAGAAATTGAAAATTTAAAAGCAGAAATTAGGTTAATTACCTACGGAACTACTATAAAAAAAGATGGTTTTGATTTTGATTGGGCTGTAGAATTTGCCGAAGTATTTATGGATGGTGGTTTTGATATTCAAGTTGCAAACCCTCCTTATGTGAGAATGGAATTATTTAAAGATATCAAACCTACTTTAAAGAAAAACTTCCCAGATGTTCATAGCGATCGCGCTGATTTGTATTGCTATTTTTATGGACGTGCTTTGCAATTGTTGAAAGAAGGAGGAATGTTAACCTTTATCACTCCTAACAAATGGTTTCGTGCAAAGTATGGGGAAAAATTGAGAAAGTTTATTTCTGAAACTTGTCAAATTTACAGTATTACAGATTTTGGAGATTTACCGGTTTTTCAAAGTGCTACTACATACCCAATGATTTTTATTGCACAGAATATCAAACCAGGAAATAACTCAACTATTTTCACTCAAGTTAAATCTTTAGAATCTCCTTATCCTGATGTTGCGGAAATTATTAGAGATAAAGGACAAAATTTACCACCTACAGCTATTAAAGGTGCAAATTGGGTACTAACTAATACTTCTTCTGCTAATCGTATTCAGAAGATGGAAGCAGCAGGTATGACATTAGGTGAGTATGCTAATAATCAAATATATAGAGGTGTTGTAACTGGTTTGAATGAAGCATTTATAATAGATAAGTTGATTAGAGATAAATTAATATCCCAAAATCCCAAGATTGAAGATATTATCAAACCATTAGTAGTAGGTAAACAAATTCATAAATGGTGCATTGATTCTGATATTAAATATTTAATTTATATGTATCATGACATTGATGTACAAAAATTATCAACTATAATAGAATATTTGCTTCCCTATAAATCAAGGCTTGAACAAAGGGCAACAAAACAACGATGGTACGAATTACAACAGCCACAAAAACGATATATTTCCGCTTTTCTAAAACCTAAAATAGTTTTTCCTGATATTTCTAAAAAACCACGCTTTGCTCTGGATAATACAGGTGCTTATACAAATGATACGTCGTTTATTATTCCAACTAATGACCTGTATTTACTTGGTGTTCTCAATTCTTCTACAGTAGAGATGTTTTTTATTGAAGTCGGAGCGCAAATAAGAGGTAATTACTTACGTTTTAAACGCCAATATGTAGAAAAAATTCCCATTCCCAACGCAACAAAAAAAGAGAAAGAAACAATAAGTAAATTAGTCCAAAAATGCCTAGACGCGAAAGGAGAGAACTGTGAACAATGGGAAAAAGAAATAGATGAAAAAGTAGCAGCACTATATGGACTATGATAAATCATAATTACTAACAATTAAATCCTCTTCCTTCCTCCTTTCTTCCTTCGTGTTCTTCGTGTCTTCATGGTTCATTTTCTCGTTCCCATACTCTGTATGGGAATGAATTAAAGAAGACTCTGTCTTCTATCAAAAACATCATAGAGGTAGAATAGAGGTAGAACCTCTAAAATAGCATTCCCAGTCAGAGACTGGGAACGAGATAACAATATAAATGATATAATCATCTAAAAAGTAACAACAAAAAAGTCAAAAAATCATGCAAGAAGCACTACACATCACCACCAAAGTTTTACCAGGAAACAAAATAGAAATATCAGTTCCCAACAGTGCAATAGGTGATACCGTTGACATATTTGTGATACTACCAGAAAAACCAACCTCAAAACGGCGTTCAATTATAGAGTTAATAGAACAAATTCGCAGCAAACAAACCTTTAGAAGTGCTGAAGATATAGACAAACAACTGCAAGAGGAAAGAGAAGCATGGGACAGTTAATACTTCCTAATTCTGGTGTTATCTATATAGATACATCAATAGTAATTTATACGATTGAAAGCAACTTTGATTATTATTCACTTTTGCAACCATTATGGTTGAAATATCAACAAGGTGAAATTGAAATAGTCAGTAGTGAACTCATCTTAATGGAAGTTTTAATCCTGCCTATGAGAAACAATAACACTACTTTAATAGAAGCTTATGAACAACTACTATTATCAGAAGAAATGCAGCTAATTCCTATCAGCCAAATCGTATTAAAACAAGCAGCTAATTTGAGGGCAAAAACCAACTTAAAAACACCAGATGCCATTCATGCAGCCACAGCATTATCAATTAATTGTACACAATTTATAACCAACGATAAAGGCTTTCGTAATGTTCCCAACTTACCAGTTATTATCCTCAGTGAAATATTAAATAATTAAAAATTATCCTCGTTTTCCTCGTTCCCATACTCTGTATGGAAATGAATTATATAAGGCTCTGCCTTATATTCTATAATAACCGAGGCAGAGCCTCTATCAAAGCATTCCCAGTCAGAGACTGGGTACGAGAATTAGGAACGAGAAACCGATAAAGTATAATTATGAATTATGAATTATGCACGACATAATAGACAACAGAAATCAAAAATTAGTAGACCAAATAAACCGCATTCTCGACACAACAGAAGCCGCAAACTTTGCCGTTGGTTACTTCTTTTTATCCGGTTTTACCGCCATAGCCAAACCCCTCACCAACATCAAACAACTACGCTTATTAATAGGAAATACCAGCAACCGAGAAACCATAGAACAAATAGCCCAAGGATATCGCCGACTAGAATTAATAGCCGACCAAATTGAAGCCCAAAGCTATCCCAAACGCAGCGAAGAAAAACGGATGGCCAACGAAACAGCAGCTAATATTCGTTCTAGCATCGAACTAATGGACCAGACAAACGAAGCCGAAACATTAGTTAAAAACCTCGTCGAAATGATAGAAGAAAAAAGGCTGCAAGTCCGCGTTTACACCAAAGGAACATTACACGCAAAAGCCTATATTTTTGATTACGGTAATATTTATGATAGCAAAGGAAGATTATTAGAACGCACAGAAAATGGTATTGCTATCGTTGGTTCTTCCAATCTTACCCTTTCCGGTATCACCCATAATACAGAACTTAATGTAGTCATTCATGGTAACGATAACCATAGAGAATTAACCCATTGGTTTGAAGAACTTTGGAATGAGTCTGAAGATTTTAACGAAGCATTAATGCAGGAAATGAAACAATCTTGGGCTATTTCTCAAGTGCGTCCTTATGATATTTACATGAAAACATTATATACATTAGTCAAAGATAGATTAGAAGAAAGCAACCCCAAAGAATTAATTTTACAAGATGATGAAATTAGTAAACAACTAGCAGATTTTCAACTTGTCGCTGTTAACAACGCAGTGCAGAATATCCGCGACTATGGAGGTGCATTTGTTTCTGATGTTGTGGGACTGGGTAAAAGCTTTATTGGTGCTGCAATAGTCAAAAGATTTGAACAAACAGAACGCTCACGTTCTTTAATTATTTGTCCAGCACCATTGGTAGAAATGTGGGACAGATATAACGAAATTTATCAATTAAATGCTCGCATTTTATCAATGGGAATGCTGAAAGAAGATAAAGAAAGCAGTTTTAAAGTATTATTAGAAGACTATCAATATAAAGATAGAGATTTTGTCTTAATTGATGAAAGTCATAATTTAAGAAATAACAATACCCAAAGATATAAAGTCTTAGAAACATTTTTAGCTGCTGGTAAACGTTGTTGTTTATTAACCGCAACACCCCGCAATAAAACCGCTTGGGATATTTATCATCAACTCAAACTATTCCATCAAGATGATAAAACAGATTTACCTATAGACCCACCCGACTTAAAAGAGTATTTTCAATTAGTAGAAAAAGGAGAAAAAAAACTCCCAGAACTGCTTTCTCATATTCTCATCCGTCGGACTCGTAACCATATTTTACGTTTTTATGGTTTTGATGCAGAAACTCAGGAAAAAGTAGACTCAACTAACTTCCGTCCTTATATAGATGGAACTCGACGCGCTTATGTTCTTGTAGGAAATCAACCCCGTTTTTTCCCCAAACGAGAATTAGAAACCATTGAATACAGCATTGAAGATACATATCAAGGACTGTATCAAGAACTGCGTCAATATCTGGGTAAGTCTCGCAAACGTCAATTACTCAAACCTGCAAAAAACGAACTTAGCTATGGACGTTATGGACTGTGGAACTATGTATTGAAAGATAAACAAAAACAAGAACCCTATAATACCTTACAACGTGCCGGTTCTAACCTGCGGGGACTAATGCGAGTGTTATTATTTAAACGCTTCGAGTCTAGTGTTTATGCTTTTCAAGAAACTCTGAAAAAACTGTTATTAGTCCATGAAAGATTTTTAAATGCACTGGTTCAAGGTTTTATTCCCGCAGGAGAAGAAGCGCAAACTCTCCTATCAGAAGATGATAACCAAGGAGAAGAACAAGATATCATTGATGCTTTACGTCTGGTTTCTGATAAATACGATTTAGCAGATTTTGATAGTGAGAAATTACAAAGTCATATCGAACATGATATTAAACTTCTCAAGAAAATTATATCATTAGTTGAGCCAATTACACCAGAAAAAGATGCGAAATTACAAACTTTGATTAAATGGCTAAATAAACCAGAACTGAAAACTAAAAAACGCCTGATTTTTACCCAATACGCTGATACTGCAAAATACCTGTATGAGAATTTAAATCCTCAAGGTAAACGAGATGATATTGAAGTTATATATAGTGGAAGTAATAAAAATAAAAGTCGGTTAGTAGGAAGATTTGCACCTAAAGCGAATAAAGAATATAAATTTAAAACGGGAGAATCAGAAATTAATACCCTCATTGCTACCGATATTTTAGCAGAAGGTTTAAACTTACAAGATGGTGATTTAATTATCAATTATGATTTGCATTGGAACCCGGTTAAATTAATTCAACGTTTTGGCAGAATTGATAGAATAGGCAGTGAAAAAGATGTAATCTATGGATATAACTTTTTACCAGAAATAGGAATAGAACGAAATTTAGGTTTAAAGCAAAAGCTGAAAAATCGCATTCAAGAAATTCATGATACCATCGGTGAAGATGCGGCAATTTTAGATGGTAGTGAACAACTCAACGAAGAAGCGATGTATGCAATTTATGAACAACAGGAAGATAAACAACTAAGCATTTTTGAAACAGAGGAAGAAGAGGAATTTTTAGAATTAAATGAAGCTGAAGAAATTCTCAGAATCTTACAAAAAGATCACCCAGAGGAATTTACCAGAATTGCCAATTTACCGCATGGTATCCGCACTGCTAAATTCTCCTTACAAAATCAGGGAACATTCGTATTTTGTGAAGCGTCAGATCCGAATAGACCGGATATTAAAGGATATCAACAGTTGTTTTTATTAGACAACAAAGGAAATATAATTTCTAGAGACATTCCCCGCATTTTAGGTGCAATAAAAGCAGATAAAAATACTCCCAGTGTAGCACTTCCTCCAGATTATAATTTAAAAGTGATGCGTGTTAAGCGTCAATTTGCCGAAGAAGTAAAACAACGTCAAGCCGAAAGAGAATTTAACCAACGGTTGACACAAGGACAAAGGTATGTTTTAAAAGAACTGAGAATATTATTTAAATCAACTTCTGGGGAAGAGATAAAAAATCAAATCAATATAATAGAAAAAGCCTTTCGTAGTTCTTTGACTCAAGCTATAAGTCGAGAGATTAATATATTAAGACATCAGGGAATTACAGGAGAAGAATTGTTTAAACGACTGGTGCAAATTTACCGTCAACATAATATGAAAGATTGGAAAAATCACAGTTTACCAATATTATCACATCCAATACCTGTGATTATCTGTAGTGAACAAATTGCTAATGGGTAATTGGTAATTGGTAACAAATCTATTTTTATTCTGACTCCTGACTCCTGACTCCTTTTGTTATAACCTATTATGAATTATGAATTCTGAATTATTATGGTTGTTGCGACACTCCACGTAAATTCGGTTACAGGTAATGATACTAATACTGGTTCTCGGTTAAGTCCGTTCAGAACTATCACCCGTGCCTTAAAAACTACCACATCACCGGGAATTATACAGTTAGCGCCAGGAACTTACAGCACTTCTACAGGTGAGGTTTTTCCGTTAATTATTCCTGGAGAAATGCTACTGGTAGGTAACGAATCTAACAAAGGTCAGGGAATTATTATTTCTGGGAGTGGTGAATATCAAAGTCCCAGCTTTGGTCTGCAAAATATCACCCTGTTATTATTAGGTGATGCCAGTATCTTAGGTATAACTGTTACCAACCCTGTAAACAAAGGTACTGGGATTTGGATTGAATCTACAGCACCGACATTAGCTAATAATACATTCAGTCAATGTGGACGGGAAGGAATATTTAGCACGGGTAAGGCTAAACCTGCAATTTTAGATAACGTATTTATACAAAATGTTGCCAGCGGTTTAATGATGGCACGTTATAGCAAAGGGGAAGTATTGCGGAATGTGTTTGAAAATAACCCTGTAGGGATAGCTATTAGCGATTTTGCAGCACCTTTAGTAGCAAATAACAAACTGATCAAAAACCGGTTAGCAATGGGTATTTCTCGTGATGCAAGTCCGGTATTAAGACGAAATTTGATTTGCCAAAATACCCAAGGTGGTTTGTTAATCAATGGTAATGCTATTCCTGACTTGGGTAAACCTCAAGACCCAGCTGATAATATTTTTCGTGATCACAAAGAGTTTGATATTCAAAATATATCATCTCAAAAAGTGATTTCTGTAGGCAATCAGTTAAATCCTGCCCAGGTTAAGGGAGTAATACAATTTCTCGCTGCTACAACCGATACTCCTAGTCAAGTGGCTATTAGTACCAGTTTCTCAGACTTATATGGACATTGGGCAACGGCTTTTATCGAAGCATTGGTGAATAAAGGTTTTATCAGTGGTTTTCCTGATGGCACTTTTCAACCTGCGACACCCATTACCCGCGCTCAATATGCTGCTTTAATTACCAAGACTTTTCAGTTACCTGCTAGTAATAACCTGAATAGATTTAAAGATGTGAGAAATGATTTTTGGGCGGCTTCAGCCATTGCTAGTGCGGCTGATGGGGGCTTTTTGAATGGCTTTCCTGATGGAACTTTTAGGCCAGGACAAAATTTAACCAAAGTACAGGCGATAGTATCAATTGTTAATGGTTTAAAATTTACTGGTAGTAATCCTAATGGGTTAAAAGTCTATAGCGATCGCGCCCAAATTCCCAGTTATGCTATTAATGCAGTCACCATTGCTACCCAAAAACTGTTAATCATCAATTATCCCCAACTAGAATTATTAGAACCCTTACGAGAAATTACCCGTGCAGAAGTAGCAGCATTAATTTATCAGGCTTTAGTGTCCAGAAGTGAGGCAGAAGTCATTTCTTCGCCCTACATTGTCAAACCAGATACAGAAATTCCCTCATTTTCTGATTTAGTAGGACATTGGGCAGAACCATTTATTAGGGCTTTAGTGAGTATGAATTTAACTCAAGGTTTTGCAGATGGTAGCTACCAACCAGATAAACCCATGACTCGCGCTCAATATGCAGCTTTAATTGCATCTGCTTTTAATCCTACACCCAAACGCCCAGCCACCGATTTTACAGACGTTCCTGGCGATTTTTGGGCAGCTAAAGCCATTCAAATAGCCGCTAGGGGTGGTTTTGTGGCAGGGTTTAGCGATCGCACTTTTCGCCCCCATCAAAACGTACAAAGAATACAAGTAATTGTTTCCCTTGTCAACGGACTAGGACTACCAGCAGCGAATAATAATTTGTTAATTCCCTATACAGATAGAAACTCTATACCTGAATATGCCAGAACAGCGATCGCAACTGCCATCCAACAAAATATTATTATCAATTATCCAGACCCCAAACTGCTTGCACCCACCAGAGAAGCCACACGCGCCGAAGTTGCAGCTATGATTTATCAAGCATTAGTGGCCATCAAACGGGTTAAACCTATTTAGTTAGGAGTCAGGAGGGGCGAACGGCCGTTCGCCCGTACAGGAGTCAGGAGATGATGAATTATGAATTATGAATTATGAATTATGAATTACCAGCATTTAATGGTAATTTTGTCCAGTGCTGAAGTTCTACTATATTATTTTGCATAATAGCGATTGACAAGTAGAATGAAAAACACTGACTAACAAATTTGCGGCTTGTGAAAAAATCATCATGTAGCTAAAAACACGTTAGGCTAGATGCGATGGGTTAAACATTTATACCTATTGCCTGGAAATAAAAGCCCATGCTAACAACACCCCCAAACACCAGCGCCGAATTGGCTGTCAACTTATTAGTTCATTATAGTTTTGACCTCAATGGGTACAGTGCCAGTGAGTTAATTAACCATTGGCGCAGAGAGTACCCGATGGATTGGTTACATCTAGCAGTTATTGAAGCTTTGTATCAAGGACGCTATAAAGCCATATCAGTACAACAGATATTAACCTTTTGGCAACGGCGTGGCCAGGTGGTTTATCATTTCAACATGGAATTTGAAAGGATGATTTGTAGCAAATTTCCAGAAAGCCTCACCAAAATATCTCCACCCGTTTTACCACCAATACCACAAACAAACCGCATTGAGCCGACAAAGAATACTCAACAATTACCTGCTCAATCTAGTAATTATTACCTGGAAAATCAAACTGCATCCGGGTATTTATTAAATCATGAAGAGCAACAAGTTCGGGTGTTAACATCTCCCTCGTTTAAAGTAGCTGCCGATACCAGCAAGAGACAGTTAGCCGCATCCGTTACTCAAAAGCTGATGACTCAGGGGAGTTTATCCACACCCACACAGCAAGAACTACCCCAATTAATGCCAGCAAATGCCAATAATCCCCCAATTGGACAGTTTACTCCCCAAAGGAGCGATCGCTCTGATTCGTTTACATCTAAACTCAAAGCCATGACCAGTGAACAGCCGGAATTTGCTATTTAGGTAATTGGTAATTGGTAATTGGTAACTGGTAATAAATTCATTCTTCCCAGTCCCCAGTCCCCAGTCCCCAGTCCCCAATTAATTAAAAGGCTGAACAATGCCTCTGAAACCCATGCTAGTCAAAGTTTGCAGCATTTGATTGGCACTATCTTGACTGCTAAAAACTCCCACTTGTATGACTCTGCGACCTTGGAAGACTCTAGAAAAAGCATCAGGGGCTATAGAACGCACTAATTCCTGTTGTGTGTCGCTGGTAATTGGTACTATAACGCGATAACGTAAACCCGGACGAGAGGCTGCAAAATTTGTGGGTGCTGAAACTATTCTGGAATTGTTAACAGTTGTCGGTGTGGGGAGGGATGCTTGAGGTGCAACAAACTCAATTACTCCCGGTTCAACCTGTACATAATTAAATTGCGGTGTAGCTTGTATTTCCCTAGTCCTGGGTTGGGAATTATTACTGGCTAAAGAACCCTGTAAATTAGTAACTGGTAGCTGTGGTAATTGGCTATTGGGGCGTGTATTTCTGTCATTGGATAAAATCACACCAGACGGGTTAAAAGTTCTGGGAATATTGGGAGCAGCAAAAACTATTTCTGGTTCTGTAGGTATTTCCTGTACAGGTACAGACGTAGCTGGAGAATTCCTGACAATTGGTGCTGTTCTCCCGCTAGTATCTACATTAGGGCTGATGCGATTTTTATTAAGGTTATTGCCAGCCGCATAAATTACTTGCTTGGCAGCTTTGGCGTTAATATCATAGCGGCGATTATTTCTAAATTCATTACCCCCTGGTTCTCTGCTACTACCTAAATCTGGTGTAGCCTGGGCAATGATCACCAAACCATCTTCTTGACTGCCTTGAATGAGATTATTCCGCAAAATTGGGCTGGTATTGGCTTGAATTACAATCCCTGTTCTATTGTCCAATATCTGATTACCAACAATTACAGGAGCAGCATTTTGGGCAATGTTAATCCCAAAACCGGTGCGCTGAAAGATATTTTCCCGAATTTCAGCACGAGCATTACCAGAAACTGTCATTCCATTAGCACCATTACCCTGAAAATAATTTTTGCGAATGGTGGGAGTAGCATTACCAGTGATGGAAATTCCATCTTGGGTATTACCAGTAAAGGTATTTTCCTCAACTACAGTATTAGCAGATTCAATCCATAAACCATAACCACGACCGTTGGTGTTGGTGACTGTTACACCGCTTAAACTGGCTTGATTTGCACCAACAATGGCCACGTTTTGACGGCCAAAACTGCGACTGAAGTATTCACCACCGCCTAAAATCTTTACACCTGTGCCTTTGTTACCAACATCTCCTTGAATTGCTACACCTGGTTTGAGGAATAAGGGAAATATTTCTCCTGTGTTGGGGCTGTATGTACCAGGAGCAAGCATAATCACAGTATTTGGTTGTGCTAGTTGCAATGCCTGTGTAATTGTCTTCAAAGGAGCGATTTCACTGCCATTCCCACTTAGTCCATTGCCGATACTGGGGTTGACAAACAGGAGGTTAACCTGAGAAATTGTTCTCTCATTGTTGAGTTTCTGTTCTGTTCTGATGGTAATCTGAGCAATGGCACTGCTAAAATTTGTCTCTAAAAGTGTTATACTCCCTATTCCTAAAGCAACGCTCACACTCAATATTGAGGTGGGTATAACTGAAGGTTTAAGCCGGTAGGAACAAGTCAGCTTTGTTGACAGGATATCTAGTAGACGCTTATTAAACCATTTAAGGGGAGACATGAAATTTATATAACTCCTGAAAAACACACAAATTATTTTTATACGCTCAAACCGTTATCCGATTTTGGATTTTTCACTTACCCTACGGGTAAATCCGGGCGGTTTGTACAATCAAGGAACTATTGGTAATATTTATAATTTTCTCATAGTTTCACCAATTGGGTATTTTTCATACCAGTTAATTAGTAAATCTTTAACAAAAATCAGCCAAAATGCAGATATTATGTAACAGGCTGGAGGTTTTTGTGAAACTACAAACGGGGTTAGTTTAATGGTCGAAGCCCACAGCCAAAAACAACAAATACAACAAGTGGTTTATCGCATTTTAGACGCAAATTTAGACCGCGCCCGTGAAGGGTTGCGAATTATTGAGGAATGGTGTCGTTTTGGTTTGAATGATGCCACGTTAGCTGAAGCCTGTAAGCACTTACGTCAAGAGGTCAGTAAGTGGCATACGCCACAAATTAGGGCAGCACGTGATACACCTGGTGATCCTGGTACTGATTTAACCCATCCCCACGAAGAACAACGCAGTTCGATTACATCGTTGTTACAAGCTAATTTTTGCCGTATCCAAGAAGCTTTGAGGGTACTTGAGGAATATGGCAAACTTCATGATGCTGAAATGGGGAAAGTTTTTAAGCAAATGCGCTATCAGGTTTATACCCTGGAAAGCACTTTGATGGGTCATCAACGCCATCAATTACTGTGGCGATCGCACTTGTATTTGGTAACATCTCCGGTAGATAATTTGCTGGAGACTGTGGAAGCTTCTCTCAAAGGCGGATTAAGTCTGCTACAGTATCGAGAAAAAACTGCTGATGATCTGATTCGTTTAGACAGAGCTAGGAAACTCAAGCAGTTATGTCACGATTACGGCGCTTTGTTTATTATCAATGACAGGGTAGATTTGGCTTTGGCTGTAGATGCGGATGGGGTGCATTTAGGACAACAAGATATGCCTATTGCTGTAGCACGTCAATTGTTGGGTCCGCAGCGTTTGATAGGTCGTTCTACCACAAATCCCCAAGAAATGCAAGGGGCAATTACTGAAGGTGCAGATTATATTGGTGTGGGTCCTGTGTATGAAACGCCGACTAAAGCAGGTAAAGCCGCAGCAGGCTTAAATTATGTGAGCTATGCAGCTAAAAATTGTTCAATTCCTTGGTTTGCCATTGGGGGAATAGATGCTAGTAATATTAATGATGTGATTGATGCAGGAGCGCAACGGGTAGCTGTGGTGCGATCGCTCATGCAAGCTGAACAACCTACTTTAGTCACACAATATTTTATTTCTCAGCTTTTTCGGAAGTAGTCAGGGGACTGGGGACTGGGGACTGGGGAGCAGGGGAAGCAGGGGGAGCAGGGGAGAAGATTTTTACCAATTACCAATTACCAATTACCAATTACCAATTACCAATTACCTGTTATGAATTATGAATGAAATTACATTACACGTAAATGGGGAAACTCGCAGTTGTTTATCCCAAACGCCTTTACCAGAATTACTTCAGCAGTTGGGTTTTAATCCTCGTTTGGTGGCGGTGGAATATAATGGTGAAATTTTACACCGTCAGTTTTGGACAGAAACTAAAATTAATAATGGCGATCGCTTGGAAGTTGTTACCATCGTCGGTGGAGGATAATTAATCCCCAGTCCCCAGTCCCCAGTCCCCAGTCCCCAGTCCCCAGTCCCTAATTCAATATACAAGAATAACGAGATTCAGGATTATATAACCAACGGTGATAGGTTTTGCGTTTAGCTAATTCTTGTCCTTGACGACCGAGTTTTTCCCGCAGTTGTTGGTCTTGACACAAACGTTTAAAAGCTTGTAAAACTTCATAACCAGAGTCGGGATTTACCAACAGGCCATTTTCTTCATGGTGGACTGCATCTA
This sequence comes from Cyanobacteriota bacterium, assembly GCA_046045965.1. Classification (GTDB taxonomy): domain Bacteria; phylum Cyanobacteriota; class Cyanobacteriia; order Cyanobacteriales; family Nostocaceae; genus RDYJ01. Next base: position 6,869 of record JBJOKS010000005.1, on the reverse strand, counting down.
AAATACTCCCTAAGCGAGAGGCAATAATAGGTTTACCAAAGTATTCTGCTTCTAAGTGAACCATTTCCAAATTATCTATGGTTTTGGTTTTGTCTTCCTCTAAAGTCAACATGGCGAAAATGTCACAGGCTGCATAATAACCGACTAATTCCCGTTCAGATACATAACCAGCAAAATGAACTCTTTTATCTACTCGCAAACGTTGGGATTGAGATTTTAGTTGTTGTTCTTCTGGTCCCTGTCCGCAAATTATGTAGTGGACATCTACACCAATAGTTAATAGTAAAGGGATGTTATCTATTACGCGGTCAAAGCTTTTATGTTTAACTAATCTACCAACAGAAAGAATGACTATTGCAGTTTCAGGAATATTGTAAGTTTGACGTAGGCGGATACGTAAATCATCCAGATGACTAAGACTGGTGGGAGTACCGAATTTCTCTGGTCTCACTACTGGGTTAATGACATGAGTAGGAGTATCGAAACGAAAACTTTTTCTTAAATTTCCTCTCATATAAGAACTGTGACAAACAATTCCTTCGGCTCGTTTGAGGGTAATTTTAAATAGTGATCGCCATAAAGGATGACGAGAAATATCAACCAAATCATTACCGTGGAGGTAGATAAAAAAGCGAATAGGCAAGATATAACTGAGTAATAACAGGGCTGGGAAATCGTAGCCGTGACACCATTCAATGTAGCGGTAATGATAGCGAAAATATAGTTTGATGGCTAGTAATAATGAGCAAATAACATTAACGAAATTAAGGACTGGCTTGAATATATTACTCAACAAATTACTACCAAATAAACTTACCCAAAGACTAAAGTTAATCCACCGATAAACTGGAAATTGTTGCGCTTGATCAAATATTTTATCTCCACAGCAACCAGCAGCCAGGACAATTACTCTGTCTGGATCTTGCAAACAACGATTATAGACATATTCTCCAATTACAGCTTCTTGGGGCTGAAATATGCGGGAGATAACTAGGATATCTGGGTCAGCGGTTTTCTCCCTAATCTGTGTCCCTAGTTGTGAAATATGTTCCATGATTCAGGTTGATAAATAAACTTCAAATCCTTAAGTAAACGAATTTCTGATTTTTTTTATAATCCTGTTTAACCAATGAAAAAATACTGGCTTAAGCAGCTTGTTAGGTTTTATCTCCAAATCAAAATATCAAAATCCAATTTTTATCAGGATTAAAATAGACTCCTTATTAAGTTGGAAGATAGACATGATCATGAAACAAGATTGATTTTTTAAATTGCTGCTGCCAAGTTTGGATGAATTAAGATGTTCCTGAAAAAATGCCAACAAGATTCACTATCCCAAATTGGTCGAAAGATTGGTATAAATAAAATTATTTATTCTCTATTTTTATGCCAATTTATTACCAAAGGAGGATTTTTACCTGATGAAATAGATATAGAGTTTATCGCTGATCTAATCCAGTAATTGTATAGAGACTGCTGGGTAAATTACTGAATCTAGCTGATACTACAAGATTAGCTCAAATATTGCGAAAATTCTTGCCAAAATGCCAGATAAAATCTGAAATTTGCTCCTTTGCGTTAGAGTTTTTCTGCCAAAAGGATGATGTAATTCTGGTACTCATATTTTCTCGTTTCCCATAGTTAATACCGTTATTTATTATGGTGATTAAATTACAAGCATTAAATCAGTGAACCGTTAAAAGGTATAAATTTAGAATACCTAAAGCTAAGTGATGTAAATTTCAACTGATAACTGATTACCGATCATTGATTACTTAAACCCCTCTGCCAATATGTGCTGAATATTCTTTCTCTATCCGGAAAAAAATTAGTTACTCTGAGTCGCTATGAAAAATAATTTAACGGACTGCTTGTCAGTCCTGCGTCAAAATTATGGCCAGGAAGTATCTAATCACCCTGAGAAGGTAATAATTAATTGATTCCAAAGTTTTGCTGTTGCCAAAATATTTCGCGGTACGGTTATCAACCAAGGAATCTCTTCGCTTTTCTCTGCCAAGTCGAGATAATACACGGTAGATTAAATATATAGCTGTGGAAAGGGTGGTTAGGACATCAATTGATCATGAAACTTCCACGACAACAGGCTTTTACTTCTGACTCCTGACTCCTGACCCCTGCTATAGCTGAGGATTTCTTCAAGTCTGCTTACAGCTATTATCTCTCACCTTGTCAACCTCCTTGCAGTAGGAGAAAAATCTTAAAAATACTGTTTTTCTAAAGATGATTATGCGTAAAAAAATACAAGCAATCCTGAAACCCCTGTTAAAAATTTCCTTTGTCTTCGGTCTGGTGCTGACTCTAGCACTGGGTAACGCTGATGGTGCTTTAGCCGCACGCAGTGGTGGACGTATTGGTGGGGGTTCGTTTAGAATGCCTTCTAGCCGCACTTATACACCCCGGACTTACGCACCTCCTGGGGGTGGGGGTTATTATCCCGGTGGTGGTTTTGGTTTTCCGTTCCTAATTCCTTTTTGGGGTATTGGTGGTGGTTTTGGTGGTGTGTTCACAATTTTGATATTCTTTGCGATCGCTAACTTTTTAGTCCAAACTTTCCGCCGTGTCAGCAGTGGAGACACTGAAGATTTAGGTTATAACAGTAACCCGACTGTTTCCGTTACCCGGTTACAAGTTGGTTTATTAGCGCAAGCTAGAGGTTTACAAACCGAACTCAACCAAATAGCTGAAAAAGCTGACACCAACACCGCAGCAGGTAAAGCCGAAATTTTACAAGAAGCAAGTCTAGCTTTACTGCGTCATCCTGAATATTGGGTTTATGCTGGTGGTGGTACACAACAAGCAAAATTAAATGCTGCTGAATCTCAATTCAACCGTTTATCATTAGCAGAACGCAGCAAATTTAGCGAAGAAACTCTTTCTAACGTTAACAATCAGCTAAAATCTGTTTTGGCTAAAGAATTACCAGGTGATGTGGATAACCCTACTCGTTTAATTAGTGAAGGTCCTGGAGAATATATCATTGTCACCTTATTAGCTGCAACCTTGGGTAAATGGGAAATTCCCCAAATTAACAGCGCGGATGATTTACGTCAAGCTTTGCGACAAATTGGTAGTCTTCCTGGTGAGCAACTTTTAGCTCTTGAAGTGCTGTGGACTCCCCAAGCCGAAGGTGATACTTTGACTACAGATGATTTGTTTGCTGAGTATCCTGATTTGAAGTTGGTGTAATTAACCTAGAACAATAAATCAAAATTTAGGGGTTTAGCATTGTGCTTTACCCCTTTTTGATTCTGAATATTCCGAATATCTTGTTTGCAATTTTAATTTTATTGTGAAAATCTTGCTAATAAATCCTCACGCGATAATTGCAATAGTAATGGAGTAAATTCTTCTCTAGTCATGGTCATCAGCGAATTAATTATTGTTGATAATTCTGAATCAACTTCCCCAAACCGCACTTGAATGATGCTTTCAATCATAGCGCGTCTTTCTCTGTCTATTCCTTTCCTTCTTGTCGTCCCTCTTGTCTTCCCTCTTGTCTTTCTTGTTTTTTAATCTCTTCTAATTGTTGTTGATATATTTCCGATAGTTTCATAATCAACTCCTGATCATCTTGATCAATATCTTGTTCTTGTCTTTGACGTACTGAAATATCAATCAAAAATATCAAAAATAATCCTCTTTGAATGCTGTTTAGCGATCGCTGTTTGATGAAAACCAAGGTAAAACAGCTTTATTTTTAAATAGTTCTTCCTTATCAATTTCATGATAACAAATTTAAAATCAATTGTCAATCCCCCATACTCCTCTTTGCGCGAAACTCATTCCTGTGCAGAAAAAACCACCCGAAAACCTGACATCCTTAAACCACCTTCCGCTTCATTCCAACTGCGACTAGCACTACGACAAAGTTCCGCGCTGAAATTCCAAGCACCACCACGCAAAACCCGACGATGGATATCACCACCAATATCCCACACACTACCATCCGTGGGTGCGCCATGATAATTATTATGCCAAGGATCAGCACACCATTCCCAAACTAACCCGTGCATATCATACAACCCAAAGGCATTGGCTACATCAAAACTACCCACATCTGTTGTGGTATTGCAGAAATTACTTTTGGGTTCAACTGCATAAGTTTCACTACCACTACAGTTAATTAAATCAGAAGCAACAGTCTCCCCAAAATGAAAAGATGTGGTAGTTCCTGCACGACAAGCATATTCCCATTCTGCTTCACTAGGTAAACGATAATTCCTACCAGTTTTCAACGACAACCGCAAACAAAATTCTATTGCTTCATACCAAGAAACGTTTTCTATGGGTAAATTTGCACCTTTAAATTTTGCCGGGTTGGGGTTTAAATCTTGAGTAACTTTGGGTAATGCTGCTGCTGCTTTCCACTGTGCTTGAGTAATGGGATATTTCCCCATATAAAAAGGTTCAACTATGACTTGATGTTGAGGATATTCCTCTGCATTACCTTCACAGTCGGGTGAACCCATCAGAAAACTACCATCAGGAATTAATACCATTTCTAAATTGACATTTTTATTCAATTCTTCTGCAAAGAATTTGGCGTTACCTCTGTCGCGGTTAACTTCTCTCCCACCCGTATCTACAATAATAATATTAAAATCAAAGGTTTCCAAAGGTGGTACGGAAACGATTCGTTTTTGTGGTGGTTGTGGTGTTTCGATAATGGGGGAAATAATGGGGGAAATTTTTAATTCTACTGGGGGTGATGATTCAATTTTTAAATCAGGTTTTAAATCAGGTTTTAAATCAAGTTTTAAATCTTGTAAAACTTCTGTTGCTGACTGATATCTATCACTAGGAAAATGTTGCAGTAAGTGTTCTAAGATTTTCTTGAGATCATCACTAATAGTAATACCTTTCTGTTGTAAACGTTCTTCCCATAACCATTTTGCATTCATAGGATCATAAAGAGGATCTTTAAGTCCATAGGTATGTTGCATGGGTAAATCTTGAGTTAATAACCGCACACAAGTTACACCCAAAGCATATAAGTCACTCGCATGACAAGCAAAACCTGCCATTTGTTCTGTTGGTGCATAACCTAAAGTATAAATAGCTGTTGCTTGTCTAGCGATACTCGTGTGGGTAACTTGTTTTGCACCACCAAAGTCAATTAATACAGGTTTTTTATCTGCATTTCGACGGATAATATTTTCTGGTTTGATATCCCGATGGATCACATTTTTTTGGTGAATAAAATCGAGAACTGGTAATAAGTCTAATAGCAGTTGACGCACTTCTACTTCAGTATAAGCCTGTTCTTGAACTTCTTCTAAGAGTGTTTTACCAATAATAAATTCCTGGACAAGATACAAACTTGAACCTTGTTCAAAGTAAGCTAATAATCGCGGAATTTGGGAATGATTTTCTCCTAGTTCATATAATCTAAAAGCCTCTTCTTTGAAAAATTCGGCTGCTTTTGCACGTTGTCCAGTTCCCTGAACTTGGGGGAAAAATTGCTTAATAACGCAGGGTGCGTTGAGTCTGTCTACGTCTTCTGCTGCGTAAGTTTTGCTAAACCCTCCTTCACCTAATAACCGCAAAACACGGTAACGGTTTCTGAGCATTTCACCAAATTTACCATGTCCGCAAACGATGCAAAATTTACTGTAGTTAGGGTTGAAGGGGTTTGAACAATTGGGATTTTGACAAATTTGCATGGTAGAGAGTAAGAGAGCATTTTGTCCAAAGTCAGCCCCAATATTTAATTAGTTATTAGTTATCATTTATCAGTTATCAGTGGGAATAAATAAGGGTATATATATGGGCGCACAGATTTCCATTATAATATTAAAATAGATTGGAGAATTTGTCAAGTGTTGAGGTGATAATTTTTGTTGTTTTTTTAGTCATTCAGATCCGCGACTTCTGAAAGAGGTCGAGCATCTAAGTTTATTGTTTTTCAGCTTTTCTCTAGTAGGTTATGGGGTGGGATAGATCGCCCTTGATAAAATTGCTTATATAGCTTGTTTAGTCTCCACAATGCTAACCTGAATGCTCAAGGTATAACTGTCTCAATGATGACTGTTAAAAGAGATGTTGGATGTAGAAAAATGCTAAAATTGGACTACTTGCCTAAGCTAATAATGTTATGATTGCACACCAAAATTTTAATAACGGAAAGTCATAACGAATTAAGAATTATTTTGTTTTTCTCCAGAAGTGCGAATTAATTCACCTATAATTGCAACGGTGGCGGTGATGGAAATTAACATGACGCTAAGGGCATTAATATCAGGTTTAACTCCCGTTCTGATGCGGCTAAATATTTCCATTGGTAGGGTATTAGAACCGCTACCGGCAGTGAAACTGGAGATGAGAAAGTCATCTAAACTGAGGACGAAAGCTAACAAGCAACCAGATATAATACCTGGCATTAATTGGGGGAGGACAACTTTGATAAAAGCTTGAATATGGGTTGCACCTAAGTCTAGTGCGGCTTCTTCCAGGTGGGGGTTGAGGTTATTGAGTCGGGAAGATACAACTAGGGCAATGTAGGCAAGACAAAAAACTATATGGGCTGCTACAATTGTCCAGATGCTCAAGGGTATGGCGAAGGCTGCTAAACAAACTAGGGTAGCAACTGCGATCGCAATATCGGGAATTAATAATGGTAAATAAGATATTCCCTGATACAGTTTTTTCCCAGGAAAATTATAACGTGCCAAGCCGACAGCCATCAATGTTCCTAAGACAGCGGAAACAGCAACTGCACTAAAGGCAACAAGTAAACTGTTTTTCACAGCTGATAAAATGCGAGTATCAGTGAATAGTTTTTGATACCATTCTAGGGTGAAACCCTGCCACGTGGCGCTGTAGGGTGACTGGTTAAAGCTATAAAAGCC
>JBJOKS010000004.1:0-227149 GCA_046045965.1 Cyanobacteriota bacterium | reverse complement strand
GTGGTTTATCTAATAAATATGCACCAGTACCAGAAGAAATTTTAGGTTGGAATTGGGGAGCATTTTTGATGCCTTGGTTGTGGATGTGGCCTAATAATGTTTGGTATGGGTTGCTATGTTTTATCCCCCAAATTGGCTTTATAATGGCAATCTCTCTCGGAATTAATGGTAATGAGTGGGCTTGGAAAAGTAGACGCTGGCGTAATATTGAACAATTTAAAAAACATCAACGAGGTTGGGCGATCGCCGGAATTATGATTGGCGCACCTATAAGTATTATGATTTGGATGGGAGTTCTCGCTTATCTCATGCACGCATTTTAATGATCTCGTTAACTACTAATGTTGGGTTTCCTTGCGTCAACCCAACCTACTGTTTTAGTTTCTAATTAATGGCATTTTCAAACACACCCACAGGACAAGCAACATCAGTACCACCTAAACCGCAATAACCACCGGGATTTTTGGCTAAATACTGCTGATGGTAGTCTTCAGCGTAGTAAAACTCAGGTGCATCTAAAATTTCTGTGGTAATTTTTCCATACCCTGCTTTTTCCAAAGCTGGTTGATAAGCATCCCGTGAAGCTTCTGCTAGTTGCTTTTGAGTTGGTGAATACACGTAAATACCAGAACGGTATTGAGTCCCACTATCATTACCTTGACGCATTCCCTGGGTGGGGTTGTGGCTTTCCCAAAAGACTTTTAGCAGTTGGGAATAAGTAATTACTTGGGGATCAAACACCACTAATACTACTTCATTATGACCAGTCATGCCAGTGCATACTTCCCTGTAGGTGGGGTTGGGTGTGTAACCAGCCGCATAACCTACCGCAGTGGTATAAACTCCGTTTTGTTGCCAAAATTTGCGTTCTGCACCCCAAAAACAACCTAAACCAAACATTGCAGTTTCCATACCATGAGGAAACGGAGGTTGGAGGGGGTTTTTGTTGACATAGTGTTTTGCAGGTACTGGCATTTTTTCTTTGCGTCCTGGCAGTGCTTGTTCAGGTGTAGGTATGTCCAGTTTTTTACCAAATCCGAATAATCCCATTGTTTTTGATGAATTTTATGAATGAAGACTGTACTTTATATATTGTAAAGATTTTAGTTTCATCTGCGTTTATCTGCGTCCATCTGCGTTCAATTATTCTTGACATCTTGTACTAATTTTCTATCACATCACAGGAATGAACTAAATTTAATAATGGACCTAATTGTTCTTGTCCATTTACAGCTAAATCACTGTGACATAAATACACTCTTTGAGAAACACGACCCAGTAAATCTGCTATAATCCGGCGTAATCGTTGCGTTTCTGCTTCTTCTTCATCTGCTGCTGTCCAAGGTTTTCCTAACCTATCCTGTAGAAATAAAGTAGCACCAAATAAAGTGGCTGCACCACCTTTAGCCCAAAGGGGTGAACCCGCATCCAGCCAAAAATGCCATTTGTGATATCTATGACTCGCACGATATTGGAAAACGGTAGCTAAAGTAACGGCTTTTTTAGCATTACCAATAGGACGAATAGGATAGGGGTTAGCGGTAATTGTCCCACGTCGCAATAGTTGAATAAATTCGGCAATGGTGGTGGTGAGAGTTTGTTGAGTGTGAACTGAAAGTAAGATGGAATCTGTTTGTCTTAACCTCGTATCTATTTCCCAATAATGTTGAGCCGTTTCTAATAATTCTCGTAATGCTGCTAATGTTTGAAATGGTGGATTATGATCTTTACACAAGAAGTTTTGAATTGCTTTGTAGAGGAGAAAAATTGGTGTAGGGAGAAGAGTTTGTTGAAATTCTGAACGCTGTTTTTCAATCCACTCTAATATCTCACCATAAGCTTTAGCTGCTGTATAGCCGATTCTATCCCAACGTTCAAAGGTTTTTACTGCTAACAAATGTGGATGATCTGGATGGGGTACAAAACAATGATCTGCTATTAACCCAGCACGCACCGGATCAATTTTTTCTCCATCATTGGTGTTATTCTGACCCAAAATAACTAACATTTCTGCTACTTCATCCCGGTCTACTAATCGCCCCAAACCAGGATAAACTAGGGTGAGTAAGGTGAGTAATGCTCTAACAGCAGGTGAACTAATTAAAGGACGTTGATCATTGAGAGATTCTACCTGAATATTTTGCTTGGTTAATATTTCTATAAACGTATAACGTGCGATCGCATCCAACCCAGGAGCGATAATTGCTATTTCTTCCGGTTCTACTTTTCCTGTTTTAATTCCATCAATTATTACTGCTGTTGTTTGCCGCAAAAGTTGAGCGCGGGAAGCTGTTTGAATACACTTTACCGACTTGGGTAAACTCAACATCATCATTGGTTCAGTGACTAATTCTATCATCGGTTTAGCCAGTTGAGCAGCTAAACTATCTACTTTAAAACTAACTAAATTTTCTACCTGACAACGCTTTGCTAATCTTTCTAAATATTGAGGATCTGCACCCAAACCCCAACGCACACTCCCATGAGGATTATAACTAAATACTCCCACCGCACCCGCATCTAATAGAAACTCAAATAAGTAAGAAGCTATCGCAGGATAATCATCTACATCATCAGCTATTATCATCTGATAACGTTGTTTTAAACGTTGTTGATAATCAGTATTAGTTAATAAATGTTGGTGATAAAGTTCGGTAATCAATCCATAAGTTAATAGTCCCCTTTCTAAACACCAATTACGCCAATTTAATAACAAAGAAACTAAAAATTCTGGTTCTAAATTACTGCCATTTTCCTGTAACCCTGTTTGCAAAATCTTATCAATATCTTCACAAGCTGTACCACTATAAGCTGCTAGTTGCCATAAGTCTAATATCCGCCTTACTAACCGATATTCATTCACTCCTGCACGTCGCAAAGTTTCCGCATCTAACCGATTATCCCAAAGTTTTGTAGCTAATTCTTGCTCAGTTTCTGGGCGCAATCTCACCGGAAATTGTGCTTTAATTTGTAAAGATTCAACTAATAACGGCCAAAATAAAATAACTTCATCCTGAATAAATCCCAAAGTTGTCTTAGCCCGAATTGGGTATTTTCCTTCAGTCAAAGTGACAATTTTATCGTTTAATGATCGGCGATTATCATCATTAGATGCTAAAACTAAAACTCCTGGTTCTGTTTGCAGAAGATTTGAGCTTTTAATTATATTGTTAGCTTTTTTATTGTTTTGATTTTTCGTATAAAATGAGTCTATATGTTGGTTGCCATTTTTATGAACCCAATCACAAAAATGTTCGGCTAAACGAGTAGTCTTACCGCTGCGACTAGTACCAACAATCCAAATAGAATCAGAAACCACAAATATACTCCTTATAATTTTGTTAGTATAATTTCTGCGTTAACTTAAGTTTAAGAACCACCAAATCATGTTGAGATGATCATTGAGGATGAAAAACCCTGTGTTTAGTCAAAAAATATACTCTTTTCTACTGTCTGCTTACAGATGGTACTTACTGACTCCAGAACGTTCTTTGGAGGAAGCTTATAAATCAGCATTAAAGATTAAGGAAATCGAAGATAATCATTTTAATGGTAATAAAATCAGCCTTGATGCTGCTATGTACAGTAGTAGTGTCATGGATTATTTTCAAGCAGATTTAAAGAAATTATTAAAAAATGTGCGGATGCGGTTGACAGAGTTTAAAGCCAGCCGTTGGTTTTCCAATGAATCTAAGCAAAAAGCAGCAGCTAAAGCAGGTATAGAATATCCTAGTGCTGCGTTAGTTTTACAAAAGTTAGAATTTATCGATCAAGTCATTGGTAAATATACAAATGATAATTTAGAAACCAGTGCTATCAATAGAGTTAATCCATCTATAATTGTAGCAGAAAATCAAGATATTAGGCAACCAAATACACCAAAAATATCAGTTAAAAACCACGAGATTAAACCAAAACGCAAGACAGATTCTACAGGGGTTTTACCTCGGTCAATTTTAACAACTATTACTCGTCTACAAGCGGAATTAGATCCCAGTTCTGAAAAAGAAGTAGTACAGAATTTTCGCCAGAATCAAAGAATTACAATTATTTCGGTTCGATTTATTTTACTATTAATAATTATTCCCCTTCTGACCCATCAAATAGCTAAGGCTGTGGTAGTAGGTCCGTTAGTTGAGAATTTTAGAAATTCAGAAACGCAGGAGATTTTTATTAACGAAGAAATGGAAGAAGAAGCATTGGTAGAACTGCAAAGATTTGAAGAAAGAATCAAGTTTGAAAACATGATTAGTGATGCACCTCTGCTGTCATCTGAAGCTTTAGAAATCCAAATGCAGGAAAAAGCACAGGAGGTAGCAGAGGAGTTTCGGCGTGAAAGTGCTAACGCTATTAAAAATGTATTTGCAGATATCTTTTCTGTAGTCGCTTTTATCTGGCTTTTAATTATCAGCAAGTCTTCTATCTCTGTTCTCAAAGATTTCTTTGATCATGTAGTATATGGATTGAGTGATAGTGCCAAAGCATTTATTATTATATTATTCACTGATGTCTTTGTCGGCTTCCACTCTCCCCACGGTTGGGAAGTAATTCTGGAAGGTTTATCACGTCATTGGGGTTTACCAGCAAATCGTGATTTTATTTTCTTATTCATTGCTACATTTCCCGTGATTTTAGATACAATTTTCAAATATTGGATTTTCCGTTATTTGAATCGTATTTCTCCTTCTGCTGTTGCTACATACCATAATATGAATGAGTAAATTTCAGGATTTAGGATTTAGGAGTCAGGAATCAGGATTCAGAATAATTGTAAAATCAGAAATTGAAAAAATAGATTAATTTCATGAAAAAGATATTGAACACGACTATTAGCTTACCATTTTTTTTGACGATTTTTTTCCTGGAAATGCCAGCAATAAAAAATAAAGATAGTATTCCTCCAGAATGTCAAGTAACTAAGTGGAATTTACCCACATCTGGAAAAACTGAAAATGCCAAAAAGTTACCTGTACTTGTGCAAAGATTACCAGTTGGTTGTTGTGAAAATGATGCTTCGTGTTTAGATGCAAGAATTTATGGTGGTGAACAGGAAAAAATAGCAGATAAAAAAGCGTTACTAAAATCTATTGATCAGAGTTTAAGATATTTAAGAACAGGTCGCGCTGCGGCTGCTTATCAAAGGTATAAAATCCCTGGAATTACCAGAGATAGGGTTTATCGTAGTTTGCAAAGATTCCGACAATTAGTATTATCAACTAAGTCGCCTCAAGAATTACAAGCAGCGATTGAAAAAGAGTTTATTTATTATCAATCTATCGGCAGAGATAGTCAAGGTACAGTTTTATTTACTGCCTATTATGAACCATTATATTTAGCGAGTAGAAAACCGACCAAAGAATTTAAATATCCTGTTTATCGCCTACCACCAGATTTAGGATCTTGGACTAGACCTCATCCCACCCGATTACAATTAGAAGGTGCAGATGGTTTACAAGGTTCTCAAGGTAAATTAAAAGGTTTAGAATTATTTTGGTTTAGAGACAGATTTGAACCTTATATTATTCAAATTCAAGGTTCTGCCAGATTAAAATTAACAGATGGAACAGTCACAAGTATAGGATATGCTGGGAATACAGCCCATAATTATAAAAGTTTAGGTCGCACATTAGTAGAGGCAGGAAAATTACCAGAAAATGGCGTAACCATGCCGACAATTTTTGAGTATTTCCAAAAAAATCCTCAAGATTTAAATGTTTATTTACCGAGAAATAATAGCTTTGTCTTTTTTAGAGAAACCTACGGTAGATCGGCACACGGTTCTGTTGGTGTACCACTCACTCCAGAACGTTCTATAGCTACTGATAAATCTTTAATGCCGCCTGGTGCTTTAGCTTTAATTCGCGCACCTTTTCCTTTTGTTAATAATGGTAAATTAGAACATAGAACAGTGAGCCGTTTTGTTTTAGATCAAGATACAGGAGGAGCAATAAAAGGACCAGGTAGAGTAGATTATTATTTAGGAACGGGAGATATTGCTGGCGATCGCGCTGGGGTGACAGTCAGCGATGGACAGTTATTTTATTTGTTGCTGAAAAAATAAAATCCAAAATCCAAAATTCAAAATCTGACTATTCCATTAACATCAACCGCACAGGATCTAGATGTACATACCAAGGAAAAGGTTTGTCTTTAATTGTCACCCATTTTTCCTTATAAACTTCCGCTTGCAGGTGATAATCATGATGATTATTAGCAGGAGAATGTAATTTTAAAAATAAGGTCATGCGGTGCGGTGTTTCGCTAGTTCTGACTAACCAACAAGGAAAAGTATTTTCTTGATTTGGGTCTTTGCTAAAACTAATTTGATGAGCGCGAATACCAATGTGAGATAATTGATTTGGAATTGATTCTACAACTTCCAGAGTACAAACCCAATCACTTGCTTCTACTTTTTGAGATGATATAAAAGCAGCACGAGAAAAGTTTTTACAACCCGTTATTTTGGCAACATTCATAGTTGCAGGATGTTGGAAAATCTCATATTTAGAACCATGATGAGCTTCTTTTCCATGTTCCAATACTAATAAATTAGGACACAACCTATAGGCTTCTTCCATATTATGAGTAACAAATAAAGTCACACCAGAATATTCAGCTAAAGTCTCTGTCATTTGTTGTTCTAACTGACTTCGCAAGTGTGTATCAAGGGCAGAAAATGGCTCATCTAAAAGTAAAGCTTCTGGTTGACTTGCTAAAGCCCTAGCTAAAGCTACTCGTTGTTGTTGACCTCCTGAAAGTTGGTGCGGATAGCGATTTCCTAAACCCTCTAAGTGCATGGCTATTAATTGTTTTTCTATCTCTAATTTGATATTTCCATTTGATAATTCTTTGGGTAAACCAAAAGCGATATTTTGCGCGACAGTTAGATGGGGAAATAAAGCATAATTCTGAAATAGAAACCCTATTTTTCGCTCACGTACAGGAACATTAATTTCTTTTTCTGAGTCAAATAAAACTCTATTATTTAATACTATTCTTCCTTTGGTTGGTGTTTCTATACCTGCCAAACAACGAAGAATCATACTTTTACCTGCACCAGAACTTCCCAATAATCCCAAAGGTTGATTATCTGTAGTAAAGGCAATTTGCAGATGAAAACTTGATAGTTTTTTTTCAATATCTATAAATAAGCCAGATGTAGAAGAATTGGTAGGTGAAGAAAAAGATTGATTTTCTGGTTTTATTCGTTGAACTTCTGGTTGATTTTTGCGTCTAAATTTATGCTTGCTTTCTTGCCAGAAGTTAGTTAAAATTATTCCTGTTAAAGAAATTGACACAATAACAATTGCCCAAAACCAAGCTTCTTTAATATCCCCAGCTTCGACAGCAAAATATATCGCCATCGGTATATTCTGCGTTTGTCCAGGAATGTTACCGGCTAACATCAAAGTTGCACCAAACTCACCCAAAGCACGAGCAAAAGCTAAAGTTGCACCTGCTAAAATACCAGGAAAAGCTAAAGGTAAACTCACCCGCCAAAATATTGTAAATTCCTTTGCACCTAAAGTTCTGGCAACTCGCAATAAATTACTATCAATTTGTTCAAAAGCCCCCAATGCAGTTTTATACATTAATGGGAAAGAAACCACAGTTGCAGCTATAGCAGCACCATACCAAGTAAATACAATTGTTAGGTTAAAAGGTTCTAATAATTTACCAGCAGGACCATTTTTACCAAAAAATAGCAGCAGTAAAAAACCGACAACTGTAGGTGGCAAAATCAACGGTGCAACGAATATTCCCTCAATGATAGATTTCCCTTTACCTCGATATTCCAACATCCAATAAGCAGCAGCGATACCTAAAAAAAAGGTGATGAACGTCGCTAAAAATGAGGTTTTTAACGATATCCAGAGGGGTGATAAGTCCTGTGCCATAGTTTGTACAATTCCAACTTAGTTGGTATCATAACATAAACTTGACCTAGATCCCCGACTTCTCAAAGAAGTTAGGGATCTATAAACTAAAATGCAAATTACCGCTTGCCTACAGTATTTTTAAATGCTGGTCTTGCTGATGGGAGCATCCCAAATGTGTAAGTTTATTTTTTGCTTGAGGTCAAGACGTGAAATGAACGAACCACGAAGGTACGAAGAACACGAAGGTAAGAGATTTTTAGAGAGTTTTTGGTGTTGCTGCGGTTATTTTTTCAAAATTGGGATGCTCCCTTGCTGATATTTGATCAAGATATGAAACAATCCCAGGATATTGATTATAATTGACCGATAAAAGTATTTTTGCAGCATACAAATAGTAAGCAACAGCAATATCTCCAGCAGTCAGTTTCTTACCTAATACAAATTGTTGTTGTTGCAAAATTTGATTCAGTGCAGTGAGTAAAACTGGTATTTCCTTTTCACGTTTTTCTGCTATAAACAAAGCTGGTGCTAGGGTAGCATTGGCAAAAATTACCCACTGTTCAATTTTAGCTCGCTCTACTAAGGGCGTAGGTATTTTTTGATATTTTTCTGATAAATGTTGTATTGATTGAAAAATGAAAACCAAGAAACTGGTAGACAACAAAACTTTTTTCAGCAAAAATTGGTGCATTCTGAATATCTCTGGAAAATTTTTATTTATTTTATTTCTGAGTCTTGAATAACTCTAAATTTAGAATATATACTATATAGTAATGCCCAACCATGAAAAAATATTAACTAATCTATCATTGTACAATTCTACCAAAAAACGCATATAACCGTTTTGATTTAAAAATGAACCACAAAAATCATCTCAAAATCCTTGTTCAAACTTTAATTATAGGGTTGTCATTAGCTGCTGGAAATGTCATTGCTCAAACATTACCTCTGGCATCTAATTTAATTGGTTTTGATACTCCTGAAGGCGAAACATTATTAATTAGTAGTAAATCAAAAGATGATTTTTTTCCTTTAAGTATGCAGTTTGTCACTCAAGATAATCTTGCTTATTGTGGAGTTGCAAGTATTGTGATGGTTTTAAACAGTTTAAAAATTCCTGCACCAGAAACCCCAGAGTATAGAGAATTTAAACTATTTACTCAAGATAACTTTTTTAATAATCCAAAAACGCAACAAGTTATCACACAAGAAAAAGTTGCTCGTAGTGGAATGAGTTTACAACAGTTAGGAGGATTATTAGCAAGTTATGATGGTGTAAAAATCAAAGTTTATCATGCTGGTGACAGTAATTTACAAGAGTTTAGAAAATTAGCAATAGAGAATTTAAAGCAACCAGGTAATTTTGTTTTAGTTAACTATTTACGTAAAGAAATAGGACAGGAAAGAGGCGGTCATATTTCGCCTTTGGCAGCATATAATGAGGCGACAGATAGATTTTTGATTCTCGATGTTTCCCGTTATAAATATCCACCTGTTTGGGTGAAAGCTGCTGATTTATATAAAGCGATGAATACAGGTGATTCAAGTTCTGGAAAGACACGGGGGTTTGTTTTTGTGAGTCGCTAATGATTTGTAATTCGTAATTTCTAATTAATTTTGTTCTGTATTTTTAGATTTTGCCAATAACCCGCAAGGAAATAAATTTCCTTGCTAATAGCTAAAGTCATCTAAAGATGACTAAATAATTTTACAATTCCCCAGTCCACTATTAGATGCTAATGGTAAAGTAATTCCTGGTGCAATGTCACCGAAAACAACCGCTTGCATTTAGCCGTCGGTTCTCCCGGAGGTAGCACCATCATCACCCAAGTATTGCAAATAATACTGAATGTTTTGGAATACAAAATGGATGTTGGTGCAGCCGTATCTGTCCCACGCATACATCACCAGTGGCTACCCGATGTGTTGCGAGTGGAAGTATGGGGTTTAGATGCGTTAACCTTGCAAGACTTACGCAGTCGGGGACAGAAAATCAGAGAAACCGCACCTTGGGGTAATGCCAATGCAATTGCTGTTACAGGAAATGATACCTTAGAAGGAGCCGCAGATCCCCGTGGTGAAGGTTTAGCCAAAGGTTATTAATGCTGCACGTTTGACTCTGCCAAATCATTGCTAAACTCATTTGCCCGTGCGCTAGGAACTAAGCTCCAACCAGCTTTCAGGAGTTTTTGATAAGTTGCCCAACCCTTAGACCCACCGGGTATTTGATAATCTGGAACTGAAAATTGAGGAAACGCCGTATAAGGCCGCCAAGGTTGACCAGGAGAAATCTGCAAATGTAGAATTTTCTCGCCATCGCCGCTAGACTTAGATAACCAGCACATTTGTCGCTGCATGGTAAACTCCTTTGCGTTTAGCTTATGTTGCATCATGACAGGAATTTGTGAATACCTGCCTCATTCTTGTGAGAGAAATTATGAGTCTAAAAGATTAGACCAGAGGAATTTGATATTATTAAACTCAGGTAAATTTCAAAAAGAAGATAGACTCCTATATGCGGTTCTCCGCAAGATAAGAAGATAAACACAGAACAAAAAGGTTGTTCTCAAAATGCTTTCTTCCAGTACAAGATTTTTCTAATGTTAACCATCGTTTTTGTGATTGTATGTAACAATAACTACGTTTTTCCTAAAAATCTCCAAAAATAACCTATAAGTTTTTCTGTTCACATATATAAGAATTTAGGCAGGGAATTGAGAATAAGATCCCAACTTCTTTTTAAACATTGTCAATATACTATAAATTCATGTCAGAAGTCAGGGATCTGGGTGTTGTAATTTACCGAAAAACTAACTCTCCTGAAAAGCTAAAAATTGCTCATCATTTATTCTTCCTACTTCGTGCAGAGTATTGACAATTTCCGAAATAGTTAAAACAGAATAAGCATTATAACCTTGAGTCTTTAACCTATTTTTTACACCTTGTTCATGGTCAATAAAAACCACAATATCATTAACTTTTAATCCCACTGATTTGATTTTTTCTGCTCCTTCCATCACACTTTTACCACTGATGAGAATATCATCAACCACCGCAACCGTTTCCCCAGGATGAAAATTACCTTCAATTACCTTGCGTGTACCATGTGCTTTCACTTCCTTACGAGGAAAAATCATCGGACAATGTAAACGCAAAGATAAACCAGTAGCAGTAGGTAAAGAACCGTAAGGAATACCAGCCAACCTCTCAAACGTCAGACCTTTTAAAATTTCCTCATAAGCACTCAGAACCTGATTAAAAACTTGCGGATTAGAAATAATTTTCCGCAAATCAATATAATAAGGAAAAGTCGCACCAGAAGCTTGGACAAATTCACCAAACATAATACAACCAATATCAAAAAGTTGTACAATCAAATCTTGATGCGGGTGTTTATCTTTAACATTAATATCAGGAAACCAGACATCACAACTAGAAGCATCATGAATAAATTCACTTCTAAAATGATTAATTTCTGTGCGTAAGGATTGAATTTCCTGTGATAAATTTGAACTTCCTAAGATATCTTGAGGAACAGGAATTAACAAACCATCCCCATTATTATTTAAACCTGATGCTAAAATTGGTTTTAGGTTTCCATCACCAGCCCAAATACTCCGCACCATAATAATTCTTTCCGGTGCAATTGAACGAACAGATTTTAAAACTTCTGCATTTGTAGTTCCCACTTCTAAAAATAATTGTTCAGGAGTACCCCAGTTTTTTGATTCCTGTACGACCTGTAAATAAAGAGGCGAATTATTATTAGGATATTGCTGTAAAATCGCAGCACCAGGATTAGAAGTACAACACAAAACAAATACTGCTTGATCAGGATACACTAAAAAAGGTGCAACATGATCCTGACCAGTATAAGGACTAAGAGTAACAGCGTCTACCTGCCATTCTGTAAATACTGTATGGGCAAAAATACTGCTAGTATTTAAATCACCATGTTTAGCATCTAAAATAATCGGAATATGTTTAGGAATAGAATTTAATGTTTTGATTAAAAGCTCTAAACCACGAACACCTAAAGCTTCATAAAATCCCAAAGTTGGTTTGTAAGCACAAACAAAATCAACCGTTTCAGCAATCATAAATTGCAGCCAATTTTCCAAACCTATCATTAAATCAGATGATTGATAACGGTTAGGAATCATTTCAGGATTCGGATCAAGTCCCACAAATAGTAAACTTTGATTTTGGGAAATATTCTGATTTAATTTATCAAAAAAGTTCATTGTAAATTTCCTAATAAATTTTATTCGGTGTCATGGAGATGAATTGAGATTCGAGCAAAGTCGCAAAGCAAGAACAAGGTTTATTATTTCGGTAATTGTAAAATATTTACAACCCCGCAAACCATTCATAACCCTGATCTTCCCAATAACCTTTAAAAGCTGATAAATGACTAGTTAAAATAATTCGCGTTACCCATTTACTTTGTTTATAACCTAATTTAACTGGTGAAGCCAAACGCAAAGGTGCGCCATTTTCAACGGGCAATTTTTCCCCATTTTTTTGATAAGCTAACAAAGTTTGGGGATGGGTAGCTGATGCTAAATCCCAACTTTCATAATAACCATCTGCTGATTTAAAATAAGCATACTTAACATTTTCCTGGGGTTGAGCTAAAGCGATTAAATCTCGTAAACGAATACCTCCCCATTGGACAATTGCAGCCCAACCTTCAACACAAACATGACGAATAATCATAGAATTTAAAGGTAAAGTTTGAATTTCTGCCATACTTAAACTCAGGGGATTATTTACTTCACCATCAATAATTAACCGAAATTTATCAACATCAATAATTGGTATACCACGGAAACTATTAATGATTAAAGCTTCTGGTTGAATTTCACTTACAGCAAATTCGGGGACAAGTTTTTGGGGTTGAAAAATTAGTTCTTCAACTTTTTGATTTAGTGGTTCTGAAAGTTTACCTACTAAGTCTTCTAATGCTGGTGTACCACAACCACTAAGTAAACCACCTATGCTGGAAATTCCTGATATTTGTAAGAATTTACGGCGTGTTAGTTGGGGTTTAGGGATATAAATTAGTTGTTTTTTGTTGGTGTTTTTCACGGGTTTGATTCTAGTTTTTGCTTTTTTTATTAACCGCAGAGGCGCAGAGAACGCAGAGTGAAGAAAGTTAGATAAGGGTATTTTTTGAGTTACCAAAACATTGATTCTATGAGTTTTTCTCCTCCTGCTTTTTGTCCTAAACGCCAATGAATTATTACAAATAATACCACTAATGGCACAGAAGCAAAATGCACAATTCTTAATGCTTGCCAATCTCCAAACATATCCACTATCCAGGGAAATTGAGCAGGTTTGTACATTCCTATTCCTGTTAATATGGCTAACAATAATATGGGAATAATAGCTGTGTAAATAATTCGATGCCAAGCATAGGTTAAACGTTGGGGATTTGGCGTTTTTTGTAATGCTTTAATGTCGTTGCTTCCCACAAATCTATGTCGCCAACGTCGGGTAATGAAAATATAAATTCCATAAAATAAAAGATTGAGAGAAAATAGCCACATAGCTGCAAAATGCCAGTGTCTACCTCCTGCTAACCAAGCGCCTAAAGTGAAAATAGGGGGAATATGTAAACCTGCACGGCCACCAAAAACAGGATTAGCATTGTAAATTTGCAATCCGCTGGTAATCATTAAAAACAGGCTAATAATATTAAGAGAGTGGAAGATTTTAGCCGCTATAGCTTGGGTGGGTAATTTGGGGGGTTTTGCAGGAGAATTCATAGAGGTAATATTTAGAGGATGTTTGAAAAGTAGCAGATATCTATTGTAATTCTACCCTCACCACTACTTTACTTTTTAGTACCAATTGTATACTTATAACTGAAACGAAGCCGTCAACGCTACCGCTAAAGCATCTGCCGCATCATCAGGCTTAGGAATTTCCTCTAAATCTAACTCCCGCATTACCGCTTCCTGCACTTCTGCCTTATCTGCTTTCCCATAACTGGTTAAAGCTTGCTTGATTTGCGGAGGGGCAAATTCCATATAAGGAAGTTTGCGCTGTCCCAAAACCAACATTAATACGCCCCTAGCCTGTGCCACTAAAATAGTGTTTGCCATACGATAAAAGAATAATTTTTCAATAGCTACTAAATCAGGTTGGAACTCATCCATGAGCGTATGTAAATCGTCAAACAACGTAGATAGTCGCTGACTCATTTCCATATCCGAAGAAGTGCGAATTACTCCAAAATCCAGCATCTTTACCGTTGTATCTTGTACTTTACCTTGACTTTGACTCCATGCGATCGCCCCAAAACCCACAATAGCTAAACCCGGATCTAATCCTAAAATTCGTTTTTCCATAAAATTTTGGCTAGTTTTCTCGAAATTTCTAGCAAATTAACTTTGATTCTCCACTTCTAACACCCGACTCCTACTATACTTAATCTGCACTTTCCGGTTAGCGATCGCCAATTATGAAGAAATAAGCACTTTCAGAGGCAGAAGGCAGGAGGCAGGAGGCAGGGAGCAGGGGGAAAAGATTTTTACCAATCACCAATTACCAATTACCCAATTACCCAATTACCGAGCCGTCAGTTGTTATTATCCCCCAGTCAAGGGTCCCCAGTCCCCAGTCCCCGTTCATGTACATTTTCTGTTAAACATTGTTTGTACCACAGTTCCCTATTAGGTATGTCCATCGCTTTTCTCAGACAAGCCCTCAACGCCATACAACTTGAGTCACACAGCCGCACTTCCCATCGGGTAAACCAGTGGTTTAAGTGGTTATCCCCTGGAATATCAGTAAAACGCTGGTTCTTTGTCAGCATTGGGGGTGTTTTGTTGGCAAGTTTGGGGTTGGCTATTTGGATTAAGCTAACCCCAATTTTTTGGATATTAGAGTTTCTGCGCGGTTTACTGGGTTTCCTTACTGACATCTTACCCAACTATATCAGCGGACCGTTGGTATTACTGTTTGGTGTACTGTTGTTACTGTGGGGACAATCTCGCACTGTCGGTTCTATTACTGAAGTCTTAAGACCCCAAGGTGATGAGGAAGAACTAATAGATGTTCTCCTGGCATATCGCCGTTTGTACCGTGGTCCCAAAATTGTCGTCATTGGTGGCGGTACGGGACTTTCTACTTTACTCAGAGGCTTAAAAACCTATAGTGCTAATATTACTGCTATTGTGACAGTGGCTGATGATGGTGGTTCTTCTGGCAGGTTGCGTCAGGAATTTGGCGTTTTACCTCCTGGGGATATTCGCAACTGTTTGGCTGCATTAGCTGATGAAGAAAAGTTATTAACAGAATTGTTTCAATATCGTTTTCGCGCTGGTGACGGTTTGACAGGTCACAGTTTTGGTAATTTGTTTTTAACTGCCATGACTGATATTACTGGAGACTTAGAAAGGGCAGTTGCTGCTAGTTCCAAAGTCCTAGCTGTCAGAGGACAGGTTTTACCCGCAACCCTTAGTGATGTTCGTCTCTGGGCAGAATTAACAGATGGCCGCCGCATTGAGGGTGAGTCTAGTATTCCCAAAGCAGGGGGGAAAATTACTAAAATTGGCTGTATTCCCGAAAATCCTCCGGCTTTACCCGCAGCGATTAAGGCAATTAAAGAAGCTGATTACATTATTATTGGTCCTGGCAGTCTGTATACTAGTTTAATACCTAATTTGTTAGTTCCAGAAATTGCCGATGCGATCGCAGCTACAGAAGTACCCCGAATCTATATCTGCAATATTATGACCCAACCCGGAGAAACAGAAGGATATACCGTTGCTGAACACATCCAAGCCATTGATAAAGCTTGCGGTGACAGAAAGCTGTTTGATGCTGTATTAGTACATAAAAAAACCCCATCAGCCCAAGCCCTCATTCGCTACGCTCAACAAAATTCCCATCCCGTTTTCTTGGACCGAGAAGCCGTTATTAAGCTAGGACGGCGAATAGTTCCCTCTAATATCTTATATGAAGATGAAACCGGTTTTGTCCGCCACGACCCACAAAAACTAGCTAAGGTATTATTGAAATGGTACAGTGGAGCGCATCATGGGAAGTAATGGGGACTGGGGACTGGGAAGCAGGGGGAGCAGGGGGAGCAAGGGGAGAAGACCAATGACCAATGACCAATGACCAATGACCAATGACTAATGACCAATGACTAATGACTAATGACTAAAATTTTCCTTCCTGATACAAAAGCAACACAGCAATTAGGTATTACCCTGGGTCAAAACCTGACTGCTGGCAGTGTGATTTTACTAGAAGGTGATTTGGGTGCTGGTAAAACTACCTTGGTTCAAGGAATTGGTCAGGGTTTAGGTATCACTGACTCTATCGTTAGTCCTACTTTTACCCTGATTAATGAATACACAGAAGGACGCATCCCCCTTTACCATCTAGATTTGTATCGTTTAGAACCTCAAGAAGTAAGCGGCTTGAATTTAGAAAGTTACTGGGAAGGGATGGAAATTATACCGGGAATTGTCGCTATTGAATGGTCAGAAAGAATGCCATATCTACCAGATAGTTATTTCAAAGTATGTTTAACTTATGGTGAATCTGGCACTCGGCAAGCAGATATTATTACTGTGAATTGTACGCTAGATTTTTTACAAGAACGTTAAAGCTTGTCCGCGAATTTCCGTATTTATCTGCCCTTTGTCATAGACAATTTCGCCACCGACAATGGTTGTTACAGGCCAGCCAGTTAAATTCCAACCTTCAAAGGAATTCCAACCACATTTACTTACAACTTCTTCCCGCTTTACAGGTTTGTAGGTATTTAAATCTACTAAAACCAAATCCGCATCGTAACCAGGAGTAATTTCTCCCTTGTTAGGAATACCATAAGCGGTAGCCACTGCCTTAGACATCCATTTCACAACCTGGGAAACAGTGCATTTTCCCTCCATTGCGGCAGTTAACATTAAAGGTAGGGAAGTTTCGACACCAGGCATACCTGAAGGGGTGTTCGGGTAAATTTGTCCTTTTTCTTCTAGAGTATGTGGTGCGTGGTCGGTAGCGATAAAATCAATGACACCATCTCGTAAAGCTTGCCAAAGCACTTCATTATCATGGGGCGATCGCAACGGTGGATTCATCTGCGCTAATGTGCCAATAGTTTCATAAGCACTGGTATTTAACAACAAATGCTGTGGTGTCACCTCCGCTGTCACCCAACTTGGTTTCTCCTCACGCAGTAACTCAGCTTCTTCCGCTGTTGACATATGCAGAATATGTAACCGGCGTTGATATTTTTTAGAAAGCTTTAATGCTAACTGCGTCGCATTCAAAGCAGCTTGATTATCTTGAATTTGGGAATGAACAGCCGGATCATGAATACCAGCAAACTCCTGTCGTCGTTGTTTAATTCTCTCCTGGTCTTCCGCATGAACAGCAATTAACCGGCTGCCTTGAGCAAAAATACTCTCCAACACAGTTTCCTGGTCAACCAACAACTCACCGTGCATCGACCCCATAAAAATCTTAATTCCCGGTGTCGGCTGGGCTGAAAGCAATTCTGTTAAATTCTCTGCCGTAGCCCCAATAAAAAAGCCATAATTAACTAAGCACTTATTGGCAGCCCTTTGTAGTTTGTCATCCAAAGCTGACTGGCTAGTAGTCAAAGGTCTTGTATTCGGCATTTCCAGAAAGGAGGTGACACCCCCTTTAGCACAAGCACAACTGGCAGTAAACAGGTCTTCCTTATACTCTAGTCCTGGTTCGCGGAAATGCACCTGGGGGTCAATTACTCCAGGCAACAAAGTTAAGCCTTGTGCGTCAATTTCTTGAGTTGGTGTAGCATTAGCTATTTTTGACGCTACCTCGACTATTTTTCCCCCACGCGTCAGCACATCCCCAATCATGAACTCACCATTGGGTAGAATCAAGTGTGCTTGGCGAATCAGTAAACTTGTTGGAGATGACATGGACTTATTGGTTACTCAGTTATCAGTTATCAGTGAGCAGTTTCATTGCGTTAATGGAAAACAATACCAATTGTGGCAATTTTTGATATTCAAGCTTACACAGTCAAAATCATAAAATGTCTACTGCTCACTGATTTAAGTATAGAGGTTTATCAAACAACTTATCCCCAGTCCATCTTGATGAGCTTGTCCTAAGTTGACAATTTAATAGGCAAACCTGTACAAATACATACAAAACTACAAGTGTTTGACGTATACATGGAATGAGTTGGCTAAAAATTTAGGCAAAATGTGTCAGAATTAAATCATAAAATACAGTGTTGAGGTCGAGCAATGCTTTTATCCATTAAAACAAAACTCAAGTTAAATAAAACCCAAGAAATATTAATGGCTAAACACGGTGGAATAACAAGGTTTACCTATAATTGGGGTTTAGCGACTTGGGCTTCTTTGTATAAAGATGGATTAAAGCCAAATAAATATCTTCTCAAAAAATTCTTTAATAACCATGTAAAACCTGAATTGACATGGATCAAAGAAAAAGGTATTTGTCAAAAAATCACTCAATACGCCTTTGATAGTTTAGGTGAGGCTTTCCAGAGATTCTTTAAAGGACAGTCCAAATATCCTAACTTCAAAAAGAAAGGGAAAAATGATAGTTTTACAATTGATGCTGGTGGTAAACCAATTTCTGTAGGTGGTACATCAATAAAACTACCAACAATTGGATGGGTAAAAACTTATGAAGGATTACCTCATACCACCTGCAAAAGTATTACTATTTCTAGGACTGCTGATAGTTGGCACATATCCTTTTCTTATGAACAAGAATGTCAGCCAACTATTAAAAAACATGATGCTGTTGGTGTTGATTTAGGGGTAAAAGAACTAGCTACTCTTAGCACTGGTATTACTTTTGCTAATCCTAAGCACTACAAGCAGAACTTGGCTAAACTGCAAAGATTATCTAATATCTACTCTAGAAAAACCAAAGGTTCAAATAATAAGCATAAAGCCAAAATTAAACTATCTAGACATCATGCAAAAATAGCAAACCTGAGAAAAGATACTCTTCACAAAATCACTACTTACTTATGCAAAAACCACGCGAAGATAGTAGTAGAAGATTTGAATGTTTCAGGAATGTTATCAAACCATAAATTAGCCCAAGCAATAGCTGATTGCGGGTTTTATGAGTTTAAACGTCAGCTAGAATATAAAGCTAAAAAGTTTGGTAGTGAAATTATAATTGCTGATAGATTTTATCCATCAAGTAAAACCTGTTCTCGCTGTGGACATAAGAAAGAACATCTTTCTTTATCCCAAAGAACTTATCGCTGTGAGAACTGTGGTTTTGAGATGGATAGGGATCTCAATGCAGCAGTTAATTTATCGCGTTTGGCTAAAGCGTGTAAGTCTACTGAGGGATAACCGCTCCCATGCTCCCGTTGAAGTAGAAAGTAAAGTCTAGCTTTGTCTAGGTTTTATATAGCAGTAAAACACCCTTCTCTAGTTAAGATAATAAATAAAGTCTCCCCTGATAAGTTCAGTGCTTGCCTCTTACCCTAAAATTTAAGTAATTTCATGCAAAATCAAGTGTCTGACAAAAACTCTAGCCAACAACCTGATAGTTCCTGGATCGTCGAGCTAGGTAAAACCGTTATCTTGAGCGTCTTTCTAGCCCTGGGAATTCGTACCCTTGTCGCCGAAGCACGCTGGATACCAACTGGCTCTATGGAACCGACGCTGCATGGTGTACAAGACCAGTGGAAAGCAGACAAGATCATTGTCGATAAGGTGAAGTATAAATTTGCTAACCCAGAACGGGGGGATATAGTTGTATTTTCGCCTACCGATGAACTTAAGAAAGAACAATACAACGATGCCTTTATTAAACGAATTATAGGTTTACCTGGAGAAAAAGTAGAACTTAAGGATGGTAAAGTCTATATTAATAACCAACCTCTCCCAGAAGACAAATATTTATTCCCCTCTGCGCGTACAGTTGTTGATGTTTGCACATCAGGAGCGCAACCTCCTTTCTTAGCGAAACCGCAAACCATACCACCTGATTCATACTTAGTGTTAGGTGACAATCGTGGTAGTAGTTATGATGGACGCTGTTGGGGTTTAGTACCACGGGAAAATATCATTGGTCGTGCTGTTATCCGTTTTTGGCCTCTGAATAAAATAGGCGGTATTGATAAATCACCTGTGTATCCACTGACAAATCCTTAAAAAATACTACCGCTATAGTGGTTAGCTGTCAGCCGTCAATCAATTTGGCATTTTGGATTGACGTAAGCGTTGCGTACGCAGCGCAGCGAGTATTTTGGATGATCCTCTCCTTTAAAGAAGAGGCTTAAAGGCGAAAAACATTTGTATTTTTCTCCATGAATGGAGAGGCTTAAAACCTTATTTTTAGATTTTAGACTGTGATTTCAATCTAAAATCCAAAATCTAAAATCTAAAATTTTTTCTCTCAGCAAATATGATTAAGGTAGAGGTAATTCATGAATTACCTCTTGCATTTTTAATTTTTAAAGATGGCCTATTTATCAAAGATTCTGTTATATCCGATTAAGTCACTCGAGGGTGTAGAAGTAGAAAAAGCTACACTTTTATCAAGTGGCGCACTGGAGTATGACCGCGAGTTTGCCATTGTTGACGCAGAGGGTAAATTTGTCAATGCTAAACGCCATGCCAAAATTCATTCTTTGCGTGCCAATTTTTCCCTCACAGAAAGAGTTGTTGATCTTCAATTTCCTAATAGCAACTCATACCAGCTTTTTCATCTTCATCAAGAACAGCAACAACTAGCAGCAAGGTTAAGCGAATTTTTTGGCTTTGCTGTTACATTAAGACAAAACACCAAGATGGGTTTTCCTGATGATACAAACTCACCAGGTCCAACTGTGATTAGTACAGCAACTTTAGGGGAAGTGGCTGCTTGGTTTCCTGGGGTGAGTGTGGAGGAAATACGCCGACGACTGCGTGCAAATATTGAGATTGGTGGTGTACCAGCATTTTGGGAAGATAGGCTGTTTACGGACAGTGGAGAACCTGTATCCTTTCAAGTAGGAGATGTACAGTTTTTGGGAGTCAACCCCTGTCAACGTTGTATAGTCCCAACACGAGATTCTTACTTGGGTGCAACTTACCCCAACTTTCAAAAAATATTTGTCAAAAAACGTCAGGCAACTCTGCCATCCTGGGTAGCTGCGTCTAGGTTTAATCACTTCTATAAATTGAGTGTAAATACCAGATTAGCTGTTTCAGAAGCAGGGAAACTGATAAAAGTTGGCGATAATATTGAAATATTGCCAAAAAGTTTTTTAACCGCATAAATTACGTCAAACATACAGCCTCTTGTCCACTGCCTCAATACGACAGATAAAAAAATTGGATTTTTTCCTGATTAGGGGCTGCAATTTTCGTGGCAAAAAAAGCATAATAGAAGAGTGACCAAACTGTTAGCCCCTTTACAATCCCTAAAACAAGGTAACTGGTTTAAGCTGATTTGTGGAGCCAGTTTCCAACATCTACCTGCGGTCAGAAGTTTAACTTTAGCCTACACTTTGGCGGGTGCTGACTGCATAGATGTGGCAGCTGATCCGGCTGTAATTAATGCGGCTCAAGAAGCTTTACTGGTTGCTAAAACTCTTGTTAAAGATGCTCAAGTGCGAGGCTTGAACTTTCACGCCAATTTACCCTTGTTAATGGTCAGCCTTAATGATGGAGAAGACCCCCATTTTAGAAAAGCCCAATTTAATCCTATTTATTGTCCACCTGATTGTGCTAGACCCTGTGAAAAGATTTGTCCAGCACAAGCTATTGTGTTTAACGATCAAAAAGATAGCTTTTCAGGAATAATTGCCGAAAAATGTTATGGCTGTGGACGTTGCCTTCCAGCTTGTCCTTATGAGATAATTGATACAGCATCATATCTGTCAAAGCCGGGAGTGATTGCACCATTGATCATGTCAACGGGAATAGATGCCATAGAAATTCATACAAAAGTAGGGCGTTTGGCAGAGTTCCAGCGTTTGTGGTCAAACATCGCTCCTGGGGCAGATCAATTAAAGTTAGTAGCTATTAGTTGTAATGATGGTGATGGTTTAATTGATTACCTCCAAGCAATTTATGATTTAATTGCCCCTCGTCCCCAAACTTTGATTTGGCAAACAGACGGGCGCTCTATGAGTGGTGATATCGGTGATGGTACTACTATAGCGGCGATAAAATTAGGGCAAAAAGTTTTGGCAGCAAATTTACCGGGATATGTGCAGTTAGCCGGGGGTACTAATAGCTACACAGTTCCTAAGTTAAAGGCGATGGGACTGCTTCAGGAGGCAGGAGGCAGAAGGCAGGAGGCAGGAGGTAATAAGTTATCCTCTCCTTCTGAACTCAGCCCCCAGAATTCCATTGCCGGTGTAGCCTATGGTAGCTACGCTCGTGTGTTGCTGTCACACATTTTTGAACAGTTAGAAAATCAGGAGGTGAGTTCCACTGGTGTTAAGGCAAGTCTGCGCCTTGAAGATGAACCGGAAATACTCTGGCAAGCTGTAAAACTTGCTCATTCTCTCGTTTCTCAGATTAAGTCACAGTAAGAGCGTTAATTGCTCCTTCGTTATCTCTAAAAACGTCACCACCATAGAAAGCATGACGATTACAGAAGATCTCCAAAAGTTACTGGACATTTTGCCCCAAGACCTACGACAAAAACTAGAGCATCATCCCCAAAGAGATAATCTAGTTGAAGTGGTTTTGGATCTGGGTCGTCGCCCAGAAGCTCGCTTCCCTCATGCTGCTGAGTATCTGAGCGAAACACCTGTCACTCAAGCACAAATAGATGATTGCATTCAACGAGTCGGAACCTTTGGTGGAGATAATCGGGCAGGAATTGAGCAAACTTTGCATCGTATCAGCGCCATCCGTAACCGCACAGGCAAAATTATTGGTTTGACTTGTCGTGTCGGTCGGGCTGTGTTTGGCACAATTGGCATGATCCGCGATTTGGTGGAAACTGGTAAATCAATCCTTATGCTAGGTCGTCCCGGTGTGGGTAAGACCACTGCTTTACGGGAAATTGCCCGTGTGTTGGCAGATGACTTAAATAAACGAGTGGTAATTATTGACACCTCTAACGAAATCGCTGGAGATGGTGATATTGCTCACCCGGCTATTGGTCGCGCTAGAAGAATGCAAGTAGCCAAGCCAGAATTACAACATCAGGTGATGATTGAGGCTGTGGAAAACCATATGCCTGAAGTCATTGTCATTGATGAAATTGGTACAGAATTGGAAGCTTTAGCCGCCCGTACTATTGCGGAGCGGGGTGTACAATTAGTTGGAACTGCCCACGGAAACCAAATTGAAAATTTGATCAAAAATCCTACCCTTTCTGATTTGGTTGGGGGTATTCAAGCGGTGACGCTAGGAGATGACGAAGCGAGAAGACGCGGTTCGCAAAAGACAGTTTTGGAACGCAAAGCGCCTCCCACCTTTGAAATTGCTGTGGAAATGTTGGAGCGACAACGCTGGGTAGTACATGAAAGCGTTGCTGATACTGTTGATACTTTGTTACGGGGTCGTCAACCTAACCCGCAAACGCGCAGTGTGGACGAAAAGGGTAAAGTAGCGATTACCAGACAGTTATCTGTGGTTAATGGTCGTGGTGGTGACATAACTAGTGAGGATGAATCTTTTCCCGCAGTTAAGCAGGTTAATGGCTGGCGTGCTTCTGGGCAAATGGTAGCTCTACCCCCTTTGTCTGGGGAACGGGTGAAAGGACGCAGTGAGTTTGACCGCTTGTTAGATGAGTCTTTCAATTATTCGGACACTATTGATTTTAGTAGTCATACTAAATCAGCCGGTCCAAATGGGGAAGATTTGCCTCTGCATATTTACCCCTATGGGGTGAGTCGTCATCAACTAGAACAGGTAATTAGTGTGTTAACTTTGCCTGTGGTCTTGACAAAAGACATAGATAGTGCTGATGCTATTTTGGCGTTGCGATCGCACGTTAAGAACCATGCTAAGTTAAGGCAAATGGCAAAGGCTCGTCATGTACCAATTCATGTGATTAAATCTAGCACTATTCCCCAAATTACTCGCGGTTTGCGGCGGTTGCTAAATATTGATGATCCGGAAATTGGTGATGAGCGAGAGTTGCAACTGTTACTACACAGTGGTAGTGATGATGAGATGGACGCTTTGGAAGAAGCCAGACTTGCTGTGGAGCAAATTGTTATTCCTAAAGGTCAGCCGGTGGAGTTGTTACCCCGTTCTCCCCAAGTGCGGAAAATGCAGCATGAGTTGGTGGAACATTATCGGCTCAAGTCTGATAGTTTCGGTGAAGAACCAAATCGCAGGTTAAGGATTTATCCGGCTTAATTTCACTTCATGGTAAATGAGTGATTTCGGCTCAGGTGCAGATACCCGATTTCTTCAAGAAGTCGGGTATTTTCTTATAATTCATCAATTTTCTGTTGTAAGTAAGCAACCATATCTTCATCTTCTAATTCAGAAAATTCACTGATTGCTTTTTCTAGGAGATTTTTGGCTTCTCCTGATTTTCCCTGAGCTATTTTTACTTCTGCTAGTTCCCATCGAGTTGTTGCTAATTTCAAAGAAAGCTTCTCTGCTGTTTTGGTTAAACTTGGACTATTGATTGGACATAGATCGTTTAAACCATATCGCCAATTTTTTGTTTGAGTAGTTTTAATTCCATTATCACAAGTATATTCAACAAAGCTGTTTTTGCCTATAATCAATAAATCTCCATCGTTAATTACTGTGCCTTTTGTTGCTTGATGCCTCTGGGTTTTACCTTTTCTTTTAATCATGACATCACCTGTAACTTGATCAATTTTGGCAGACATTATTTTTCTCCTTCTGATAAACGTTGATTAGCTGTAAATTTCCATTCATCAACTTCAGGAAAGCGAGGATTACCGTTACTTATACATAATTCCCAATGTTCTTGATATTTTTGCAAATGTACTTTGTTTTTTTTCTCATCTTCTAATTTCTCTAAAACTTGGGCGAGTAAACAATAAGCTGCACCATCTTTTTCACTATCAGTTAGTTTTTCATGAAAAGTAATCGCTTTTTCTAATTCTTCTTTTGCTTCTTCGTAACGGTTTTGTTGAAATCTTGCCCAACCAAAGTTTTTATAAAGGTTATATCTTAAGATGTTGTCTTGAGTTTGCGGTTTTTCATTAACTTTAGGCTGAAAATTCCACAAAACATAAAGTAATGAAACTGCTTCCGTGGGTTTTTTTTCCAAAAGATATAATCTGGCTAAATTGCTATATGCGATTGGTAGATTCCCTTTTGCTGCTAACTTATATTCAATTTTGGCTTTTTCTAAATCTTGTAATTGCTCATAAATAAGTCCTAGTTGTCTGTGAGCTTGGGCATTATCTGGATCTAGATTAATCGCTTTTTCGTAGTTGGAAATTGCTTGATCCCAATTATAATTTTTGTAATTTTCTAACCCTTGTTTATCATTTGCTATCTGTTGAGCAATTTGGGGAATATAAGCTTTAAATCCTATTAATCCAAATAAAAGTGTGGCAGACATTACTAATTTAGCTTCTGCTAAAAAATAGGTGGGTATTCGCAGTTTCAATAACAAATTTTCAATCGCTGTTTTTCCTGCTCCTGTTAATACTCCCCCCGCAGTAAATAGAGTTAAAACACTCGGTAAAATTGTAGCTAAAGCACTAGAAAAACCTACTCCTCCACTTAAAAATCGGTTAGAAATATCAACAACTAAACTCAAAGATAGGGTGAGAGAACCCACTGTTAAAGAGTTCCATAACCAATCATATTGATCTAAATGATGATTTTCCGGTGGCAAAAACCACCACCAAGATGTGATGGGTATCTCTAAATTATTACGCCATTCTCCTATTTCTTCTATTTGATTAATTTTATTAGCCTGTTTTTTTAAGCGACTATCCAATTTAAATAATTTCGACAGCATATCTGCGGAAATATCTGTGTTGTCACTTAATATTTTCTGTATGCGATCGCGCACCAACAAAACTTGTAAAATTTCTTCTGGTACTGCTTCCTTCGCTTGTTCTAACTTGTCAAGTTCTTGTGTATATTGGGCAATTAGATTTAACACTGCAAGAGCATTAAAATATACGTTGTTGAAGTTTTATCAGCATAACTGACCGTATCAAAATTATCAATAATCATGTTACTGTTCTTAACATTCGTTACCACATATCTGAATAACCAAAATGTTTCGATTTAAAAATATACAGCGGATTAAGGATATCTTTTATTTATGTATATAGAATATTAACAATTCCGGGCCATAACTTGCCTATTTTGTCAACCCACCCTTTTACGGGACATGAATCAACCTCCCATTTCACCCGCAAAAAAGTTTTCCGAATTACCGATTTTTTGACCTATGCAGATTTTGACTATTTCTCAAATAACGTAAAATCAAGGGTTTTGGCTGCCATTAAACCCGATTTTTACTAAATGACATACTACGCCTGGATCATGAATTTTGAAAAAATTATAGCAAATCGCCGAAAGTATTGCAATCTCGTTGCTAAATAAAAATATTTTTCAATTAAATATTAAGAAAACATAAAGAGAAAACTTCTAAAGTTAGTAATATTTAAACTATTTTCTGTATTGTCATAATTTTCAATTATCACTAAATGAAGTGATAAGGTTAAAAACAAGCTTTTTGCTGTTTTTCTTATATAGCATGGGGATTTATTAATAATAAGACTATACAAGTTGTGAAAAAGCGAGACTTATTAAAAATCTTATAAGTTGATGAAAAAATGAAACATTGAAAAATCAAGACTTATCTTAAATTTTGATACATTCACTTAGTTGATCATATTAGAATTAAAACATCAGAACTACGAACCACAGAGGTACAGAGAACACAGAGAAATAAGATATTGCTAAATATTTGGTGTAAGTTCCTACCTACTTAAATATAAAAAGACTAAATAAACCCATGACACAACCAACCCAACTCCCCATCCCTCCCCACTTCCACCCCAACAAAGTCGGGGAAATATACCGTGTACCTTATCAGCAATTGGCAGCAGCAGCGGAAGCATGGACAAAACAATATAATATTCCCCCAGCAGCAACCGATAAAAACCGCATTTGTCTATTATTAATTGATGTCCAAAATACCTTTTGTATTCCCGATTTTGAATTATATGTAGGTGGACAAAGCGGAACTGCTGCAATAGATGATAACAAAAAATTATGTGAGTTTATTTATCGTAACTTGGGCAGAATTACCAAAATTATCCCCACCTTAGATACTCACACAGCTATGCAAATTTTCCATCCGATATTTTGGATCAATGCAAATGGAGAACATCCCACACCAGCAGCTACTAATATTACTTTAGCAGATATTGAAAAAGGAATTTGGCAAGTTAACCCAGCGGTTGCTGATAGTGTGACAAATGGTAATTATGAACTTCTGAAAAAACAAGCTTTTCATTATATTCAACAACTTAGTAAACATGGCAAATATCCCCTGACAGTTTGGCCTTATCATTCTATGTTAGGAGGAATTGGTCATGCTTTAGTTTCCGCAGTAGAAGAAGCAATCTTTTTTCATAGTATCACTCGCAAAACTCAAACACAATTTGAATTAAAAGGGGAAAATGCTTTAACAGAAAATTATTCTATCTTACGTCCTGAAGTTTTAACTGGTTTTGATGAAAAACCTATTGCACAAAAAAATACAAGTTTGATAAAACAACTTTTAGAATATGAACAAGTGATTATTGGTGGACAGGCTAAAAGTCATTGTGTTGCTTGGACAATTGATGATTTATTAACAGAAATTCAACAGATAGATAGCACCCTGACAAAAAAAATCTATCTGTTAGAAGATTGCACCTCACCTGTTGTCGTTCCGGGAATTGTTGACTACACAGAACAAGCTAACGCCAGCTTTGCTAAATTTGCAGCGGCAGGAATGCACATCATTAAATCAACAGAATGGTAATTGGTAATTGGGGAAGAGGGAAAAATAAAATTGATTACCCAGTCACCAGTCACCAGTCACCAGTCACCAGTCACCAGTCACCAGTCCCCAGTCCCCAGTCCCCAGTCCCCAGTCACCTTGTTAAATACTCTTTTGGATCTTTTGCTGTCCAACCGAGTGGTTCATTAGCACGGAGTTCAAAATGCAGGTGTGTTTCTCTAGAAGTTGGTTGGCCTGTAGCACCAACAGTTCCTAATATGTCACCTTGTTTTACATTTTGTCCCAGGGTAACTTGAATTGTTTCTAGTTGAGCGTAACGGGTTTGTAGTCCACCTGCGTGGTTAATAATCACTAATTTACCGTAGCTGGCCTGGTCTTTAGCAAATACTACAACACCGGGAGCGATCGCTTGCACAGGTGTACCTACTTCTGCTACTAAATCTACACCACTATGAAAGAAAACTTTACCTGTAATTGGATGCATTTGCCACCCATAAGGTAAGGCTGCGGTTGTAGAATTAGCTAAAGGATATCCGGTGATACTTGCTGATGATGCAGTTTGTACATCAGAACCAGCAATGATCCGATTTGCTGTTTCTCTTACTCTTGGTACAACTGGAACAAAGACAACTCTGGGGTTTTGCTGACAACCATTAATTTCGAACAATGTATCTGGACGAACTTTATAATTTGCTGCCACTTGTCTCCAATTTTGACCACTGGGGACTTGTACCACAATTCCATCGAAGGGGGGAATTTGCAGTTGAGTTCCAGTTGTTACTGTGCCTTTATTTACAAATGGATTCATGTTAATAATTGTTGCTGGCATGAGCTGATATCGCTGGGCTATGATATCTAAAGTCTCACCACGAGTAACTTGATGTTTTTGGATGCGAGATAGGGCGGGAGTTGAACAACTTGGTTCAGCAGAATATGCGCTTTTCAGTGCTGTTATTGTGGATATTAGCCCCAAAGTGCTAATTAAGCTCAAGAGAAACATTGGATGATAGGGAAAATTCATGTCAACCAGTTTAGAGATTGCTAATTCTCGATTTTAGTTGGGGAATTTTAAAGATGGGATAATTTTTTTGTTTGACTTGAGATGATCCCAAATAATGTATTTAATTTCTATTAACTCATCTGTTCACTTATCATTTACTTGACTACACTTATAAGTTAGTAATGTAAGCATTCAGCTATCAGCTGTCAGCTGTCAGCTTTTTCCAGGGTACTCCCAAACCTACTACCCAAACTCACTATTTGATCATCTACTGATTTATCAAACATTCCCACCTATACTTCCTGACTCCTGACTCCTGACTCCTGACTCCTGACTCCTGACTCCTGACTCCTGAATTCTTACTTAGTAGCTGTTTTTCTGTAAGCGTAATTATTCTTAATTAATTATGAAGTTATCTGTGAAGGAATTAGCCGTTTACTTGTTTTTAGTGGCTATAGGCGGTAGTCTTGGTGTATTTGGTAGTCGTTTTCTGCCTAGCAATGGCTCGTTTCAAGAGTTGAAAAATGTCACAGCATCTGTACCTTCAGAATCTGTGATTGCTTATCCTTCTCAGGGACTAAGTAATTCTGCTGGTGGCAACAATGTAAACTTTATTGCTACTGCTGTCCAAAGGGTTGGTCCTGCGGTTGTACGAATTAATGCTACTCGTAAAGTGGCTAATCCCATTTTTGATGCTTTGAAAAATCCTATGTGGAGGCGTTTTTTTGGGGAGGATGAAGAACCAATTCCCCAAGAACGAATTGAGCGGGGTACAGGATCAGGATTTATTTTAAGCGCAGATGGTCAACTATTAACCAATGCTCACGTAGTTGCACAGACAGATACAGTACAAGTTACCCTCAAAGATGGTCGAACTTTTGAAGGTAAGGTGGTGGGTGTTGATACTGTCACAGATGTAGCAGTAGTCAAAATTCCTGCGGAGAAATTACCTACAGTCAAATTAGGCAATTCAAAAAACTTAATTCCTGGCCAATGGGCGATCGCCATTGGCAATCCTTTAGGTTTAGATAATACTGTTACTATTGGTATCATCAGCGCCACCGACCGCACCAGCACCCAAGTAGGCGTTCCCAATAAACGCGTTAGCTTCATCCAAACCGACGCAGCCATTAACCCTGGTAACTCTGGTGGACCTCTCTTAAATGCCCAAGGTGAAGTTATCGGCGTTAATACCGCTATCCGCAGCGATGCTCAAGGGTTGGGTTTTGCTATTCCCATTGAAACTGCTGCGCGTATAGCTAATGAGCTATTTACCAAAGGAAAAGCAGATCACCCTTTTTTGGGTATTGAAATGGTAGACCTTTCACCTACCAAAAAAGAGCAGTTGAATCAGGACAATAAACTCAACATTCAGTCAAATGTTGGCATTGTGATTAAGAAAGTTCTCAAAGATTCAACAGCAGAGCAAGGAGGACTGCTCCCCGGAGACGTGATTCAAAAAATCAACGGTAAACCAGTGAACATTACAGCCCAAGTACATAAGATTATTGATTCAAGTCAAGTCGGAGACATTCTGAAAATTGAAGTCAACCGTAATGGTAAAACTCAAACATTCAAAGTTAGCTTAGGAACTGACAAGGAAAAATAATTAAGAGTACAGGCGTAGTTAATCACGTCTGTACAGTTAACTATTGATTAGACAAATGCTCCAATTGCATTCTTTGTTCCATCTGGCGTAAAAAATAACCAGTCATCATTGCTGATGCTAACAGCCCCGCTAAGTTATCCCGATCTGTAGTAATTTGGACATTAAAACTCTCTGCTGGGAGCATTCCCACTAGTCCTTGGACATTCTGGGAAATGATTTGTTTAATTTCCGGGCTGACAGACTGGGCTACACGGGCTAGAACGTCGGGAGATTGATGCTGTAAATATTTCAATAATTGATTCGGGTTGTCCCCCAAGTGTTCGTTCAGAAGCTGGTTAGTGTGTTCCTCGGAGTTGTCATTTAAAAAGTCAGGATCAAACACCATTGGCAATTTCTTTTAGCTTAGTTGCTAATTCTACTTTAAACCATAGTACAAGCCTAGCGCATTTATTCAGTTGTTATTGGTCATTGGTCATTGGTCATTGGTCATTGGTCATTGGTCATTGGTCATTGGTTTATTAACCTCCCCCTGCTCCCTGCTCCCTGCTCCCCTGCCTATTTATTGTCCCCTGTCACCTCTAATTCTAGTTCTAACTGTTGTTCTTTCTCAGTTTTGGGGAGAATTTCCGGAAGTTGATCGATTTGAAAATATTGGTGAAATTTCGGTGTAACTTGTAATGAATACGAACGAGAATCACCATCTCGGCGTTTGCGAACAAATCCTAATTCTACCAGTTCAGGAACGTGCTGATATACACCGGAACCGCGTAATTCAATCAAATCGCTTTGGAGAATGGGACTGTTGAGAGCGATCGCTGCTAATGTCCGCAAAGCTCCCACACCTAATTCCACAGGTATCAAAGTTTGTACTAAATCATGAAAATCTGACCGGACTTGCAAACTATACGTATTTCCAGTTTCTACAACTTCCAGCGCACTATCTCGACGGGCATAATTATCCATCAGTTCAATTATCCCTTCTTCCGCTGTATGGCGATCGCACCCAGCATACTCAGCAATTTCACTCAAAGATAACGGTTTACCCTTTAAATACAAAATCGCTTCTATTTTAATTGATATAGCTATGTGTTGCTTTGACATTTTGAACAATTAGTTTAGCAGTTCAAGAGGCAGAAGGTATAAATTTACATAATAGTAAATAAGTAAAATTATTTATACCTAGTGAATCATGATTAATCTTCTTCTTCTTTTAACCACACTTCTAAATCTGCTAAGGTTGAAAACTCAAATATAACATTTCTCAACAGTTCTAACTTTTGCAGAGGTAATATTTTAATTTTTTCTATTAGTGATAAATTAACTTCACTAAACCGATAATTTAGAAAACTGGTAATCCATTTCAAAGATTGCTGTTTTTCACCTTTTTGTAAAATATTCTGATAAATTACTGAATTTTGCATCATATCTTCTCGCAAAAACTGACGAATAATAATAACATCTTCTTCAAATTTTAATTCTGCTAAAATCCCTGTACAACTTTTTGAATTGTTGATATTGATTATATGGTGTTTTTCATCCTTGGGTTGCTGTTCGGTTTGCGTCAATACTCCCTGGAGGTTATTTTTAGTCACTTTTTCTCCTAAAACTTGCGAGAGCGATCGCCATAATTCCGAACCCACATCTTTAATGTAACCAAGATCGTAATCATACTCTACAGATATGTCTAAGTATGTCTGTCCTATCCAAGATTGACGGAATACAATTTCTTGAACTTTTGTTAAGTGTCCCCGTTTTAATAATTGCTCGACTATTGCGATCGCTTCTTCAACTGTCATTTATTTATTGCAAAATAATAGCATTAAAAGAAAAGGTATTTTTATGTACATGGCATTATAGCATACATAGCTGATAACAAGCCCTTCTCATGCAAAAACTTTACGTAAATTCACCAAAAAGATCCGACTTTTTTCCGACCTTTTCTTACCATAAATACTGCTGCAAAGCCATAGAATATTTGCATAAAGAATTCTAGTATTTTATTAGTTAAATGCTTGGAGTCTTATGAATAGCAAACAGGTGAGTCCACTAATTTTTTCCATATCCATCTTGTTGATGAATCTACCAGCTTATGCCAATCCGATGGGATTGAATTCATCAGATTTAGCATTTTGTTCATCGGTAAGAGATGCCAGAGTCAGAGAAGCGATTGCTAATAGCCAACGCAGTTCTCAAACAAATGTAAACATTGGCATTGACGTTAAGTTTCCCATTAAAGGAATACCTATAGGCATAGGCGGAAATTCCAATGGATCAGGATCGAGCAGTAGCAGTTCCAGCAGTAACCGAGAAATGGCCATGAGCCAATATCAATCAACAAATTGTGACCAATTACTCAAGAGTGCGGCTGAAGTCACAATAGCAGAAATTAACGCTGACGCTGCAAAAGCGATCGCTCGTATGCAAATGGAGAGTTTTAAATATGGTGCTGACATTCAAAGAGACATAGCTAACATAAACGCCGGAGCAATGGTTGAAGTAGCAAACATTAATGCACAAGCAAGTACAAAAGTAGCTAGTATCCAAACTAATGGTAGTGTCAACCAAACACTCATCCAAGCTGGAGCAGGTTTGTTAAGCACAATTATTGCACCTCCGAGCCGTCCAGCAGAGATTAATGCAGATGTAGAAAAAGCCAGAATTGCTGCTGATTTAGAAAAAGCAAAAATTGCAGCTGAAATCGAAAGACAAAGAATAGCAGCCGCAAATGCAGATCCAGGTTTAACACTACTGCAAAACTGGGGATTAACTGCTACTGGTTGTAACAATGTGGGAATAGTTTCTATCACCATTGATAACAGACAGTATTGTGCATTTGCCACCAACTGGTTGAGTGTAGGACAATATGTTTACAATCGCTCCACTAATAATTTAGAACCATTAGCCATTAATCGAATGTATACTTCCCCTCCAGTAGAAAATAATTACCCAGAGCAAACTAACCCTACTCCTAGTTCTGGAGGAGGATTTGAATAAGATTTGTGTCAAGAGTCAAGAGTCAGAATATTTGAAAAATTTGATTAATCAGGTGTAAAAAAATGAAATCCAACTTTACCATTAATTTTCCTCTTCTTGCTTTAGCTTTATCTCACATTCTTGTATTTACATCTATAGCTGAAGCCAGACCAACCGTTGGTGGTGGTACTGCTTCTCCTCCTGTTATTAATCCAACTACCAGACCTAGCACCATCCCCACAAATATACCCAAACCAAAACCTAATAGCTCAGTGCAGTGCGAAAATTTAATGACTGTTGCTAGACAAGGAAATAATGCAGCTGTACTCATTGCTTGGAATACAGCAGAATTTGGTCCAGAGTACACACCTGCCAATCGTTGTAATATAGTTTCCAACAAATTAAATGCCCTCATCCAAAGCAATGGTGGTAAGTTTTCTAATCTGCGTTTAACTAATGGTCCTGTGAATGGCAGAATAGTGATTTGTGCGCTCAAACCAGGTGAAGTAGAATGTAATGGCAGCAATCAATTATTTACACTCAAACGTGAAAATGAAAGGGTTGCAGGTCGTATTCTTGGCCAATTATTAAACATTGGTGTTGCAGGTTCAGGAACAATCAATGAAGACTCTGGTGAACAAGTAATTGTAGACTTAGGTGAATGGGCAGAACTACGCCTGCAAGCATCTCCATCAACAGACGAACAACCGCAAAATCCAGAAAATATAGAACCGTTTGTTAATCCTGAAACTCCTAGTAGTGGCGGTTTTGAATAATAATCGATTTAATAGGGTTTGATGAATAAAAGATTCTCGAAATTAGTAACTTCCTCTCCCACCTGCTACTCTATCACTTACGTTACTCTGCTCTTTCATGAAAAACCTTTTTCAGCAAACCCTAACTGTTACTCTATTAGCGATCGCCATCTTAGCTAGTCTACTTTCCGCAGTTGCTAGTCCTCCCATCACAAAAACAAAATCACACATTAGTTTACCCAAGATTTTATTAACCCTCAGTCCAGAAAAACTAAATGTAAATCCCCAGGAAATAGCCAGACAAATTACAGTCCGAATCATCACCAATCCCGGCATAGGTTCAGGCATAATTATATCTCATCAAGGACAAACATATACAGTTTTAACTAATAATCATGTCGTTGCCGACACCTGGGACTACCAATACAAATTACTCACATCTGATGGTATCACCCATCCAGCAAAACGGATTAATTATCCTCAGTTTGCAAACTTAGATTTGGCAATTCTTCAATTTACCAGTTCCCAAAATTATCGAGTTGCTAAAATCGGAAACTCCCATACTTTACTATTAGGACAATCTATTTATGCAGCTGGATTTCCTAACTGGTATTGGGTTAATTCTAGCAACCCAGTCAGCACTCGTGAATGGGGTTTGAAAGCATTGAAAGTTACAACTGGAACTCTAGAAATGCTGCCCAATCGCTCATTATTTACAGGCTATCAACTGGGATATACAAATGATGTAGAAAACGGTATGAGTGGTGGTCCAGTTTTAGATGAACAGGGGCGTTTAATTGGTATTAATGGTCGCCTAAAACATCCTTTTGATGGTATCGATGCCTATGTTTTTACTGATGGTAGTCAACCATCCCAAGAAGAGTTTTTGAAAATGTCAACTTTAAGTTGGGCTATCCCTATTTCCACCCTCCAAAAGCTGAACATTCCCTAGATAATCAATTGATTTAATTCATATTATTTGATACAATAAAAATGCCAAACCTTTTTTTGCATCATCTTCGTAGATTACATCTACTATTAATAACTTTCACCGCAGCAATATTAGTTATCCTCTCTGCTGTTCCATCTGTAGCAATAAGTTCAGAGGACATAGATAATATGTCTTCTCAAGTCACAGTTTTAATTGGTAAAAAATTACAGAAAGGAGATTTAGAAGAAAAACGCGAATTTAATCCCGGTTCTGGTGTCATTGTTGGCCATCAAGGTAATACCTATTATGTTGTCACCAATACCCACGTTGTTAAACAACCAATTATCGGTGGTAGATGGGGTGTGAGAACTCCTGATGGTGAAGTATATCAGGTCATAGATCAGGATAACAATATGATTAGATTTGGTAATTATGAAAGCAATGAAAAACCCATTCCCGGATTTGATTTAGCTTTGGTAAAATTTACCAGTAATCGTGATTATCCAGTAGCAGTTATGGGTAATTCATTGCAACTAAACACCAACGATAGAGTATTTATTTCCGGTTGGCCTGCACCTGAAGATTTAACCGCTCGTAGACAACGCCAATTTATATCAGGAATAGTAGCAAAGATTGATCCATCTCCTATGGATGATGGTGGCTATAATTTGCTTTATAGTAACTATACCCGACCGGGTATGAGTGGCAGTCCAATTTTTAATGCTCAGGGTGAATTAGTAGGAATTCATGGCCGGGGTAGAAAAAAAGTTACATACTGTGTTGATCCAGAAATTAATACTGATAATAGCTGTGGTATTCAAGGTATCCACCTAATTAGCCAAGTTGAATCTAAGCGTATTCAATTAGCTTTTAATCCACCTCCAGTTAAATTGGCAGTAATTGAACAAGGTAGAAAAAGTAAAGCCAAAGCAGATGTAATTGAAGATATTTATAAACTTTTCAGCGATCTGAGAACACCATTACACGACTGTTCTCCTAGTGTATTAATTGATCAACCAGATTGCAATTGAGTAATTTTACTTTTTGTTACATATTTGAGATTCTTCACCCTGAATTACTTACTATTTATCACCATCATCTTGTTCTGCAAATTTCTTCTAGTCACTATTAATCAAGGGTAAAATATTCATGCAACTACCATCAACCACCGACGAGAAACACAAAAAGCAAGGTTTACAAAGCGGTATCCTCGTTTTATCTACTTTGATTTTGGCAAATTCTGCTGGTTTCGTCAAAGCAGAACCACCTCAACTTCATACAAATAACCCTATTATATCTGTAAGTTCGGAATATTTAAGTAATGTTCCCAAAAATACTGTAGCCAAGGATTTATTGATTACTGATACTACAGAACCATCTCCAGTTAATGAAAAGAACTTAATTGTATCTGACAATTCTGAAGATTTAAACAATCTCACAGATAGCAATTTAGCTGATAATTTATTGAGTCAGGAAAATAATGATCTGACAAATGACACCCTATCAAGTCCAGTGAATAATGTTTCTCAGTTTACTGATGTTACACCTCAAGATTGGGCTTATGAAGCTTTAAGCAATCTCATTAAAAATTATAATTGCATTTCTCCCTATCCTGATGGAACTTTTAAAGGAAATCGCAGCTTAACTCGCTATGAATTTGCCAGCATTTTAAATAGTTGTTTAGAAAAAATGCAAGAAATAATTGCTGCCAATACCAGTAATTTAATCAACCCAGATGATTTAACAACTATCCAAAAACTGCGAGAAGATTTTACTACCGAATTATCCATATTAACACAAAGAATAGATACACTAGAAGCTAAAACTGCCGTATTAGAAAACAATCAATTTTCCACTACTACTTTAATTGGTGGAGAAGTGATTTTTGCCGCCGCTCAAGCTTTTGGTGGTAGTCCTCCAGGTACAGGTCAATCAA
Source organism: Cyanobacteriota bacterium (assembly GCA_046045965.1). Lineage (GTDB taxonomy): Bacteria > Cyanobacteriota > Cyanobacteriia > Cyanobacteriales > Nostocaceae > RDYJ01. Next base: position 190,130 of record JBJOKS010000004.1, on the reverse strand, counting down.
ATGCAGTTATTAACCATTTAACAAGAATACAACTAGTTTCTAGTTTCACAGGTAAAGATCGGTTTAGACTAGAATTAGCTTCCGGTAATTTTGATAATTTGGGTTTTGCTAATCCGAATATATTAAATACTAATACAGCCTTACTTTCCTATCAAGTAGGCTATAACAATAGCATCCAATTATCTAACCTAGAATATAGGTTTGCAGCTTTAGGTGATCGGGCAGTTTTTACTATCAAACCTGTGGGGTTTAGTTTAAGTAATGTCCTCAGTCCTAACTCTCCTTATTTTGACACAGGACGCGGTGCAATTTCCCGTTTTGCTGAATCTAATCCCATCTTTAAAATAGGTGCTTTAGATTCGGGTATCGGGATCGATTATTTACTGAATGACAGAATGCGTTTGCAAATTGCTCATGGGGTCAGCAATGGTAATAATCCTCAACTGGGAGCAGTTTTAGGTACAGGTTCCCATGCTACAGGAGTTCAGTTATTCTTTTTACCCGGAAATGATATAGCTACAGGATTGAGTTATATCTATAGTTATAGTCCTGATGGTCGTTTAAATACCTTTACAGGTAGTGCGATCGCTGATGCTTCTGGATTCATTAATCAACCAGCTATTATTCATGCTTTTGGTGGTACACTACAATGGCGAATTACTCCCAAATTAACTTTTGCTAGTTGGGGTGGATTAACTTCTACTCAAGCTGCTGAAACTGATGCTTTTGCTGTCAGTTCAAATTTTATGTTTTCTCTGGGATTATCTAATCCTTTGGGTAGAGATGACAGAGATTTATTTGCCATCATGTTGGGTCAACAACCAACATTAGTCAATGCAAATGGTGGTGTACTGGACAATGCCGACTCCTATCATATAGAGACATTTTATCGTTTAACTGTCAATGATCGCATTTCCATCACTCCTGGATTCTTCCTGGTGACCAATCCCAATAACATAGAAGCAAACAATACAATTTATGTTGGTGTATTGCGTACTACTTTCCGTTTTTAATGAAGGCAGAAAAAAATGAAAACATCTATTACTAAATTGCTGGGAATTACATTAATTGTCACCAGCATCACGTTATTCACAAATCACATCCAAGCCGAAGAAAATAAACCTCAAATCCGTCGTCCTAAACCATCATTTTTTGAACAAGAAAGAAAACAAAAATTTGGCTTTGCTGACTTTGTTAATTCAGCATTAGATGGAGTTGATACTTTCTTTGGTGCAGATAATACTGCTCAATCAATTCTTGCTAATCCTGTACCTTCCCCAGGAGGTCCAACATCTCCCGGTACTTCCCCAGGAGGTCCAACATCTCCCGGTACTTCCCCAGGAGGTACAACATCTCCCGGTACTTCCCCATAGGATTATTTACTGATCGCTAAATTGACAAATTTCTGTGACTCAGAATAAATTCAGCGATCGCTAAATCTTGAGGAGTCGTCACTTTCAAATTAGTTTCCTCTCCTGGTACTATCCGTACTTCAATCCCGCATCTTTCAAACAAAGCTGCATCATCCGTCACTTCCCACCCTTGACGCACACCTTCAGCATGACATTCTTTTAACAGCTTAACGTTAAATCCTTGGGGAGTTTGAGCCGCCCAAAGTTGTTCTCGGTTAGGTGTACTTTCAATTATACCGTTTTCATCCACAACTTTAATTGTGTCTTTCACAGGGATAGCTGCAATTAACCCCGGACAATGACGAATAGCTTCAGCACAAGCATTGAGTAAATCAGGTGTAGCTAAACATCGCGCCCCATCATGAATTAATACTTGTTCAGCAGCCTCTGGGAGAGCCAGCAAGCCATTGTAAACCGACTCTTGCCTGGTACTACCACCGGGAATAAATTCCACTGGTTTAGAGAGCTTTAAATCAGCCAAAATTGCCTTAAAGTCATCCCAGTCGTGAGGTTGGGAAATAATCCCGATCCAACTAATAGCACTCGCAGCTTCCGCAGCTAACAAAGTCCAAGCAATGAGAGTTTTTGAGCGTACCTGTAGTAAAAGTTTATTGCGATCAGCACCCATTCTTTTGCCACTACCTGCGGCGGGAATTAATAAATACACAACTTTCCTCGATTTTTTAACTGGGGACTGGGGACTGGGGACTGGGGACTAGGGACTGGGGACTGGGAAGAGAGCAGGGGAAGCAGGGGAAGCAGGGGAAGCAGGGGAAGGATATATTTATCTTTTGCCTGTTCCCTGTTCCCTGTTCCCTGTTCCCTGTTCCCTTCTTTCCCAATTACCAATCACCATTCCCCATTTCCCCTAAAATAAGGACGATAAGCGTCAATAAATATATTATTTATGCGAGTAGTAGCCCTTGTACCTGGTTCACTTGGCGACCAAATTCTCTTTTTTCCCACTTTGGATGATCTGAAGCGTTCGTATCCCGACGCGCAGATAGATGTCGTTGTGGAACCCCGGTCAAAGGCTGCCTACCGAGTGAGCAAGTCAGTTCACGAGGTATTGACCTTTGATTACAAAGATCGTAATAGTTTAGCAGATTGGGGTAACTTGGTGGGAACAATTCGCGATCGCGAATATGATATTGCCATTACTGCTGGAGAAAGTTGGTTTGTAGGTTTGTTTCTCTGGTTAACCGGAATTCCCACACGTATTGGTTTCAAAGGCAAAGGTGCAGGTTTTCTCACCAATGTTGTATCTGCAAACACATCCCAATATATAGCGGCCATGTATCATGACCTATTGCAACCTTTGGGTATTCACACACCTTGCCCACAGTTAGCAGTAAATCTACTGAAACCGGATATTGAATGGACGCAACAACAACAAAAACGCTTGGGTATCAATGAAACAGGCTACATTCTCATTTATGGCGGTTCTGGCAAGTTGTCCCAAGTCAATGGTGCTGATACCAGCTATCCTGTAGCTAGTTGGCAGCAAATTATTCAAGATTTTCAACGCAAACAGCCTGATTTACCCGTAATGGTAATTAAAGAAACTGATGATGAGAAATTTGTCTCATCGCTTCTAGAAGCTTGTCCAGGTATTAAAGTAATTGCAACTGATGATATTGGCAAATTAACTGCCATCATTGGTGGTGCAAGTTTGATGCTTTCTACCCACAGTGCGCCGCTACAACTAGCTGTAGCTGTACAAACCTATACTATTGCCATACTTGGTTCTCCAGATCCAGGAAAGATATTACCAACAAGTGATAAGTTCCTAGCGATCAAATCTCCTACTGGAAAACCAGCTGATATTGCACCCGCAACTGTTCTAGAAAAAATCTGGGGAGGTTGAGTCGCTTTGCTCCAATTCAAAATTCAAAATTCAAAATTCAAAATTAATTAAGAATTTTTAATTCATTTTTTTTGCATTCTCTGAACTTTGAATTTTACTTGGGATTGGAGCATAAAAATTAATCTGAACACTTCTTAATTCCTGACTCCTGACTCCTGACTCCTAAATTCCTAAATTCCTATCTTTTTTCAATCATTTCAAAAAAAGCATCTTCTAATTCATAACCCAAGATTTGTGCTAGAGACTTAAGCCGAAATTGAGTGGGGATATTTTGCTGTTTTAACCAAGCACTCAAAATAAAAATTTTGTGCATCAAAAAAATTTCTAAGGCTTCAGGGTTATACTGTATACCTTCTTTAGCACTAAATTGATGGGGTACTAACATAGCAGCATAACGCGCTAATTCACCGGCTTTCCAGTCAAGTAAAAATGGCAACCACGGATATTTAGCATCTAAACGCACAAACCACAACCTTACCTCTGGAATTTCTGAAAGTTCCCTTGGATCATTTGCTTCCTGTTTATAGTTAATTTCAAAGCGCAGTTGCTGTTCCTGGGATGTAATGGATTCCTCTTGCAGCAGTGGTTCAATTACCGTTAATACAGGTGACAAATCTAGATTGTTAATGCAGTTGTGATTGAGGCTGATTGTGATTGTCATTGACTTTTTAGCCGCTTTCTGGATTGCTAAAATGTGGTATCCAGAATCAACAGTAGCAGCTTTTCGGTATTGATGCTACTATCTGTTGATTTAACGTATATATCAGCTTTTACCTATAATTCACATAGGAATTTATTCTAATACCTTAGATTTTTTGAGTATTTGTACCATTGACAATTGATGATTGTATATATATTTTACCAAAATATACCCCCAAGCCTGGACATTTACAGCATTTGTAAGCTAAAGTTGTAATGAGTTTGTTTTAGAGTTAGGATGTAATCAAGCAACCTTCAGTTAAAGTTCAAACTTGCTCAAACTTGTGATTAGAGGGGTATTGAGTATCACCAATACAGCTATAAGCAAAAAAATGTATTGTAAATACAGCAGATTGCAGATCAATGAGGTACAGCATCTACATTGAAACATACACAAAGCCAGTTTTACTCCTGACTCCTGACTCCTGATCTATGTAATATTCTCACGTATAAAAATTAGCAATTGTCATTAAATCGGAAAACTATTCCTACAGTTAAAACTGAAATATGCAAAAACCAGCTATTTCTACAAAAGCAATTCGTTCCTTAGAAGAGGCTATAGATCGGTGTCAAATGCTTGGTATGCGCGTCAGCCGCCAGCGCCGTTTTATTCTAGAATTACTCTGGCAAGCGAATGAACATCTTTCTGCTAGAGAGATTTATGATCGCTTAAACCAACAAGGTAAAGAGATTGGCCATACTTCGGTTTATCAAAATTTAGAAGCTCTATCCAGTCAGGGTATTATTGAGTGTATTGAACATTGCGATGGCCGTTTATATGGTAATATCAGTGATGCTCATAGCCATGTCAATTGTGTAGATACAAATCAAATACTAGATGTACATATAGAACTACCGGCAGAGTTGATACAGCAAGTTGAGGCACAAACAGGAGTCAAAATTAGTGGCTACAGCATTAACTTTTTTGGACACCGCAACCTACAATCATGATTGGTGACAGGTGATCGCCTTCAGCCTTGAATTTCAGGCAAAAAGTAATAAGTGACAAGAGTGCAAGGAGATGGGAAGATGGGAAGATGGGGAGATGAAAAGAATTAATTGCCTCTTGTGTCTTGCTTTTTCCACTGACAACTGATGGCTGGAAAGTCTATCTGTATTTGACCTGACTATGAGCGATCGCCCTTTACATTTACAATTATTGTTAATCGACCCAGATCCCATCTTTCGTCTAGGATTAAGGGTATCACTAGAAACAAATTCTCAGCTACAAGTAGTAGCGGATGTCCCCACAGATACCGCAGCATTACAGGTTTTAGCAGAAATTGCCGTACCTGATAAAAATCAAGTAAATTTAATAGTTTTAGAATTGGGAAATGGCAGTTCTAGCGAATCTCAGCAGTTAGGTTTACAATTTTGTAGACAACTTAAAGCTTTATACCCGCATATACCCATTTTGCTGCTGAGTTCTGTTTCTACACCAGAAATACTCATAGCAGCAAAGAATAATGGTGTCAATGGCTATTGTCCTAAAGGTATATCCATTTCTGAATTAGTCCCCATCATGCAAGAAATAGCCAATGGTGGTTATTATTGGTTAGGAATAACAGGAACAAATTCTCTATCATCTCATTTACCTTTTGCTAGACTCAGAAATAATGTTCGCTTCTCAGGAATTAATCATATTAATGATACTCTCACAGCAGTTACAGCACAATTAAAAATACCAGGACTACCAATATTAGATAAAGCTATTCTTGCAGGACAAAGAAGAGAACTTTTAGCTGCACGTTGGTTAGTTAATCACTTATTAGCTGCACCAGAAGAAAGACAACCAATATCAACATCTCAACCACTACCTCCACCTATTTCTTACCTTAGCAGTGCTATTAGTAAACCAGAACCACAACAGATGCAAACGGTTGTCCCACCTTTACTGACTCCAAAAGCACTACAATCTACATTATTTGCATCTTGTATCAATAAACTTCAATTCCCTTTACAAAACCTGACAGATATATCTTTAGAAATTGATATTCTTCGGGAAGACAAAAAAAGAGAATTACTTTATCTCATCTTACAAAAAGTATCTCAACAATTAGATGAATTACGTAGTTCACAAATTGATATTAAGCAATTACCTGAATTAAGAAACAAAATCTTAAATCACTTATGGACATCAGCAATTAAAGATTTTTATAGTAATTTTTCGCGGATAACTGTAGGTGATGTCAATATAGAAATAGTCACTTTTTTATTGAATAATGCAGTAGGTGTAGAAACGGAAATTCTCAATAAAATTCCTTTGGTAGAAGAATTATTTTCTTATCTACTCTGGCAAACTGATTTATATGTTGATAATATATCTTATGCAGCAGGTACTGAACCAGCAAATTCTCAAGCATCAATGATTTTAGAGAACTTATTAATTCAGATTGCTAATGGTGTATTACAACCATTACTAAATTTTTTAGCAGACGTAGAAACCATCAAACAAAATTTTTATGACCGTCATTTGATTTCTACCAGAGAAATTGAACGTTTTAGAAATAATTTAAGTTGGAAATATCGGTTAAACAATTATGTTAATGAACCCCAGGCAATTTTTGAAAGTCGCTATGAACTATTTGTTTTTGCACCGCGTGGTATTGCTAAAATCTCAATTTATTCTCCGCGTAACCAAGAGTTAGCAAAGCTTTCCGGTGTTCGTTTAGTGGTGACATTACTGCTAGAATTTCGCGATGCGATCGCACCTCGTGTACAATCTTTATTATCTTTTTTAGGTAGTGGTATTGTCTTCATCCTCACGCAAATAATTGGTCGTGGTTTAGGTTTGGTTGGCCGTGGTATTCTTCAAGGTATTGGGAGTGTTTCTTTAACAGAAAAAACTCTCAAGCGCAATAGTGAAAAGAATAAATAATAGGTAATGGGTAATTGGTAATTGGTAATAGATAGTAAACTTCTTCTCCTCTGCTTCCCCTGCTTCCCCTGCTTTCTTCCCAGTCCCCAGTCCCCAATCCCCAATATTATAAGAAAATCGAGTGAGCCAAAACCACGGCCGATAAAGTATCAGAGCAAGGCATTGATACTTTATCGCACTAAGGAACAGTGGATGTAGGCGAACGGCTTGCCCCTTTAGAGGCAGTCATAATCCTGACTTAGCTGCTTAGGGATTGACAGTTTCCCTAAATAATCCTAGTTTTTGGAGTAGGTCGAGATGGTAATCAACATGATTGTTTTTGAGTTCAAAGCCAAAGGCACAAAACAGCAATATCAGAGAATTGATGAGGCTATACGCATAAGCCAGTTCATTCGTAACAAGTGCCTACGGTTTTGGATGGACAATCAAAATGTTAAACCCTACGACCTAAATAAATATACTGCTGTTTTAGCGTCGGAATTTGATTTTGCTGATAAATTAAATTCAATGGCTAGACAAGCAGCAGCAGAAAGAACAGCTTTTGCAATTAAACGATTCTTTGATAATTGTGAGCCAGTCCGGTCTTGTTGTTCCAACAAAGAGGAACTGGCGAACCCGAAGGGTAAGGCTAAAATCCCTGGTAAAAAGGGATATCCCAAATTTCAAAAGAATAACCGTTCAGTTGAATATAAGTCAACTGGATGGAAACTTTTAGATGACCGTAAGCACATAAAATTTATAGATAAATGTGGTATAGGTCAACTAAAGTTAATTGGAACTTGGGATTTACACTTTTACCAAATCAAGCAAATAAAGAGAGTCAGGATAGTTAAACGTTCTGACGGTTATTATGTGCAGTTTTGCGTGGATGCAGAACGAAAAATTGACACCGCTCCAACAGGTAAAACGGTTGGATTAGATGTTGGTTTAAATAGCTTCTATACGGATTCTCAAGGTGAAAAAGTTGACAATCCTAGATATTTGCGGAAGTCAGAGAAATCTTTGAAACGGCTACAAAAAAGAGTTAGTCGTAAGAAAAAAGGTTCTAATAATCGCAAAAAAGCTATTAACCGTCTTGGTAGGAAACACTTGCAAGTATCACGTCAACGTAAAGACTTTGCTGTAAAACAAGCATTGTGCGTGGTTAAATCTAACGATTTAGTGGCGTTTGAAAAACTGCAAGTGAGAAATATGGTTAAAAATAGCAAGTTAGCCAAGTCAATTAGTGATGCTAGTTGGTCGCTGTTTACTCAATGGCTAGAATATTTTGGGAAGATTTACGGGCGTGTGGTTGTACCAGTTGCCCCACAATATACTTCTCAAAATTGTTCTAATTGTGGAGAAACTGTCAAAAAATCACTTTCAGTTAGAACTCATGTTTGCATCTGTGGGTGTGTTCTTGATCGTGACCATAATGCTGCAATCAATATTTTGGCGAAGGCACTAAAACAGACTGGCTATGATTTAAGTACCGTCGGGCGGACGGAAACTTTTAACGCTTGTGGAGAGATGACCCTCTACCCAGATTTGGTAACAAGTTTGGGCAAGGTTGCTCATTGAAACAAGAATCCCCGTCCTTTTAAGGCGGGGAGCGTCAAAAATTCCAATCTCTGCGAAAATGGAAGAAACTCTGGAGAAATTCTTGTAAAATGTGGTTTTTATTTAGCCTTTGTTTGCTCCATTCTCCTGCGGTTTGTGCTAATATTTCTGAGAAGCTGGGATAAACAGAAGCTAAATTTTCTAAATTCTCAACTTTCAGATTTTCAGACATTGCAAAAGCAACTAAATTAATTAATTCCCCTGCTTCAGCACCTAATATAGAACAACCTAATATTTTGCCATTTTCCAAAACAATTAATTTACAAATACCTGTAATTTTATTTTTAATTTGTGCTGCTGTTATTGATTTAAAATAGTTTTTAAAAACTAAAACCTCTTTCTTACCGTATCTTCTTTTAGCTTGCGGTTCTGTTAAACCTACTTGTGTAACCATTGGTTGAGAAGATATCATCCAAGGAATATAAGAATAATTAACTGCTATTCTCGGAAACAATAAAGCATTTTTTACAGCGATTTTAGCTTCATAATTAGCTATGTTGGGAATATCATAACCACCAAGAATATCACCACAAGCGTAAATACTTCGATTTGTCGTTTGTAATTTTTCATTGACAACTAAACGACGTGGATACCATTTTACTCCTACATTTGCTAAATTCAAATCTTCTATATTTGGTTGTTGTCCAATAGCAACTAAAATTTCATCAGTTTCAATAGCTTTATCTCCAGCTTGAACCCATTTTTTATCTTCAATTTGCCGCACTTGAGTTACTATTGTTTGGGTGAAAACTTTTACCCCATCAGCTTCTAATTGTGCTATCAATAATTGGGATATTTCTGGATCAAGATAAGATAAAACATTGGGATGATTTAATATTAAATTGACGCTGAAACCCAAGCGGGCTAAAGTTTGGGCAATTTCAATACTTTGGGGTAAACCACCCAGAATTACCCAATTTTTTGGCGGGTTTGATTTTTCTTTTGTTTTTTCTAAAGTCTGCCAAATATTAGCTAAAGTGAGATAACCTGTAGTGTTTAACCCTTCAATATCAGGAATTCTGGGACGTGAACCACAAGCGAGTAAATAGGTACGGGCGCGTAACAGTCTATCATTAACCGCAAAACCTAATTGTTGAAAAGATTGAAATTTACCCCTACCAATAATGACATCAACCCCTTGGGTGGCTAAATTAGCAAGGGATTTAATTTGGTTGAGATTTGCTGCAATACCTTGAGCATACAAACTTGCTCGCTTGTAAGAATAGACGCAACCAGGTTTTTCTGGTATTTTTGTATCGTTAATGTGCTGATTCAGGTAAATATCAGATTCTATATTTTGAATAGTTTTATTTTGGGCAATAATGCCAAGATTATTAATATCAAAGCACTGCTGAGAAATGTTAGCAAGTTCGCTGAGTGCGTAATGATAATTGAATTCATAGTTGACTTGAGGCTGTACCAAAGCCACTTTAGCTTGTAGTTGGGTTGCTGTTAAAGCCGCTTCATATCCAGCAATACTACTGCCAATAATTACAATATCGTAGTCAATTTTCATTTATCAGTTGTTTTCCCTGTTCCCTGTTCCCTGTTCCCTGTTTCCTGTTTCCTGTTCCCTGTTCCCTGATAACCGACTTGAGTGCTGCTATTAAGCGTTCATTATCAGATTCGGAACGGACAGCAACGCGGAAAAAGCGATCGCCTAATTCTTTAAAACTGCGACAATCACGAATTAAAATCTGGTACTGTCGCAGTAATTGTTCTTGTAACTCAGACGTTGACTGTTGAGACTCTACCAATAGGTAGTTAGCAGCACCTTCTAGGGGTCGTAATCCGTTAATTGAGGTTAAACCATCAAAAAGTTGATTTCGTGCCTGTGGTAGCCATTTCCAGGTCTGTTGTTGAAAGTCTGTATCTTGCAGTGCTGCTATTGCTGCGGCTGCCGCTAGAGTATTGACAGGCCAGGGATCTCGCCATAATTGCCATTTAGCTAGACGGTCAGGGTGAGCGATCGCATATCCTAACCTTAACCCTGGTAGACTGTAAAATTTTGTCAGCGATCGCAATATCACCAAATTCTCATATTCCTGCACCAACCCTATCAGACTTTGTTCCTGATCAGGAGGCAGAAAATCCATAAAGGCCTCATCCACCACCACCAAAGCAAAATCTTTCAGGTAAGGCAAAATCTCATCTCGTAAAAACAGCCTCCCCGTGGGGTTGTGCGGGTTATTTAGCAATAAACCACAATTTTTAGAAGGGGTATCTGAAGAAAATGAGGAATAAATTTTTCCCAGTCCCCAGTAAAGAGTCCGCAAAATAGGAAACTCCAGCACTTTAGCATTATCAGCCGCTAGAGTGCGGTAATAGTCGCCAAAGGCTGGAGTCATTAAAACTGTTGCTGCCAGTTGCCCTAATTCCCTACCTGCTAAAGTCAGTAATTCTGCGGAACCATTTCCTGGCAAAATCCACTCAGAAGGTACTTGATGAAACTGACCCAGAGCTAGTTTTAGTTCACTGTAATCTGGATCAGGATAGTGTTTAAGATTACAAAGTTGGGACGCGATCGCAGCAATAACGCTCTTTGGCGGTCCCAACGGGCTGATACTAGCAGAAAAATCGACAATAGCATCCGGGGAACAGCCAGCTAATGCCGCTGCCCAAGCTAAATTTCCCCCGTGTGCTTGTTGTCGCATCAAAAATAGATTTCCTAGAACAGAACCTACTCTTTTGGGGGTGCTACCCTTTCTCTAAATAGTTTCCCAGCGGAGAAGGCGGGAACCTTGGTTGCTGGGATTTCCATTTTTTCATTAGTTTTGGGGTTGCGACCTTCACGAGCTTTGCGTTCCCGTGATTCAAAAGAACCAAATCCCACCAAAGTGACTTTATCGCCAGAGGCCACAGCCTCAATAATAGTTTCTATGGCGGCACTTAAGACAGCATCGGCTTGTTTTTTAGTCACACTAGCCTTTTCAGCCACTGCATCAACTAATTCGCCTTTGTTCATATCAAACTCCTTGAGGTTTACTTGAGATTTATTCAAGATGTACTCTGTCGCATCTTTACGGAAATCTCTGTTGGCAGAATTACAAAAATCGTCCCTTAAGAGTATTTACACTCAAAACCCCTGTAAATCAGATTGGCTCGACTTTTCAATGAATCATTCTAAGGTGTTGTAGCCAGAAGTGGATAGATGAAAGCATTAATTTATATAGATTTCAGAATTTATTGTGTTTTTTGCTGCATAGTTGCCCTGGAAACACGGAATTTTTAGGAATAAATGCTTACTGGGAATTGGGGACTGGGGAGTGGGGACTCTTTACTGGGGACTGGGTAAAGATCAGGTAAATGAACCACAAAACAAAGTTGAAAAGCCTTGTAAAGACGTTGCATGAAACGTTTATGCTTCTTAAAGATTCGCAACAATATCTTGTAAAGGCAACATTAATGTTAAAGGTTCTATCGGTGAGGGCTTAAATTTATGTTTTAGATAAAATTGTTTAGCTTCTTCATCTTTAGCATGAACTAAAATACATCGTATTCCGACAATTTTGGATGCTTGTAAAACCCGAAAAATTGCATCTCTTAGTAAACCAGATCCTATACCTTGCCCTTCCCATTGTTCATCAACAGCTAACCTACCAATGATCATACAAGGAACTGGATCTGGTGCATTTTGCTTGACTTTTCTAATAGCCACTGAGTGATATACACCAGAACTTGCTAAACAGTAATAACCAATTACTTTGTTTTCACAAGTTACTACATAAGTTCTGGCAGTATCACCCTCATTTTTAAATGCTTTTTCCCTCAACCAATAATTTAAAGTTTCTGACCTTGATTTGAATTGTGATATATCATGGCTAGAATTAATTGGTTGAGGAGCTTCTATAATTTTCGTCTGCGCCATTCTTAATCCCAAGGTGATTTAGCAGCTAAAAACTTACGTAGTTCCTCATCTGCTTGAGGTGGTGCATCTAAAATATCAATAAATTCTTGATATTTTTTTTCATCTAAAGCAAAAAAAGTTTGATCACAAATTACTTTTTCTGCTTCTCTACAAGCGACATCTAACATGAAATCAGAACGAGTTTTACCAAGAATTGATGCAGCATAATCAATTAAATTACGCTGTTTTTCTTGAACTCTAATATTAATAACCTGATTGCGTCCAGAATTATCCATTTCAAAGGAAGCTACCATTTTAGTTTCCTGAATTTTAATTACTCCATTACGCCTACTATAACTAATCGTGTACACAATGTCAATACATTATTGTGTGGGTGCTGGGTGACAGTTTCCAACCCGGATTTACCAACAATCCGGGTATCTGCACAGTCTACTGACTACCAGGAACCTTCAAACCGCGACGCTCCAGGACATCCCGCACCTGGGGACTAGGAGTGTAATTATAACCGTAGCTAGAACGCTCTGAGTCATCCATTACCTGCGGTGTCAGCAATACAATTACCTCTCTACGTTCATTGGTTCTGTTTGTTCTTCTAAACAGCGAACCCAGCAGGGGGATATCACCTAAAATGGGAACCTTGGTCAGACTTGTCCGGTCTTGGTCTTGAATGATACCAGAAAGAATCAGCGTCTGACCATCTCGCAAACGAATTGTTCCAGAATTCAGGGAGCGTTGAGATACCAAAAAGATTGTTTGAGATCCTCCAGTACCAATGTTAATATTTGTCGGTGCTTGGGGCGCTCTCACAGTAGGTGCAACGGATAGGGACACAAAACCGTTATCATCAATGCGATCAACTTTTACAGATAGGGTCAAACCTACAGTTTCTTTTTCTGCTGTTATCGTTTGTGTGGTAGAACCGTCGCTACGAACAATTTCGTTGCTGATGTTTCCTACTACTTCTTGAGTTAATCTCACATCAGCTGTTTGACCTTCCTGGACAATTAAAGTGGGGTCAGTCAAAATCTTAGCATTACCATTTGTAACTTGAGCTTGCAAACTTGCTAGAAATCGTCTGGGAAATTGGAAAAAACTGGCAGTACCGAATTCACGCTCGATACTCTCAATCCTACCTGCATCATCGAAAGTAACTGTTTGAGAAGTGACACCAGCTGCCAGTGGGTCAGTGCTTACCGAAGCCCTAGCCCCAGTGATACCCCCAAAGGGATTTGCAATATTCGGATCTATGTTTATAAACGGCTCACCAGATGCTAAAGGATTAACAGTAGTCGGTGTAGGAGTCACACTATCTCTAACTTCTTGGCTGGTGGGTGTCCTTGAACCTCCAAAATTCGCACTTGCAGCACCACCGTCAACAGAGAAGTAATTATCACCTATTCCAAAGGCAAAGCTGGTGTTAGTCAGTTGCTCTCCTGTCAGGTTAACATCAATAATTTTGACATTAACCACTACTTGACGACGACGTAAATCAAGTGGAGTGACTTGATTGATCGCCATTTCAACTAAATTAGGAGTACCAATTAAGGTAAGAGTATTGGTTCTTTCATCTCCCAATACCTGTAAACCCCGAAGCATAGGAACAGAGTCTTGAAAGACAATACGTTCAGCTTCTATCTTTGTTTGAGTAGCCTGAGTGCGGGAACCTGACTGCTGATTTCCTCCTTGACCTTGGCCTCCTTCTTCAGATTCAAGCTGTAATGCAGTCACCCTAGTAGTCTGTACTTGAGGATTTAAAGCACTTTCAGCACCCAAACGCACTAAGAAACTCGATACTTCTCTAACAGTTGCTTGATTGAGCCTCAAGTTACGCAACACAATATCACGGGTCGAATTAGGCAGTTTTGCACCGACAAAAATAGTCCTGCCACTGCGGTTCCCTTCTAAACCACTCAAGCGCAAAACGTAGTTAAACACATCTTGCACTGGCTCGTTTTCTATATCTAGGGAGATTTTTTGAGATATTCTAGTTTCTTGCTGTACTCCACTTCCAGAAGCACCCGCAGGTTTTTGCTCTTTATCATCGTCAGCCCCAACATAAGCTAGGTTAAGTCCAGCAGCACGAGCCAACAGTGATAAAACTTCCCTCACTGGTGCATCTCGCAACACCAAGCGCGGTACTCGTTCCTGAGTGCCTAAATCAATCACAGCCGGAGAAGTATCAATGTTAGAGACTGTAATATCTCCCACTGGTGGCGCAACTGCTCTAGGTAAAAAGGGAGGTGCTAAGTTAAAAGGTTGATTTGGTCCTGCTGGTTGTGCTTTTTGACCATCAATTGTTATTTCTGGGTTAGGTACTAGCACATCTGGCTGTTTACCAGGTACGGCTGGAGTCGCAGCGGGAGTTGTAGGTACTGATGCTGTGGTGTTTGTGGTTGGTGTGGTTGGTGCTGCTGCTGTCGCGTCTCCAGTTGTATTAAAGCCGAGAGTCAGATTGTTGTTTTCACGGACTACAGGCTTACTAGCAGGAGCGTTATCACTACCCATCACGGTGACACGGACACTATTAGCATCTAATTGATTAACTTCTACAAATACTATTCCCGGTGCGGGGTTTTCTTGGCGGAAACTCTTACCCTGCGGTAAACGCAGTTGAGTATTAATAATATCTGCGACTAAGGCTTTATCTCTTTTTGTGGTGAAAACCTGGGGTTTATCACCAGCAGAAGTCTTTAAAATTACACTAATTTCCCCATCAGCGGGATTTAGTTTCACATCAGTAATTTGAGTAGTCTGTGCCAAAACTGGCTGCGCTGCTAAAAGGACACAAGCAGCGGCACTAGAAATTAAAACATTACTATGAACTTGTTTCACAGTTCATTCCTCACAATTAAATAAAAACGAGTCTGTATATCTACTTGTTAACCGGAAATCTCAAAGTAACCTATTGTACATTAAATTGGCATTCAAATTACAAATCAGCACTCAAGACTTTCGATGGTTACTTCTTAGGTGGTGGAGCGGCTTTCGCTTTTGCTTCTGCTGCTATTTCTGCCAGTTCTTCAGCAGTTAATGGCATTAATGCCACTAAGTCAAAGGCAGTTGAAAGTTTTCCGATTCCTGTTCGCACTGCTGGCTTTTTGTCATCGGACTTTTCTTCCTCTGGTGGTACCAATTTTGAATCATAGTTTTGAACGAGTAACAAAGGCTGTAAACGCTCTATTTCACGCATAATTTCCTGAGTTTGTTCAAAATTGCCTTCAATTTCTACCTCGATAATTTGGCGTTTGAGCTTATTGTTAACTTTTTCTCCCAGACTACCATCAGTGATTATTTCTGGTTGATCTCCTGTTGGTATAAACTTTTTGAGTTTGGCTCTAATGGCATTACTTCCCAGAACTTGACCATTACTGGATTCTACCAAGCGACTGGTATCTAATAGCAATGTATCCAAACTTGTTTCATTAGCAAACAAGGATAAAACTTGGGTTTGTTGCTGCTTAGACTGAGCTAAATCTGCTAGTACCTTATCGGCTTGTTTAGCTTGTAGCCGTTTTTGCTCAACTTCTGTTTGCAGGGTATTATTTTGTGTTTGCAACTTCTGAAAATTTTCCCAAGCTGGCATGACCATGTTTACTATCATATAGATAGCACCCAGAAACCCCAAGCCACCCACAACAAAGCCGATAATTTTGGGTGTAAAAGTAACGCCAAAAGCAACGGGATAGGATGATGAGGCATCATCAAAACCACTATTTTGAGAAAAACTTAGATCATCACTCAGTGTCATTTGGCAATGGCTCCTGTTTTTTGCAGGCTACGAATTCTATCTACTAATCCGACTGTGCCTTTTTGTTCTAACTCACGCATTAATTCAGATGCTGGTACATTACTCAGACTAGCTTTAATAGTGTATTTAACCACTTGAGGCGGTTTAATTTTCTCTTCAGATTTAGTCTCATCAAGTGGAATAGCACCAGTGATGGGTGGTGCATCCACCAACTCTGCTGTACTAATTGTGCTGTCTGCGGCATTCAATAACTTAGATTGTCCCATACTCAGTAGAAAGTCATTGACATCACCAAAAGAGCGAGCATAGCCACTAATTTCTAATAGTCCCGCAGGATTGCTAGGTTTTTTTTCCTTGCTGGACTGGGCATTTTTCTCAATTACAGGTGGAATTTGCTTGACATTTTCCACCTGCACATTCGCGGGAATGCGATCGCGTAAATCTTGTAACATTGCTGACCAAGGTCGAATTTGATCAAACACCGTTACTAAGGCTTGTGTTTGCTCTTTTACACCAGCCGTTTCATCCTTAATTTTCTTAATGTCTGCTAATTTAACATCTAAGTCCTTACCTTCCTTTTCTATTTTTGCAATTTCTTGGGTTAACCGCTTATTTTGGCCTTGTAAAAACCACAAACCAACAAAAATCAAAGCGGGAAAACATAAACCCACACCGACACCCAACAATGCTGGTTTGAACTCTTCGATATTAATTGGTTGTCTAACGGGTTTATTCTCATTCAACTCAGCTGGTGATCGGTCTTTGAGAAAGTTAATATCTAGACTGTACATTGTGTTATGCCTCCCGCATTCCTAAACCAAGCACTATCCCCAAACCAGGGCGTTGCACTGGGGGATATTTTTCAGCATCTACTTGCAAAGATAAATCTCTGATGGGATCTATTTGGGTAGTGGGAAAACCTAATCTTTGAGTAAAGAATTCATCCAATTGTTGCAGTCCTCCACCTGTACCAGCTAGTAAAATCTGCGCTACTTCTAGACCTTCGCTCTGGTTGATATAAAAATCTATAGAACGGCGCAGTTCATCTGATAATTCTCCCAATACTTTTAACATAGGAGCCATACCAGGATTACCACCAGTAATCCCAGTTTTACCAGCATCTGGAGGATGTGAGGGAATAGTCATATCCATCAACATATCCATCTCTCGTGATGTGGGTAAATTCATCGCCCTAGATAGAGTCGCTTGCAGTTGATATGTACCTATAGGTACTGTACGGGAAAATTGTGGGACTCCGTTGATAATAATGGCAATTTCAGTGCTGTCAAACTCAATATCAACTAAAACCGCTGCTTCTTGGGGTCCGAATAGCCGCAACTGATCACGAATAGTCCGAATTAGTGCAAAACTGTTAATCTCTAAAACATCAACAGCTAATCCAGCCTCGGCAAAAGTATTAATATAGTTATCTGTCACTTCCTTGCGAGTGGCAACCAAAAGAACTTGTACTTTTTCAATGCCATCCTCGTCTACAAAGTACCCCAATTTTTGATAATCTACATCAGCTTCTTCTCGTGGATAAGGCAAATATAATGCGGCTTCATGGTTCAGCACCATCTCACGCAACTCTTTATTATCCAACTCAGCTGGTACAGGAATGACACGAACGATCGCATCTCGTCCGGGTATACAAGTGGCAACACGGGAAGCTTTGATTTTGCTTTCAGCCATTGCTTGCTGGATAAGTTCCGCCATCCTGGGAGAATCGTTAATCTGACCATCTATAATGATTCCCTCTGGCACTGGGAATGTTGTCAATGATTCTATTTTTAAGCCTTGGCGTTGCTTACGCAGTTGAACTATGTTCATTCGATCTGGTGCTAGTTCAATTCCAACACCTTTCTTAGATTTACCAAGGAGTTTACCAAGATTACTAAGATTACTTAAGACGTTTACCACAGTTTTACCTGCTAGATTGATAGATGGAAAATTTATGAGAAGGAGTTCAAGGAGTCAGGAGTCAGGAGTCAGGAGAAGGAATGAATTTTTACCTCATGATCCATTACCCATTACCCAACTTACTAAGTAATCTATATAGCCTATAATCTCCACATTTTTGCATAAGTTTTCACTGTTTATTCACCCCTGTTAACCGTAAAAATATTACCATGATGATTCGATCGCAAAAATTCAAACATTTAACTGTTTGGGCGTTAATTGGTTTATTAGCTAGTTGGGTGGTAAGTTGCAGCACAGGTAATGTTAGTACAACCACAAAACCAGGTGCTTCAGAAGTTGCAACCATTGAGTTTTGGACAATGCAACTCCAACCCCAATTTACCAACTACTTCCAAAGTCTGATTACGACTTTTGAAACCCAAAACCCCAGGATCAAAGTCAAATGGGTGGATGTACCTTGGTCAGCAATGGAGAACAAGATTTTAACAGCTGTCTCCGCAAAAACGCCACCAGATGTTGTTAACCTTAACCCAGATTTTGCTTCCCAACTAGCGGGACGAAATGCCTGGTTAGATTTGGATGCAAAAGTCCCTAGTGAAGTCCGTTCTGCCTATTTGCCCAATATTTGGCAAGCTAGTACCCTCAATGGTAAGAGTTTTGGTATTCCTTGGTATCTGACCACGAGATTAACTATTTATAACACTGATTTGCTCAAACAAGCGGGTATCACAAAACCACCTGCAACTTATACAGAATTAGCGCAAGCGGCACAACAAATTAAAGATAAAACTGGTAAATACGCTTTTTTTGCCACTTTTGTACCTCAAGATTCTGGTGAAGTGTTGGAATCTTTTGTACAAATGGGTGTTATTTTAGTAAATGCTGAGGGTAAAGCGGCTTTTAATACCCCTGAAGGTAAAGCAGCTTTTCAGTATTGGGTAGATTTGTATAAGCAAGGATTACTACCTAAAGAAGCATTGACACAAGGACACCGTCATGCTATTGATTTATACCAATCTGGGGAAACGGCGTTTTTGGCTTCTGGTCCTGAGTTTTTGAAGACTATTTCTAATAATGCACCACAAATAGCTAAAGTTTCCGCGATCGCACCTCAAATTACAGGTAATACTGGTAAGAAAAATGTGGCTGTAATGAATATTGTCATTCCCCGTGCTACCAAAAACCCTGACGCAGCAGTGAAATTTGCTTTGTTTGTCACTAATGACGAAAATCAATTAGCTTTTGCTAAAGCCGCTAACGTCCTACCATCAACGGTGAAAGCATTATCTGACAGTTATTTTAAGGAAGTTCCTACTAATGCTTCAACTGTGGAAAAAGGCAGAATTATCAGTGCTGAACAAATGCAAAAAGCTGAAGTTTTAACTCCGAAAATGAAAGATTTTAAACTCTTACAAAAGGCAATTTATGAAAATATCCAAGCAGCAATGTTAGGACAAAAAACGGTTGATAAAGCTGTAGCAGATGCAGCACAACAATGGGATAATAAGTGATCGGGGACTGGGGACTGGGTAATTTATTTATTTTATTTTTCCCAATTCCCTAAAAAATGCCCAATTAAATAAAGAGAACCACATAAAACAACTAGGTTATCTTTATTTTCTGAAGAGGTGAAAGCAGCATCTAAAGCCGAAAATACATCTTCATAGGTGCTGCAAAAACCTAAATCTGGACAAATTTCTAAAGCTAATTTTTTTAAATCATCAAGATTAGCATAATTACTATTTGGAACAGGTACTAAATATAATTTATCTCCTGGTTTTAGTAATTCTTGAAAAATGTCACCATGATCTTTAGTGGCTAACATTCCCATTAACCAAGTTATACTTTTATCATAGAAACTATCTACATAATTTCTCAAAACTGCTGCTGATGCTGGGTTGTGTGCGCCATCAATTAATAATTGATAATCTTGATTATTCTGTTTATTCTTCCAGGTGAACCATTGCATTCTTCCTGGCCATTTTGTTTTTTCTATTCCTTGAATAATCGCTTGTTCAGAAATTTGCCAGCCTTGTTGTTGTAATATTTCTAATGTTGCTAAAGCTAAGGCAGAATTTGTTAATTGAATTTGCCCTTTTAATGGTAATTTATATTTAATTGTCTCTGAATTTTTAATTTTAAATTTTTCATTTTTAATTCTTTGATATTCTGCCCATCCTGGGTTAATTTCCTCAGCAGGTTGAGGTTTAATAAGAGGACTTTGTAATTCTAAACTGCGAGATATTACGACTTTTTGGGCTTCTGCTGGTAATTGTCCCATAATTACAGGACATCCAGCTTTAATTATACCTGCTTTTTCTCTGGCAATATCAGCTATTGTGGGTCCTAATTGTTGCCAATGTTCTCTACTAATTGAGGTGATTACTGTTACTAAAGGCTTTTCACAAACATTAGTCGCATCTAAACGCCCTCCTAGCCCTACTTCCACCACAGCTATATCAACTTTTTGCTGTGCAAAATATAACCAAGCTGCTGCGGTAATTACTTCAAATTGGGTCGGTGATTCTTCGTTTGGGTCTATGGCGGCTTGAACTTGCTGTATTAATTGAAACAGGTTTTTTGAAGTGATTGGCTGTTCATTAACACAAATGCGCTCATGCCAATCTATTAAATGAGGTGAAGTATATCTGCCTGTGCGATAACCAGCTTCAGTGAGGACAGAAGACAGGTAAGCACATACAGAACCTTTGCCATTAGTTCCAGCAACATGGATTATAGGAACTTGATCATGGGGATTGTCAAGATTTGCTAATAATTTGACAATGCGGGAGAGTCCCAGATTAACGCCAAAGTGTTGAAAGGGTTGAAGTAAAGAGTTGATGTTCATGGGTATTGGGGACTGGGGACTGGGGACTGGGGACTGGGGACTGGGGACTGGGGAGATAGGAAGGTGGGGTAAATAATATATTACTTCCTGCCTTTTGCCTTCTGTTCCCTGTTCCCTGTTCCCTGTTCCCTGTTCCCTGTTCCCTGTTCCCTGTTCCCTTAATTAAGCTTCTTTGTTCAAAAAGTTTTGTACTTGTCTAATTGCAGCTGCACCGATATTAAAAGCAGCCCAACCTGCTGCAATGGCTAATGGTGCTAAAACGATGACTACACGGGTATCAATGTCCATATTTAGAAGCCTCTGTTATGTGGAAATTAAAGTTTTGTCAACAGTTATCAATTTTTATTTTTATCTGAAGTGGGGTATTTTTCCAAGGGGAAGTGTAAAGAATGATGAAGTTCAGGAGTCAGGAGTCAGGATAAAGACTTTATTTTTTCTACCCAGTCCCCAGTAAAGAGTCCCCAGTCCCCTACTTAAACCCAATATCAGTCCCTTTGCCGGCGTGAACGAGGGCTAATTTGTGGTATTTTTCGGCGTGTTCTATCAGTTCTGCGGCTTCGGTGTCTGTGAGTTGACGGACTATTTTCGCGGGGATGCCTACGACTAGGGAAAATGGAGGTATGTCTTTGGTTACTACCGCACCAGCGCCAATGATGCTACTATGACCAACTCTGACCCCATTTAAAATTATTGCCCCGATGCCAATTAAACTTCCACGTTCAATATGGGCAGAATGTACCACGGCACGATGTCCTATAGTAACATGATCTTCTAAGATGATGGGCAGACCAGGATCACCATGTAAAATGGCTCCATCCTGTATGTTTGTGCATTCGCCGATTTCAATGCGTTCTACATCCCCCCTCACTACTGCACCATACCAGATGCTTACCCCTGCTGCTATGTTGACTGATCCGACAACAACGGCGTTGGTGGCGATAAAGGCGGCTTGAGAAAAATCGGGAGATGTCCAGTAGGAAACAGTAGACACGATAGAATATTGATATGGTACCCAGGAACACTGGAAAAACTCCAACCTTTGAGGCTGGTTGCACAACCAGGATATCACAGCCGTTTGGTCTGTACGCTACGGAAAAAACTGCTAAAAATTGTTTTTGCGGCAACTCCCTCTTGTGTGGCGGTAAGCAACTAACTCAAAGTAGCAGAGCCGAAGTGTTAAATCCAACCTATTGGTGCTGGTAAAAGTAAAATTATGCTTGTACACACTTCATGATGAATCCAGGCTTACAGTACCCAATATTTGGACCTGAAATACAGTGTCCTCACTGTCGCCAGACTATTCCGGCGCTAACGCTGACTGATACCTATCTGTGTACGCGTCATGGCGCTTTTGAGGCAAACCCGAAAACGGGAGAGTTGGTACATCTCCAGTCGGGTCGTCATTGGCGTAGGTGGAATAATGAATGGTATCGACAACATACTCATCCTGACGGTATTCGCTTTGAAATTCACGAGGCTTTAGATAAGTTGTATACTCAAGGCTTTCGTGCTACAAGGGTCGTTATTGCCCGCCGCTATCAAGAGTTGATGAGTGGTTATTTGGAGCGTAGTAGTCCTTGGCGTTCTGGACAACCAGAAGCTGGTGCTGCTCGTTTGTATGGCTTACCTGTGGAATTTGGACCAGATCCCACTGAAGATCCATCCTGGGATGTGATTAATTTTGATTTGGATAAAGAACCTGGTGTACCAGTACGTTATCCTTATTTTCGACTGTTTGAATAGTTGTCAGTAGGGTGTAGGGTGTGGGGAGGCAGGAGGCAGGAGTCAGGAGTCAGGAGTCAGGAGGCAGGAGGCAGGAGGCAGGAGTCAGGATAAAGAAACATATTTATTCCCAGTCACCAGTCACCAGTCCCCAGTCACCAGTCCCCAGTCACCAGTCCCCAGTCCCCAGACCCTAATAACTAACTCTTGACATTTAACAAATTTTATGCACCATGCTTCTATTCGGACTGCTAATATTCACCGTGCGATCGCTTTCTATGAACAGTTAGGTTTTACGGTTGGCGATCGCTTTACTACAGGTTATACTTTAGCTTGCTGGATGGAAGGATTAGATAGCCGCATTGAACTGATCCAAATTCCTCAGCCAAAACCCGCACCTGATGCTTTTGCAGATGAGCATTATGTGGGTTATTATCATCTTTCTTTTGATTTAACCGCAACTGTACCAGATTTATATATTTGGTTGTTAGACTTAAAAGCGAAAATCTCTGCTGTATCTGAGTTGCAACCCCTCAACATTCTTTTAGAACCAACTCAACAACAAATAGGCGATCGCATCCTAGAAGTCGCTTTCATCGCTGACGCTGATGGTTTACCTTTGGAGTTTATCCGGTTTTTGTCAAATATAGGGAACGGGGAACGGGGAACAGGGAACAGGGAATAAATTTGTTTCTTTCTTCTTTCTTCTTTCTTCTTTATCCTGACTCCTGCCTCCTGCCTCCTGACTCCTGCCTCCTGCCTCCTGACTCCTGACTCCTGACTCCTTCTTCTGAAAATTTTCCAGAAAATTTAAACTTTCGCTGTATAGGTAAAAAAGTTGTAGTCTTATTTACTTATATCTAGAAAATATATGTTTGTTATTTCTGGCTTCCATCGTTATCGTGTTCCTCTATTTTTATTCACTTTCTCGCTGATAGCAGTGTTTTTGTTGAAGTTTCTGTCTGCCAACGGCCACAATTTTATGACAGCAACCTGGGAACATTCTCAGCAAATATTCGTAAACGAAAAAACAAATAATCTTACAGTGACAAACAATGTCGAAAAGACAGTGCTGGAAAATGGCTTAACTGTTTTAACGAAAGAAGTTCATAATGCACCAGTTGTAACTGTGCAAGTGTGGTATAATATTGGATCAGCCAAGGAAGCTCCAGGAATAAATGGTATTGCTCACCAGTTGGAGCATCTGATGTTTAAAGGCACAAAAAACCGTCCCATTCAGTTTGGAAAGTTATTTAGTGCTTTGGGTAGTGATTCTAATGCTTTTACCAGTTATGAGCAAACGGCATATTACAATACTGCGGAACGGGATAAACTGAAAGCACTGCTGGAACTGGAAGCAGACAGGATGCAAAATTTGCATTTTGATCATCAGCAACTAGCAAGTGAACAGCGGGTAGTCATTTCTGAGTTACGGGGTTATGAAAATAGTCCTAAATACCGCCTCAAGCGTGCTGTGATGCAGTCTGTATTTCCTGATCATGGTTATGGTTTACCTACGGGTGGTACTCAAGCTGATGTGGAGAAGTTGACAGTTGAGCAGGTGCGGGAATATTATGAAAGATACTATCATCCTGATCATGCGATCTTGGTGATTGTTGGAGATTTCCCAACTCCACAAACTTTAGCAACAGTTAAAGAGATTTTTGGTAAAATTCCCAAAAGTCAACAACCTTCCAAATTTCCAGACTTCCCAACTCCCCAAATACCAACTTCTCCTATAGTTTTAAAAGAACCAGGTGCGGGTAAACTGTTACAGCTAATTTATCCACTTCCCAATTTAAATCATCCCGATCTTCCAGTTTTGGGAGTGATGGATTATATTTTGACTGGGGGCAAAAATTCTTATTTGTCTCAGGCTTTGGTAAAATCAGGTTTAGCAACTGATATTTCTGCTCATGTTGCCAGTTTGCGAGCAATTGGTTGGTATGATTTATCGGTGACTGCTGCACCAAATCAAGATTTACAGAAAATAGATGCTGTCACCAAAAGCGCAATTACGAAACTTGTCAAAACAGGAGTCACATCAGAGGAAGTTGAACGCGCTAAAAACCAACTTATAGCATCTGTAATTTTAAACAGGCGTGATCTGCTGAGTCAAGGTCAACAATTTGCTAATGATCAGCTAATTGCAGATGATTATAGATATACAGAACGATATTTAGAAAATGTCCGCAAGGTAAAAGCAGCGGATGTGATAGATGTAATCAATAAGTATTTGAAACCAGAAGCAGCAGCAGTTGGTTTTTTTGAACCTCAACAAAATGCCAAGGATGATCATAATTTATCATCTTCTTCCTCTTCATCTGCAACCGCAGAAAATTTAACTGCTGGGGTAACTGTTGCTGCTGCTGACATCAGGAAGTATTTACCAACCACGGATGATACTACTAATAATCTCAATCAACCAATACCACAAAGATTAACTTTTGCCAATGGGTTGCGGGTGTTATTATTACCAGACAAGAGTAGTCCGACGGTGACTTTAGGTGGTTATATCAAAGCGGGTAGGGAATTTGAAAAACCTGAAAAAGCGGGTTTAGCGTCTTTGGTAGCGAATAATTTGATGAATGGGACTAAAACCAAGGATACATTAGCGATCGCTCAAACTTTAGCAGCACGGGGAGCAAGTTTAGATTTTACCGCATTGCGGGAAGGTGTGCGTATTCAGGGTAGAAGTTTGCGGGAAGACTTACCTGTTTTACTGGAGACGATGACAGATGTTGTCAAAAATAGTACATTTCCCGGTAAAGAGTTGGAAATAAGTCGTCAACAGGCTGTAAATGATGTCAAGCTAGAATTAGACGATGTTGATGAGGTAGCTAACCGGAAATTTATTCAAGCAATTTATCCGCAAAATCATCCATTGCATATTTTTCCAACTTTAGAAAGTATACAGAAAATTAAACGAGAGGATGTCATCGCTTTTCGACAACAACATTATCGACCAGATACGATGGTATTAGTATTAGTGGGTGATTTTGATGTAGAATCAGTGCGATCGCTCATCGAAACTCAACTTGGTGATTGGCGAGTCAATGGTAAACCACTGATGGTAGAATATCCAACTGTGGTCATGGCTGATAAGGGAATCCATGTTAATTCTGTTCTCCCTGGTAAATCTCAAGCTGTCACCTACATGGGTTATACAGGTGTTAAACGCCAAGATCCGAGATTTTATCAAGCTTTGGTGTTGAATCAAATTTTGGGAGGCGATACCTTATCTGGTAGACTAGGTGCAGAAGTGCGCGATCGCTTGGGTTTAACCTACGGAATTTATAGCAACTTCCAAGGAGGAAAAAACACTGGGACATTTTTGATTGAAATGCAAACCAGTCCAGAAGACGCTAATCAAGCGATCGCAACTACCCGTCAACTATTAAAACAACTTCATCAACAAGGTGTCACCACACAGGAAATTGAAACCGCTAAACGTACTTTGATTAGTAACTATAATATTTCTCTGTCTAAACCAGAGCAATTAACCGCTAGAATTCTAACGAACGAAGTTTTTGGACTAGACAAACTGGAATTACAGACTTTTGCGGAAAAACTCCAGCAAGTCACCAAAAACGAAGTTAATTCTCTTGCTCGTCAGTTACTCGATCCTGATAAATTTGTAGTAGTGACAGTTGGACCTGCAATAATCGCAGATAATTCTATTAAGTGACAAAAACTTATGTAGCAAGGACTTTAGTCCTGAAAAATCTCAGCTTGAGCGATAAATCACTCACTACAAACCAACTCTACCTTTAATTATGTGTATCTACATAATCAACCAAATTACCAAACATCTATATACATTTATTTGTTTATTTACATTCTTGGTTTATCTAGGTTTCACAGATGCAACTTGTGCAATAGCAGAGAATTTAGCTGGTGATATACTCAAACAAGCACCAACAGAAATTACCGTCAGTTTGGGAAATGCTGCGGGTGAGTTGAAATTTGAACCAAATTTTCTGGAATTTCCAGCTGGTAAACGGTACAAACTGGTTTTAACCAATCCTAGCCCAGTCAAGCATTATTTTACAAGTAAAGATTTCGCTGATGGGATATGGACACAAAAAGTCGAAGCTGGGAATGTGGAAATTAAAGGAGCTATTCACGAACTAGAACTCAAACCCGGTGCAGAAGCAGAATGGGTTTTTGTTCCTCTCAAACCCGGAAAATATAGTTTACGTTGTACCATCCCTGGACATTCAGAAGCAGGAATGACTGGAGAGATAGTAATTAAATCATAATCTATGTTTGTCAGAATCAGGATTTACAGAATTTCTAGTTGTAATTTTTTGAATGAAAAATCTGCAAAATAGAGAGGTTAGGGTGTTGACAACGACCAGAAAACCTGATATAATTAGTTTTGACGAGGAAGAACTATCTTGCAATAATTATAAAATCATCTATAAATCCATTGGATTTTACTATATAGTACCCCAAAAAAGTCACTAAGTCAATATCAATCGCTGAAAAGACGTAAACTCGTCAAAATATTGATAATAATGTCAATAATATTGAGAATAAAGGGTAGTTATTGAGAAAAAAAGTAAGTTTAACTAATTTGGCAAAATCGATATTGAAAAAACTTATGAATACTTTTTAATGCTTTCTCCAGAGCTACCCATTACCCATTACCAAAAACCTGTGTTTCTTCAGAAGCGCAAAATAAGTTAACGTAAATATAGATATTTTTCTCAATAAATCTCAACAGATTGAAACCTAAGCCGTAAAGCATCGGTAATTACTAAATTTCATGATGAACATTTTCAGCAACTTACTTTCTCAACCAGTGCAGCCAAAACCCGCACCCAGACAACGCCGGGGCATTGAAATAAAATCTCCCCGCGAGATTGAAATTATGCGACAATCAGCTAAGATTGTGGCCACAGTTCTCAAAGAAATTTCCGAGCTAGTCCAGCCAGGAATGACAACCGCTGACTTAGATGCTCACGCAGAAAAACGTATCCGGGAAATGGGTGCAACACCTAGCTTTAAAGGATATCACGGTTTTCCGGCTTCCATTTGTTCTAGTATCAATAATGAAGTTGTACATGGTATTCCTAGTCCAAAAAAAGTAATTCGTGCTGGAGATGTCTTAAAAGTTGATACAGGAGCTTATTACCAGGGATTTCACGGTGACTCTTGTATAACAATTGCCGTGGGTGATGTAACTCCAGAAGCGGCTAGATTGATTCAAGTGGCAGAAGAAGCTTTATTTAAAGGCATTGAACAGGTAAAAGCTGGTGTCCACCTATCAGAAATTGCTGGTGCGATTGAAGACCATGTAAAACTTAATAAGTTTAGTGTAGTTGAACAATTCACTGGTCATGGAGTAGGTAGAAATTTACACGAAGAACCAGCGGTTTTTAACTATCGGACTCGTGATATTCCTAATGTGAAATTACGTGCTGGGATGACTTTAGCAATTGAACCTATTGTGAATGCTGGTTCTAAAAATACCCGAATTTTAGCTGATAGATGGACTGCGGTGACTGTGGATAATGCTTTGTCTGCTCAATTTGAGCATACGGTGTTAGTCACAGAAAGCGGTTATGAGATTTTAACAGATAGATCCGAAGTTTAATTATCTGCAATTTTCAGAAATGAAGAATGTGATCACTCCAAAAAAGCGATCGCATTTTTTTTGTATCTCTAGACATAGGCATCTGAAAATGATAACTTGCTAAAAAGTAAAAGCAAAATAAACACATTAAGTTAATTTTCGTAAAATATGAAAAATATATAACTTTTGATAGATGTATAAAAATTAAGATTGCAAAAAATATAACGGTCGTCACTCAGATACAAAAAAACTGTTAACCCTATTCCCTGTTCCCTGTTCCCTGTTCCCTCAATATGAATGAAACTGATTTAGCTTTTACCCCGGCTTTAGAGTTAGCGCAATTAATCCATCGTCGGGAAATATCACCCCTCGAACTGGTAGAAATATATTTAGAAAGAATTTCTCGCTTCAATCCCCAATTAGGAAGTTATTTTACTGTCACAGCAGATTTAGCGATCGCTGATGCTAAAGTCAAAACAGAATTACTCACAACTACCTCAGAACTACCACTATTTTTTGGTGTACCAATTTCTATTAAAGATTTAAACGCTGTCGCTGGTGTTACCTGCACTTACGGAAATCCGGCTTTAGTCAAAAATATCGCTAACCATGATGATGGCGTAGTTATCAAAATTAAACAAGCCGGTTTTACGATTCTTGGGAAAACAGCCACTTCCGAATTAGGTTCTTATCCTTACAGCGAACCTGCGGGTTTTCCCCCAGCTAGAAACCCTTGGAACTTAGACTATACACCTGGTGGTTCTAGCGGTGGTGCAGCAGCATCAGTAGCAGCGGGATTAAGTGCGATCGCTCAAGGTTCAGACGGTGGTGGTTCAATTCGTGGACCTGCGGCTTGTTGTGGTGTAGTGGGAATTAAACCAGCCAGAGGAAGAGTGACAAAAGCACCAGTTGGCGATAGACTGGGAGGGATAGCTGTTAACGGACCCATCGCCCGAACTGTAGCAGATGCAGCCGCAATGTTAGATGTGATATCTGGCTATTTTACAGGTGATCCTTATTGGTTAAGCGATCCAGAACCTTCATTTCTTGCAGCAACTCAAGTAAAAACACAGAAGTTAAAAATAGCTTTTAGTACCAATATTCCACCCTTGGGAACAGCAGACGCTAACTGCAAACAAGGAGTTTTACAAACAGTTCAATTATTAGAACAATTTGGACACCAAGTAGCAGAAAAATGTCCTGATTTTAGTAGTTTAGTAGAACCATTTCAAATTGTCTGGCAATCTGGAATAGCAGCAGCAGGAATACCCCCAGAAGCCTTACAGCCTTTGAATCGTTGGTTATTTGCGAGAACTGGTTCTGCGGCTGAATATTTGCAAGCATTGGCAGAAATGCAGATAGTTTCTCGCTCAATAGTCGCTTTTTTTGATAATATAGATGTGTTAGTCTTGCCAGTTTATTTGCATTCACCGATTCGCGTTGGAGAATGGGCAGATTTGAGTCCAGAAGAAACATTCCAAAATATTATTAACTGGGTTGCCCCTTGTCCGGTAGCAAATGCTACAGGATTACCAGCGATCGCTATTCCTGTGGGTTTTGATAGTAATGGTTTACCCCTCAGTGTGCAGTTAGTTGGTAAACCAGCCGCTGAGTCTACTTTAATTAGTTTAGCAGCACAATTAGAAGCCGCTAACCCTTGGATTCAACATCGTCCAAATCTCTGAATTAGTGTTAATAGGATTGTAATTTTCTGGTTCTACCGTACTTGTTATGCTAATTTAACCTGAGTTCGAGGGAACAGGGAACAGGGAACAGGGAACAGAGATTAAGAGGGAATATTTAGACATTTTCAGCCATTTTCTTCAATAACCAACATTATTTCCCTTATACGGTAAGCCTTTTCAGATTTTATCAGAACAATTTAGCATATTAGGTACTGAAGAGCCAATTTTCTCAGAATCAGGATTTACAGGATTTAAAAATTTACAGGATTTTCATCAACAATAAATCATGTTTTTCTAAAAATCCTGTGAATTTTGAATCTTTAAATTTGACAGCAATTATGAATTATGCTGACGTTTATCAACAACTAAAACTAAACAAAGTGCAGCAACAGCCTTTTCCCATTCCTGACGAACTTTGATATCTTGCACACCATCAAATAAACCCACCAAACGAGGAACAGCTTCTTCTAAAGCTGCTGGTGGAACTGGACGATGTAACTCAACTAAGTGATTTAAACTTTCTTGATTATGGAGAAAACCAACTACCCATTTTGTCGTATGATCTGGACTATCAGGAACACGTTTAACGCCTAACTCGTTTTTTAACCAATGATAAAAAGGCGGTAAATTCTCTGCTAAAACTTGTCCTGCTGTGGGTAAAGTTTCACGTAATAATTGAATATCTAAACTAGCTAATTCTTGTTTTAATGCTGGTGAATTAAGCACCTCATCTAACGGTGTGGAAAGTATTGTTTCTATTTCTGA
Source organism: Cyanobacteriota bacterium (assembly GCA_046045965.1). GTDB lineage: Bacteria > Cyanobacteriota > Cyanobacteriia > Cyanobacteriales > Nostocaceae > RDYJ01. Next base: position 159,538 of record JBJOKS010000004.1, on the reverse strand, counting down.
TTGAGAAAGATCTAAATGCTGAGTAAAGGTAGAAATTGCTGTTGACATTTTCCAAACCTCCCAAAATGATTAATTAATATCTGCTGATTTTTCATAAAGAGTGAGCAGAAATGATAAATTAGATTCAGTCCTCAAAATAGCTGTTTAATGGTTTCTAGAGGTAAAAACATTTCCAAAGGAATATCTACAAGACTAACAAAGCCATAACGTTGATAATAAGTTTGGGCTTTTTCATCTTTAGCATCAACAAATAGACCAATTACTCCCGCATTTTCAGAAATTACCAAAGCTCGTTTCATTGCTTCAATCATCAAAATTTCACCTATTCCTTGACCTTGGCAATTTTCTGTAGACGTGCTGTTCGAGCCAGAAATTGATTTAGTATTTCATTACCACAATTAAAACTTTCACGATTATGGGATTTATGCAGAAGTTCAATGATTTTCACGGAAAAATTCTTGATGTTTAACAGCAGCAGCTTTTAAAGCCGAATTAGGTTCAGGAGGATTTTCAATGAGGCTAAAAACTCTATTAGAATCTTGTTGGGATAAATGAATTACCCGTTCTGCTTCTAGAATTTTGTGAGCTTCTTTGAGTGCTGATTGAACCAAAAACTGGTTTAAAGTCGCTCCAGATATTGCTGCTGCTTGTTCCAAAGTTTCCTTAACCTGAGAGGAAATCCTTGCTGTCACCCTTGCATCATTAACAGAAGAAGTGGAAGGCATGGCTTGTTCTTTGTATCATCCATCAAATCTAATTTTAACACTGTGGTGTCGTTTTGCCACCCAATTAGCTGAAGAAGGTTTTGAGATCACAATTCTAACTTTTCGCCATTTCATCCCCCAAAATAGCCCCAACTGTGGCAATCTGAGAAACAGAACCCCTTGCAATCTGATATTTTAGCTACAGAAAATCTACCTGTTGAGGCTATGCAAACCCTATCAACCCTTGAAACCAGCAACACAGCATCTAGTCAACCAGTCTTTGACACCACCATCAAACGCCGCAAAACCCGTCCTGTCAAGGTGGGAGATGTCACCATTGGGGGAGGATACCCTGTGGTAGTACAATCAATGATTAACGAAGATACCCTAGACATTGATGGTTCTGTAGCGGGTATTCGTCGTCTCCATGAAATAGGCTGCGAAATAGTCCGCGTTACAGTTCCCAGTCTAGGACACGCCAAAGCCTTAGCGGAAATTAAACAAAAATTAATCAAAACATACCGTGATGTTCCCATTGTCGCCGATGTCCATCACAACGGTATGAAAATTGCCCTGGAAGTCGCCAAACACATTGAAAAAGTGCGAATTAATCCAGGTTTGTATGTATTTGAAAAACCAAACACCACCCGCACCGAATATACAAAAGCTGAATTTGACGAAATTGGCGAAAAAATCCGCGAAACCTTAGCACCTTTGGTAATTTCCCTACGTGACCAAGGTAAAGCAATGCGTATTGGCGTAAATCATGGGTCCTTAGCAGAAAGAATGCTATTTACCTACGGTGACACCCCAGAAGGGATGGTAGAATCTGCCTTAGAATTCATCCGCATTTGTGAATCTTTGGATTTTCGCAACATCGTCATTTCCATGAAAGCCTCACGAGTTCCTGTGATGGTAGCTGCATATCGGTTGATGGCCAAACGCATGGATGATTTGGGTATGGACTATCCTTTACATCTAGGTGTAACCGAAGCTGGTGATGGGGAATATGGCAGAATTAAATCTACAGCCGGAATTGCCACCTTATTAGCTGATGGTATCGGTGATACAATTCGCGTCTCTTTAACAGAAGCACCAGAAAAAGAAATTCCCGTTTGTTACAGCATTCTGCAAGCTTTAGGTTTGCGGAAAACAATGGTTGAGTATGTCGCTTGTCCTTCTTGCGGCAGAACTTTATTTAATTTAGAAGAAGTGCTGCACACTGTCAGAGAAGCAACCAAACACCTGACAGGTTTAGATATTGCCGTTATGGGTTGCATTGTCAATGGACCAGGAGAAATGGCAGATGCTGACTATGGTTATGTTGGCAAAACACCCGGTTACATTTCTTTATATCGTGGCAGGGAAGAAATTAAAAAAGTCCCAGAAAATCAAGGTGTAGAAGAGTTAATCAATTTGATTAAAGCTGATGGACGTTGGGTAGATCCTTAAAAGGGACTCTTTACTGGGGACTGGGGACTGGGTAAGAGTTGTCCCAATTACCAATTACCAATTACCAATTCCCAATTCCCAATTCCCAATCCCCAATTCTCAATCCCTGTGTTAGATTGGGCATACTGACTATAAAATTTTCCCTCTGACGCAGCTGGTCATTATGGTGATTACAAAAAGTAGACTTGTTTTAGGTGCTACAGCAGTGACGCTTTCTACAATTGCTGTTACTAGTCTTGGTATTCACTCCCGTGGTCAGGCTTTATTTAAAGCAAGTCCCAAAGAGTTGATAGATGAAGTTTGGCAAATTGTTCACCGTCAATATGTAGATGGAACTTTTAATCAAGTAGATTGGCAAGCTGTTCGTAAAGAATATTTAAGCAAGTCCTACAGTAATCAACAGGAAGCTTATAAGTCCATCCGGGAAATGCTGAAAAAGCTAGAAGACCCTTATACCCGGTTTATGGACCCAGAGGAATTCAAGAATATGCAGGTTGATACCTCTGGAGAACTCACAGGTATTGGTATCACCATTAGTCAGGATGAAAAAACTAAGCAATTGGTTGTGATTTCCCCGATTGAGGATACACCTGCCTTTAAAATGGGAATTCTGGCTAAAGATGTCATCCTGGAAATTGATGGTAAAAGCACCAAAGGCATGGACACTAACCAAGCTGTTTCTTTAATTCGGGGTGAAGCAGGAACCAAAGTCAAGCTGAAAATTCTGCGTAATGGTCAGAAAAAATTATTTGACATCACACGAGCGCGGATTGAAATTCATCCGGTTAAGTTCTCTGAAAAACAAACTCCAGCAGGTAATATTGGTTACATTCGCCTGAACCAATTCAGTGCTAATGCTGGTAAAGAAATGAGAGATGCTATTAATAAATTAGAGGCTAAAAACGTAACTGCTTACGTTTTGGATTTGCGGGGTAATCCTGGTGGTTTATTATTTTCCAGTGTAGACATTGCCCGGATGTGGTTAGATAGAGGAACTATTGTCTCTACTATTAACCGTCAAGGAGAGCAAGAACGGGAAATAGCTAGGGGACGTGCTTTGACGAATAAACCTTTGGTGGTATTGGTAGATAAGGGTTCAGCTAGTGCTAGTGAAATTCTCTCTGGCGCTTTGCAGGACAATAAACGTGCGACGATAATTGGTACGCAAACTTTTGGTAAGGGTTTGGTACAATCTGTGCGTCCGTTGGAAGATGGTTCAGGACTAGCGGTGACTATTGCTAAATATCATACACCTAGTGGTAAAGATATTAACAAGCATGGTATTGATCCAGATGTAAAAGTTGATTTAACCGATGCTCAAAGACAAGATTTGTGGCTCAAGGAACGAGATAAACTGGCTACTTTAGAAGATCCGCAATTTGCTAAAGCTATTGAGGTTCTAGGTCAACAAGCTGCTAAAAATACTACAACAACGAATAAAAATTAAATCCAAAATCCAAAATCCAAAATCTAAAATCTAAAATCCAAAATCTAAAATTACATGGGTTGGCATTTTCCAGCCCTGATTAATCCTATTCTGAATTCATGTCCTGAAATTTCTCGTTGGGGACTACTTCGCATTTTTCTGATTTACGCTTGACAATATACCAAGTTTGTGATAAGCATTCATTGCCAAATTTTGTTTTGTGGTTAACTTGCTATTAATGCAAGATATTGATGCAATTTTTGCATGAAAGAATTAAATTAGTTACATAAATAACAGATGATCAAAATGACATTGTTTGTTACTGCTATTCCCACTACAGCACACCCAGTGTAGTGGGTTTTATATTCTCTCCAGAGTTTTGAATTATGTTAGACTCCAGCGACACGCAACCAAAGTCATGTAATAGTATTTGTGAAGAATGTGCTTTTTTTATGAAATTAGAATGCACTCATCCTGATGAGTTGGGGGTCAATTGTGCAACTGTAACTTTCTGTAGTTCATTCACTCCAGCGGTGGAAATTGACAGTCCTTGTGTGACTTTTGGTAGTGATGATGAATAACAACCAAAAAGTTTTTAATTTTTAATTGTTAATCTTTAATTGTTAATTTTTAATTCTTTAAGGTTTTGATGTTCCTGTTTCTGCCTGAATTAAAATAGGTGTTCCCCCTTTTTCAGCACCGATAACTACAACTTTAGAATTATGAGATTGAGCCAGTTTTTCTGTTGCTTCAATGGCACGTAATTGTAGAATTTGGTTAGTGAGTCCACCAGAGATAATTTTTTGAGAATCAGCTATACCTTTAGCTTCAATTTTCTTCCTTTCAGCTTCTTGACGCTCTTTTTCTAACACAAATTTCATTTGTTCATTTTCTTGTTCAGCTTTGAGTTTTTGTTGAATAGCTGTTTGCAGAGTATCCGGCATTTTCACATTTCTCAAAAGTGCTTGGTCAACAATAAAACCTAAGTTTGGTATGTCCTGGGTGAGTTGTTGGTCAATTTTTTGAACTATTTCCTGGCGTTTTGTAGAGTAAATTGCACTAGCTGGATAGTTGGCTGTAATAGCGCGGACTGTAGAACGAAATCTAGAAATAATCAATTCTTTTTCATCAGTTCCAATGGTTTTATAAACTATCGCTGCTTTTTGGGGGTCGAGTTTATATTGCAAACTGACATCAAGATTTAAAATTAAACCTTCTTGAGATGTTGTGTCTATGTTTTCCTTAATATCTTTAAGACGAGTGGAAAAATTCAACACTTTAGCAAAGGGGTTAACTACATGAACACCGGAATCTAGGGTATTATCAGCAACTTTACCAAATAGGTTGATTACACCCACATTTCCCGGTGGAACAATTACTAATAATCTAGAAATTGAAGCTAGTAAGGCAATACTACCAATTAATATGGTAATTCCACGGACTGCTAGTTGAGTCTTGGTGCTGGTGATTTTGCTGCTTTGGAGATAGATGAGACTAGCTATGAGACTTGTGAGAAGCGAGAATATAAAGCCCATAATGATTTTCCTGTGTTGTTAAGATGTTGTATATACTTAACATACAAGTATAATATTGAGTTTAAGGTTTGGTCATGAATCGTTATTTTATACTATTGTTGTCAATCCTATTTGGATACCTTAATACCTATTTAAGATTTTCTTTAATATTTTCAGGTAATGGTGAATGGGTTAAACCAAATAGCATGATTTCATGGAATATTATTTTCATGTAATATATAATTTCATCAATGCAAGCAAAAAACTACCCCAAAATCTCAAAATTTCTTTGAGGAGGTTTCCAGCAGATGAAAGCAACTCAACCTACAAACCTTGCTAGTTCAAATCTTTATGATGAAGATTTTTATTTGTGGATAGAAACAACAGCTAAACAATTAAAAGACGGTAACTTTATAGAAATTGACTTAACTAATTTGATTGAAGAAATCGAAAGCATGGGAAGAAGTGAAAAAAGAGCATTAAAAAGTAACTTATTAATTTTATTAATGCACCTTCTCAAATATAAATATCAACCTGAAAAACGCAGTAATAGTTGGTTATCTACCATTTTTGAACATAGACGCAGATTGAAAGAAGAATTAACCGAAAGTCCCAGTTTAAAAAAATATTTATCCGAGGTCTTTAGCGAATGTTATCAAGATGCTAGAAAACAAGCTTCCCTAGAAACAGGGTTATCACTTGATACTTTTCCTGTAGACTGTCCTTTTACTACAGATGAAATTTTAAATCAAGATTATTTACCAGAATAAACTTGATGTTTCTGTCTCTCTCTGCGCCTCTGCGCCTCTGCGTGAGACAAAAAAAGGAAGGTAGAACCTTCCTGATAGCATTCCCAGTCAGAGACTGGGAACGAGATGATTAAACTATTTACCGTTACCACCATTACCATTAGTAACTAGAATGCGTTCAGCCAGCTTTTCTGGTACTTCTTGGAGGTGATCTTGTTCCCAATGGAAAGAACCAACACCAAGAGTAAGCGATCGCAATTCTACGATAAAATCGTGCATTTCTGCTTGAGGTAAGTATGCACAAACTTTATCCCATCCTGACCAATCTTGTCTACCTTCGTAACCTAAAATTTGCCCCCGTCTACCACTTAAAAGTTGTAAAACTTTAGAAGTAAACTCGCTGGGAGTATTCACATCTATCTTTAAAATTGGTTCTAACAAAGTAGGTTGCGCTTGGGGTACTCCCGTTTGCATTGCGAGACGTGCAGCTTGTTTAAAAGCTTGTTCGGAACTATCAACGGTGTGATAAGAACCATTAGTTAATGTTACTGCAACATCAACCATCGGGAAACCTAAAGGACCATGTGCAAGAAATTCTTTCACACCCATTTCTACCCCAGGAATATATTGTCTAGGAACAACACCACCAACTATTTTTTCATTGAAATTGAAACCTTCTCCTCTTGGTAAAGGTTGGATATCTAAGAACACATCCCCAAATTGTCCATGACCACCGCTTTGATGTTTATAACGTCCATGAACTGAGTTTACAGGTTTGCGAATGGTTTCTTTATAGGGAATTTGGGGAAGATGGGTAGACATGGGTAAGTTATATTTGCGTCTGAGTCTATCTAACGCAACTTGCAAATGTATTTCCCCTTGTCCCCACAAAATTACTTCATGAGTATCACCATGTTGTTCCCAAGCTAAAGAAGGATCTTCTTCTAATAACTTAGTAATAGCACTGCTGAGTTTTACTTCATCATTGCGTTTTTCTGGTGTAATGGCTAAAGCAAAAACTGGTTCTAATTGTTCCGCTTTTGGTAATTGCTTGGTTTGGGAATTTGTAGAAATTGTATCTCCAGTTTTAATTCCTTCTAACCTAGAAATAGCAACAATTTCTCCGGCTACAGCTTCATTAATTTGCTGTTGTTGTTGTCCCATCAAACGATAAAGACCACCAGCACGAACGCCATTTAAAACAATACCATCTGTTAATGTTCCTTGCCATACTCGCACTAATGAAAGTTTACCACCTTGGGGAGTATAGAAGGTTTTGAGAACTTGCGCTAAAGGAGTATCGCTGATTTTCTCTAAACGCCGTTCCATTGTTGTTTCTGGTGCTGGTGCTTCCCTTAATATTGCTTCTAATAAAGGTCTCACACCATAATCTTGTTCAGCAATTCCAAAGAAAACTGGTACTACTAAATCAGCACCTAATTCTAGTTTTAAATCTTTGAGAATTTCTTCTTGAGGTGGTTCGATATCTTCTAATAATTCTTCCAACAAATGATCATCAAAATTTGCCAAAGCTTCTAACATTTCTGCTCTGGCTTGATGTTCTTCGGCTTTTAATGCTTCTGGAAATGGGATCGGATCAGCAGGTCCGCCAGCATGATATTGATAAGCTTGTTCACTTACCATATCAATAAATCCTGTCAGTTGTTCCCCTTGCATAATGGGGTATTGATGCAGCACTAAAGGACGACTGGAAACGGATTTGAGGGCTTTTAATGTTTCTAAAACATGAATATTTGCCCGATCCATTTTATTCACAAAAACGATGTGGGGAATTTTCCAATCATCGAGGAATTTAAATAATGGTGCTAAAGTTAAAACTCGATCTTTTATGGGTTCGCAAACAACAATTGCTGCATCAATTCCCATTAAAGCATTGTATGTTTCTTGGGCAAATTCTACTGAACCGGGACAATCTATAAATGTGAAGCGTGTATTTTCATATTCCGTACTCGCTGCGGATACTTCCACACTCATGCGGCGATCGCGTGCTTCGTTGGCACTATCTCCGACTGTGTTACCATCTTTAATGTTACCTTTGCGAGAAATCGCTCCGGTGACCAATAACAAACTTTCTAATAAAGTAGTTTTTCCACTTAAATAGGGTCCAACAATTGCCACATTCCGCGAACCGGATTTTACTTTTTCGTTCATAAACCCTCCTTTACGGTGATTCCCTCAACCGCATTCTGTTTTTTCAGGAGTAATTCATTAAGCATTCAGCTTTTTAACAGTTGCGCCAAAAATCTTTATTTGTTGATTTTAACTTAATTAATCAAACATTCTGACTCCTGACTCCTGACTCCTGACTTCTTACTTTTTTATTATCCATCCTTTAATCCCAGTTTAAAAAAATTGTAGTTTATCGTAAGATTTAGTTTAAGTAATATTAAGCAATACTAACTTATATACCAAATCTAAAATTTTTGTAAAATAATTGATTCATACTAATATTTAGTGACAGAATTACCAGGCGAATTTATGATTATCTCATTCAAAAAATATCCTTTTATTGGCATTGTTGCTTTACTGGTATTAAATATAAATATTCAAAATATTAAACCAGTATTTTCCCTTTCTCCCCATCATCCCATCACCTCATCCACCCCATCACCCCATCTTCCCCTACTGGTTCAAAATCCACGCCAAATAGCTTTAGACTGGTTAAATCAGGGTTTACAATCTATTCAGGACGGAAAGTTACAAGATGCAATTACCGCTTTTCGTCAAGCGACGCAATTAGATCCGACCTTAGCAGCAGCCTATTATAATTTAGGTCTAGCACTGCGACAAGCAGGACAATTGCAACCATCAGCAGACGCATTTTATCAAGCAACACAAGCTGATCCGCAGTTTGCACCAGCTTTTGCAAATTTAGGTGGTGCTTTGTTAGAAGGAAATAATTTACAGTTAGCAACTGATTATTTACAAAGAGCTTTACAATTAGATCCAAAGCTGGGTTTTGCTCATTATAACTTAGGATTGGTCAGAGAAATACAAAAAGATTGGAATAGTGCGATCGCCTCTTTTCAACAAGCGATAATATATAGTCCAAATTCACCAGAACCAGCTTATCATTTAGGAATTTCCTATCTACAACAAGGGAAAATAGAACCAGCAAAGGCAGCATTTAATAAAGCAATTAATATAAATCCTAGATATGCAGAGGCTCATTATAATTTGGGTTCGATTTTATTTAATCAGGGCAAATTTAACGAAGCATTAGCCGCCTTTAGAAAATCCGCAGAGGCAAATTCAAATTACGCAGATGCTTATTATGGAGCAGGATTAGTATTTGTACAATTAAAACAATATCCAGAAGCTATAAAAGTATTTGAATATGCCATAAATTTGTATCAACAACAAAGTAATACTCAATGGGTAAACAATGCCAAAAAATTGTTAACACAAATACAAAAGTTAAATAAAGAATTAAATAACAAACCACGCTGAGGCATAAGCATTAATATTAAGTAACAATAAGAAAAAGGGGTTAAACGTGTGGTCTAAACTGCCATTGGAATGTGAATAGTCATGCAAAAACGCTTCAAGAGTAGATTTTTATTTTGCGATCGCTGGTTAGATCGCCATACAATTGTTCGTAACATGGAGGCTTTTCAAGACCTGATTGTGATTGTCTTGTGTTTAGCTTTGTTTGCAGTTATGTTGATACAGTTGTGGGGTATATTTATTGCCATCACCCAGTCACTAGGCTACAAAGAATTGACATCCAAAATGCTATTTGTTTTGATTCTAGTAGAGTTATTTCGACTACTAATGGTCTACTTACAAGAACATAGTATTTCTGTTGGTGTAGCAGTCGAAGTGGCAATTGTTTCCGTACTGCGGGAAGTAGTAGTTCATGGTGCGTTAGATATTTCCGGTACACAAACAGCAGCGATGTGTGGTTTATTATTCATTTTGGGTGGACTATTATTAGTATGTGCGAAAACACCCCACATGGACTGTATGAGTGCAAACACAAAATATTGTCCTATCGTACATCAAGGACGGAAAGAAATACAAAATGATTTGGAATTTCAGTATTCAGATAAATGTGAGCAAAACCAGCCTATGTCATAGTAAATAAGCCAATGGGTAGAAATAAAAATCATACCCAGATCCCAGACTTCTTAAAGAAGTTGGGGATCTATCTTTTGTAGCAAAATTGATATTTTTTGTCCACTTGTAGGTAGATGAATCAAACTTTGAGAGTGCGTATAAATTAAATAAATACTTAAAAGTAAAGGAGCAAAAAATAATGACTACTACCAAGACAAAAACTCAAGAACCAATTAGTAATTTAGAGTACGATTTTATTACCGTACTGCACAACAAAGCCACAGCAGTGCAAGCGTATGAACGTTACATTCAAGATGCACAAGAAGCAAATTCTCAACCTTGTGTAGAACTGTTTGAAAAGTTGCGTCAATCAGAAATTGATGAAGCGCACGAAATTCGTCAACATCTGCAACAAGTAATGGCACAAGGAAGAATGTAAAGTTTAAATTTGTAGGGTGCGTTATGCTGTAGGTAACGCACCATTGATATTTTTAATCTATATATAATTTACCGTCCTGTAGACATTTTAATTGTTCCAACTTGCCCATTTGGTAAACTTGAAATAGAAGTATAATCTTCTTCTACCAGGGTTAACCGCTCAACTGGTATAGGCTTGAGAGTGGCGATATTATCTAAAACTTTAAACTTGCTGATCTAATCTAAAAATATACCTCAAAAACTTCGCGCCTTTGCTCCTTAGCGTCTTTGCGCGAAACACAAGTATAACCCCTCATTTCTCCTTGTTCTCCGTGCCTCTGTGGTTCGTTAAAAACAATACCCCTCTCCACCATTGGAAAGGGGTAAACCACAAATCAGCACTACCTAATAAGCATCTTGCAACTCATAGAAATCAGGCGAGATGTAATCCTTACGTAAAGGCCAACCTACCCAATCTTCCGGCATCAAAATCCGCTTCAAATTAGGATGACCTTCATAGATAATCCCAAACATATCGTAGGACTCACGCTCTTGCCAGTCAGCAGTGCGCCAAATCCAGTAAACTGAAGGAACAACCGGATTTTCTCTAGGTAAGAACACCTTAATTCGCACCTCTTCAGGCTTATCAGCATTATCACTCACCTTTACCAAGTGATAAACACTAACTAAATCCTGTCCTGGACCTAAATCAATACCTCCTTGAAATTGGAGATAATTAAACCCGTAAGCATACAAAGCGGTAGCGGTAGGAAGTAAAAACTCAGGTGCAACCTTAATAATTTCTACACCATTAACATCAGGGTTCAAAGATTCATGGTCAAAACCATTTTCACTTAACCACTGGGAAACCTGACCCGCAGGAACTAATTTAGATTCTTCATCAGCCACGCTTTTCTTCCTCCTTTGTCTTAGATGTCAGCAATGCTGGGGGTACAGGTAGACCAATTGCTTCTGTCAATTCTTTAGGCGGATTGTAGCGAGTCTCTGATTGTAAATACTTACCAGTTAAAATTTCGGGAACTGGCTTCATACTGTGAGCTGTACTGTAGTAGCGGTGGGTTTGCTTGATTTGACCCCGTTCTTGCATCGAATCATTAGCAATTTTTTTCCGCAATTTAATAATTGCATCAATAATCGCTTCTGGACGGGGAGGACATCCGGGTAAGTACACATCTACAGGAATCAGCTTATCAACTCCGCGCACTGCACTGGGAGAGTCAACGCTGAACATACCCCCGGTAATTGTACAAGCACCCATAGCAATTACATACTTAGGTTCGGGCATTTGTTCATAAAGACGCACCAATTGAGGAGCCATCTTCATGGTAATTGTGCCAGCAGTGATGATTAAATCAGCTTGACGGGGGCTAGAACGAGGAATTAGCCCAAAACGGTCAAAGTCGAAACGAGAGCCGATTAAAGCCGCAAATTCAATGAAGCAGCAAGCTGTACCAAACAGCAAAGGCCACAAACTAGAAAGCCGCGCCCAGTTGTAGAGGTCATCAACGGTGGTTAAAATCACGTTTTCTGACAGTTCTTGAGTAACTGTAGGACGCTCAATGGGGTTAATAATTCGCTCTTTGTCCTGGGTGGTTATATTAGAATTCAAGACCATTCCAATGCTCCTTTACGCCATGCGTAAACTAAAGCGATTACAAGAATCGCAATAAAAATCAAGGCTTCAATAAACGCCAATAAACCCAAACGGTGGAAAGCTACCGCCCAAGGGTACAAAAAAACAGTCTCTACGTCAAAAACGACAAAGACTAAGGCAAACATATAGTAGCGAATATTGAACTGAATCCAGGCTCCGCCAATGGGTTCCATACCGGATTCATAGGTGGTGCGCCGTTCAGGGCTGTAGCTACTAGGTCTGAGGAGTTTGGACGCTGAAAGCGCCAGGGCTGGTACTAGGCTACAGAGGAGGAAGAAGCCTAGAAGATATTCGTAACCGTTAAGGACAAACACAATGGATATCTACCGCTGATGGTGGAAATAAAGCTGTGACTTTCTTTTACATTATATCTTTTAGAGTTTTCTGAAATCTGGGAAACAGATGGACTGAGGGTATTTGATTCGTTTTGGGGAGTGATAGAAAAGTCTAACAATTATGTCATAATTTGTAACGTATCTTTAAGATTTCCTCTCTAGGAGGACCCAACGATGAGCGAACAAGCTGAAGAAGCTCTTGATACTCAGGAGTTAGACCGCTATGAGTGTCGCGCCTGTGGTTATGTTTATGAACCTGAGAAGGGAGACGGCAAATATGATATCCCTGCTGGGACGGCTTTTGCAGAATTGCCTGTAAATTGGCGTTGTCCAGTTTGTAGCGCCAAAAAGGTAGCTTTTGCTAACATCGGTCCTGCGGGTACGGCATCTGGTTTCAAAGAAAACTTAGGTTACGGATTGGGTGTAAATAAACTCACACCAACCCAAAAGAACATTTTGATTTTCGGTGCTTTGGCACTTGGCTTCTTGTTTTTTATCAGTCTTTACGGCTTACAATAACATCCCCTTTGGGAGTTGGGGTGATGGGGAGGAAAGATTTCTAGCTGTTCCCTGTTCCTTGTTCCCTGTTCCCTTAATTCAAATTTAGAAATAACTAAGAAATACTGATGCGTTCAATTGTAAAAAGGTGGCAAGGAATCTTTGCCGCGTTCATAGTAGTCCTAGCCTGTATAGGTTGTAGCAAAGTTCCTTCCGTTAGCTATAATCCCTGGCAAGTTATTAATGTGCCAACAGAGGCGAAACTGTTCGATATTGCTTTTACTGAGAACCCCAAACACGGTTATTTAGTTGGTAGTAATGCTACCCTGCTAGAAACTAATGATGGTGGAAATACTTGGCAACCCCTACAATTGGCAGTTGAAGATCCAAAATCTCGATTTGACTCAGTAAGTTTTGCTGGTAAAGAAGGTTGGATAGCTGGAGAACCTTCTTTGTTGCTACATACTACTGATGAAGGTAAATCTTGGTCTAGCTTGCCTTTGAATGAAAAGTTACCTGGTAGCCCCATTTTAATTACCGCACTGGGTGAAAATACAGCAGAAATGGCTACTGATGTGGGAGCTATCTATAAAACTACAGATGGTGGTAAAAACTGGAAAGCCCAAGTAGAAAACGCTGTGGGTGTGGTGCGTAACTTAGAGCGATCGCCCGATGGCAAGTATATTGCTGTTTCCGCTAAAGGTAGCTTTTACTCAGTTTGGGAGCCAGGACAAAATGCTTGGGAACCCCACAACCGCAACAGTTCCCGGCGTTTGGAAAATATGGGTTTTGCTGATAATGGCCAGTTGTGGTTGTTAGCCAGAGGTGGTCAAGTTCAATTTAATGATCCAGCTAAACCAGATGAGTGGTTAGAGGTAGAATATCCAGAGTTGGCTACTAGTTGGGGTTTACTAGATTTAGCCTATCGCACACCAGATGAAATCTGGATTGGTGGTGGTAGCGGTAACTTGCTACGCAGTACCGATGGGGGTCAAACCTGGGAAAAAGACCGTGAAGTGGAAGAAGTGGCCGCTAATTTTTACAAGATCGTGTTTTTTAACGCTGATCAAGGTTTTATCATTAGCGATCACGGCGTTTTGCTCAAATATAACCCCGAAGCTCAAACAGCTTCTTCATCTGAGGCCACTTAGTTAAGTAAGTGCGTTAAGAGATGATAACCTTTTCTGAGAAGAACGTTGCAACTTGTAACTCTTTCTAAACTTTGTAGGATAATAGACTCAATAGTAGTTTTTGCGAAGGTAGTTATCTAAATGTCAGGTACCACTGGAGAGCGTCCATTTTCGGACATCGTTACCAGTATTCGTTACTGGGTCATTCACAGCATCACCATCCCAGCTTTATTTGTGGCTGGTTGGCTATTTGTCAGCACCGGACTGGCTTATGATGCGTTTGGCACACCCCGTCCTAATGAATATTTCACACAGGTACGGCAAGAAGTGCCAATCGTCAGCAACCGTTACGAAGCTAAGAAACAAGTAGAAACATTTATCGGAAAATAATTTGAGATCATGGCTACTGGCAATAACGTCAATCAACCTGTTACCTATCCAATTTTTACAGTTAGATGGCTGGCAGTTCACACTTTAGGTGTGCCAACAGTCTTCTTTTTGGGCGCGATCGCCGCAATGCAGTTTATTCAACGCTAGGAGTAAGTAATGGAAAGATCACCGAATCCTAATCAACAACCGGTTGAATTAAACCGTACTTCTTTGTACCTGGGACTACTATTGATTTTCGTTCTAGGTATTCTGTTCTCCAGTTATTTCTTTAACTAACTGGAACCTGATCGTTCAATTCTGTTGATTTGTTTGTAAGCGAGGAAAAAACTGTGTCTGGAAGTGGGAGAATTCCCCTGTGGGTTGTCGCTACAATCGCAGGTTTAGGTGTAATTACTGTTGTAGGTATTTTCTTTTATGGAGCCTACGCCGGAATCGGTTCTTCATTGTAATCAGAACCTGATCCGAATTTTTGTTTAAAAAGCAACATTAAAAAACCGCCTGTCTCTTGGGGATAGGCGGTTAATTTTTTGGGTAATTGGTAATTGCTAATTGCTAATTGGTAATTTTTTCTTTCTACTTCCTACCTTAATTCTCCAACGGTAAAACATCGTGAAAATGGTTGTAATCAAAATAGCGATGTCCATCAGGAGTGTGGTGGATTATATCAACAAATCTACTATTCCACAAAATATCTTTAGGTCCATAAGTATGACGGGCATGGACTACCTGTGATACTGTTTCATCAATGCCACTTAGAGATACAATCAGTGAAGAATGTGTCTTGATTAGTAATTCTGGTGTCATCCCATACAAAGGGCTGGATTCATCAATGGTGTGCATAACTGACCAGGATAAAGAAAAGCTCGGTGTCTGATAACGTATAAGTGGTAAATCATAGATCCGACGCATAGATTCACCTTCATCTGTTACTTCGTCACGCATTAAATACACCCGCATTTGTGCCTCTAAAATCATATTGCGGCGCTGGTTAGCGGTGCGAAACATCAGTGTTGGTACTTCTTGATGTGGTGTAATTACAGCTACATTGCTAAACATCACACGGGCTGTAGGTCGGGAAAACCGCGCAAAGGCTAATCCCGTCATTAATGCAATTCCCATTAAACCAATAATCGCTTCAATGGTAACTATGATATTGGCATACATTGTTTTTGGAAACATTGCACCATATCCAATAGATGCCAAGGTTTGCACGCTAAAGAAAAAGGCATCTGCAAAAGAGCCTGGTTGAGCATTAGCGATACAATCTCCACCAAGTAAGTAAGCTAAAGCAAATATAATATTAATCGCTACATAAAAAACACAAATAAGTATCAAGAAGCCTGTCCAGGGAATTGTTAGTAGTAAATGGTAAGGATCACGCCAGTATGAATACCATGCACCCATACCCCTAACTTCAAATTGTCCATTTTTGATCTTGATATGAACTCGTGGAATGAGCCGCTGTTTTTGCTTTTTTGAAAGTCTCTTGAATCTAAATGTCATAGGTATTAAATAAAAGTATAGTAAATGGTAGTATGACTAAAGTTGAATGCCGTCATCAAGCAAAAACTTATTAGCTATTTATTATTCATGAATCGTAATTTTTGGATTACTGCGTTAATTGCCTTTGTTAACTCCCTCAGTTTTACAATTTTAATTCCCATTATCTATCTTTATGGTAAACAATTTGGTCTGACCGATTTTCAAACCAGTTTATTATTTTCTATTTACTCCATAGCCCAGTTTTTCGCAACCCCCGTCATAGGTAAATTATCTGATAGATTTGGGCGTAAACCTTTACTAATTATCAGTTTAGCTGGTACTGTGATTGCTAACTTCATAGCGGGAACTGCAACAACAGCTTGGGTGCTATTTTTTGCCAGATTCTTAGATGGTATCACGGGTGGTAATGCGTCCGTTGCTCAAGCAGTTATTTCTGATATCACTATTCCCCAAAAACGCGCCCAGGCATTTGGTATTTATGGCGCAGCAATGGGGTTAGGATTTGTTTTAGGACCAGCTACGAGTTTATTTGCACAGCAGATTTCTTTAGGGGCTGCTTTTGTAGCTTCTGGTGGAGTTGCCTTTGTTGCTTTGTTAATGACAATTTTATTTTTACCAGAAACTCTGCAAAAACAGGCACAAAAACCTAAAAATATCTTTGATTTAGGTTTAGGGAATTTAATTAAAGGGTTAGCAATGCCAGGAGTTGGGATTTTACTATTAATTAATTTTTTGACTGGGACAACATTTACAATGTTTACCTATGCTTTTCAACCTTACTTTATCAAAGTTTTGAATCAAAATAGCCAATCTTTAACTCTTCTATTTTTAACTTTTGGAACGCTGGGAGTAATTATGCAAATTTGGGGAATTTCTATCCTCAAAGGAAAATTTGATCTAGTCAAGATATTATTTTTAGGTTTATTTTTCCGTAGTTTATCATTTTTATTAATGCCAGTTTGGGCTAACATTAATTATTTTGTCATAGTTAGTATATTATTTTCAATATTTAATTCTCTCGTACAACCGATGATTAGCACTTTAATTTCTCTCAATGCTAAAGCTGAAGAACAGGGAACTGCATTAGGATTGAATGCTTCTTATTTAAGTATTTCTAATGGTATTGGTCCTGTAATTGCTGGTATGATTGTACAGCAATCTCAGCCGATAACTTATGGCTATCCTTTATATTTAGCAGGAGTGCTAACATTTTTAGTTTTAGGTTTTGCCATATATAATCGTCAAAAATATACACCACGTAATTCATAATTACAGAGAACAGGGAAAGAAGAATGTATATCTTTACTCCTGCCTTCTACCCATTTTTGATTATGATGTAGCTAGGAACGTTTTTGACGGTTTTGTTCCCATCTCCACAGAAATACCATCAGAGCAACTATTCCTACTTGCAGTGCAAAGTTCGGTAAGGTGCTGTCAATGTTCCTACCAGCCAGTAGTTGAAAGAAAAATACAAATGCGCCGATAAAACCAGAAGCACCAACACCAATATAGATAAATTGCCTTAAACCCCGATAGGGGGCGGCTATTTCCGCTTTCAGGTGGGCATATTGTTTAGGGTTGAGGCGATTTTTGAGATTTGGGTCTACCATTTTTGTAAATATATGCTATAATTTGAAATCGTGTGTGCCGATGTGGCTCAGTGGTAGAGCAACTGATTCGTAATCAGTAGGTCGTGGGTTCAAATCCCATCATCGGCTTATGTTTCAGAAATCAAATATTTATTATTGCCTAGATTTTGCCTATTTGGTTTAAAAATCTAGGCTATTTTTTGTCTTCAATCTTCTCATAATCTTCTCATTATTGTCGAAAGGGGATTAAAGTATAAAAAACCTCTTTTTAACAACATGGCAGAACCAACGATTACGCAACTCTTCGGAGCAGGGGCATCACAGACTATCGCCTAACAATCATAGCATCATTAAAACTTGTGTAATTTGACAACAATCTGTATTCTTGCTATTAAATTACTTTTACTATATGTAAAAGCTGATTACTGATAGCGGAATACTTACAAAAAATCAACCTTACACATCAACCTCCCGCATCAATGGAAATCTTCTTTAATCTCAGCCTATTTTCCCCCAGAAACGCATAAACTAACGGTTGGTTTAGGACTAAACTGTAAAGTCTTAACTCTCAAACAGAAGGAGAAAGCCAGAATGACCAAATATCTAGACACCGCAATTGAAGCTATTGTAGCCCGTGAAATCCTCGACTCACGGGGCAGACCCACACTAGAAGCCGAAGTGCATTTAGCTGGTGGTGCGGTGGGACTAGCGCAAGTTCCCAGCGGTGCTTCTACTGGCACATTTGAAGCCCATGAACTGCGAGATGACGATAAAAGCCGTTATGGTGGGAAAGGAGTCCTCACAGCCGTCAAAAACGCCAATGAGATATTAGCACCGAAATTATTAGGGTTAGATGTCCTCAACCAAGAATTGTTAGATAGAACTATGATTGCTACAGATGGTTCACCTAACAAAGCTAATTTAGGCGCGAATGCAATTTTAGGAATTTCCTTAGCAGCGGCTAAAGCAGGTGCAGTTGCTCTAGATATTCCCCTTTATCGCTACTTAGGTGGACCTTTAGCAAACTTGCTGCCTGTACCTTTGATGAACGTGATCAATGGTGGAGCGCACGCAGCCAATAATGTAGACTTTCAAGAGTTTATGATTGTTCCCATCGGTGCGCCTTCTTTTAAAGAAGCTTTGCGTTGGGGTGCAGAAGTTTTTGCGACTCTGAGCAAGGTTTTGGATGATAAAGGTTTGCTAACTGGTGTGGGTGATGAAGGTGGTTTTGCACCTAACTTAGAATCTAATCAAGTGGCTTTAGAATTGCTGGTAGCTGCTATTAAACAAGCTGGTTACAAACCTGGTGAAGAAGTGGCTTTAGCTTTAGATGTGGCTGCCAGTGAGTTTTACAAAAATGGGCAATATGTTTATGATGGTAAACCCCATAGCCCTGTTGAGTTTATTAATTATTTAGGGCAGTTGGTGGATCAATATCCGATTGTATCTATTGAAGATGGCTTACATGAGGAAGATTGGCAAAACTGGCAATTACTAACTCAGAAAATCGGCTCAAAAGTACAATTAGTGGGTGATGATTTGTTTGTTACCAACGCCACCCGCTTACAAAAAGGCATCGAACAAAAAGCCGGTAATTCGATTTTGATTAAGTTAAATCAAATTGGTTCACTAACTGAAACTTTGGAAACCATTGATTTAGCTACACGCAACGGTTTCCGTTCAGTCATTAGCCATCGTTCCGGTGAAACGGAAGATACAACCATTGCTGATTTAGCCGTAGCTACTCGCGCAGGTCAAATTAAAACCGGTTCGCTGTGTCGTAGTGAACGGGTGGCTAAATACAATCGCTTGCTGAGAATTGAAGATGAATTAGGCGATCGCGCTATCTATGCAGGTAAAGTTGGTTTAGGACCGAAGTAGGTGACAGGTGACAGGTGACAGTGAAGAAAGCAGGGGAAGCAGGGGAAGCAGGGGAAGCAGGGGGAGAATATTAACTTTTGCCTCTTCTCTTGCCTTCTCTTCTGCCTTCTGCCTCCTGCCTCCTGCCTCCTATGGATAAAACCCAACTTTGGGCAACCCCAAGGTTTCATCCCAGTCCATCATGATGTTCATACATTGTATGGCTTGTCCAGCTTGACCTTTAATGAGGTTGTCAATGGCTGACATGACGATGACGCGCCCTGTACGGGGGTCTACTTCTATACCTATATAGCAAACATTACTTCCACACGCCCATTTGGTTTGGGGGTAAGTGCCACTATTACAAATTTTCACCCAGGGGGAATTACGGTAAAATGCGGTGTAAATTGTAATTAAATCATCACGGACTAAACCGGGATCTCGCAAGGTGGCGTAAACGGTGGCTAATATTCCCCTCACCATTGGGATTAAATGGGGCGTAAACTGCACTGTAACTTCGTGTCCCGCTAAATCACTGCAAATTTGCTCAATTTCTGGGGTGTGACGGTGACGGGCGACGTTATAAGCACCCAGAGAGTTATCTGCTTCGGCTAACAACAGGTTAATCTTACCTTGTCTACCACCACCAGATGTACCAGATTTAGCATCAATTATCGCTGTTTCTGGGACAATTAAACCTTGTTTGAGGAGTGGGGAAAGTGCAAGTAAGCTGGCTGTGGGATAGCAACCAGGACAACCAATCAAATTAGATTCGGCGATGCGATCGCGGTACAATTCTGGTAAACCATAAACTGCTGTTTCCGCAACGGTGTCATCGGTTCTTTTCGTGCCATACCAAGTTGTATAAGTTTTCAAGTCACTGAAACGATAGTCAGCACTCAAATCCAGCACTTTGCAGCCTTTTTCTATCAGTTTTGGCGCAATGTCACAAGCCAAACCGTTCGGAAGAGAAAGAAAGACTACTTCACATCGACTAGCAATGATTTCTGGATCTACCGCTTCAATTTTTAAGTTAACTATACTACCCAAATGGGGGTAGAGATCCGCAAATGTTTTGCCGGCGCTGCTTTCACCACCTAAATAAACCAGTTCAACTTCTGGATGATCCATCAGGAGTCTAACTAGCTGCACTCCGCCATAACCTGACGCGCCAACAATTCCAACTGGTACGCGCCTTAAATTACCCATGATATGAAATCCTTATCCGCTTTTGTTAATTCGTTCTTAGCTATCATCAATCAAGCTATTAGCTAATTGATGACAACTTATTTTTATTGAACTTTCGCTGCATTGTATAGCAAAGATCCCCTTTTAGCGTACATATCAATTCATATCTGGGAAATATTTTAACAGAAATCACACTCATAGTGTGTAGAAAAGAAATCCCAGTCAAGATTATGTTTTTTATGTGACAGAAAATTCTCAACTTCAAAAATTTGGTGAACACATTCGCACCATTAGAAAATTACAAGGTCTTTCACAGGAACAGTTAGCAGAATTGTCAGGACTACATCGCAACTACATCGGTGGTGTAGAACGTGGTGAAAGGAATATTGCTTTGTTAAATATTATTCGTATTGCTCAGGCTCTGGGAATGTCACCCAGTGAGTTATTAAAAGGTTTAGATTAAAAAATGGTATCTCCTTATTCTGGTATTCCCGTTGAAAAGTGGGCAGATAAAACCAAAGAACTTATAGAACAACATCCTCTAGATGTTAATGAAATATATGAAATTGTCATTAGCGTATGGGAGTAAATATTTGCATCTAGTATTACCAGTCGCGGATATAAAATAGGAAAGGATATATTTCCGAGTCCACAAATTATAGGTTCACTGTTACATGAACTGATTCCTTTAGAATTATCTAGTAGATATCCCCAGGTATGGAGAAGAGAACAAAATACTACAGAAAAGGATTTAGTTTATATCCCAGATGACAGTTTTTCTATTGAAATTAAAACATCTTCTAGTCCTCGTGATTTTTTTGGTAATAGAAGTTATGCTCAAAAAAGCACTACTGGTAAAACCAAGAAAATTAAATCAGGATACTATCTCATCATTAACTTTGAAAAGATAGAAAAGAAAACAAAACAAACTGATAATCTATTATTGACTAATCCCAAAATAAAACTTGTGCGTTTTGGCTGGATAGATCAAGAAGACTGGCAGGGACAAATATCTGCAACTGGACAACAAGCAAAATTAAGTGTAGATGTAAAACGCTATAAATTGCTTGAGTTACCTTTATCAAATTAGTGATAGCTGTTTAACTCTACTATTTTTCTCACTCAGAAAATTATCAATTCTATTAGCAGCAATATCACAATAATCTTGACGAATTTCAAACCCAATTACCAGACGATTTAAATCTAAAGCTACCATCGCAGTAGTACCTGATCCCAAGAATGGATCTAAAACTATTTGATTTTGATTTGAAGATGCTTTAATAATTCTTTCAATTACAGCAGAGGGAAACTGTGCTGGGTGAGGTGTTCTTTCTTGGGAAGATCGGTTTTCAATACTGTTTGGTTAAGAGTTTTCGTAGGTTGGGTTGAACAAAGTGAAACCCAACAAACCCTTGTAAATGTTGGGTTTCCTATCGTCAACCCAACCTACATCATTATATTTTTTGGGCTTAACCGAAAAGTATTGGATCGGTTTTTACCAGAAGTGACTTTGGGAAATTCCCAAACATCTGTAGGATTTTTCCCTAAAGGATTCACTTTAATTTTACCATTCTTTTTTTGATTGGGATATTTGACATTAGGATCACGAATATCATCAAGATTAAAAGTATAAGCTTCTGAATTTTTCACATACCATAAAAACTTCTCGTTTCTAGGTGAAAAAAACTTACTTCCAGCAACTCCCGGGCCATAATTCCAAACAATTTCTTGAATTAAATAAAAAGGTATTTTATCCCAGAGTAAATAAGAAATAGGAATGGCTTTAGCACGATTTTTAATGGATAAATAACCTAGATTTAACCAAAATGCCCCATCAGATGAGGTAAGACGATAAACTTCTGTAATCCACTTTTCACACCATGTTATATAATCATCTAATGGTAATAAATTTTCATATTCTTTACCAATATTATAAGGCGGACTTGTTACCGTCAGATTGATAAATTCATCTGGTAACATTGCCATTGCTTCTAAACAATCTAAATTGTAAATAAAGCAGTTAGATGTTTGAAAGTAAGGTTTACCTAACAATTTGACTATTTTAGAACAATCCATAGCTTAATGCTCATGTATATTATATTTATACACTTAATAGTATATATGAACTAATTGCTTGTCAAGCAAAAGATACATTAGCTATCTCCGGTAATCTCTAGTTCCGATAAACAGGCTACAATCTAAAATAAGAAATTGTTAAAAAAATTTACGTTGGTAGCTGGAAATTTTCTGTGTCACAGCCTAATAATAGCCAAGCCTTTGAATTTGATACTATTGATGCCGCTTTAGCCGACCTCAAAGCGGGTCGTGTCATCGTGGTGGTGGATGATGAAAACCGAGAAAATGAAGGGGATTTAATTTGTGCCGCCCAATTTGCCACCCCTGATATGATTAATTTTATGGCGGTGGAAGCCAGAGGTTTGATTTGTCTAGCCATGACGGGCGATCGCCTGGATGAACTAGACTTACCATTAATGGTGAGTAACATCACAGATACTAACCAAACTGCTTTCACTGTCAGCATTGACGCTGGTCCACATTTGGGTGTAAGCACAGGTATCTCAGCAGAAGACCGCGCTCGTACTATCCAAGTCACTCTCAACCCAGCCACAAAACCGGAAGAGTTACGACGACCTGGACATATTTTCCCAATTCGGGCTAAAGCTGGCGGTGTGTTAAAACGGGCAGGACATACAGAAGCGGCTGTAGATTTAGCGCGACTAGCAGGATTATACCCCGCTGGGGTAATTTGTGAAATTCAAAATCCTGATGGTTCAATGGCACGCTTACAGCAGCTAGTCGAATATGCCAAGGTCCATAAACTAAAAATTATTAGTATTGCGGATTTAATTAGTTACCGTCTGCAAAATGATCGCTTAATCTATCGAGAAATCGTCACTAAATTACCCAGTCAATTTGGACAATTTGATATTTACGGCTACCGCCACACCTTAGATAATACTGAACACGTAGCCATTGTCAAGGGCGATCCCGCAAATTTCAGTGATGAACCTGTAATGGTGCGGATGCACTCGGAATGTTTGACTGGTGACGCTTTGGGTTCTTTACGCTGTGATTGTCGAATGCAGTTAAAGGCCGCATTGAAAATGATTGAAAATGCTGGTCAAGGTGTCGTTGTTTACCTGCGTCAAGAAGGACGGGGTATAGGTTTGATCAACAAGCTAAAAGCCTACTCGTTGCAGGATATGGGACTTGACACGGTGGAAGCAAATGAACGTTTGGGTTTTCCTGCGGATTTGCGAGATTATGGTATGGGGGCGCAAATGCTTATGGATTTAGGTGTTAAAAAAATTCGTCTCATTACTAATAATCCCCGTAAAATTGCTGGTGTTAAGGGTTATGGTTTGGAAGTTGTAGATCGTGTACCTTTGTTGATAGAGTCAAATGATTACAACTCTTATTACCTCGCTACGAAAGCCAAAAAGTTAGGACATATGTTGTTACAAACTTATCTGGTGACAGTAGCATTACACTGGGAAGATGAACCGGAATTGGTGACAACACGTTATGAACGTTTAGAAAAATTACGGCATTTAGCAAAAAATAATCATTTACTGTTACAGGAAGAAGCACGACCTTTAGGAATTGCGTTATTTGATCAACCATCATTAACTGTTCATTTGGGTTTTGACCAGGCAAATATTGCTGATGCTAACTGGTATCAACAGAAAGGTCATCCTTACCTACAAGCAATTGGTCAAATTTTGGATAATTTACTAGCTTTGACTTATGTGCAGAAGCTGGAATTTCTCATTTCTGCTGGTAGTGATCCTCTGACTAATTTGCAGGTAAAGTTAGATCGGCAGGTATTGAGTGCTGATGTAGCACCTTCGTCATTGAGCGATCGCTTGGAGACACAACAGATTTATAGTTTTAGTAAGTAGAAGTTTGGGAAGTTCAATAAATTGATCATAGCTCTGGTTTTACAAAGCTAGAGCTATTTGTTTAATTTTTCGCATTATTAAAAGTTTTCAACTCCCGAAAAGAATGCAACTTATTAAAAAACCGATCAAAATCAAAACTTAACGGATCAACTTTTCCATTAGCAACATCTACATCACGATGGGTAGTAATTCTTTGATCAGGAACTTGACTTTGAGCAATTAACCAAGCTAAAGAATTATATTGAGCTTCCGTATATCCTGTATGTTCCTTGATATTACGTTTACCCCAAGCTTCAGGAGGAGTTTCTAAAGAAACATGATAAGCAAAATTATTTACAGAAGGAGGTAAATTAGGATTTGTCTGCACAGTTTCCGCACCATTAGCACCGTTAAAAACTGAATTACTAGCACCAAAAGCGCGTTTATCAGGTGGAACTAAATAAATTACAGTACCATCGAGAGTAATTAAAGTATGATAACTGGCTTGGACATTTTCATCAACATTATTAGTTTGAAAAAAATTAACTGCACTAGAAGCAGAATTAGTAGTTTCATGAAGAACGATAATCGGTTGATTATTTACAATAACACCATTAACATCTTTGCTATATCTTTCACCGTAGTTACTAGGGTTAACATTAGCCGCAGCTAAATTAGGCTTATACTGAGCAAAAGCAGCAGTAGTAGAATATCTGGTAATAGCTTGCTTTGTTTGTACAGGAGATTTAGGTAATTTAGGTATTGTCGGTAATTTAGATAATTTAGGTAAACTCGATGGACTTGACTCTATTTTTTGGTCTGACTGCAATAAAGTTTGTGGATATTGACCCCATACTGTAGGATCTAGGTTTGATGTGCTGATATTGTGTTGAATTTTTCTGGAACTACCAATAAAAAGGGCTAAAGTCAGAGCTACCAGCATGACAAAAATTAGCATTACTCTAGTTGCCCAATCTCTAAATCTCATAATCTATTTAATATTGATGTTTAATAAACTCATGAATACATCTGTGTGCAAGCCGATGAAACCTTGTTCTTTACTTTTTAACACATTGTTTTCTGGAAAACCTGTCTAAACTATCAAAATCTTGGAAAATAGTAAATTAGGTCGCATATCATCAGACTACACGCAATTTTTTGAACAAAAGATGGCACATTCCTTCCTAGAACACTTACATAGTCCAAAACGTCCTGTTATCGTCTTTGACGGTGCGATGGGAACTAACCTGCAAACCCAAAACCTGACAGCAGAAGACTTTGGCGGCGCACAGTATGAAGGTTGTAACGAATACTTAGTCCATAGTAACCCGGAAGCAGTCGCCAAAGTTCACCGTGACTTTCTAGCTGCGGGTGCTGATGTCATTGAAACTGATACCTTTGGCGCTATGTCCATAGTTTTAGCAGAATATGACTTAGCAGACCAAGCTTATTATCTCACCAGGAAAGCTGCCGAACTCGCCAAAAGCGTCGCTGCGGAATTTTCTACCCCAGAAAAACCCCGCTTTGTCGCCGGTTCTATTGGTCCTACAACTAAACTCCCCACCTTGGGACATATTGACTTTGATACCATGAAAGCCTCTTTTGCTGAACAAGCAGAAGCTTTATTTGATGGTGGTGTGGATTTATTTCTCGTGGAAACTTGCCAAGATGTGCTGCAAATTAAAGCAGCATTAAATGGAATTGAGGAAGTTTTTGCCAAAAAAGGAGAAAGAAGACCGTTAATGGTTTCCGTAACGATGGAAAGCATGGGGACAATGTTGGTAGGTACGGAAATATCAGCCGTTCTCACAATTTTAGCACCATATCCCATTGATATTCTCGGTTTGAACTGCGCCACAGGTCCAGACTTGATGAAACCACACATCAAGTATTTATCAGAACATTCGCCCTTCGTAGTTTCCTGTATTCCTAATGCGGGTTTACCGGAAAACGTTGGTGGTCAAGCACATTACAGATTAACACCGTTGGAATTACGGATGTCTTTAATGCACTTTATCGAAGATTTGGGTGTCCAAGTGATTGGGGGTTGCTGTGGGACAAGACCTGAACATATTCAACAGTTAGCGGAAATTGCCAAAGAATTAAAACCGAAGGTTCGACAACCCAGTTTAGAACCAGCAGCAGCGTCAATTTATACTACTCAACCTTACGATCAGGATAACTCTTTCTTGATTGTTGGGGAACGTCTTAACGCCAGTGGTTCTAAAAAATGCCGTGACTTACTGAACTCAGAAGACTGGGATGGTTTGGTGTCGATGGCCAGAAGTCAGGTAAAAGAAGGCGCACACATTTTAGATGTTAACGTTGACTATGTGGGACGTGATGGCGTGCGTGATATGCACGAGTTAGTTTCTCGCATTGTTAATAATGTCACATTACCTTTAATGCTCGATTCCACCGAATGGGAAAAAATGGAAGCGGGGTTAAAAGTTGCTGGTGGCAAGTGTTTACTCAATTCTACCAACTACGAAGATGGTGAACCCAGATTTTTGAAGGTGTTAGAATTAGCTAAAAAATACGGTGCTGGTGTCATTATTGGTACAATTGACGAAGATGGCATGGCGCGGACAGCAGAGAAAAAGTTTCAAATTGCCCAGCGTGCTTACCGTCAAGCTGTAGAATATGGTATTCCTCCCACAGAAATATTTTTTGATACATTGGCTTTGCCTATTTCTACAGGAATTGAAGAAGATAGAGCAAATGGAAAAGCAACAATAGAATCAATTCGCCGCATTCGTGCAGAATTGCCGGGATGTCATGTAATTTTGGGTGTATCTAATATATCCTTTGGTTTAAACCCTGCATCACGGATGGTTCTAAATTCGATGTTTTTGCATGAAGCGATGAATGCAGGAATGGATGCAGCAATTGTCAGTGCGAGCAAAATTTTACCACTGGCTAAAATTGAACCTCAACATCAAGAAGTTTGTCGTCAGTTAATTTACGATGAACGCAAATTTGATGGTGATGTCTGCGTTTATGATCCTTTGGGAGAATTGACAACAATTTTTGCAGGAGTCAAAACCAAACGTAACACAGGCGTTGATGAAAGTCTACCAATTGAAGAACGGTTGAAACGTCATATTATCGACGGTGAACGTATTGGTTTAGAAACACAATTAACCAAAGCTTTAGAACAATATCCACCTTTAGAAATCATCAACACTTTTCTCTTAGATGGGATGAAAGTTGTGGGTGAATTGTTCGGTTCTGGACAAATGCAATTACCTTTTGTTTTACAATCTGCGGAAACCATGAAAGCTGCGGTTGCTTATTTAGAACCGTTCATGGAAAAATCAGAATCTGGTAATAATGCTAAGGGAACTTTTGTCATTGCAACGGTGAAAGGTGATGTCCATGATATTGGTAAAAACTTGGTAGATATCATCTTATCTAACAATGGTTACAAGGTGATTAATCTGGGAATTAAGCAATCAGTAGAAAACATCATTCAAGCTTACGAACAGTATAAACCTGATTGTATTGCCATGAGTGGTTTGTTAGTAAAATCTACTGCTTTCATGAAGGAGAATTTACAGACTTTTAATGAAAAAGGAATTACCGTTCCTGTAATTTTAGGTGGTGCAGCGTTAACTCCTAAATTTGTAAATCAAGATTGCCAAGGTACTTACAAAGGTAAGGTTATTTATGGCAAAGATGCGTTTTCTGATTTGCATTTCATGGATAAATTAATGCCAGCAAAAACCGCAGGTAATTGGGATGATTTGCAGGGATTTTTGGATGAATTAGGAGAATTTGAAGAGTCAACCAATGGACACAAAGAAACAGTAGATAATACTGTCAAAGATAAAGTACCTGCTGAACCAAAAGAAATAGATACACGTCGTTCGGAAGCGGTAGAGGTAAATATTGAACGTCCCCAACCACCATTCTGGGGAACGCAATTTTTACAACCTGATGATATTTCTTTGGAGGAGTTATTCTGGTATTTGGATTTGCAAGCTTTAATTGCTGGACAATGGCAATTCCGCAAACCCAAGGAACAATCTAAAGAGGAATATCAAGCATTTTTAGCTGAGAAGGTTTACCCAGTTTTAGAAAGTTGGAAACAGCGCATTATTGAGGAAAATTTGTTGCATCCTCAAGTAATTTATGGGTATTTTCCTTGTCAGTCTGAGGGAAATTCTCTACATATATATGATCTGGAAAATCAATCAAAACAGGTTGCAAGTTTTGAGTTTCCCCGTCAACGTTCTGCGAAGAGATTATGTATTGCAGATTTCTTTGCACCGAAAGAGTTAGGATTAATTGATGTTTTCCCCATGCAAGCGGTGACTGTGGGGGAAGTTGCAACGGAATTTGGACAAAAGTTATTTGCTGATAATCAATACACTGATTATCTGTATTTTCATGGTATGGCGGTGCAGGTGGCGGAAGCTTTAGCAGAATGGACACACGCTAGAATCCGCCGTGAGTTGGGTTTTGGTGATGCTGAACCGGATAATATTCGGGATATACTGGCGCAGCGTTATCAAGGTTCTCGGTATAGTTTCGGCTATCCTGCTTGTCCGAATATTCAGGATCAGTTTAAGCAGTTGGAGTTGTTGGGAACTGACAGGATGAAAATGTATATGGATGAAAGTGAGCAACTTTATCCTGAACAGTCTACTACGGCGATTATTACTTATCACCCTGTAGCGAAGTATTTCACGGCTTAATCTTTTCACCCCCTTCATTGTGAGATGGGGGTGTTTGCAGTTCGCTACAGCTAGGGACAATTAATTTGTTAACAGTGACAAATAAATTGTTAATGTACAACATATAACCCAATACTTTTCGGTTAAGCCCAAAAAATATAATGATGTAGGTTGGGTTGACGATAGGAAACCCAACATTTACAAGGGTTTGTTGGGTTTCACTTTGTTCAACCCAACCTACGAAAACTCTTAACCGAACAGTATTGACATATAACCCACATTCCGCACGTCAACTTGTAGTACGTATAAAGTATCAACAGATAAATCTTTACTGAAACGAAAAATCAAAGAAATAACAGCTAAGTTAAAATATCATCAAATATCAGATTAGGAAATTACTGAAACCAACAAAGGTAAAACGACAGTTTATAGAGTGAAATGTAAATTAAGAGAAAATCAGGAGTTAATTACACAACAGCAAAACTCTTGTGGCAGATTTATTTTAGCCACCAATATTTTGGATACGATTGAGTTAGAGTCAGAAGAAATCCTCAAAATATATAAAGAACAAAAATCTACAGAAAGAGGATTTAGATTTATCAAAGACCGGTTATTTTTCGCGGATAGTCTGTTTTTCAAAAATCACGAAAGAGTAGAGACAATGATCATGTTAATGGCATTATGTCTTTTGGTTTATAATTTAGGACAAAGACAATTAAGAATGTCATTGAAAGCACAAAAAGCCACAGTGAAAAATCAAATGAATAAACCCACAGAATCTCCCATATTAAGATGGATGTTTCAATGTTTTCAAGGGATTCATCTTTTGATGACACAAGGATTTCAACGAATTCTTAACTTAACGGAGTCGCATTGTCATATCTTGCAATTCCTACCTACTACTTGCCAAAAATATTATTTATTATCTTAGTTTTTCTCTCTATTTTTACGATTTCATCGGTTATCTTCTTTATAACTGATTCCACACCTTGAATTAATATTATTGTTGAAATAGCTTTTAAACACCTTCTAAATCTCTACTTCCTGTGTCCATCATTGTGTTTTACATTGATAGGTAATTGTTAAAATCATAAATTTTAATTGACCATTAATGTAGTTTAATTATGCTACTTTATGAAGTGCGGAATGTGGGCTAAAAACCTCTTACCTCCTGCCTCCTGCCTCCTGCCTCTTGCCTTTTCATGACGACAATTTTTAATGCCAACCTACTATAGATGAGATATAAAATATAATAGTTCAATAAAATGGTGAATATGCGATTACTACACACAATGTTGCGGGTAGGCAACCTAGAAAAATCCTTGCAATTTTACTGTGATATCCTGGGAATGAAATTACTCCGACGTAAAGATTACCCAGGTGGAGAATTTACCCTGGCTTTTGTAGGTTATGGGGATGAAAGCGACCACACGGTGCTAGAATTAACTTATAACTGGGGCGTAGAAAAGTATGATTTAGGCACAGCCTATGGTCATATCGCACTGGGAGTAGATGACATTTACTCTACCTGTGAGGAAATTAGAAACCGTGGGGGTAAGGTAGTCCGCGAACCTGGTCCAATGAAACACGGTTCAACGGTGATCGCTTTCGTTGAAGATCCCGATGGCTATAAAGTTGAATTGATTCAATTGGCTACTCACGGTACAACATCAGCAGAAAAATCCCCAGCACAACTTGTAAGTCAGTAATTCTAGTCTGAAGTATCTTATCTTGGAGTAGGGTGGGCATTGTCCCACCATAACCATTATCCCTGTGATTTGTCTCCGTTTTGCTGGTAAACCTGTTATTCTTTCCCAATCACCAATTTATAACCTAAAATCGTCAATCTTATAAAATCTAAAAACTAAAATCTTAAAAATGCAGCCTACAGATCCAAATAAATTTACTGATACAACCTGGGATGCTGTTATTAAATCTCAGGATATAGTCCGTGCTTATCAACAACAACAATTAGAAGTAGAACATTTAATTCTTGCTCTTTTAGAAGAATCTAGTAGCATATCCACAGGTATTCTGGCTCGTGCTGAAATTGATCCTATTCGATTACAAGAACAGTTAGAAGCTTATACTAAACGTCAGCCCAAGGTGGCTAAAAGTGATCAGCTTTATTTGGGACGCAATTTAGATTTATTGCTAGATCGAGCCGAAGAAATTCGTGGGAGAATGAAGGAAGGCGAAATCTCGGAAGGTCATGTTTTCTTAGCTTTTGCGGAAGATGAACGCATCGGTAGACGGATATTTAAGGGTTTAAATATTGATATTGCTAAGTTAGAAACTGCTGTAAAAACTGTCCGCGTGACTCAAAGGGTTTCTACAAAAACAGGAGAAAAAGAATCTGCGGATATCAATGAACCAGCTTTAAAGCGTTTTGGTAGAGATTTAACAGAACAAGCTAAAGCAGGAAAATTAGATCCGGTAATTGGGCGTGATGATGAAATTAGGCGAGTAATTCAAGTTTTATCAAGACGTAGCAAAAATAACCCAGTTTTGATTGGTGAACCTGGCGTTGGTAAAACTGCGATCGCTGAAGCTTTAGCCCAAAGAATGGTTAACGGTGACGTTCCTGAGTCTTTGAAAAACCGTCAATTGATATCTTTGGATATTGGTAGTTTAATTGCCGGCGCAAAATACCGTGGTGAATTTGAAGACCGTCTAAAAAATGTTCTCCGGGAAGTTACGGAGTCTAACGGGCAAGTAGTCCTATTTATTGATGAACTGCATACCGTCGTTGGTGCAGGTTCTAACCAACAAGGATCAATGGATGCTGGTAATTTACTTAAACCTATGTTAGCCCGTGGTGAATTGCGTTGTATTGGTGCGACGACTTTAGACGAATATCGTAAATTCATCGAAAAAGATGCAGCTTTAGAACGTCGTTTTCAACAGGTATATGTAGATCAACCCACCGTAGAAAACACCATTTCTATTTTACGTGGTTTAAAAGAGCGTTATGAAGTACATCATAACGTCAAAATTTCCGATTCCGCTTTAGTGGCAGCAGCAACATTATCAGCCCGTTATATTGCAGATCGGTTTTTACCTGATAAAGCCATTGACTTAGTAGACGAAGCCGCAGCGAAATTAAAAATGGAAATTACCTCCAAACCTGCGGAACTGGAAACCATTGATAGACGCTTAATGCAGCTAGAAATGGAAAAACTGTCCTTATCAGGGGAAGAACTAGCTACACCGCAAACGAAGGAACGTTTAGACCGAATAGAACAGGAAATTGCCACTTTAACCGTTAAACAACAAACATTTAACGAACAATGGCAAGGTGAAAAGCAATTATTAGAAGCTATCAGCACTTTAAAAAAAGAAGAAGACGCGCTTAGGGTGCAAATTGAACAAGCTGAAAGAGATTATGACTTAAACAAAGCTGCACAATTGAAATATGGCAAGCTGGAAGGAGTGCAAAGGGAACGAGAAGTTAAAGAAACACAGTTATTAGAAATTCAAAATCAAGGTTCTACCCTGCTACGGGAACAAGTCACCGAAGCTGATATTGCCGAAATAGTCGCCAAATGGACAGGTATACCAGTTAACCGCCTGTTAGAGTCAGAACGCCAGAAATTACTGAAACTTGAAAGCCATTTACACGAAAGAGTTATCGGCCAAGAAGAAGCTGTTGCTGCCGTTGCTGCTGCTATTCGTCGCGCCCGTGCGGGAATGAAAGACCCCTCTCGTCCTATTGGGTCATTTTTGTTCATGGGACCAACTGGAGTGGGTAAAACCGAACTTGCCCGCGCCTTAGCTCAATTTCTCTTTGATTCCGATGACGCTTTGGTGCGTTTAGATATGTCCGAGTACATGGAAAAACACTCCGTTTCCCGCTTAGTGGGTGCGCCTCCTGGATACATCGGTTATGAAGAAGGTGGTCAACTTTCCGAAGCTATCCGTCGTCATCCCTATTCTGTGGTGTTGCTGGATGAAGTAGAAAAAGCCCATCCCGATGTGTTTAATATTCTGCTTCAGGTGTTAGATGATGGTAGAGTTACTGACTCTCAAGGAAGGTTAGTAGATTTCCGAAATACAGTTATAGTCATGACTAGCAACATTGGTAGTGAGCATATTCTTGATGTTTCCGGTGATGACTCAAAGTATGATTTGATGCGAGATAAAGTGATGGAAGGTTTAAGAAGTCACTTCCGTCCTGAATTTCTCAACCGCGTTGATGATCTGATATTGTTCCATACTCTCAGTCGTTCAGAAATGCGCCATATCATCCGTATTCAACTAAAACGGGTGGAAAAACTGCTCAAAGAGCAAAAAATCTCCTTTGAAATATCACAGGCTGCTTGTGATTATTTAGTCGAAGCTGGATATGACCCTGTTTATGGCGCACGTCCGCTAAAAAGGTCTATTCAGCGGGAAGTCGAAAACCCACTGGCTACCAAATTGTTAGAGAATACCTTTATTTCTGGGGATACGATTTTTATAGATAAAGGTGAAAATGGATTGACATTCTCTAAAAAACAATCAGTCAAAGTGTCAGTGGGGAAAAAGACAGTTAAATTAGTAGAAGCATCATCGGAAGTGTAAAAACGCTGCTGGTGGGTTAATTCCTGCTTAATCCACCATCTACTTAGTTTTAAAATTTGCTGTAACAAATAAAACTACAATCAAAGACAGCAAATTATAGACATAGACAGAGTAACAGAGTAGTGAGGACATCAATTTATCATGAAAGTCTTGCTAAACAGGCTTTTACACCTGAATACTGACTACTTACTTCTGTGATAAAAGGTTTAATTTTCAGCATATAGTCACGTAAATTTTCAAAAAAAACAGTATATTGGGTGACAAACCATAATTTTATCGTGTATAATTTTAATTAACGACACCACAGAAAGGTATAACTCAGTATCATCATCATTTCAGGGTTGCTATCTCAATTACAGTCTTATTACATTCAGATTACTGTTGTGTTTCAACATCGGGTTTCATTTTCAAAGTGAGGTTAAATTATTATGCTATTTGTCAACCCTGAACAAGTAAAATATTGTCAGCTTACCCAGACTATTGGGGATAAATTAAAAACCATAGCTGGTATATCTTATGGAGATAAATTATTTATTAAACTGCATTCTTTTCCTAAAGAAGAAAAGCAAGCAGCTATTGAAAAAGCCAAAGCTATTTCCTTAGAAAATAAAGGTCATTTTCTGATCATTTTAGTTGAAGAAAAAACCGATTATGTTATTTGGCAGGAAAATGATCAAGTGAAACAGAAATCTGATAAAATTCAAGATATGCCAGTTGCGGAAATTAATCTGAAATCATTAGTTAATAAAATGAGGAACGAGAAAGGAATTAATATTAAAGATCATTGGTACAATTTGCGAGTTTATCATCATTGTTTCTTAGGTAGTGAAGCCGTAGCTTGGTTAATAGAATACCTGAAAATTTCCCATGAAAAAGCTATGGGTATTGGCAAGAGATTAATTGCAGAAAAATGGATTCATCCTCTGAATAATGAACATGATTTTAAAGATGAAAATGTGTTATATCGTTTTTATGTAGATGAAAAATCCGAACCCAAACAACCAGATAAACAAATGTTAGATACGGACAAAATCAAGAAATTATTTTCCTTATCTTAAATACAGCAGGAGTCAGGAGTCAGGAGTAAAACTGGCGAAAGTACCTCATTGATCTGCAATCTGCTATAAATACAGGATTTGTTTCAAGTGGACAAAATACCCACTCCATAAGAGTATTTTGCATTATCCAAAATTAAAGCAAGGGCTTGATCCAATATCATCTCTTTATTTACCATAGCTGCTAATTCTTCAGCTTCATATCTACCTTCAAACGCTTCTAAAGCCGCCTGATTTATTGCTGATTGATAAGCATCTTCTAGAGTTTCCTGTAATTCTGGTAAAGTCAGGTAATTGCCACCTGTTTTCCTGCGTTTGTTAGTACGTTGAATTTGCCTAACGGAATTAGAAATAGATAATTCCCAATATTTTTTAGAACGGTTTTCTGCTGATTTTTTAATCAAATGTAGTAGTAAAATAATACTAAAGCTAAAAATCTTATTCAGCTTGTGATCTTTACTCATTTCCGTCATCTCTTCAACTAGCAGCAACGCATCAGGAATATTGCCACTGATAAGCAATTCTTTCAATTCCAGCAATTCTTCCATAACTTATACCTCCTGAGTCAAATAGTAACCCAATACTTTTCGGTTAAGCCAAAAAAATATAATTATGTAGGTTGGGTTGACGATAGGAAACCCAAGGTTTCTAACGGTTTGTTGGGTTTCACTTTATTCAACCCAACCTACGAAAACTAACATTCTCCTCCCAGTCACCATTCCCCAATCACCAATCCCCTAACATGGTAGTGTAATCCGAATCATTATTTAGAGGTATTCCTTACCTGCAAAAAGACATATATAGTTGAAAATTGATTGTCAGAATTATCTGCAAGTAAATCAAACACACGGATATGTTAGAACAAGGCACTATCAGTATACATACTGAGAATATTTTCCCAATTATCAAAAAATCTCTTTATTCAGACCATCAAATTTTCTTACGGGAACTGGTATCCAACGCTGTAGACGCGATTCAAAAAATCAAAATGGTGTCTCGCGCTGGAGAGTATAATGGGGATATTGGTGAACCAGAAATTACCCTTGCCATTGATAAAGATAAAAAAACCCTCTCCATATCCGATAATGGCATTGGGATGACCGCAGAAGAAGTCAAGAAATATATTAACCAAGTTGCTTTTTCCAGTGCGGAAGAATTTATTCACAAATATGAAGGAAAAGCCGATCAACCAATTATCGGACATTTTGGTTTAGGTTTTTATTCCTCCTTCATGGTGGCGAAAAAAGTCGAAATTGACACTCTTTCCTACAAAGAAGGTTCTCAAGCAGTACACTGGAGTTGTGATGGTTCACCAGAATTTACATTAGATGAATCTTCTCGCACCTCTCGCGGTACTACCATTACATTAACATTAATGCCCGATGAGGAAGAATATTTAGAACCTGCGAGAATTAAGAATTTAGTTAAAACTTATTGTGATTTTATGCCAGTTCCCATCAAATTAGATGGGGAAGTATTGAATCAACAAAAAGCGGCTTGGAGAGAATCTTCTAGCAGTTTAACTAAAGAAGATTATCTAGAATTTTACCGCTATCTCTATCCTTTCCAAGAAGAACCTTTGTTATGGGTGCATCTGAATACAGATTATCCGTTTATTATTAACGGGATTTTGTATTTCCCGAAAATGCGCCCTGATGTAGATGTCACAAAAGGACAAACCAAGTTATTCTGTAATCAAGTTTTTGTAAGTGATAACTGTGATGAAATTATTCCCCAATTTTTACTACCAATGCGGGGAGTAATTGACAGTACAGATATTCCTTTGAACGTTTCCCGTAGTGCGTTACAAGGCGATCGCACTGTTAAAAAAATAGGGGATTACATCGCTAAAAAAGTCGGAGATAGACTCAAAGAATTATATCGCGACGACCGCGAACAATACATCAATGCTTGGAAAGATTTGGGTACATTTGTTAAATTTGGTGTTCTCAACGACGAGAAATTTAAAAAACAAGTCGAAGACATCCTCATCTTCCGCAGCACTGCAACAATAGAAACAAAACCCGCAGAAACACCCGCAGTAGAAGTCCAATCTTCTGATAGTGATGTTTGGCAAGATGTGACTTCAGGTACAACCACCAGTTTACCTTACACCACCCTCAAAGAATATTTAGAACGTAACAAAGAACGTCACGAAAATAAAGTTTTTTACTGTACCGATGAAGCCGGTCAAGCAACTTATGTAGAACTGCACAAAAACCAAGGTTTAGAAGTTCTATTTATGGACTCCTTCATTGATACCCACTTTATTAACTTCCTAGAAAGAGAATATCAGGACGTTAAATTTACACGGGTAGACTCTGATTTAGATAACACATTATTGGATGATAAATCAGGGGAAATTGTAGACCCTGCAACTAATAAAACCAAGAGTGAAATTATCAAAGAATTATTTGAAAAATCACTCAACAAACCAAAAGTTAATATTCGCACCGAAGCGTTAAAATCAGATAATCCCCAAGGAACACCACCAGCAATGGTATTGTTACCGGAAATTTTGCGTCGTCTGCGCGATATGAACGCCATGATGCAGCAGCAAAACGCCGAATTTCCTGAAGATCATATTTTGTTAGTAAATACTGCCCATCCTTTGATTCAAAACCTTTTAACTATCAATCAAGGTAGCATTATTCAAGGTGATGGAGAATCATCCTCAGAACAGTTAACAAAAATGATTTGTCAGCACGTTTATGATTTGGCGTTGATGTCACAAAAAGGCTTTGATGCTGAAGGAATGAAATCTTTTGTGGAAAGGTCTAATGATGTGTTGACTAAGTTAACAGAACAAGCGAGTAAGTAGACGTGATATGTAGGGGTTTAGCAATGCTAAACCCCTATCTTGTTATTGCTGTTTACATTTGTTTGTGAAAAATGGGGTCAAGCATGATTGAGATGTTCTTACCCTGAGCAATTATGGCGAACACTAATTAGTTGATAAATTAACATTATTTTTATATTTATCGCCGCAGTTTTCTCATCATTAATGGTATTATTTTTTGGTACAATACTTATATAAAAACTATGTCTGACATTAGAAAACTGGGTTCATTTTGGACCTTTAACTGGTTCTTTGGTTTTAACCAAATTCCTACAGATGAAGATTGTGCGATTTATATGAAAGCGGTTTTATGTTGTGCTAAAGGGGATGGGGTTCTCTCACAAGAAGAAAAAGATTGGGTGATTGGGTTTTTGGCATCTTGGGGAGTAGCAGACTGGGTGGTTGAAGAACTACGACAATATGAAGCAAATGAGGATTTACAAGAAGTGGTTGCTCGTTCTCCTCAAGTATCAATAGCACAAAGAGATATACTTCTGACTGCGATTCGGGCTTGTGCTGCTGACGGAGATTATCATGAAGAGGAAAGAGTAAAAGTTCGGGAGATGGCTGCTATTTTAGGGGTTTCAGAAGAAAAAGTAGAACAGTTAGAGCAGCTACAACAAGAGGAAGTTGCACTAAGACGTAAGCGGATTAATATTTTATATCCTGAGATTAGCCCTTATTAGACATTTCCGGTAATTAAGAATGTAATAATTCAGGTAAGCCAATAAGACCCCCGACTTCTTTTATTTATTGTGTCCATAAATGATCAATTGATCTCAGAAGTCGGGGATCTGCAACTTGATATAATCATTGATAAACCTGCAAACAGGAAAACCCACCATGATCATCACCACCCAAGACTATCAAATCACTTGGGAAAAATTACCCGATGATTACATCCTTCCCGACGATCCAGTGGATAACATCTACCAACCTACCCAAGCCGCAGCCCTAACCGAAAGCCTCCAACTGGCTGGTAAACTTGCTCCCAATTGCCTCATAACTACGAATTATGGCATCTGTGCAACTGTAAATGGCAAAATTGTCGTTAAAGCACCTGACTGGGCTTATATCCCCGAAATTCGCACAACTAAGCAAGAAGTTTTTCGGAGTTATACACCCCAACTACAGGGAGATATTCCGGTTATTGTCATAGAATTTATTTCTGATACCGATGGTACAGAATATTCTAGTAAACCAACTTATCCCCCTGGAAAATGGTTTTTTTATGAAAAAATATTAAAAGTTCCTCACTATATTATTTTTGAACCAGATCGGGGAGAATTAGAAGTTTATCGCTTAGATAAAAATAGTAAACAATACCAAATACAAACCCCTGATCCAAACCAACGTTACTGGATAGAGGACATCAAACTTTATCTTGGTATTTGGGAAGGTACAAGGGAAAATCTCACTACTAAATGGTTAAGATGGTGGGATGAACAAGGAAATTTATTATTGTGGAGTTCTGAGTTGGTAGCACAAAAACAACAAGAAATAGAACAAGAAAAGCAACGTGCTGAAAATGAAAAACAGCGTGCTGAAAAATTAGCTGCACAACTGCGATCGCTTGGTATTGAACCAGAAAACTAAAATTAGATTAGCCAATACCCAACAAATTATAAAATAAAACTCTTGTGGTGCGGGCATCTTGCCCGCTAATAGTATACTTGAGAAAAATCTGCTAATTAATCACAGCAATACATTCAATCTCTACCAACACATCTTTAGGTAAACGGGAAACTTGCACACAAGCACGCGCAGGGGCGGTATCTTCAGGAAAATATTTAGCATAAACCGCATTAACAGCAGCAAAATCATTCATATCAGCTAAAAATACACCTGTTTTAACCACATCATTAAAAGTAGCGCCGGCTTCTTTGAGGATAGCTTCAATATTTCGCATCACCTGTTCCGTTTGCTTGGTGACATCATCGGTATAAACCACATCACCTAAACGGGGATCAATAGCAATTTGTCCAGCTACAAACACCATTTTCCCTGAAGCCACAATAGCTTGATTATAGGGTCCAACGGGTGCAGGTGCTTTATCGGTACGGATAACTTCACGAGTCATAACAATCTCTTTTGGTAACGGTGCATCTGGTTTAACGAAGTCTAAATCAACATCTGTTGTATAAACTTCTCCATCTGGCATTATCGCACCTGTGAGGTCAGCATTATTAAAGGTTGCACCATAGATATTTGCGCTGGTTAAGTCTGCTCTTCTTAAATTTGCACCATCGAGATTTGCTTTCATTAAATCGGTTTTTTGCAAATCTGCTCTTTCTAAATTTATTTCTTGTAAACAAGCTTTTCGGAAATTTACACTATTTAGGTTTGCTGCACCCAAATCAGCATTAGCCAAATTTAGACATGATAAATCTTTATTTTGTAGATTAACACCTCGAATCTTTGAACCTTGAAAATTGGTATTTTTTAGTGCTGCATTATTTAGGTTTATTGCTTGACTTAAATCACAATTAGTCAAGTTAGCGTTAGTAAAATTAGCGGAATTTAGGTTAGTTCTGGCTAAGTTTGTATCTATTAGAGAAGCTTCAGTAAAATTTGCCGATTGTAGTGTAGCATCTCTCAAGTTAGCATGATCCAATTGAGCGTTACTGAAATTTGCATGATCTAGATTTGCTTTGCAAAAATTGGCATTATTCAAATCTACCCAAGACAAATTTAAACCAGAACTATTTACCAACTCACTTAAATTAGCATTTTTTAAAGATGCTCTGGTGAGGTTTGCTTGTTGAAGATTTGCTTTACTCAAGTTAGCATCATTCAAATCTGCTCCTGTCAAATCTGAATTTCTTAAATCTACACCAATCAGATTTGCACCTGTAAGGTCTATACCTCTAAGATTTTGCCCCTTAAAATCCCGGTGTCCTGCGGCGTATTTCTCTAAAAGTTCTTTAGCGTCCATAAATCACCATTAAATACTCATATAAGTATAAAACAATGCTTAACGCTAAATTACAGGTATTGAGAGCGATGTTGTCTAGTGAGCAATAATAGTGCTACAATAGC
Source organism: Cyanobacteriota bacterium (assembly GCA_046045965.1). Lineage (GTDB taxonomy): Bacteria > Cyanobacteriota > Cyanobacteriia > Cyanobacteriales > Nostocaceae > RDYJ01. The sequence continues at coordinate 118,951 of JBJOKS010000004.1, read as the reverse complement.
ACTAGCTAACACTGTATGACAAGGGGAGCGAAATCAAGAGAAAATGAAAACATGGAAATATTAAGCAGTGCTGTTATGACCCAAGGAAAAAGACTCAACATATATTTCACCGATGAAGATGATTTAAAGCTTTATGCAGAAATATCAACAGCAGCGAAAAACGAAAAACGCTCTATGAGTCAGATGGTAAAAATACTTGTCAGTGATGCACTAGCTAACCGCCAAAAACAAAAAGAACTAACATGACCACAGAACAAAGGCTTGACCGTGTAGAAAGTGAATTTGCTACCATTCGTCAACTGTTAACCTCAGCTGCTACCTATGCAGAGTCAGCAAATCGGCGGATTGATGAGTTGGGTGCAAAACAAGACCGTACTCAATCACAACTTGACCAGCTAGGGGTAAAAGTTGACCAATTATCAAATCGAGTTGATGAGTTTGTATTTCACACCCAACGTCTATTTAACAAAGCAGGTAGTGAGACAGAAGAAACAAAAGCACGAACTGAAAGATTAGAAGCACTAATGCTAAAACTTGACCGGAACTATGAAGAGCAAAAATCACAGTTGCAAGAATTCCAACGTTCAACTAATGCAGCTTTGGAACGAATTGATAGAGTTTTAGACTACTTGTTGAGACAATCTGGGAGTTAGACAGTTTGGGTTTAGCAATGCTAAACCCCTACATTTTTATCCTCTCTTCCTCTCTTTCTTCCTTCGTGTCCTTCGCTTCTATCCCTTCGGGACGCTCCGCGAACGTGGTTCATTTCTCTTACCCCAACCGGGGACGAATCCCATAATTACGATACCGGAAATAATCCCGCAAAATCCGGTCATGGTCAAAACATAAATTACTCGGTACACACCAAGGCTCAAAAACACCCACACCCTGAGCATCATCACCCGCTACAGGTTCACCCGTCGCTGTTGCCAAAAACACAATGCTAATCGTATGTTGACGGGGGTCACGACTAGGGTCAGAATAAACCAAAAACTGTTCAATTAACTCTATTTGTAAACCTATTTCTTCCTCAGCTTCCCGTTTAGCTGCCACTTCCACCGGTTCACCATAATCTACAAAACCACCAGGAATAGCCCATCCTAAAGGTTCATTATGTCGCTCAATTAATATAATCGGGCGATGGGGTCTATCAATTAATTCGATAATAATATCAACAGTAGGTGCAGGATTTCTATAAGTCATTGTTCAGTTGTTAACAGTTATTGTGATTAATCTTCTCATTTCTTTACCATCGTTCCTATTTCTTCATGAATAACAACTATCAAACCTACCTATGTCATGATAAATTCGATGCGTCTGTTTTAGGCGATCGCTACCTTTTATAGCAACCGCCAAGGTAGTTAGGACATCAATTGATAATAAAACTCCCTCCAAAAAAGAGTTTGACTCCTGACTCCTGACTTCTGACTCCTGACTTCTGACTCCTGCTATATATTTCAGGTTAATTATGCCTTTTCCCAGATCAAGCGGAATTTTACTCCATCCAAGTTCTTTCCCCAGTCGCTTCGGAATTGGGGATTTAGGTTTAGAAGCTTATCGTTTTATTGATTTTCTCAAAGACAGCTACCAGCAATATTGGCAAGTTTTACCTCTTGGTCCAACTGGTTATGGTAATTCTCCGTATATGTGCTACTCAGCAATGGCAGGAAATTACTTTTTAATTAGTCCAGAAAAACTGGTAAAAGAAGGTTTATTAGTTCCAGAAGATTTTGCGAATTTACCCGAATTTCCCGCTGATAAAGTGAATTTTGAGCAAGTTATCCCCATAAAGGTAAATCTGCTCAAACAAGCTTGCGAAAAATTTAAAACCCACGCCACTGATGTACAAAGAAAAGCATTTCACACTTTTTGTAACACTAGAGGCTATTGGCTGAATAATTATGCTCTGTTTATGGCGCTCAAAGATGCCCGAAATGATGCAAGCTGGAACACTTGGGAACCAGAACTGGCAAAACGCGAACCAGCAGCATTAGCTCGGATGGAACACGAGTTGGCACCGGAGATATTTTATTACAAGTTCATCCAATATGAGTTTTTCCGTCAGTGGTCAGAACTCAAAAATTATGCTAACCAAAATGGGATCGATATTATTGGTGATATCCCCATTTATGTAGCTCATGATAGTGCGGATGTGTGGGCAAATCCCGATATTTTTGCTTTAGATGAAGAAACAGGTGCAGCGGCTTTAATGGCAGGAGTTCCACCCGATTATTTTAGCGCCACAGGTCAACTTTGGGGCAACCCAGTTTACAAGTGGGACGAGTTGCAAAAACAAGATTTCAAATGGTGGGTGCAACGTTTTGAAGCAATGCTGGATTATGTAGATATAATTCGGATTGACCACTTTCGCGGATTTGAGGCTTATTGGGCTGTACCTCAAGGAGAAGAAACCGCTATCAATGGTGAATGGGTAGAAGCACCAGGGGTAGCTTTTTTTGAAGTTATTAAACAAAAGTTAGGCAAATTACCCATCTTGGCAGAAGATTTGGGGATTATTACCCCAGAAGTGGAAGCACTGCGTGATCAGTTTGAGTTTCCCGGTATGAAGGTATTACATTTTGCTTTTGGTTCTGATCCTGGTAATCCATTTTTACCCTTTAATTACCCACGTAATGCTGTAGTTTATACTGGCACTCACGACAATGACACGACTCTAGGCTGGTTTAATACTGCGAATGATTACGAAAAGCAAAATTTGTTGTTATATTTGGGATCTATCAGTCCTGATGGTATAAACTGGGATTTCATTCGTTTAGCTTTGAGCTCCATCGCTAATCAAGCGATTATTCCTTTACAAGACGTTTTAGGATTGGGAACAGAAGCCAGAATGAATTATCCCAGTACAGCTGAAGGTAATTGGGAATGGCGTTATCAGAGAGAGGTGTTGACCAAAGAATTGAGCGATCGCTTAAAAATTCTCACCAAACTTTACGGACGCGCTCCAATAAGTTCCTGATTAACTTTTTATGAGTGCGTAGTATAAAGCAGGAATCACCATTGCGTACTTAAAATATAGTGATAGCTAGGGATTGGTTTAACTTACATTGGAACAGAAAAGGCAACATAGCTATTTTTAGTTATGTGCATGAGTTCACATTGGCAGATCACCGCAATATTATCTAAAGTGTGCTGCATCCCAATGATAAATTTTATATTTAGTTAAACCAGCCCCTGCTAACTTAGCAGGTTTTAAGACTTCCTAGCCGCAATCCTGATTTCCTCAACTTTTCCTGGTTTTCCCATTTCCCTGGGTTGTTCTTGATTAACGCTCATCAACACACCCCCAGCATTATCAGTTTTCACTGTCAGTTCCTCAGAGGCTTTCCAGTTGCGATGAGAACCTTCTGGAAGCACCCCTTCAAACTCAGTTTTACCATCGGCCACAACACGAATCCAAGATGATGACTTCAAGGTGACACCAATTTCTACAGCTTGAGCTTCTGAAGTGTTGATACCAGATGGAATGTCCTGTAAATCCTTGGCTTGGAGTTTCTGAGGTGCTAAATCGGAATTTGTCTGCACCTTTGGTTGATTTTGGCTATTTTTTGCCTGTAGAGCAGTCTGATTTAATAACTGAGATAAACCATTGACGGAGCAGATAATTACGAAAATGTAAAGCAAGTAAAGATGAAGAGGACGCAGTTGAAAAAAAGGTTTAGGCTGCCAATTGCTTTGAGAACTCACCTGCTGAGAACCGACGGGAAAATTACTGGCAAATTCTGCCCCCTTCAGCCCCAATGCGTCAGCAAATTGCCTGATTAAACCATGAATATAAATGGGTTCTGGTAAATCGTCTAAATCTCCTACTTCAATCGCGTTTAACAATCTGCGAGGAATTCTTGTCATTGCCACAATTTCATCTAGTGATAAATCCTGCTGTTGACGCAAGTCCGCAAGTTTAGCGCCCAATTGTGTCAATTTTTCTGCTTGTTGTTGTTCAATCGACGGTTTGCTCGGCTTTTCAGCTTTTTTTCTTGGCCATTTCATAATTTGTATTAAACTCCTTAACTCCACTTAATCATTAATAGGTATCCGCTTTATCTGATTCTTTAAAAAAATAATCTCCTCTGGGGTGAGATGACGATAGTCACCAGCACCGAGAAGTCCAGCTTTTGGTGTTTGTAATTGAATTGAACCAATCGCAGTGCGATGAAGTTGGATCACAGGATATCCTAACTGTTCAGCTACACGACGAATCTGGCGATTTCTACCCTCCTGCAAAATTATTTCTAATTTGCTTTGGTTTGCCAAACGTTCAATCAAGCGTACTTGAGCAGGTCGTGTTTTTCTGCCTTCCAGTACAACACCTTCACGCCACATCCTCAGAACTGCTTCTGGGGGATGTCCTTTAACCACAACATGATATGTCTTAGAAATATTATGACTAGGATGAGTTAGCGAAAATGTCAAGTCCCCATCATTTGTGAGAATTAATGCACCCGTAGAATCTGCATCTAAACGCCCTACTGGGTGAATACCAGTACCCTTTTGTAATTTTTGGGGTAATAGATCCAAAACAGTAAGTCTTCCTTGGGGATCATCACAGGTGGAAACCACTCCCACTGGTTTGTGCAGTAACAAATAAATTAAAGATGGGCGATCGCCTTGAGAAACAGGTTTACCATCAATAGAGATGGTGTCTCGTTGGGGATCGACTTTTTGACCTAAATGTGCCAAAATCCCATTTATCTGCACTCGTGATTGCTTAATCATTTCTTCCGCTTCACGACGTGAGGCTATACCCCATTGAGAAATAATTTTTTGTACCCTGGCCTCCATGTATAAATTGCTTCTTCCTTTATCAATTGAGAATTATTATTACAGTAGATTGCACATCAATAAGGTACAGAATCGAAATTGAAACCTATACACATTCGCCTGTTTTACTCCTGACTCCTGCTGTATTGAGTTGTGCTTGAGTTCATACCCAAAATTGAATCTTCCCATTTTCTAGTTAATAGTAATAACTATTACATTTAAGAGCAGTTTAAGATTTCGGAATTTTTGAGCAAATATAGACAATAAAGTTGTTAAATGACAGATAAAACTTCCCCAGCAGCAAATGGTAATAAAATACGCTTAATTACTAAAGCTCTCACCACCGCAATCAAGCTATGGCTAAAAACACAACTCACCCAAGTATCTCAGATTGAGATCGAAATTGGTGCCAGCGATCGCCAACTTCTTTCCGGTTGCATTCCCTCTGTATCTATTTTTGCTACCAATGCAGTTTATCAAGGTATTCATGTTACACGCATACAACTTACGGCTGAGAATATACAGATAAACATTGGATCTGTACTTAAGGGTAAGCCCCTGCGACTATTGGAAATAGTGCCGGTGGTTGCTGAATTAATCATAGAAGAACAGCATCTGAATGAATCCCTCTCATCAGAATTATTATCAACTGGCTTAAATGATGTACTGGTTAAACTATTACCAGAACCATGGGAAAAATCCAAGCCTATTTCTTGGCAGAAAATCACACTTGACAATCAGCATTTAATACTGTATGGGGTTTTAGCTACTGACAGTGAAACCGCATTCCTAAAAATTTCTCTGGGTTTAGAACTGCTCAACGGTCAAGAACTACAATTAACACAGATTAAAATTCTGTATAATCAAGAACCAATTTTAGAAAATAATTCTGGATTCCATTTAGACCTTGGTTCAGATGTTGATCTCCAAGAATTAACTTTGGAATCTAGCCAAATATTATGTCGTGGACGCATCAACGTCAACCCTTAATTTTGGGGACTCTTTACTGGGGACTCTTTACTGGGGAAGCAGGGGAAGCAGGGGAGGTTCATAACCCAATTACCAATTACCAATTACCTTAGTAAAGGTAAAATCAGCGTTACAAAATAGTAAACCAAAGGGGCAGTAAAAATATAACTATCAGTGCGATCTAATATACCACCGTGACCGGGGATCAATTGTCCTGAGTCTTTTACTCCTGCATCTCGTTTTAACATAGATTCAGTTAGATCACCTAAAAGACTAGCAATTCCAATCAATAAACCCAAGGTTAAACCAGTAATTAAAGAGTAGGGAAAATGCAGAAAATAAGCTCCGGCTATGGCTACTATAACGCTGCCTGTGATGCCAAAAACGGCACCTTCTACAGTTTTTTTCGGACTGATATTTGATAAAGGGGTTTTACCAAAGAACTTACCAAAGATATAAGCACCAATATCAGCAGCCCAAATACATAAAAAAGTTAAAATTGTCAATGTTAAACCTTGTGGTAAAGCATCTGCATTTCCCTGGGTGAAAATTTCATTCCAGTTGTTAGGCCAAAAACCCCCAAAGGGAAGATTGCTAATAATATTTGTACTATTGAGATTTCGCAACCGTACCCAGTAACTTGGTAAGTAACCGACATAAAATAGCCCCATAATAGAAGCGGAAATATCAGCAATGGTAGCAAATTTAGGTTGAAACAGTAGGTAAAAACAAATAAAAGTTCCGGCTATAGGCATGAGCGCATCCGCTAAACTGCTTTCAAGAGTACAAATAGCTAATAAAATTAAACTGACAAATATGGTAGTTTTGGCAGCAGGAGCTATGCCTCTGGCTCGAACTAAATTAAAATATTCTTGTTGACCTAAAAATACAACGATCGCAATAGCTATGGTGAAATACCAACCCCCCAAAAGGGTTGAAGACAAAGCAAGGGCGATCGCAATAATTCCACTAATAATTCGAGACCAAGGCATAAGCAATTAAAAATTAACAATGCAAAATTAAAAATGAGGAAATTTAGTCACAGTTGAAATCATGACCACCAATAGAGTACAAATTGAAAGCGTAACAGTTTATTGAAGATTGTGGCTGCAATCCCAAATCAAAAATTACCAATCTCAAGTTCAGGAAAAGCTGAGTCATAAAAAGCCTAATAGCAAGGAAGAGAAATTTTTCCCCTTCCCTATACCCTTTCGCTTCTTTTACCCATGTCCAGGCCATCATTTTTAATTTTTAATTTTTAATTTTTAATTGTTTAGTCTAGTTTCTCACCACTGAGAATAAAAATGGGATCAGCAGCAACAAAGGTTTGAGAAAAACCACGTGTTTCTAAGCGGTTAACCGCAGACTGTACAACTTCAATATTTCTAGCTCTTAAGTGAGAAAAGCTTTGGGAAATAGCATACAGACTCTCTAGATTAGCAGCTGTAGCGACAACTCGACCGGATAAAGGTAAATAAAGCCAGACAGCTTGTAAAATGTCCTGGATAGCTTTTCCCCCTTCTATACACACACGGTCAGGAGTTGGTTGAATATCATGTAAACACTCTGGGGCGCTACCTTCGATCACTTTTACATTTTTGACCTCAAAGCGATCGCAATTACGTTTAATTAACTTGGCTACATCTTCATCTCGTTCTACAGCGATAACCCTTCCTTGTGGACACAGTAGACCAACTTCCACAGGAATTGTACCTGTCCCTGCACCAATATCCCACAAAACCGAGTCTGGTTTAAGTCGCAGTTGGGAAATTAACAACAATCTTAATTCTCGCTGACTTAAAGGTATACCGGGCAAATTCTCAAACAAGTCATCAGGAATACCAGGGGTAATATACGGCCAAAGTTGAGAAGGCATAAGCAATTAAAAATTAAAAATTATCAGGAGGAGTCAGGAGTCAGGAGTCAGAAGAAAAATATCTATATCCCTGTTCCTGTTCCCTGTTTTTTGACTTGATATCTCCCCTACACCCCAAACAGCAAATTTTTACTACTGGCTAAAGTGAGTAAACAAGAATAAACTAGAGAAAGTTTAACAACATAACCCTATAAGTGATTATGATGAATAGGGAAGTATTAAATCAAAGGTACGAAGTTCAACAGCAGTTAGGTAAAAAGTCAGGACGAAGAACTTTTTTAGCCCGTGATGTGGTAAACAATGACTTGGTAATTGTCAAGTTACTTTCTTTCGGTAGTGACTTTGAATGGGATGATCTCAAACTGTTTGAACGGGAAGCCGAAACGTTAAACTCTTTATCCCACCCATCCATACCTGACTATCTCGACTATTTTGAGGTAAAATCCGCTAATTATCAAGGATTTGCCCTCATTCAATCTTATATTGCCGCCAAAACCCTAGAACAATACCTACAAACTGGCAGGACTTTTACAGAAAGTGAAGTTAAAGAGATAGCTAAAGCCATTTTAGAAATTTTAGTTTATCTCCATGAATTACATCCACCAGTGATCCACCGTGATATTAAGCCTAGCAATATTTTGTTAGGAGAGCGATCTGGCAATAGTGTGGGAAAAGTTTATTTAGTAGATTTTGGTTCTGTGCAAACCATTTTAGCCGCAGAAACAGGTACAAGAACTATTGTAGGGACTTATGGTTATATGCCACAAGAACAATTTGGAGGGCGTACAGTTCCTGCTTCTGACCTGTATAGTTTAGGATGCACATTAATTTATTTAATCACAGGTACTCAACCAGCAGACTTACCACAAAAAGATTTTCGCATACAATTTGAGCAAGTTGCAAATCTTAGTCCGAGCTTTACTAACTGGTTAAAAAAGATGATAGAACCAGATTTAGCAAAGCGGTTTACATCTGCAAAAGAAGCACTCACAGCTTTAGAAAAACCAGAAAATACTGAGATTACAAATTTAACGATTGCTAAACCAGCAGGTAGTAAAATTAAATTAATTAAAAATGATGAATCTTTAGAAATTACTATTCCGGCTTTGGGCGTTCACCCAATTATCTTATTGTTGATTCCATTTACAGTAGGTTGGAACTCATTCGTTTTATTTTGGACTTCTAGTGTTCTTGCTGGTTCTTTTCCTCTAAATATCATCCTGACTTTATTTTTACTACCATTCTGGGGTGTGGGGTTTATTATGATATATTTTATATTTTTTCTCCTGTTTGGTAGTTTGAAAATCAGCATAAATCAGAACCAAATATCCCGTAGTGATTATCTGTGGGGAATGAAAATTAACCGTACTTCTGCACCCAAAGAAAACATTAATAAATTGCTTTTTACACCCAAATATTTTAAAATAGATAGTGAAGGAGATAAGGTTGAAGTTAAACCAAAATTAGTAATTTTCGCAGGTGTAGAAAAATTTGAAATAACTGTTGATGCAGATGTAATTAAGTCGGAAACTGAATTAGAATGGTTGGCTCATGAATTAAGTAATTGGTTAGGCATAGAAATAAGTTATGATATTAAATCGTAATTTACAAATTAGGACGGAATAAATTGTATAGTTAATCTAAAGTGAGTCAAGAGGAAGATGATATGTTTGGATTAGGATGGCCGGAAGTAGTGATCATTGCCATAGTAGCAATTTTGATTTTTGGACCCAAGAAAATTCCTGAGTTGGGGGGAGTTTTAGGAAAAAGCCTCAAGAATTTTCAAGAGGGAATGAAAAAGACTGATGAAGATGATAATTCAGAACAATCATAATTGTCAGAATCAGGATATCCAGGATGTAAGGATTTACAAGATGAGGATTTTGATAAATCCCTGACTTCCTCATGATAGAAGAAATCAGGGATCTAATATCATTGATTTTGCTGTAATTCTGCATCAATTAACTTTTGCAATTCCTCCAATCAATTAACACTAATACTCGATAAAAGTAGATTTTCCAGAATAGACATATCTTCGATTTCTTTGATGGAATTGCTCATCAATTCTGGAACATTATTAAATCTGTTGGCGAGGATTTTGATAATATTGTTTTGGCTGTTTTTTCTAGCACCTTTTTCTTCTGCTATTTCTTCAATAGGACTGATAAAAGGCATATTTAACTCCTTTTCATGCTGTTCTAACTTCTGGTTGAACTCTGTTTGTAATGGTGGTGGTAAGGTCATCATTTTATCAATGAATTTAACTTTTTAGATTATGGTAATTTCTTGATAATCACCAAGCTCAGTTGCATTGATAATAGAACAAATTTTATCAACTTGTGATCTTTGTACAGGTGGAAACCATTCCAAAAATTCATCTACTGTTGCACCATCACGCAAATTTTCAAATAATGCAGCAACGGGAACTCTTGTTCCTCGAAATACCCATGCACCACTTACTTTATCAGGTTGTCTTTCTATAGCATCTAAATTTTCCCATCGGTTCATAACTCTTACCTTTTGAAAAGTTATAGTTAGATTAATTATAAATTATTAATTGTTTGAATCAGGATTTCCAGGATTTAAGGATTTTCAGGATGTGATTGTTAAATAGTAAATTACCTTAGATTCTAGTCAGTTTTAACCGACTTGAGCTTTTAGACAGGGAATTTATTCCCTGGATTATTGGATTATTAAAAAAGTTTAATCTTTATGTATTTCTTTTAACAAAATTATCAAAAAATTCACCAAATAAGTATTTACAATCACACTTAAACCTAGTTATGATATTTAGTATTGCAAGGGTATTACTCGTATCCGTGTTTTCAATCTTGCTTATATTTTTAGTCTAATCTGTTTACATCCTTGATTTAAACCATTATCTAAATCTGCTTTTTATTACACCTCATCAACCAAGATTATTAAAAGGTAAACTCAATGGTAATGAATATTGATGCCAAATTAAACAACGCTCGCACTTTATTAAACGAATTAGGTAACTCAATTGCTAATTTAGTTAATTCCTCTCCTGATGTATTTGCAGATCCGGGAATTAAATCAGCTTTAGATGGTTTTTTAGATGCTTTTGAAGAAGCAGTAGAAAGATTAGAAAATCCCAGTTTTCGTATAGCTACCATTGGTACAACATCCTCTGGAAAATCAACCATAGTTAATGCTTTAATAGGGCGAAAAATTGCCCCCATAGAAGCAGGAGAAATGAGTGGAGGAGTTTTAACACTCAAACATTCTTCAGAGTCAAAATTAATTATTGAAAAAACCCAAGATGCAGCTTGGGAAACTGGAGAATGGACGGGATTAAGTGATGATGATTTATATCAACGTATTCGTTCAGTCATGCACTCCTATCATGAAGCAAGACAAAAACGCGAATATGTAGCACCCCAAATAACAGCTTATGTGAGTTTATTACCAGCTTGTGATCCTAATTTATTAGGTTTACCTCCAGGAATAGGGGTAGAATTAATTGATTTACCTGGTTTAAAATCAGTACAAGATCGGACTAATTTGGCAACTATTCAACAGCAAGTTAATAAGGCTTTTAGTTTAGTTGCTTTGGACTATATGCAGGTTGATGATAGTCATAGAAAACGATTATTAGAAGAATTAAAAAAGGTAGTTGAATATTTACAAGGGCGTACAGACTCGATGATTTTTATTTTAAATCGAGTTGATCAACGTGGTGCTGATGATTTACCTTTGGATGTGAGAATTAATAAGTTAAGAGCAGAAATTAAAGAAGTTTTATCACTTCCTGAACTGCCAGATGTTTTACCTTTTAATGCTCGTCTTTTATATTATGCCCAATGTGCTTGGGGTGCTGGTGCTTTAAATCAACCATCAAAAGTTAAGCAAAAGACAAGATTAGAATTGTTGAGATTTATGTTTAAAGACTGTGCAAATATTTTAGCAGAACATACTGAAAATGACTGGGATTTAGAGGACTGGTTTCGAGATATTAGAAGACAGGTATCTCAAGGAATTGCTGTTAATGATGAAACTATGTTACAAATTCTACTCTATGCTTTAGAATGGAGTGGAGGTAAGGAACTATGGCGACGTTTTCAGATCAGAGTAGAAGAATCATTTGATAAGTTAGTAATATTTCCTGCATTAGTAGAAGTATTTGAAAATTATTCGGCTTTATCACAGGTATTAGAGGTTCTGATTCAAACTCGAAAAATTTATAATCAGGAACAGGTTGAATTAGAAAAAGAAAAAATAGCTAAAATTCGTCAAGATTTACAAGCAAATATCAATAAAATAGGCAAAGAGTTTAGTTCAGAAGTTGAGAAATTAATAGGATTTTTGAAAACAAATGATCCTCAAGCTCCTATTAAGGTTAAACAACATTATCAAAAAAAAGGTTTTAAATTTGAAGGATTTGATAAAGTTTTTAAAGCAGTTGATGAAGTAGAAGGTGACTTAACTAAAGTTCTAGTTGTTCCAGTTCGTGACTCTTTAAAAAATAATTTAGGAGCTTTTGAATTAAGAGATAAACTTCAGGAAGTGACATCACCTGCATTAGCTGATGACATTGCCAAAACTTATGATAATGTTAGCCGCCGACTGAGTAAATTTTCTACACAATCAGAATATTTATTCAAAAGTGTTAGAGCAGATGATAATAATGGTAAAAAAGAACTTGAACATGATGAACGTCATGTGAGATTGTTATATCACTGTATGAGACAAGCTATAACAAGAAGAGCAGAGTTTTTTCTCCAAGGAAAAGCTAAAGATTTTGAACAGGCTTTAGAATCATTAGTGGATGAACAAGTTAAAAGATTGAAAATCTGTTTATCAGAAGAAACTTTTGCATCTTCAATTAACCTTGAAAAAGCAGCTATCAGTGATCTACGCAAGAAGTTATCTCAGAATTTACCAACCTTACCAAAGAACTTTTTTAATTTAGAAGCTAACATTAAACAAAATGAAACTAAGAAAAAAGAGGTAGTTGGGCAAAAAACAGAATATGAAACACGCACTAAAACAGAATATGAAAATTACACAGAATACTATGAAGAGGGTTCTTGTTTTAAGAGTACAAAAAGTAGAACTAAAAGCAGGCCAGTTACTCAGAATTATACAGAAGCAGTAACTCGTGATATTACTGCTGATGTTGAATATGTGGAATTGTTTTTACCATCTCCAGATTTAATGGCTAAACAATGGTTAAGTGGAATTGCAAAAGAAAAAGGCAGTTTATGGGATATTTTACTAAAATGGATTCTTCAAAGGTTAGATTATGTTAGTCGCATCTTTGAGGAATCAGTTAATGATATTACTAATTTAGCTGAACGTGCTTTAGAACAGCAGTTAAGGATTATTGAGGAAAATTTTGAACAAGAAAAACTATTTTGGCAAGATTTTGAATTACAAAAAGATAAAGCAAATGCACTTTGTCAAAAGTTAGAAGAAGATTTTAGTGAATCTTAATTATGCTTTTGCTCAATATTTGTCAGGAATGGATAAAGACCATTCCCAAATGAATGATTTATAATGATTATATTTTGTTTTGTGTTTAACATCTTATTATGTTCTTTCAATTAATCAACGAAATTTCTAGTCAACTTCACCCTGATAATACCACGCTTAACAATCTAGATATTGCTGTTCGTGCTTGGTGTAGTAAATTAGGAATAGATAATGATATTAAAAATTATATTTTGAATGAATCTGTATATATATTTGAAATAAAACCATTAATTAATTATTTATATCAAGAATGGGAAAAAATAGATTTCATAAATAGAAGGAGTAAATTATATTATTTGGTTGATAATATTTGTCAGAGAATTAATATCAGGAGTGAAAACATGAAAGTTACTGTAGTTATAGCTTTTGGCGTTGTAGCAATCGGTTATTGGGTTTGGAAAGTTAATAATGAAAAACAAAAACAGCCTCAGAAACAAACTCGTGGTCTAGAAATAAGACCTGCTAAATATGATTATAATCTTCCATCTCCTTCAGTACAAAGAATTACTAAACAGTTTTTGGTGTTAGTAATTTCAGCTTCACAAGTAGATTTTCTTAATTCAATTTTAGAAAAAAGAAGTATTGATTCTAATGATGGAGAACAACTCTATGAACTGACAAAATATTTATGGACAGGTTCAGAATCAGATTATAGAACAATACAACCTAATATTAGTCGTTATCAAGTATCACCTGGACAAGAATCAGAATATGATATTTGTTTAGTTTATATTCAACTAAAAAGAATTGATCCAGGTTTTCAACCTAATGTTAATCAACTGGATAGATATGATGCTTTTCGTAAATTAAGTGATTTAACAGTTGATTTTAACATTTCACCTAGATTACAAATGGAAGCCTACGGAGATTTTGCAGTTTATAATCGTTAAAATTAGGAGATAATAAAATGTTAATTGATACCACTCTTTTATTAAACAGTCCAGAAATTATCCAAGGTTTATTAAATGGTTCAATGCAACGCTATGGTAGCGTTATTCGCTGGGCTGCTGGTACAGAAAAAGCAGGTCAAATAGTTCGCCATTTAGCAGAAACACCAGGACTAACTAACAAATTAGTAAATATTCCATTTTCCCCCGTATTAGGAGGAATAGATGTTATAGGTCATGGATTAACCTATCATAAATTAATGGGAATTGAAAAAACCTTATCATCAGTAATGGGATTAACTCAAATAGCTGCTGGTGCAAGTGTTTTAAACCTGGGAGTAAGTATTGCTGGTTTTGCTTACATGGGTTATAAATTACATCAAATTCAAAACAAGTTAGGTCAAATTCAACAGTCAATGGAAGCAGGATTTGAACGACTCGAATCTGGCTTAAATAGAATTGAAAATCAATTAACTCAAGGTTTTGATAACTTAGAAAAAGGCTTAAATAGAGTAGAAAACAGATTAGATATAATTTCTGGACAACTTGCCTATTTATATCTTTTAGTAGAAGATAATCGCCAAAAACAACAAAATTTAGCTAAAGCAATTTCTCATATTCAACAAGCAATGATAATTAAAGAAATTGCCTCATTAAATGCCGAATTAAACGACAGAAAACTATTTCCCAACGAATCACCTAGAGAATCTTTAAAAGTTGCTAATAGAGTACGATTATTTTTATCAAATCAAGCGTTACAAATTTCCCCAGCATTAGACGCGGAATTAATGCTAAATACAGATATTGCTATTCAAGGTTGGGCGGTAGCAACAGCAACAGAAGCTAACTTATTATTAGAAATTGGACAACATCAAGAAGCTAGAGAATTATTAACCATAGAAGTAGATAAATTTCAACAAATATCCCAAAATTGGGCAACTCAATTAATTACAGATGAAAACCCTTATTTATCTACAACTTATCGCTTTACACATTCTCGTTTTCAAGACCATATTACACCGGAACGAGTAGAAAGAATTACCCAAATTTCTCCCCAAGATTCTACATTATCACCTGAAGATATTCGCCGCAAAAAAACTAATATAGATGTCGAATTTGAAATGTCATATAGTAGCAAATGGGATGAAATTTGGACACATCGCCAAATTGCTATAGCTGAATATTTAGATACCCTCAGCGAACTTTTAGCGAGATTAGATAGTTTACAATCTTTTGCGGTTTTATGTGAAAGTGAAAATGTCAAAAGTAGTAAAGATATTCTACCTGATGATAATACACCACCTGGTTTATATCTTTTACCTTATGAAGAGAAATAAAAATGACTATCATAGAAAGAATAAAATGTATTATTCCTTCATTCCTACTTATAGGAATCGGTATTTTAGAAATTAACTATCCTCACTTCATGGATAATTTTGACGATGGTTATACAGGGCGTGGTATATCAGGCTTTATAATGCTATTGTTCGAGTTATTTATCAAGTTTACATGGGGTAAAATAGAAGGGTTTATTGCAATTATTATAGGTGTGTTTCTGATAGTAATTTTATTGTTACCAGATTTTGAAGACAGAAATGAACCAGCATCAGAACAACCAGAAATAAATACTCAGAAAAAATTATTAACTAAATCTCTATCTTTAGCAGCATTTCGCGCTGGTAAATCTTACTGGCAACGAAAATATGATAAAAAATGAAAATATCAAAATAAATTTACCAACCATTACTTACAAACTTACTCATTGTCTAATTGTACACCTTCAATAATCAAACAAATAAACTAGACGGAACATGAAAATATTTACCTAAAGATTCAGCTTGTTCTGCATTGATATTACAATCACCTTGGAGAATAGCGGTTACTATTTCCTGATCACCTTCTTTAAGACCTAAGATATTTAATAAATCTGCTTCATTCATTCCCCTTTCTTCCATCAAATGTTGTAGAACTTGCAGAGGTTTTGCAGGTTCTAAAAAATGATTTTCGGTTTCATATTTTTCTACTAACATCACTAATAAATCATATAAAGTATCTTCCTCGGTGGTTCGATTTTTGTTAAATAAAAGCTTTTCAACTTCTTGTAATGCTGATTGATATTCTGCTTCAGTTTCAATAATTTTAGGAGCAACTTTAGCTAGGAGTTGACTATAAACATTACGATCAATAGTACGGATCATTTTTCCACCTATCCTTATCATATTCTGCATGAGTTAATAAATATTTATAATAAACAATTTGTTTGATATAATCTATGCCCACAATTAAACGATATTTATTTCCTTTGAGATTAAAAACTGTAAAATTACCCACTGCTTCCGCGCTAGGGTAAACATTTTTAACATCTTCTAAATGATTCCAGATAACACCTTTTACTACCAAACACCAACTATCAATAATTTGTTTTAAATCGGGATATTTATTAGCATCTTGTTTTAGTTTTGATGTAGAAATAATCCTCATAATAATATTATCTTGTTCTTAACCGTCCTCTTTCCTCCAAGCATACCATCAAGATAATTTTTAACGCCAACCTAGTTAGTAACTAATAAAAAAACCGACGACCTAACGAACCAAAAACATCAAGAAAAATCAACAGTAGGGACAATTGATAAATTATCCCTACCGGAAATTAGAGTAGGGTATTAACCACAGAAGAAGGTGCTACCCCATTTTGGGAATCATTAATCGTAGTATTTGCACTTTGTGGCTGAATTTCTTCCTGTACACCCCGCACCTTAATTAACCGAATAGCGCGACTCACACTTTCCGGTAAAATTACCACTAGACTACCATCAGGAGCCATATCTAAGGCTTTATTAATGGCTTGGGTTTCATCCAGAATTGATTCAAAACGGGAATTAGGCTTGGCTTGGGTAATACCCTGAATAATCAAATCTGAAGCCGAACCCCGTAATCTTCCTCTAGTGTCATCATCTTCCTTGACAATCATGTAGTCAAAGATATCTGCTGATAATTTACCCAGAGTGACAAAATCTTCATCACGGCGATCGCCAGGTCCCCCTACTACTCCTATGCGCTGTCCCGTCGTCCAATTGCGGACAAAAGAACCTAAAGCTTCGTAACTAGCAGGGTTATGGGCATAATCTACCAAAGCATGGTATTTACCCAAATTAAACAAATTCATTCTGCCCGGAGTTTGACTAACTGAAGCGCGGAAAGTCCTTAACCCAGCCCGAATTTGTTCAATAGTCACATTTTGGACAAAAGCTGCCAAACTTGCGGCTAAAGCATTGGCAATCATAAATGGCGCTTTTCCGCCCATTGTTAATGGTATATTTTCTGCTCTTTCTATGCGGTGTGTCCAATCACCTTTGACAATTGACAGATAGCCATTTTCATATACTGCTGCCACTCCTCCCTTTTGGATATGGTTTCGCACCAGTTCCGAGTCGGGATTCATGGTAAAGTAGGCAATATTGGCTTTTGTTTTTTCTGCCATTGCGGCTACACGGTGATCATCAGCATTAAGAACAGCATAGCCATCAGGGAATACAGCTTCTGCAACTACGCTTTTGAGGTTAGCTAATTGCTCGATAGTATCAATATCACCAATGCCTAAATGATCTGCGGCCACATTCAGCACCACACCAACATTAGCAGCCTCAAAGCCTAAACCAGAACGGAGAATACCACCACGTGCCGATTCTAATACAGCCACCTCTACCGTTGGGTCTTGCAGGATAACATGGGCGCTTTGGGGACCGGTATTATCTCCAGCTTCTACCAAGAAATCACCGATATAAGTCCCATCAGTTGTGGTATAACCGACAACTTTACCTGTTTGCTTATAGATATGTGCTAACAGACGAGTTGTAGTAGTTTTACCATTAGTGCCTGTGATGCTGAGGATGGGAATGCTGCTGGGTTTTTCATTGGGAAACAGCATATCCATGACTGCACCGGCGACGTTGCGAGGAGTACCCTGACTGGGGGCGACGTGCATCCGAAAACCAGGGGCAGCGTTAACTTCTACAATTACACCATCCACTTCTCTCAAGGGAAGGCTAATATCCGTAGTAACCACATCCAGACCGGCAATATCCAAACCGATAATCTTGACTACTCGTTGTGCTAACCAAACGGTTTCCGGGTGAATTTCGTCGGTGCGGTCTACAGCGATCCCACCTGTACTCAGGTTAGCCGTTGCCCGCAGATAACAAATTGTCCCCTTGGGAGGTACACTTTTGATGGTGTAGCCTTGCCGTTCTAATAGCTGGTAGCTGGTACGGTCTAGTTCAATTTTGGTAAGGACGTTATCATGACCTTCACCGCGATTGGGATCTTGGTTAGTTTCCTCAATCAGTTCAGCGATGGTGGATCTACCATTACCAACTACATGAGCTGGTACTCGTTCAGCGACGGCGACAACCTTGCCATCAACAACTAATACTCGATGGTCACGCCCGACATAATAGCGTTCCACAATAATAGAACGGGAAACCTGTCTGGCCGCTTGATATGCTGCTTCAGCTTCATCCCAACTTCTGATATCAATGGTGATACCGCGCCCATGATTACCATCTAGGGGCTTGATGACTATGGGATAACCACCAACATGATCAATGGCTTCTTCTAAATCATCCAAGAAGTTGATCACCGTGCCTCTGGGTACTGGTACACCATTGGCGGCGAGGATGCGTTTAGTGGCTTCTTTATCACAAGCTAGTTCTACACCGAGAATGCCTGTGTTATCGGTCATTGTGGCCTGCATTCGCTTCTGATTGACACCATAGCCGAGTTGAATCAGAAAACGTGCTGCTAAAGGCATCCAAGGAATGCCTCTTTTTTCTGCTTCTTTAACAATTGCTTCTGTAGAAGGACCAAGGGAAGCATCACGCCAAAAGTCTTTGAGGTCTTGGATGTCTTGCTCTAGTTCTGCCTTGGGATAACGGCCCCGATCAACAATACTTTGACACAGCCGTACCGCTGCACGTCCGGCATAACGTCCCGCTTCCTCATTTATGTACTCAATCACTACCTGGTAAACCCCAGGTGTGGCAGTCTCACGGGTGCGGCCAAAACCTACGTGCATTCCAGCTAATTCCTGGAGTTCTAAAGCTACGTGTTCTACGATATGACCCATCATAGTGCCTTCTCGTACACGCATCAAAAAACCGCCACGACAGCCCGGCGAACAATAGTGACCCTCCAGACTTGGCAGAGCCTCAACTAATCCTTCATAAAAGCCAGGGATTTGATTTGAGGGTGTTTCAGCGAGAGTTTCTAAATCTAGGCGCATGACGACTAGTTTATGGCGTCGAATGCTCCAGTAGTTTGGGCCGCGTAAGGTCTGGATCTTGAGGATTCTCATGGGAATAGGTAGATGGAGATTCGGAACCAAAATTCTAGTTTCTTACTGAAATTGACCGCTAAACTGTTCATGACAAACAGTTTTTTCTTTTTAGATAGTATGTGTCTAATTTTTTTGCCACAGAAAATAGGTGCGCGGTCAACACAGTGTAACCTCAGATACTCTATCCCGTCAGCTGGAGATCCGATGCACAGCAGGTAAAACAGTACGTTGGTAAAGATGGAAGCGATCTCCGTAGCTGAGGATATGTAGACGTAAGTTATGTACAGTCAAGGGTTCGTTAGCACTGACATGGGGTTCATTGGTATGGGTGAGTTCTGTAGGATCAACAATTGTCACGCTACCTTTACCCATGACTTGCAACCAACCATCACGTTCAAACACAGCACAGGTATCTTCATCAATGCCAATGCCAAGGCGATCTGGATGAGCGGCGATCGCACTAATCAATCTTCCCATCCGATTGCGGTTATGAAAGTGCTGATCCACAATGACTTCGGGAATAAATCCCAAGCCTGTTGCCATATCAACCAGGGAACGATTGGGCGTTTCCCCACTACCTCCACCTGCAATCATGTGATGTCCCATCACCGCCGCCCCTGCACTGGTCCCTGCTAGGGTTAGTTGTCCTGCTCTCACCCGCTGGCGGATAATTTCCATCGCTGGTGTATCTGACAGAACTCCACAGAGGCGTAATTGATCCCCTCCTGTTAAAAAGACCCCAGTACAGGCTTCTAAGGATGCTTTAATTTGAGAGTTTTCGCATTGTTCGCGTTCGCGAATGTCTAAAATCTCAACCTTTTCAGCACCCATTTCTTCAAAAATGCGAATATACCGACCACCAATGATGGCTGGTTCGCGGGAGGCAGATGGAACAATTGTAATATATGCCTTGCTAGCACCAGCACGAGCAACAAAAGTCCGCAAGATTTCGCGTCCGTGAACTTTGTCTTCTGCGCCTCCGATAACTAGAACGGCGGTTTTAGTTGCTTGGGGTGTCCTCATTTCCAGCGATTTAGCTTTTAATTGCTGCATTGTGTTTCTTTGGTCAACAACTTCAGAAGCCATCGCCTTGGACGGTTCCCCCGGCTTGTGGCGAATGGCGTGTGAATTTAACAAGGTTTAGTAGCCTGTTGATTTTCGCCCTTTGCTGCTTTGAGAGGACTCTTTTGATCAGTGTGGAGTGGCGAAATTTGTCTCTCCAACTTCTCCTTAAACGCACACGAAGCCTCAATTCTGTCATGTCCGTTACTGTTCCTCATCGCCAGTGCCTTGTTTTTCACCTATCTACTTATTCCAGACTGGCAAGATAAAATAGTGCTTGAAGGCTAGGTTCACCCTTTAAGTTGGGGGGCTTTGCAAGTCTTGACACTCTTTTTCAGAGGCTGGCTTGATGCATCCTGGAAGTTGTTAACTTTGGTGGGATTATTAATTTAAATTTAGTTGTGACAATATTTAAACATAAATTAAGTAATTAGAAAAACTTTTGCTTCCACCAAAAAGCCAAAAATTCTGGTAATTTTAGATACTGTTGATCCAGTTTATCTCCAGTTTTACCTGCCTTTGACTTCTGGGGAACATTTAACGGGCGGGGTAAAAATGGAGTGATGGGAAAATGGGAAAAAAGTAAATTATTCTGACTCCTCGATAGCGTAGCGTGGTGCAAGCCATTCTCCTGACTCCTGAACTCCTTGGCAATTTACGTTAAATGTTCCAATCTCATCTTAGTGTCATTAAATACGAATTACTGTGCGTTTTGATATAGTTACGCTTTTTCCTGATTGTTTTAGCTCGGTTCTCAGTTCCGGTCTTTTGGGTAAAGCCCTAGCCAAGCAGATTGCTGAAGTAAATCTGGTTAATCCCAGGGATTTTACCACTGATAAGCATCGTAAGGTCGATGATGAACCCTACGGGGGGGGTGTGGGAATGCTGATGAAGCCTGAACCAATTTTTGCTGCTGTGGAGTCGCTGCCGATTCTACCGCGCCAAGAGGTGATTTTGATGAGTCCCCAAGGTCAAACGATAAATCAGCCCCTCCTGCGAGAATTAGCGGCTAATTATGACCAATTGGTGGTGATTTGTGGTCATTATGAAGGCGTAGATGACAGAGTTTTGAATTTGATCACTCGTGAAGTCTCTTTAGGTGATTTTATTCTCACTGGTGGAGAAATTCCGGCGATGGCTTTAATTAATGGGGTGGTGCGTCTCCTCCCAGGAACTGTGGGTAAGGTAGAATCTCTCAAAGCAGAGAGTTTTGAGGAAGGTTTATTAGATTTTCCTCAGTATACCCGTCCAGCGGATTTTCGCGGTTGGAAAGTGCCAGATGTGCTACTAAGTGGTAATCATGCGGAAATTGCCCGTTGGCGTTTTCAACAACAAATTCAACGCACCGCTTCCCGTCGTCCCGATTTGCTGGAAAAATGGGAACAAGAGAGACAGGGGACTGGGGACTAGGGACTGGGGACTAGGGACTGGTGACTGGTGACTGGTGACTGGTGACTGGGGAGAAATATTTACCTTCTGACTCCTGAACTCCTGAACTTCTGAACTTCTGAACTCCTGAACTTCTATTTTTTATGAACATCAGAATTGGTAACGGCTACGATATTCACAGATTGGTGAGCGATCGCAATTTAATTTTAGGCGGTGTTCACATTCCCCATGAACTCGGTTTGTTAGGACACAGTGATGCTGATGTTCTCACTCACGCCATCATGGACGCTATGCTGGGAGCATTATCTTTAGGGGATATTGGCCATTACTTCCCCCCCAGTGATCCCCAATGGAAAGGGGCTGATAGTCTTGTATTATTAAAACAAGTTAATCAGTTAATTCGTGACCAAGGTTGGAAAATCGGCAATATTGATTCTGTCGTTGTTGCAGAACGTCCCAAATTAAAACCCCATATCGTTACAATGCGGGATAAATTAGCAGCGGTTTTAGAATTAGAATCTAATCAAGTTGGTGTCAAAGCTACAACTAATGAAAAATTGGGACCAACTGGCAGAGAAGAAGGGATTTGTGCTTATGCTGTGGTTTTGTTGGTAACAGGTGATTAATAGGAGAATGGAAAAATGTTTAGCTTAGATAAACCAGAAGAATTAGTTAAAATCAGACTAATTTCTAATATTTGGAATAATCAAGTTAATTCACCAGAAAAAATAGAAAGTTTATTTCAACTACATTCTCCAGATATTATTGTTTTAGATCAAAATCAGCAAATTGCATTATTAGCAAATGTCAACATCCAAGAAAATCTAGAAAATCATGAAAATAATTTATCAAAAGTCATTAACCTATATTTACAAAACTCTCAGGAAAACCCTAGATTTGCTATATCAGCAAATTTAACAGAAATCAATATTTTTAAATCTACTAATGGTGTATTTCGCAAACTAGAAATATCATTAAATACAGGAAAAATTATCAGCCATTATGATTCAGAATTTTGCGATAAAAAAATATTTCAATTCTATTTGAAAACTCTCATGATCTCTTGGTTAAGAGATTTGAATTATCACTGGAAATCAGAAATACCACCTGCCTCTGAAGAATTAGGAAAAATAGGTTTATTAGCAAAGCTAAAAAATGGAGAAACATATTCACAAAACTATGAAGAAGAGTAGATAATTTATATTTAATTACCAGTACCAGGAATATAAAAATGACCATAGTTTATATGGAAACTAACTTTTTAATATCTATTGCTAAAGGACAGGATGCACGAGCGGATAATTTGCTGTATAATCCACCTAAGTCTTTAGAAATATTTATACCCCATATTTGTTATATAGAAGCAGTTACAGTTTATAAATTAGAAAAGCAGGAAAAACTTAATTTTAAAAGAGATATGGAACTAAAAAAATGACACAGCATTTTCTGGACTGGTTTAATAATTCTCGTTCATCAACCTAAATAATATTTATTTTTAGTGAAATTATGGCATTTAATAAAAACATTCTCAATCACACCAAACGCTTTTTATTACTCATCACTCTCCTTTCTTTTACAGCATTATCAATCACAGGTTGTAATCCCAGTAATTTCAAAAGTAATGCAAGTCAGCAAGTACCGCAATTAGTAACTAGTATTCTCAGTGATCCCAAAACATTTAACTATGCTCTCAGTTCCGAATCTCCTAATATTTTCGGTTATACTTATGAGGGACTAATTAGCCAAAATCCTATTACGGGTGAACTTGAGCCAATTTTAGCAGAATCCTGGGAAGTTTCAGCAGATAAATTAAAAATTACATTCACACTACGCGATAATTTAAAATGGTCAGATGGTCAACCTTTAACAGTAGATGATGTCGTATTTACTTATAACGATATTTATCTAAATGAAGACATACCTACGGATCTGAGAGATATTTTGAGAATTGGTAAAGATCGCAAACTTCCTACTGTGAGAAAAGTTGATAATAGACGGGTAGAATTTAGCGTACCTGAACCTTTTAGACCTTTTTTACAAAATGCTGGTGCTGCTATTTTACCTGCTCATGTGTTACGAGAATCGGTAAAAACTAAAGATCAAGATGGGAAACCAAAGTTTCTGACAATGTGGGGTGTGGATACTCCACCTGAACAAATTATTGTCAATGGTCCTTATAAACTCGAACGTTACGATACCAGTCAACGGATAATTTTTCGTCGTAACCCCTATTATTGGCGTAAAGATGCTCAAGGTAAACCCCAACCTTATATTGAGCGTATTGTTTGGCAAATTGTTGAATCCACAGACACTGCTTTACTACAATTTCGTTCTGGTGGTTTAGACTCTGTAGGGGTGACACCTGATTATTTTTCTTTGCTAAAGGTTCAGGAAAAACAAGGTAATTTTAAAATTTATAATGGTGGACCATCATCAAGTACAAGTTTTGTTTCTTTCAATTTAAATAAAGGTAAAAGAAACGGTAAACCTCTTGTAGATCCTATTAAATCCCGTTGGTTTAATAGTGTTGAATTTCGTCAAGCTATAGCTTATGCAATTGATAGACAAACCATGATTAATAATACTTTTCGTGGTTTGGGACAAACACAAGATTCACCAATTTCTGTCCAAAGTCCTTATTTTCTTTCACCAGAAAAAGGGTTGAAAGTTTATAATTACAATCCTGAAAAAGCCAAGGAATTATTACTCAAAGCTGGTTTTAAATACAATGCTCAAAATCAACTAGAAGATGCTCAAGGAAACCGTGTCAGGTTTGCTTTACTTACCAATGCAGGTAACAAGATTCGTGAAGCGATGGGATCACAAATTAAACAAGATTTGAGCAAAATTGGTATCCAAGTTGATTTCACACCTTTAGCATGGAATACTTTTCTAGATAAACTTTCTAATACTTTAGATTGGGAAGCATCTTTGCTAGGTTTGACTGGTGGTTTAGAACCAAATGATGGGGCAAATGTCTGGTCTCCTGAAGGTGGTTTACATATGTTTAACCAAAAACCCCAACCAGGACAAAAACCAATAGAAGGTTGGCAAATTGCACCTTGGGAAGCGCAAATACATCAACTTTATATTCAAGGCGCACAAGAATTTGATGAAGCAAAGGTTAAAGAAATTTATGCCGAAAGTCAACGATTAACACAGGATAATTTACCGTTTATTTACTTGGTAAATTCCTATTCTCTCTCCGCATTACGAAACCGTTTTGAAGGAATTAACTTTTCTGCTCTGGGTGGTCTATTCTGGAACATTCATGAAATTAAAATTACAAAGTAGGGGACTGGTGATTGGGGACTGGGGACTCTTTACTGGGGACTGGGAAGATGAATAATCTAATTACCAATTACCAATTACCAAAATATCAATCCAAAATCCAAAATCCAAAATCGAATGAGTCAACCTGAAAATTTGCGATCGCTCTTAGAAGCTGTTGCTAATGGTAAAATTAGCCCAGAGATAGCCTTAGACTCACTCAAAGATTTAGCTTATGAATCTGTAGGTGAGTTTGCTAAAATTGACCACCATCGTCATTTAAGAACTGGTTTCCCGGAAGTAATTTGGGGTCCTGGTAAAACACCTGATCAAATTGCTCAAATTATGGAAGTTATGCGTCAGCGTGCTTCTGTGGTCATGTCCACACGTATTTCCCTTGATGTTTATGCAGAACTGCAAAAAAAAGTCAGAGGTTTGCAATATTTTGAGTTAGCGCGAATTTGTGCCATTAAGCCCCCTGTGATTGAACCTATCTTCCCTGGAGAAATTGGTATTCTTTCCGCTGGTACTGCTGATTTACCGGTTGCGGAAGAAGCAGCTGTGACGGCTGAACTTTACGGTTTCCGTGTCCAGCGTCTCTGGGATGTGGGTGTAGCAGGTATTCATCGCTTACTAGATAACCGTCACTTGCTTGCTTCAGCATCGGTGTTAATTGTAGTAGCGGGAATGGAAGGCGCTTTACCAAGCGTGGTAGCTGGTTTAGCAGATTCTCCCGTCATTGCTGTTCCCACCAGCATCGGTTATGGCGCGAGTTTTGGCGGTTTAGCACCTTTATTAACAATGCTTAATTCTTGCGCTGCTGGTATTGGTGTAGTTAATATTGATAACGGCTTCGGTGCAGCAGTTTTAGCAGGTCAAATTTTGCGAACTTCCGAGAAATTGCGCTTGGCATCTCAGATTTAGTAGGCTATTAAAGTAGAAACTGCGTATAATTGCGGTAACGTGTTATGGGATAGATTACTTCAAATTCAATAACACAGCTGATAACCCTTTTGGTAAAGGCATTATGGAATATTTACATTTGCATGATCCGCTATTTTCCCTCTTGGGGAATATACACATTGATATTAACTTTGTGGCTACTAGCATCAAAGATCCAGACGTTTTAGGACAGATGCAAAATGCTTGGAACAACTTTGTCAAAACAGGACAAATATGGGCGATGTTGACTGGTATAATTATTGGCTATTTATTTAAGAGTTTAACCAGTTACGGTTAAATGGATTTTAGATTTTGGATTTTGGATTTTGGATTTTGGATTGATGTTGATTCAAAATCTAAGATCACAAATAATTATTTCCTCTCCTTTCTAATTTATGACCGAAAAACAAACTTGGAGCCAGCGGTTTGAAACCGCCCTACATCCAGCGATCGCTCGCTTTAATGCCAGTATAATTTTTGACATTGAACTCATAGAATATGACATCACTGGTTCCCAAGCTCATGCCCAAATGCTGGCTCACACAGGAATTATTTCCCCAGAAGAAGGAGAGCAATTAGTTACGGGTTTAGAACAAGTCCGCCAAGAATACCGACAAGGCCAATTTCAACCTGGTATTGATGCAGAAGATGTGCATTTTGCTGTAGAAAAGCGACTCACAGAAATTGTGGGAGATGTCGGTAAAAAGCTGCATACCGCCCGTTCTCGTAATGACCAAGTAGGAACAGATACCAGACTTTATCTACGCGACCAAATTCAACAAATTCGCCAGTATTTACGGGAATTTCAAACGGTATTACTGGATATTGCGGAACAAAATATTGAAACCCTCATTCCTGGCTATACTCACCTCCAACGCGCCCAACCTCTGAGTTTAGCTCATCACCTCCTAGCGTACTTTCAGATGGCACAACGGGACTGGGAACGGTTAGGAGATGTTGACAAACGGGTGAATATTTCCCCCTTGGGTTGTGGGGCTTTAGCGGGAACAACTTTTCCCATTGACAGACATTACACAGCTAAACTATTGCATTTTGACAGTATTTATGCTAATAGCTTGGATGGAGTGAGCGATCGCGATTTTGCCATCGAATTTCTGTGTGCTGCTAGTATAATCATGGTTCACCTCAGCCGTCTTTCAGAAGAAGTCATCCTTTGGGCATCAGAAGAATTTCGCTTTGTCACCCTCAAAGATAGCTGTGCCACAGGTTCTAGCATCATGCCTCAAAAGAAAAACCCGGATGTACCAGAATTAGTGCGCGGGAAAACAGGGCGTGTTTTTGGTCATCTCCAGGCGATGTTAGTCATTATGAAAGGTTTACCCCTGGCCTATAACAAAGACTTGCAAGAAGACAAAGAAGGCATATTTGACAGCGTTAACACCGTCAAAGCCTGTTTAGAAGCAATGACAATTTTGTTGCGGGAAGGTTTAGAATTTCGTACCCAGCGACTAGCACAAGCAGTTACAGAAGACTTTGCTAACGCTACCGATGTAGCAGATTATTTGGCAGCAAGAGGCGTACCCTTCCGGGAAGCTTACAATATCGTCGGTAAGGTCGTAAAAACCAGTATAGCTGCTGGTAAACTTCTCAAAGATTTAACCCTAGAAGAGTGGCAACAAATACACCCATCCTTTGCAGCGGATATTTATGCAGCTATATCTCCTCGTCAAGTAGTTGCAGCCCGCAACAGTTACGGCGGTACAGGTTTTGAGCAAGTTAAACAGGCTATCTCCACAGCCAAAACTCAAATTCTATAACAATGTCTAGGTAATTGGTAATTGGTAATTGGTAATTGCTAACAGAAGGCAAAAAGCACTCATGCAATAGGCAAAAGTTAATATTCTCCCCCCTGCTTCCCCTGCTTTCTTCCCATTCCTCAGTCACCTAAAAATAAGGGCGTACAAATATAAGTAGATGTACGCCCGAACATAGCAAATTAATTCCAAAGTAAAGTAATTTTCAAACAGTCAAATTAATCAGCTGCATCCATTGCTGCTGCTCCTGTTCCTTCATCTTCTTCACTCTTAGGTGGTCTTTGTTGGAACCTTCTTTGCATTCTTCCTGTCGTAGTCCGTTTACGAAACTTTCTGGCATAAGCCTGGTTCCGTAGCGCCTTTTCTTTTTTCGGGTTACGGCGCTTGGCCATATTCACCTCATGAATAAACAACAAAAAACCTACACTTAGGCAATATTTAGTTACCGATGTTATTGATACACTTTTAGCCTAGTGCAGAAAATCACAATGCTTTGAACAGCATACCATTATACCTGATTTAAATAGGCTATGTCAAGGTAAATTTATGATTATTTCTCCAATAGTGACTATTTTGATCTCAATTATCCATCCTGGGATCACAAATAGTTGACTGATGTCAATAAAGGCTAATTTATTTAAACAATTCCTCAATAATTTAAACCAGCAATACATTTAAAAAAGTAGCAAAGGTTTATTGGTTCACTAATCGATTGTATTGGTAAATCCTATGCGGTTACTGAAAGCAGATGTTAAAATTGACTAATTCTCAAGATCAGCATGAGAATAATATCCCCAACACTCTATAGATTTGTATAAAACAAAACGCAATTAATATTTCGTGAGTTACATTTCTATTAAGTGCTAGGCAATTATCAAGTACAACACAAACATTTGAAGATTGAATATCCTAGCTTTTTTTACTTCATTAATTCAGTCCCCTCGTAGCTTATGGCACGTTGGACAAACAGTATTGGGTATTATTTTTCGCCATCCCATTACTGGTACTAGCGTTATTCCGATTTTACCTGATGGTCGAATTGTCCTTATTCGCCGCAGTGATGATGGTTGCTGGTCTTTACCTGGTGGTATGGTGGACTGGGGAGAGGATATTTCTAGTGCAGTCCGTCGCGAGTTAATGGAGGAAACTGGACTAGAATTGCTGAAAATTCGGCGTTTAGTTGGAGTTTATTCCGCACCAGATCGAGATCCGAGAATTCATTCAATTTGTATTGTGGTTGAAGCTGAAGTACAAGGAGAAATGAAAGTTCAAGATAATTTAGAAGTCTTAGAAATTCAAGCTTTTGATCCTAGTTCTTTACCTCAACCAAAAATGTCTCATGATCATGCTAGACAGTTAGAAGATTATTTACAAGGTTTAACAACTTTGGCATAATTAGTCATTAGTCATTAGTTATTGGTCATTAGTCATTAGTTGCTTGTTATTCTCCCCATCACCCCATCACCCATATTGCCTTTATTAAAAGAATGTGACACAATAACTACCGTATCTGCTTTTTCTCTGTAAGTCAGATGGTGATAGGTGTCAAGCTACGTCAACGTTATCAAATCATCCGCGTTTTGGGTAGCGGTGCGTTTGGTGATACCTATTTAGCACAAGATTTAGATTTACCTAACCATCCTCAATGTGTAGTGAAACATCTGCAAATTAAACCACCTAACACCTTAGCAGATTGTAGATTATGAGATCGCAAAATACCAATCATTTCCCAAATCTCCATTATTAAAATCATCAAAAAAATCCTGTAAATCCTTAAATCCTGGATATCCTGATTCAGACAAATACCAATTTCTCCCCAATCAAAATTATTAAAATCATCAAAAACAATCCTGTAAATCCTCAAATCCTGGATATCCTGATTCAGACAAAATGAACTTCTCGCATTCCCCAAAATATCAAATTTTTATCTAAAATTATCTTTTCACCTATTTCTGAAAACTGAATTTCAAGATAGGTTTTCAATAAATCACTATCTCCACCAGTCATGGCAATTTTACTATCAGGAAATAACGATAACCACTCATCAATAAACTCTTTTATTCCTGCTAATAAAGTGTAAATTATACCACTTTGAATGGCTTGGGATGTATCCATAGCAAAACGTGGCGGTAATTCCCTAATTTCGCTAGTTTTTAACAATGGTAATTGTGCGGTTTTTTGTCCTAAACTAGTAAATTGTAAACCTAAACCGGGTAAAATAGCGCCACCAATGAGACGCGGATTTGAGTCTGCACCTGTCAATGTTAATGCAGTTCCCGCATCAATTACTAATATAGGAAATCCATAAGATTTACCAGCACCTAATAAAGCCAAAGCGCGATCAATGCCCAATGTATGATACATTTCCAGAATAGGAATTTGGTATAAGGTAATTAAACGATGATTTGGGTAAGTTTGCCAAAGTTGTGTTTGACTGGGAACTACAGAGGCTAAGACAAGAGTAATAGGCAGGTTGGGAGATAGGAAAATGGGGTGAGAATAAGACGGGGGAAGCGGCAGAGTATTTGTTTTTGCTAATTGTTCTATATCAGACTCTGATAGATGCTCTGTATCCCAGGCTGAGTCAAGAGCTTGATCTATAAACAAAGCCCAATGTAGCCGGGAATTACCAACCATTAAGGCTAACCAAGGGCTATTTTTATGTTGTGGTTGGATATTCTGTTTCACAGTTTTAACTTTCTTAAGTCAGTTATAGGTTTTTCAAGAAAAAGTTATATTCAACCCGTGTCACAATAATGGAAGAGGAATAAATACTCAATGAAAGTCAAGGAGGGGAGTTATGGTATTGCTCACCGATAAACATGATGGACAGGGAAACACAGCCCCTGCAAAACGGCTCACCATACAGACTGTAGAAATTTCTCAGGATACCACGGCTATTCGTTCTTTGGACTGGGATCGCGATCGCTTTGATATTGAGTTTGGTCTGCAAAACGGTACAACGTATAACTCATTTCTGATCCGTGGTGAGCAAACAGCCCTAGTTGATACGTCTCATGAAAAGTTTCGCCAACTATATTTTGATACACTCACTGGTTTAATCAATCCGCAAGATATTGATTATTTAATTATCAGCCACACAGAACCGGATCACAGCGGCTTGGTGAAAGACTTGCTGCAAAAAGCTCCTGAGATAACTGTGGTAGGTTCTAAGGTAGCAATTCAATTTTTAGAAGATTTGGTACATCAGCCGTTTAAACGTCGTATTGTTAAAAATGGCGATCGCTTGGATCTCGGTAATGGTCACGAGTTTGAATTTGTAATTGCGCCTAATTTACACTGGCCTGATACTATTTTTAGCTTTGACCACAAAACCCAAATTCTCTTTACCTGCGATGCTTTTGGCTTGCATTACTGCACAGACAGCACTTTTGATGATAACTTGGCAGCCATTGAAAAAGATTTTCAATATTATTATGACTGCTTGATGGGTCCTAATGCCCGTTCTGTGCTTTCTGCAATGAAGCGGATGGCAGAATTAAAAACCATCAAGATGATTGCTACAGGTCATGGTCCGTTATTATATCACAATGTTGAAGAATTAACGGGACGTTACCGCAATTGGAGTCAAAACCAAACCAAAGCAGAAACAACTGTTGGTGTATTTTATATTTCTGAGTATGGATTTAGCGATCGCCTAGCACAATCTATTACCAATGGTATCGTAAAAACTGGGGTAGCTGTAGAGGCGGTGGATTTGGGTGGAACAGTTGATTTACAAGAGTTACGGGAACTTGTAGGACGTTGTAAAGGGCTAGTCGTGGGAATGCCGCCCGTATCTAGTAATATCAGTGTTCAAACTGCATTGAGTACGGTTTTAGGATCTGCTAACGAAAAACAAGCCATTGGTATTTTTGAAACCGGTGGTGGTGATGATGAACCTACTTACCCACTGTTGAATAAATTCCGCGCTGCGGGTTTGAATGTAGCTTTTCCTGTAATTGAAATTCGGGAAACACCGACAGAAAACATTTACAAAAAATGCGAAGAAGCGGGAACTGATTTAGCACAATGGGTAACAAGAGATAAAAGCATCAAAGCTATGAAGTCTCTAGGTGCTGATTTAGATAAAGCATTGGGGAGAATTAGCGGCGGTTTGTATATCATCACAGCTAAAAAAGGCGATGTATCTAGCGCCATGTTAGCTTCTTGGGTGAGTCAAGCGAGTTTTAAACCCTTGGGTTTTTCCATTGCGGTAGCTAAAGATCGCGCAATTGAATCCTTGATGCAAGTAGGCGATCGCTTTGTTCTCAATGTACTGGAAGAAGGCAATTATCAACCATTAATGAAACACTTCTTAAAACGGTTCGCTCCTGGTGCTGATCGTTTTGAAGGAGTCAAAACCCAACCTGCGGAAAATGGAGCGCCTATTTTGGGTGATGCTTTAGCTTACATGGAATGTGAAGTAGTTAGCCGGATGGACTGTGGCGATCATTGGGCGGTGTATAGTACGGTTTATGCGGGTAGAGTCTCCAAACCGGAAGCACTGACAGCAGTTCACCATCGTAAAGTAGGTAATCACTATTAATTGGTAATTTGTAATTCGTAATTCGTAATTGAAGAGAAATTAAAAATGGCGAATTATGAATTGTTAATGATCTTGTAGGGTGGGCAATGTCCACCTTACTAAAAATCAGGTATTATACAGTTGGGTTTTTTGGGAATTTTTCAGAAACCAATTATTTGATAAACGAACCGCAGAGGACGCAGAGAACGCTGAGAAATAAGAGTTTGAGGTATTTTGCTTTTGGTTGGTTGAATTTGTTTTTGTTGAATGTCTTGAAGTTGAAATAAACAATATAAATACAAGAAAGATATTAAGAAATGGAGATTAAAATTATGTCAGAAAATTCTAAGCCCCGTGATGTACAAATTTTGCCTATTGGTACAAATACAACAATATTGCGATCGCGCAGTTGGGCAAGGTTAAGATTTGAAATAGAATATGCTTTGGCTAAAGGTACAACTGCTAATTCTTTTTTAATTCAAGGTGAGAAAATTGCCTTAATTGATCCTCCTGGTGAAACTTTTACGGAAATTTATTTAGATGCTTTACAAAAAAGAATTGATATCAAAACCATTGATTATGTAATTCTTGGTCATATCAATCCTAACCGGGCGGCAACATTAAAAGCTTTACTAGAAATTGCACCACAAATTACTTTTGTTTGTTCCAACCCAGGAGCAATAAATTTACGTGCAGCTTTAGAAAATGAGGATTTACCAATCTTAGTAATGCGGGGTGATGAAACTTTAGATTTAGGTAAAGGACATAATTTACAATTTATTCCTACACCTAACCCCCGTTACGCTGACGAACTTTGTACTTATGATCCACAAACAAATATCTTATTTACCGATAAATTATTTGGAGCGCATATTTGTGGTGATCAAGTATTTGATGAAGGTTGGGAAGTCTTTAATGAAGATCGCCGCTATTATTTCGATTGTCTCATGGCTCCCCACGCTAAACAAGTAGAAACAGCTTTGGATAAATTGGCAGATTTGCCAGTGAGGTTGTATGCTACTGGTCATGGTCCTTTGGTAAGATATGCTTTACAAGAACTTACTCATTCTTATCGAGAATGGATCAAGCAACAAACTAACGCCGAAATGAGCGTAACTTTGATTTATGCTTCTGCTTATGGCAATACTGCAACTTTAGCAGGTGCGATCGCTCGTGGTATAACTAAAGCAGGTGTCAGTGTTGAATCAATAAATTGCGAATTTGCAGATCCCGAAGAAATCAAAACCGCTATCGAAAAATCCGCAGGTTTTGTGATCGGTTCTCCCACATTAGGAGGCCACGCACCCACACCAGTGCAAACAGCTTTAGGAATCGTTTTATCAACAGCTACTAACAATAAACTCGCTGGTGTTTTCGGTTCTTTTGGTTGGAGTGGGGAAGCAGTTGATTTAATAGAAAGTAAACTCAAAGATGCAGGTTACAGATTTGGTTTTGACACCATCCGCGTTAAGTTCAAACCTAACGAAGTCACCTTACAAACCTGTGAAGAAGCAGGAACAGATTTCGCTCAAGCATTAAAACGCGCCGCTAGAAAATCTGTTGTCGCTAGACAACCTGCAACTAATGTCGAACAAGCAGTAGGTCGCATTGTTGGTTCTCTGTGTGTTGTCACCGCTACTCAAGGGGAAGTTAAAACGGGGATGTTAGCATCTTGGGTAACACAAGCCAGCTTTAGTCCTCCTGGTTTAACTATTGCGGTAGCTAAGGATAGGGCAATGGAAAGCATGACTTACACTGGTAATCAATTTGTTGTCAATGTCTTGGCCGAAGGTCGGGAAATACGCAAGCATTTTATGAAGGTTTACGCCCCTGGACAAGATAGATTTGCTGGTTTGGAAACCACAGAAGCTAATAATGGTGGTGTGATTCTGAATGGTGCTTTAGCTTACCTGGAGTGTTCTGTTCAAAGTCGCATGGAAGCCGGTGATCATTGGTTGGTTTATGCCACTGTTAATGATGGGAAGGTGTTAAATCAAGATGGTGTGACGGCTGTGCATCATCGCAAATCAGCGAGTTATTATTAACTCCAACGCAGTGAAAAAATATAACTTAGCGATCGCACTTTCGGAGTCTAGCATCTACAAGCGATCGCTTTCCTCCCCCCAAACATCACATTTTTGGAGTTTGGACAAAGGTGATATGAATACGATATGCAGGAAAATAAAATCATTAAACCGTGTTTAATCCCTCGTTCCCAGACTCCGGCTGGGAATGCCTACAGTTTAAATTCTACAATTTAGATAACAATTCTATTGCCTACCAGGAGGCTCTGCCTCCAAACCCAGAATACAAGCCACTTTACCCGATTTTGTCGTGGTAGTTGAGTCAGAGACTCATCAACTGCATTCGGAGGAAAGGAGAAAAAACTCCTTATCCTTATTTATTTTCTACAAAAAAGATAACAAATAAGATAGTGTGTGTTATATTAAAGATGTCAATAAAAAAAGGGCAGTGCTACCCACACTACCCATGTCTCCGTGAATTTCAAAATGCAAGCAAAATCTAACAATGCTTGTTATAAGTACACGAAGATCATTTATTTGACTCAAGCGGAAGATTTTGTTATCTTACTTCTCCTTAATTTTTGTAACTACTGATTCTACTGTCTTGACCGTTGAATCGCTGTACTTAGCCGTTGTTGCTACATTGTGAGATATATAGGATATCGCACACAAGCACGCGAAAATACAAAAATAGTGCTTAAACACTGATTTCCTCCGTAAACTAATTTTGCATTGAAATTTACCCCACTTAACAGATAGTTACTGGGGTTATTGTATTATGTATTGCTACATAATAACCAAGAGTATAACACACCATGAATGAATTTAGTGCAATTTTTTAAACCTAATTGCTGATTTAGGTAAA
Organism: Cyanobacteriota bacterium; assembly: GCA_046045965.1. GTDB lineage: Bacteria > Cyanobacteriota > Cyanobacteriia > Cyanobacteriales > Nostocaceae > RDYJ01. Next base: position 83,754 of record JBJOKS010000004.1, on the reverse strand, counting down.
AAATCACCAGATGGTAATTCCATGCAAATGGAAAAAATATCAATTTCCTCACCAGCACCATAAGTAGAGTTTGTTGATAACTACAAAATTATTAAAGTCTGTAAATCTAGTTCTCAAGTAAGAAGGTTAGCACTGGATTTATTGCAATATCAAGAATTAAAACAAGCATATAGTGAACTTGACATTTCTTTTTTGCAGCCGTTATGTATCAAACAGACCCACCGCGTTCTGCTAAGGAATTCCTACCGACAATGTATGATTTACCTAGCGAAAATCCAGAGGAACCCGGTTTGCCAGACGAATTTCATCTTTTACAACCGCAGTTATTACGGGAAACTTTTTGTCCGTCCAACTTCCCGGAAAATCAGGTATTTATCGCCACAGACTTAAATCTTTACTATGATGTTCATCATCCATTATGGTATAAACGCCCTGACTGGTTTGCTGTCGTTGATGTCCCCAGGTTGTATGCACAAAAAGAACTGCGGCTAAGTTATGTAGTTTGGCAAGAAGGCGTTAATCCTTTTGTGGTGGTAGAATTTATTTCACCAGGAACAGAAAAAGAAGATTTAGGGAGAACCTTACGAGATGCTAGTCAACCCCCAACTAAGTGGGAAGTTTACGAACGAGTTTTAAGAGTACCCTATTATATAGTTTTTGATCGTTACACTGACGAGTTAAGAGCATTTCAATTACAGGCAAGTAGTTATGCTGAATTGGAAATCAATCAACTGCGTGTATGGCTAAATGATATTGAATTAGGTTTAGGACTGTGGCAAGGTGTCTATCAAGGCATTGAACGGCAGTGGTTACGCTGGTATGATGCTTCAGGTAACTGGGTTCTCACACCGGCAGAACGGGAAAGAAAACAAAAGGAACGGGAAAAACGACGCGCAGAAAGATTAGCAGAACAATTACGCACTCTAGGTATTGAACCTGATTTTGGTGATAACGAAGATGGCTAAATGGCTGACTCTGAAAAATTTAAACCAGAACAATTGCACTAATAATCTCGCATGAATACCGTCACCTTAAACCTAGCACCTATTATTCACCTTACAGACGAGCAATTTTACCAACTCTGTACTGTTAAGAAAGACTTAAACCTTTCGGAAAACCTATAGAAATTGTCAAACTTACCGCTGTTTTTTTTTGGAGAAGATGTTTTACCAGGATTGGAATTACAGCTTTAAAAACATCATTTTAAATCTAGTAAACCTTCTTCTTTTAATTTAGGATTAAAGCGAATTTGGGTTTTTAACCCCCGTGCTTCTAACACCGCTAAAATTTCAGCTTCAACTCGTCGCGCCACATTTTTAACGAGTTTCATTTTTGTTAAATCTTCAATTAGTGGATTTTGATAATTAGCTTGTTCTTCAGTTGTCATTAGTACCAGACTATTAATAGGGTTAGTCCATTTTTCTTTATTTTCTCCATTACCTAAAGGAAGACTACCATTTTCAGAAATCCAAGCATTTTCAATCTGTTCTAAAATCGTGCGGTTAGGACGTTCAATTGTTTCTACCTTCAACCAATAACATTGTTCTGGTTGACGGACTAAATGCTGCTTACAACTGAGATAAACATCACGGGAATAACCAACAAATTGCAGAATTCTTTCTTGATTAAAAATCGCGTAAACTCCTATTTTACCCTGAAATTGTTCTGGTAATTCTCCATTCTCGTCAATATAAGCAACATATTCTAAACTGTCTAAAGCAGGAATATTATTTTCAGTAGTCATCTTGAGGAAATTTATGATTTACGAATTCAAATACACAGAATGAAGTATAGCTGACAGAGGACATTTGTGCAAACTTGTCACTCTAAGAGGATGTTTGAAAAGTTTTGGGCGATTAAAAAGATGCCTCCGGCACGCTTCGCGAACGCTAGCTACTACACAAGCAAAGTCCACCCGCGTGGAGTAATGAAAAATCAAGGGTTTGAAACCCACGGAGGTGGGTTTTGTCTGTATAGCTGCGACTTCCAGTCGCCAAGGCTTATGGCAGCCATAGAAAAACAGCAAGAATATTAAAAATATTGAACTTTAACAGACTTTTAATAAGAAAAATAGAGAAAAGTTTTATTAGTTCCAGAATCAAGTCTAAATGTGGTTTAAACTTGTTTTATGTAAACAGTATTTGTGCTTAACAGATTGTAATTTTTTCCAGAGTCTTAAATTCTAGTCAACTTAATATGAAATATTCCCTTTTCACCTTAGTTGTTGTGATTGGTGGGCTGGCTATCAATTCTAATGCTTATGCTAACCCCAAACCAATTTACGATGTCACAATTAAACCCGAACAATCCGCAAATTTAGTAACAGAAGCAGCCACAATTACCAACAAGTGGAATATTGTCAAAGATACTGCTAATAATAACGATCCAGGTTTAAGAGTAACTGATCCAGAATGCAAAAAAATTAACCCACTGGAGTATATCAACAATCCAGAAACCTTTTTTCAATCATGTTCGGCAACAAATAACTCAAATAGTCAAAATTATGAACCTATCGAGTATTTAAAAGTTCCCCCCCTTGATTCTGGTTTAAGTTTTACCGTTACTAATTTTTGATTTAGGCAAATTAAGTGGGAGCAAAAGTAAAAGAAAAAGGCAAAAGTTTATGTTTCCTTTGCCCTTTTCAAATATTACCTTTCGGCTTTATTCTTCATCATAATCATCATCTTCCTCCTCTTCTTCGTAGTCATCTTCCTCCTCTTCTTCAACACCCGAAATCACTTCATCAGCAATCAAATCATCATCATCATCTAAAATCGCCCGATCACCCCGTCTACCACCATAACTACCATCACCCAAAGCAGGAGTATCTAAGCTGTACAGTTTAGCAGTGCGGTCATCCAAAACCATATCCAGTGGATCATCCACCTCATCCAAAACCCCACTACCCAAATCAGTACCAAAATCCTCAATGGTGCTGGGTTCGTCATAGGTGTTGTAACCAGTACCAGCGGGAATTAACCGCCCAATGATCACGTTTTCCTTCAAACCACGTAACCAGTCAGACTTACCCTCAATAGCAGCTTCAGTTAACACCCTAGTAGTTTCTTGGAAAGAAGCCGCAGAGATAAAGCTGTCAGTATTCAAGGATGCCTTAGTAATCCCCAACAACACAGGAGTATACTGAGCCTTAGCACCACCAGTAATGGACATAGCTTCATTCACCTGTTCCACCTGACGCAGTTCCACCAACTCACCCGGCAACATAGTCGTATCCCCACCGTCATCAATGCGGACCTTATTCGTCATTTGCCGGACAATGACTTCAATGTGCTTGTCAGAAATTTCAATTCCTTGAGACTGGTACACCATCTGTACCTCATTCACCAAAAAGCTCTGTACCTTTTGCAGAGCATGACTAGCACAGGCATAAACCCCGTCCTCAGAACCGAGACTAAAGAAAATCTCCAAAATCTCATGGGGGTTAGAAGGTCCATCAGTCAAAGGTTGCCCAGCCAAAACATGAGCGCCATCGGGAACTATCAAGTTTTGTCCAGGTCCAAGAGGATAGTCTGTCACCACACCCCCAGATTCCATAACCTTAATCGCATAAGCCTCCCGTGACAAAGGCATCCCTTCATCACCGTCACCATACACAACCTTCACCTCACCAGGACGACGGCACAAAATACAGGCTTCCTTGGGTTTACGAGCTTCCAACAGTTCTTCAATTCTCGGTAAACCTTGAATAATGTCCCCGGTCTTAGCTCGCTCAAACACCAACAACACCAAATTATCACCCCGCTGCACCAGTCCCCCATCCTCAATTTGCAACACCGCACCAGGACTGACTCGGTAAGGACGGCCAACTCTAACAGTGATCAGTGAACTATTCTCAGTTGTCAGAGCAGAAGAACTTTCTGACCGCTGACTGCTCACTGCTACCACCTGTCCTGATACCGGTGCCAACACACCAGGGGCAATTTCTGCACCTTCCACCAACAAATCACCCTTCTTCACCTTTGGCGCTGTGGTGCTGCTGATAGTCATCATGTCGCTTTCTCGCAACACCAAACAGCGGCGCACAGCTTCCGTATCTCGACGCACACCCCGGACGATTCCCCCTTCCTTACACAAAATCTGTGTCCGGGCTACCACTGCTCCAGGAGCAATGGTCAAACCATCTTCCACCTCTAGGGTTGTGTGGGTGCTGCCTTGGGTGGCATCTGCGGCAATATCTCGACGAACTACCAAAGACTCCAAAATCACCAATTGCAACTTCTGAATCTCAGCATTTTCACTATCAGCAACTAATTCAATATCCGCTGCCAAAGGTGAAGCTGCATGATCCTGTTCTCCCTCTTGCTCAATTTCCAATACCAGCTGAGTCCGCAGCAGTTCCACCCCTTCCACAGATTTCACTCTCTCAGAATCTTTATAGGGCAACCGCTGCACAGCCCGCAATTGAATTGACCTGCCAGTGTGTTGACTAACTGTAGTTGTCGAAGGCAAATCTGGATTACTAGGAACATCAAACTCTACCACCGGACGGCTTAAGAGTGCAGGTCCTTCTGTAGATTCCACATACTGAATATAACGCAGTTCTGTGGCCACTGTTCCCTGTAACTCTTGCCCTGGTTGAATGAAAGTGTTATCCATGCCCATCACCGCTTCTGGATCATCCACCATCAACAGTTCACCGGGTTTGATCACAATTTCCCGCAGGATGTCGTTCTTCTGGGTAACTTCAATCACACCACTGGTTTGACAGAAAATGTCCTTCACCACCTCTGTTCCAGCTTCCACAAACTGCCCATCTTCCACCAACAACAAAGAAATATCCTTGTTAACTTCGTGGGTTTCTTCAGGAATCCACAGCAGTGTACCACCAGTCACCACTTCATAGCCTAACTTGGCCTTGCCTTTTTTCTGAACTTCAATACCAGCAAACTTCAAAAAGCCACCAGTAGTAGTGCGATAACGGTCATCAATTAACTCTGCTACTACCTGTCCATTCTGTACCTTCGTTCCCGGTGTAGCCCGCAGGTTAAAGGTTTGGGACTTAGTGCTGAGTGACTCTTCACTGTTCCCTGTTAAGAGTTCCCTGTTCCCTTCCCCGGTATGAATTAAGTAATTATTCTTGCCTTGGGAACTGTGAACTGTTACCGTTGCCTGATCCAAAACTACAGAAGCAGTAATGATTTCAATTTCCCTAGTCGCTTTACCAGGAATGGCTTCTGGCAGTCTCACTACCCCACCATGCACCGTGGTTAATTTGGTTTCTGCCAAAACTCCGTTGGAGGCGATCGCATCACCATTTTTCACCACCAGTTCTGCACCAGGGGGCAAATTATAAACTTCCCCAGACAAAATCCAAATCAAACCACCTCTAGATGCTGTCGTGGTGGTGTTACCTTGACGGTCGGTTTTTTGTTCCGCCACCACATCCGCAAACTGCACTTCTCCCGCCAGGTCAGAAGCCACATCCTTCACCGCTTTTTCCGTGTTGGTTCTGGTGGTTCTGCCTCCCAGTGCCACTTCTGCGATCAATTGGGCAGTTTTTACCTGTTGTCCGGGAACTATATATAAAGTCGAACCTTGGGTAATGGAAATTTCTTGGTTTTCTGCATCTCCCTTGGCTTCTAAAACCAAAGTCCCATTAGTTTCGGCATAGAGCGCGTCTTCACCGTGACGAGTCCGATGGGGACGGGTTTTCAACTTGCGAGAAATTTTCACCGTGCCGTCAATTTTCGCCCGTACCTGTTGTGCCACTTCCCCTGTGAAAACTCCCCCGGTGTGGAATGTCCGCATGGTTAACTGAGTACCCGGTTCTCCAATACTCTGAGCCGCAATGATTCCCACTGCTTCACCCAAGTCCACCATTTTGGCATGTGCCAAACTCCAACCATAGCAATGTTGACACACAGAACGAGCCGCTTCACAGGTCAGTGGCGATCGCGCTATAACTTCTTTAACTCCGGCTTTTTGAATAGCTGCGGCCAAGTCATCAGAAATAGGTGTGTTACGGGTGGCGATAATTTCCCCGGTGCTAGGGTGAACCACGTCTTCTGCCACTACCCGCCCCATCAATCTTGTGCCAATGGGAATCAAGACTTTCGCACCTTCGGTCATATCCCGAATGGGTATACCTCTGGTAGTACCACAGTCAAACTCACGAATAATCACATCTTGGGATACATCCACCAATCGCCGGGTCAGATAACCAGAGTCCGCAGTCCGCAGCGCGGTATCAACTAATCCTTTTCTGGCTCCGTAACTAGAAATAATATATTCTGTAACTGTTAATCCTTCTCGGAAGTTGGTTTTAATGGGTAAGTCAATAATTTCCCCTTGGGGATCTGCCATTAGTCCCCGCATCCCCACCAACTGCCGCACTTGAGAAATGTTACCCCGCGCCCCAGAAAAGGCCATCATGTAAACCGAGTTGAGGGGATTGGTTTTTTTGAAGTAGGTAACAACTTCGTCTTTCAAACTTTCAGAAGTTCCATTCCAAGTATCAATTACCTTCTGGAATCGTTCAACTTCCGTAATTTCCCCCCGTTTAAATCGGGCTTCGGTGCTGAGAATTTCCTCTTCTGCTGCTTCTAAAAGCGATCGCTTGGAGGGAGGAACCATCAAGTCATCAACGCTGATTGATACTCCGGCTTTGGTGGCATAACGGAAGCCCAGGTCTTTGAGCTTATCTGCCATTACCGCTGTCCGCGCTGTTCCATAGTGGGTAAATGCCCAGGATATTAAGTTTCTCAGCTGACCCTTGTTAACGACAAGGTTACGAAAAATCATTTTTTCAGTCATTAGTCATTAGTCCTTAGTCATTAGTCATTATTGGTGATTGGTGATTAGTGATTAGTGATTGGTGATTGGGAAATTAATCCTTCAAAACCTGTATGTACTTTGTGATGCAAGAAAATAAATCTTCCCAGTCACCAGTCACCAGTCACCACTCACCTAACTAGCTAAAGCTTCTTGAATCGCTTTGTTATAAATCACCCGACCTGGGGTGGTGTAGATATACTGAGAAATTAAATTTCCTTGGGCATCTTGACGAACACGGCGGAATTTATACAGCAAAGTCCGAGTACCATCTTCGTTTTCTCTCACTTCTTGCGGTTCGTTATCTGGTTGTCCAGTTTCCATTTCTCCATCAAACCGTACATAAATATAGGCATGAAGCTCAACCTGATCTTGTTGATATGCCATAATCACGTCATCCAGAGAAGAGAAATAACCACCAGCCCCCTTGGTAGCACCAGGGTTTTCTGCTGTCAGATAATAAGCTCCTAACACCATATCTTGGCTAGGAGTGACAATAGGTTTGCCCGTTGCAGGTGAAAGAATGTTGTTGGAAGCCAACATTAACAAACGCGCTTCTGCCTGACTTTCCAAAGACAAAGGCACGTGAACCGCCATTTGGTCGCCGTCAAAGTCAGCGTTAAAAGCCGGACATACCAGGGGATGCAGTTGAATTGCTCTCCCCTCCACCAAAATTGGTTCAAAAGCCTGAATCCCTAACCTGTGCAGTGTGGGTGCTCGGTTTAACATTACCGGATGCCCTTCAATCACCTCTTCCAACACATCCCACACGCTGGGGTCATTGCGAGAAATCAGTTTTTTGGCAGCCTTGATATTGTTCACCATGCCAGAACGAATCAACCGATTGATCACAAAGGGCTGAAACAGTTCAATGGCCATTTCCCTGGGTAGTCCACACTGGTGAATTTGCAGCTTGGGACCCACCACAATTACAGAACGTCCTGAATAGTCCACCCGTTTACCCAACAGGTTTTGGCGGAAACGTCCTTGTTTACCTTCAATAATGTCCGAAAGCGACTTCAACGGGCGGTTATTGGCTCCCACCACCGTCCGACCCCGACGACCATTATCAATCAAAGCATCTACAGCTTCTTGCAACATCCGTTTTTCGTTACGGACAATGATCTCAGGAGCCAAAATTTCTTGCAGTCTCGCTAATCGGTTGTTACGATTAATCACCCGGCGGTATAAATCATTTAAATCACTGGTGGCAAATCTCCCCCCATCCAACTGCACCATCGGCCGCAAATCTGGAGGAATGACGGGAATTGCTGACATCACCATCCACTCTGGTTTAGAACCAGTGGCAATAAAGTTATCAATCACCCGCAGCCGTTTAATCAACTTGGCGCGTTTCTGCCCCTTAGCACTATTAATTTCTTCCCGCAGGTTTTCTGCTTCTTGCTCCAAATTAATATCTGCCAACAGTCGCAGCAGCGCCTCAGCCCCAATTCCCACTTCAACACCTACCAGTTGGGAATCTTCGCTATAGATAGCATCCTCAATTTCTAGCCACTGGTCTTCACTCAACAGTTGTTTATAGGTGAGAGTATCCGCATTACCCGGAGCCAGCACACAGTAGGAGTTGAAATAAACAATCTGCTCCACATCCCGCAGCGGCATATCTAGCAAAATAGCAATGTAGCTAGGAATGCCCTTGAGATACCACACATGAGCCACTGGTGCAGCCAGTTTAATAAAACCCATTCTGTGACGACGTACCCGTGATTCTGTGACTTCAACGCCACAGCGTTCACAGACAATGCCTCTATGACGAACTCTTTTATATTTACCGCAATGACATTCCCAGTCCTTCGCCGGTCCAAAAATCCGCTCACAAAACAAACCATCCATCTCTGGTTTCAGAGTCCGGTAATTGATGGTTTCTGGTTTTGTCACCTCTCCCACCACCTGACCATTAGGCAAAGTTCTTTCACCCCAGGCGCGAATCCTTTCTGGTGAGGCAATACCAATTTTTACGTAGTCAAATTGATTAGATTGAACAGAACGCATAATTAATTCATAATTGATAATTGATAATTCATAATTGGGGAATTAATTATGAATTATTGGGGACACAAAATTAACTCATAATTGATAATTCATAATTCATAACTGCGAAATTAATTATGAATTATGAATTACTAATTATGAATTATTCGTCTTCTTCCAAAGACTCACGAGAAAGTGACTCATAGGTAGGACGGGGAGGAGTGCGGCGAGCAGATTGATCCGCCATTAGGTCAACTTCCACATCCAAAGAACTGCCATCGGCTTGGGTTTCCACCTTGTGAACCGCAATATCCAAACCCAAAGATTGCAACTCTCGCATTAACACTTTGAAAGATTCTGGAGTACCCGGACGAGGAATAGCCTTACCCTTAACGATCGCATTCAGAGCTTCATTTCTACCTTGCATATCGTCGGATTTAACTGTTAACAATTCCTGCAAAGTATAGGCAGCGCCAAAAGCCTCCAGCGCCCAAACTTCCATTTCTCCAAATCTTTGACCACCTTGTTGCGCTTTACCACCCAAGGGTTGCTGAGTTACCAGAGAATAGGGTCCTGTGGAACGGGCGTGAATTTTGTCATCCACTAAATGCACCAGCTTCAGCATATAAGCGACTCCCACGGTGATGGGACGGTCAAAGGGTTCCCCCGTGCGGCCGTCATAAACCATGATTTTGCCCGGATCATCAGGGTTATATACCCAGTCTTTACCAGTTTCGTCCCTCGCTTCTTGCAGTTTGCCATGAACAATGCGGCGGGAAGACTCTTCCCCATACATTTCATCAAAGGGAGTGATCTTAAACCGCACTCCCAAGTTGTGACCAGCCCAACCTAACAAACATTCAAACACTTGACCCACGTTCATCCGGCTCGGTACACCCAAAGGATTCAACACAATATCCACCGGCGAACCATCAGCCAAATAGGGCATATCTTCAGCGGGGAGAATGCGGGAAATAATCCCCTTGTTGCCGTGTCTCCCTGCCATTTTGTCGCCGACTTGGATTTTGCGCTTCTGTGCCACATATACCCGCACCACCATGTTTGCCCCCGGTGGCAGTTCATCACCCTGTTCTCTGGTGAACAACCGCACATCCACAACCCGGCCTTTTTCACCATTGGGAACTCGCAGGGAGTTATCCCGCACGTCACGGGCTTTTTCACCAAAGATTGCCCGTAGCAGTTTTTCTTCTGGAGGTTGGTCAGATTCACCTTTGGGGGTAACTTTTCCCACTAGAATATCACCGGATTCTACCCAGGCTCCAATTCTAATTATTCCCTGTTCATCTAACTGTCGCAGAGCATCTTCTCCCACGTTGGGAATTTCTCTGGTGATTTCTTCTGGTCCGAGCTTGGTTTGTCTGGCCTCAATTTCATATTTTTCAATGTGAATTGAGGTATAAATATCATCCTGTACCAGACGTTCGGATATCAAAATCGCGTCTTCGTAGTTGTAGCCTTCCCAGGGCATATAAGCTACGACTATGTTTTGTCCTAGTGCCAGTTCTCCCCCTTCAGTCGAAGAACCATCTGCCAAAACTTGTCCAGCTACGACTTTCTCACCAATGCGGACTAGGGGTTTTTGGTTGAGGCAGGTGTCTTGGTTGGAACGTTGATATTTAGACAATACATATCTAATTTCCTGGGGTTTGGCAGCATTGCTGTTTGCATCTTCCCCGCCGGTCAGGGCTTTTTCTCTGACTCTGACGCGAATTTCTGCTGCATCGGCATAAACAACGTCGCCATCTGTACGGGAAACTATCACCATCCCTGAGTCTCGCGCTCCTTGGGCTTCTAAACCTGTTCCTACTAACGGACGCTCTGGTTTAAGTAAAGGTACTGCTTGCCGTTGCATATTGGAACCCATGAGGGCGCGGTTTGCGTCGTCGTGTTCCAAGAAGGGAATCATGCTGGTGGCTACGGAGACAATCTGTACGGGTGAAACTGCTACGTAGTCTACTTGTTCCGGTGTGGTGGTGGAAAATTCTTGACGATAGCGGACTGGTACTTGTGGTCCAATAATGTGTCCGGTTTCATCAACTGGGATGTCTCCTGGTGCTACCCGCAGGTCGTCTTCTTCGTCTGCTGTCATGTAGACTGCGGCTTTTTCGTAGCAGACACGTCCGTTTTCTACTGGTCTAAAGGGTGTTTCTAGGAATCCATATTGGTTAACACGGGCATGGGTGGCTAATGAACCAATTAATCCGGCGTTTGGTCCTTCTGGTGTTTCAATGGGGCAGATGCGTCCGTAGTGACTGGGGTGAATATCCCGGACTGCAAAACCTGCTCTTTCTCTGGTTAGACCACCGGGACCCAAGGCACTGAGTCGGCGTTTATGGGTGAGTTCTGCGAGGGGATTGGTTTGATCCATGAACTGACTCAGTTGGCTGGAACCAAAGAATTCTTTGATTGCTGCTACTAGGGGTTTGGGGTTGACGAGGGATGCTGGGGTGAGAACTTCGGCATCTGATACAGTCATTCTTTCCCGAATGATCCGCTCTAAACGGTTTAACCCTACTCTGACTTGGTTTTGTAGTAGTTCACCTACGCTTCTGACTCTGCGATTTCCGAGGTGGTCAATGTCGTCAATACTACCAATGTCATATTCTAGGTTGATTAGATAATCTACGGCTGCTAAGATGTCCCCAGGGGTGAGAACTCTCAGTGTGTCGGGAACGGAGAGGCGCAGTTTTTTGTTGAGTTTGTATCTGCCTACTCGCCCTAAGTCGTAGCGTTTGGGGTCGAAGAAGCGGGAGTCTAAGAGTTGCTGTCCACCTAATACGGTTGGTGGTTCACCGGGACGCAGTTTGCGATACAACTCCATGAGGGCTTCTTCTTCGGAAAATTGCCCTTCTTTTTCGATGGTTTTTTGGAAGTATTCTGGGTGGCGTAGGGCATCAAAGATTTCGTTGTCTGATAATCCTAGTGCTTTGAGTAGTACCTGGGCTGATAGTTTGCGGGTTTTGTCGATGCGTACCCAAACTAAATCGTTACGGTCTGTTTCAAATTTCAGCCATGCCCCCCGGTTAGGGATTAAGCTGGCAGAATAAGTCCGTCTACCGTTTTTGTCAATTTCTGATTTGTAATAAACTCCTGGCGATCGCACGATTTGGTTGACTATGACGCGCTCGGCTCCGTTGATGATAAACGTTCCCCGATCTGTCATCAAAGGCAAATCGCCTATAAATACTTCTTGTTCTTTAATATCCCCTGTTTCTTTGTTTAAGAGTCTAGTAGGAACATACATTTGCACTGCATAAGTGCTATCCCGCCGTTTAGATTCTTCGACGCTATACTTGGGTTCTTTGAGTTTATAGTTATGACCTAAAAAGTGTAGTTCTAATTTTCCTGTGTAGTCTGTAATCGGACTAAAGGAGTTCAACTCTTCTATTAGCCCTTCTTCTAAAAACCAGCGAAAGCTTGAACGCTGGATTTCAATCAAGTCGGGTAACAGAAAGGCGGGTTCCATATATGTTTCGTTAATCATGCCTCTACCTTTGTCAACCTGGTTAAACTTTCGCTTGGATGGGCAGGGAAACCCTGCCCCTACTGTGGTGTTCCGCCTCTAGCTTTGTTTAGGCCAGATGTTGGGGAACTTGTCTTGACACTACCTGCTGTTTACAAGTGCGAGCTTTCCGCAGCAATTAAATCTGGAATGGACGCTTTTGACAAGTGGCTAATCGCCCTGGAGGATCAGCTAGGATGACTAACATCCAGTGTGGGAAGTTATGCCAGAAGAACATATTGTTGATATCTTCCTGAGTTTGATTTGTTTTGATCACTCCAGCCCTCCCACTTAGCCCGTTCATTAAATCTATGCTCATCCCCACTGTTGTATCTTTAAAAGACCTCATCTATACTCACAGTGAGATCCCAAAAATGAAGAATCCACAAGAATTGGCTTTGCATCAGGATGGATTTATTTTGCTGAATTTTGGTCACAAGGCTCTTTCTTTTAAGAATTTTCTATATTTAAATACGCCGAGATACGCTGTTGTGTACAATTCCATATCAAACTAGGCTGCCAGGGTTTGTTATTTATTGAGAGCATCTGCTTGTAGAGATATTTTAGATGTCCGTGAAATTTGGGTTTTATTTTATCAACAATCACCATTACCCAACCAGCTAGATAGATTTTATACCTATCCTTAACCAGCAATTTTCAGTAGTAAGTTAAAAATTCCTTCCTTTATCATTATGACGCAAGTAAAATGTTTTGGAGGGAATAATATTAGCATATTTTTGTCCTCCGAGAGTCTTATTTTTGTAAATTGCTGGACTTACTCAAGGTAATGCTCAAAAAGCACTCTTTGAGTGCCTACTTTTGCTGGCGATTGATTTGGTAGAAAAGCAATTTACTGCGTTTAATTACTCTTTGTTAATGAGAGTCCGAATAATTTGCAAGCGTTTTCGGTGGTTTGATGGGCGATCGCCTCTAATGTTTCCCCCCTGATTTTGGCTATTTGTGCAGCTACATAACCTACATAAGCTGGTTCGTTGCGTTTTTCGCCTCTTTTGGGTGTGGGAGCCAGAAACGGACAATCTGTTTCAATCAGTAGCCGATCGCTACTCACCATAGCGGCTGATGCTTGGATGGTTTTCGCGTTTTTAAAGGTAACAGTGCCACTGAAGCTGATATAGAAGCCTAAATCCAGAAACCATTGGGTTTCTTCTGGCGTTCCCCCCCAACAATGCATTACACCCCGCACTCTTTCCCCTTGATTTTCCCGCCATTTTTGCAATACTTCTCTTACCTGTGGTGCGGTATCACGACAATGGATGATCACTGGTAAGTTAAGTTCGGCTGCGATCGCTAATTGCGCTTCAAATACTATGTACTGTTGTTCATAGTCATTTGCCTTGTAAAAATCTAGCCCCATTTCTCCAATCGCTACCACTTGAGAATCGGAACTGGCTAGAGATTTGATTTTCTCTGCTGTCTGGTGATTCCATTTGGCTGCGTCTAAAGGATGCAAACCAACGGCAAAACTGATTTCGGGAAACTGGTGAGCTAGAGTTTGAATGCTGGCAAATTCTTCGGGGTGAACACAGGAATGTACTAAACGTACTATCCCTGCTTCTTGCCAACGCGATCGCACTGCTGCTAAATCTGGCTGAAATAGATCAAAGTTGAGATGTACGTGGGTGTCTACTAATTGCATGATGGAGTCATTTCTGGGCATTGGGTGAGCCATTAATCTCTTAGCTAATGACTAATGACTGATGACTACTATGCTGTTTGGGTCAGCGGTTTAAGTTTGTGAGCTAACCTTGACTTTTTCCTCGCCCCGGTGTTGGGATGTAGCACACCCCGCTTTACAGCTTTATCAATTTTGCTGTAAGCCTCAGACATCCGAGCATCTACTGCTTGTTTTGATTCTGGAGTAGGATTAGCCGCATGAGCTTCCACAGCAGTAAAGTATTTCTTCATCAGCGTCTTTACTGCTGACTTATATGCTTTGTTACGCAGTCGGTTGCGTTCTGCGATTTGGGCGCGTTTGAGAGCAGACTTTGTATTCGCCACAGTCAATTCCAAAAAAACTATTAATTAATATGTACACACACTACTAGATTTACTAATATAGCACCAAAATTGCCAATGTTATAATTTCCCGAAAAAATATTACCTGAGAATTTTCTGATCATTAAAAAATAGCCCTCATCTGGTTTGTGAAATTTTCTGAAAGTAGGAGAGCCGGAAAATCAGGAAATGCGTTAAAATAGGATAACTAAACAGTGTCCCAACTCACCAAAACCGCAAGCAGAGGTGTAACTGGTAATTCAGTTCATTTTTAATGAGGATGGATTTTCACAGGTAAGAATCTTGGGAGTATCAAAAAAATCCAGGTTAAGCTAGAGAAGAGAATTTAGGATGAGCCTGATCCCTGAATGGGTAAAGAGCCAAACTAATTCTCAAACGGGAACATTCTAATTTTGGCATTGTCCTTACTCCATGCTGCGAATTATTACTCAGCAGGCAGACGTTATATCCGAACTACAACGTATCTGCGATCGCACCCAGGATGAACAAGTGCTTCACAAAGAAGCAACGGTGCGGGAAGTGTTGCAAGCAGTCAAACGCCAAGGCGACAAAGCTGTACTGCACTACACAGCCGAATTTGACCACCAAACCTTGCAACCAGAAGAACTAAGGGTGACAGGTTCAGAACTGGATGCGGCTTACCAACAGGTATCAAAGGATTTGTTGGCAGCTATTCAGCTGGCTTGTCGCCAAATTG
The DNA here is from genome assembly GCA_046045965.1 of Cyanobacteriota bacterium. Lineage (GTDB taxonomy): Bacteria > Cyanobacteriota > Cyanobacteriia > Cyanobacteriales > Nostocaceae > RDYJ01. The sequence goes on along the minus strand of JBJOKS010000004.1, from coordinate 68,713 downwards.
AAGCGTTTCACCGTCAGCGTGTACCAAAAAGCTGGGTACACTTTGGCGATGATGAAGTGGTACTGGGTAAACGCTATACTCCTGTAGATCGGGCAGGTTTATACGTCCCTGGAGGTCGGGCTTCCTACCCCAGTACGGTGTTGATGAATGCTATACCCGCTAAAGTAGCAGGTGTACCTCGGATAGTGATGGTAACACCGCTAGGGGCAGGTAAAGCAGTTAATCCAGCAGTCTTGGTAGCTGCCCAGGAAGCTGGAGTAGAAGAAATTTATCGCATTGGGGGCGCTCAAGCGATCGCTGCTTTAGCCTATGGTACAGAAACAATTCCTAAAGTGAATGTGATTAGTGGACCTGGTAACATTTATGTCACCTTGGCTAAAAAGCTAGTCTACGGCACAGTGGGGATTGATTCTTTAGCAGGACCTAGCGAAGTGCTGATTATTGCTGACGAAACAGCTAATGCTGCACACGTAGCGGCGGATTTGTTAGCACAGGCTGAACATGATCCAATGGCAGCAGCGATTTTGTTAACAACAGATGCTGGTTTAGCAAAGAAAGTCCAGGTAGCTGTAGATAGACAACTGATCGATCACCCAAGACGAATAGACACAGAAAAAGCGATCGCACATTACGGCTTAATTGTCGTTGTCGAATCTCTAGAAGCAGCAGCACAACTCTCAAATGAATTTGCTCCTGAACACCTAGAATTAGAAGTTCAAGATCCTTGGGCTTTAATTTCGCAGATTCGTCATGCTGGTGCTATTTTCTTGGGTAATTCCACACCAGAAGCTGTAGGAGACTATTTGGCTGGTCCTAACCATACTTTACCTACCTCCGGTGCTGCCCGTTATGCTTCTGCTTTGGGTGTAGAAACTTTCCTTAAACACTCTAGTATTATCCAATACTCACCAACAGCACTGGGGAAAGTGGCTAGTGCAATTGACACTCTAGCTACAGCCGAAGGTTTACCTTCTCATGCTGATTCAGTACGAAGGCGAGTTGAGGAACAAGAGTAATTTAGAATGCAATATTTTTTCCCTGAATGCGGTTGACAGCAGCTACTTCATAGTTAATAATAGTAAGTTTGTGAATTTTAGCAAACTAAAGTTCACATGAGGAAAATTGTTGGTGTTCCAACCAATCAAATTCTTGATGTGATAATTTAAGGGGTCTACCTTGAGGAGACAAAAGCGGTGTTAAAAACTATTTTAGTAGCTCTGGATGGCTCGGAAATTGCTGAACGAGTAATTCAGACTTTAGGTGATTTGGTGCTGTCGTCAAACACCAAAGTTATTCTTTGTCATGTATTTCCTACCCCAGAGTCAGAAATAGAATTACCCGCTGATCGTCCTCATCCAGACTCACCAAAGTCGGCTTATTTCCATGTTGAAAAGCAGATGCAATCATATCAGGAACAATTGTCAGTCAAAAGCGAGTTAGAATTAGTAACTGGTGATCCTGCGGACGAGATTATTAGACTAGCCAATATTTACAAAGCTGACTTAGTGGTGATTGGTAGTCGCGGGTTAACGGGGATGAAAAGAATTGTTCAGGGTTCTGTTAGCACTCAGGTGATGGAAGAGGCTAATTGTTCTGTATTGGTGGTGAAACCTGGAAAGTAATTTGTAATTTGTAATTAAGAATGTAGTAGGGGTTTAGCAATGCTAAATCCCTACATTTGGTTAATCAATATTTCCTGTTTTCGCTTTTTCCACTTTCTCAACTTGCTTAGGTGCTTCGATTTCGTTGAATAGTCGGATAGCTTCGTTAAAGTTGGTGTGGATTTTCTCAGTTTCACCTATTTTTTGATATGTTAATCCTAGTTGGTAGTATGCTTCTGCTAAATCACATTTAGCACCAATTTTATCTAATATTTCAATTGATTCAGAATGATAGAAAAGTGCAATTTTAAAATCATTTTGTATTCGATATAGTTCTGCTAAACCAGTTAATGTTTTTGCTTTAAGTTGAGTATAATGACTTTCTTCAGCAAATTCAATTGCTTGTTTATATATTGAAAAGGATTTTTCTATTTTCCCAAGATTTTTATATGTTTTACCTAAAAAAAATAATTTATGCCCTAATTCCCATTCACTTAAAGATATTGAAAACTCACTCTTTTTAGCAAAAAAATATGCTTCTTTTTTAAATCCCAAGCAGGAATTTAAATATGCTAAACAAAACCAGGGTTTTATGATTAAATTATAGTAATTTTCTAGAGAATCTTCATAGGATACTATTTTAGTAAATAATTCCATTGCTGATTTTAATTCACCCATAGAAATTCTCAATACACCTTCCAAAAATAAAGAATTGACCTGAATTTCATGGTTTTCGTTATTGTGGGTACAACATTTTCTATTCTCAGATAATTTTTGATGTTTCCTAATAATATCTATGGATTTTTCTGAACATCTACTAGCATCATAAATGCAACCATTAACCCAGTAAATTAAAGCTAAAATATTGTAAAGTCTCGCTAATTCATAGCCTATTACTATTTGGTCTTTTAAAAAATTAATAGCTAAAATTATTTGTTGCAATAAACCCAGTCTATAGCATGATACGCTAAAAGTAGAACTTTTTACCCATTTATTATCTCTTTCTTTAAGAATTATAGAAACAGCTTGATCATAATCATTAATTTCCACATTATGATGATAAGCTTCAAATGCTTTTTTTGCGTCATCTATAGTTTCAATAGTCTTCACACTATTAGTCCAAAATTCTGCCGCTTTACAATTTACTTCCTCCCATTCTCCACTTGCTTTCAACCTCTCTATCCCCTGTTTCCGAATAACTGGATGTAACCAATATTCACCCTTTTCAAACTCAACTAAACACCGATTTCGCAAAGCTTTAATTACATCTCTTTGCTTCTCTTGAGGAACATCCCAAAGTAAAGCTAACAGCGCATCTGTAGAAACTCTGGGTACATCCTGATAACGAAAACATCCTAACCGACAAAGTAGTTTATAAGTTTCAATATCTAAAGTCTGCAACCGTTTAAATTGACTTTCAACTAAATTCTTTAATTCCGTTTCTACGCAAGTAGAATTTTCTAGCCAATAAGCGGCCATATCCCCATCATAATCTTCTCTCATTACCCCAAACAGGATATCCATTGCTTTCGCATTACCCCCATAAATCTTTTGCATTGCTTCCAAAGATGGGGTATCAATCTTAATTTTACGAGTTGTAAAAAATTCTCCCCATGCTTCTACAGTCAACACAGCTAAATGATAATGATAAATACCATTCACACGATCATCACATAAACGTTCTCTACTGGTAATGAGGGTGAGAGACTGTACATTTTCACCAGCTAAAACTCTTAATAGTTCAACATAAAGACTATTTTTTTCAATCAACCTACCTCGTTCATCTAAAGCAGGTTCTAAGTTATCAATTAATATTCCTACTTTGCGGTTTTGTAATTGTTGTTTGAGCCTATTTAGGGTAGTTTTAAAATCTCTTCCTGGTTCTTCTTGAAAGTATTGTTTTAGCCAAGTTTCAATTTCACTTTCAACAGCAGTAATATTTTCTGTATCTTTAGCCATTTCTAGTGGTAGGACTAAATCAAAATTATTATATAAATATTGCTTGGCTAACGTTGTCTTTCCTACTCCCCCTGCGGCTTGAATTACAATGATTTTGTTGCGTTCATTAACAAGTTTATCAATATCCTTAATTGCTGTGTCTCGTCCGAAAAAATCACGTAACTCATCATTACATTTGGGTGAGATTTCAGAATTCGATGTTTTCTTTTTTTCAGTCTGTAACTTTTGTTCTATTACAGTTCTAAAATTCTTTTGTGTAACTCTTGTTCCTAATATTTCAGTAAGTATTGTCCATAGTTCATAACCAGTTTTTTTAGTATGATCGTAATTAAAATTATTCTCCTTAGCTATATCTGGATAACCTTTACCCTCGAAACAAGCCCTCAATACAGTCATCTGTGTATTATTAAGAGATTTTTTAGTGTGGTTATGAATCAGATTTTGAGTAAATTCTACCGCATCATTATCATTAATATTTATCATCTAGCAGGATTTTAGACAATTTTCAGTGGATATTAAGTAAATTTAGCATTTTTTACCCACCAACCCTACTTTTTCCCACTATTTTTTTTATACAACTCACCACTACAGTGGGTAGACAAGGCTATTAGGTACTGGTTAAATTTTTGGTATGGGTTGAGAAAACAGCACAAGCAGTCATCAATCTAGACATTGAACTGAAGCGCAAGAAAAAACCCAACCCCTAAAGGTCAGGTATCGTAATTTATTTCTACAGGTTAGTATGACACACTTTACGTCTGTTGGTAAACGAATCAAGCAGTTTACCCAAACAGCATTTGCTGGACTTGCTTTATTTGTCACTTTTTCCACTCTTGCATCTCCGGTTTTTGCAGAGTCTTTGCAAGTAGGTGATAAATCATTTGAAATTATTGATGATATGCCTATTGTTATCAATCGCAATGCAACCGATGAAAAATCAAAACTGATGGAAGTAACCAAAAGCAATGGTAGATATCAATTTATCAGTTTTCTTCCTGCTTTAACTCAAGAAAAAACCGTTGCTTCAGCAGCAACTTCTTTGTATCGACTTGCAGAAGTACAAGATTTAACAACAGGTCAGAAATTAAAGGTTGCTTTACCTATTGTTTTCAAACCATAAGTTTCTCCTAATTAGATTATCGCTGAATTTTTATGGCTGGTTATTTTGATTATACCAGCCTCTCTCTCCGCATTCAATTTTTCATTAATTCAAATATTGAGGTAAATGTATGAAGACTTTAATCAAGTTAACAATTTCTGCTGCTACTTGTGCATCATTATTTGCAATTATTGGTTCTGCTCAAGCTGCTACAATTACCGTTCCTATAAATACAGGAATAGCAGGTAAAGCAGGAATAAACATTGGCGATCCAGATTCAAGTTTTACTTGGAATTATTCCGGTAATTATCAAGATCCTCGTTATGCAACTTATGGATTCAATGATTATTTCAGTTGGATCATGAGAAATGACATTGGATCAAATAATGATTATGGTTCTGATGTTCCTGCTAATATACCAAGTTTTTATGGGGTTGCATATCTTTATCATACATTTGAGCTACCCAGCGATGCTACTGATATCAAACTAGATTTTAGTGCCATTGCTGCTGATGATCGTGTAGTTTTAGATATTAATGGTAATGAAGTAGCTATATCTGCTTTTGCGCTTCCTGCTCATAGTTCAGTTCCAGGTAGAATGATGGATGGAAATCAAAATTATTTTTCCAAACAATTTGATGGCAATGGTTGGGAAGGTTTTAATTTCAATAATCCAAATTTATTTAATGTAGGTGGCACAAATGTTTTAAGATTCTGGGTCAATAACACATTTAGTACAGACCCAAATGCACCTGCAAAAGCTTTATCTAGCCAAGCAGGTGATTTAGCATGGACAAATTTTAGAGGTACGCTTTCTTATAATGTACCTGATACAAAGCCTGTACCAGAATCATCAACTACTTTAGGTTTGTTAGTTTTTGGTGCTGCTGGAAGCTTGGTCATCAGAAATCGTAAAAAATCAGTTTTAGCTAAATAGAAGTTGAATTTACTTTACCAATTGAATATTGACTTATAGCGATCGCCCTCTAGTCTCTAGCCACATTGACTTCACAAGAGCGATCGCTTTCCTGTATCTATGGAAATTAGTTATTCTATTCCATAACCTGTTCTATAATTCCTTGAATAGTTGCAATACCAATATCCTCTTGATCAGATTTTGAATATACTGTTAACAAAATAATATTCGTGGCATTTTGTAGATAATAAATAACTCGGTATCCCGCACTTTTGCCTTTTTGAATATTGCTATTTTTCACCCTAACCTTATAAACTTCATATTCCTCTCCTAACCCTACCAAGCTGTCGCCTATTATTTCTCCTTCCTGCAACTGTAAAATAACAGGTTCAATATCATCACGAATTTTCTGATATCGTTTTGATAACTTATACAATTGTTTTTCAAATTCAGGAGAAAATTTAACTGAGATATCATCTATATCATTCACTTTCAATTCTCTCCCATAATTCAGAAATAGGTCTAGCTTTACCAGATTTTACTTCCTCAAAAGCCCTAGTTAAACTCTCTTTTATTTCTTCAATGGGAGTATCATCAAGATCATAATCATCTGCTTCTGGTAAAAGAATAATTACTTTAACAGCATTAATATTATCAATTTGTAAAGGATAATCTAAGGTTAATTGTCCTTCATGTATTTTTCCAGTAACTTCTAAGGCTTTCATAGTTTCTAGCTGCTTTTTAATTGTTTAACTAATTTTGATTTAAGAAAATCATAACGTCAATATCTGTAATCTGTTTTTTACTCAATCAGGATTTAATATTGCTAAACTGCATGGCTAAGTTTTATATCTGAGATTATGGAGTGAGTGCGATTCCTATGGAGCGATCGCCCTCTAGTCTCTAGCCACATTGACTTCATAAGTGCGATACCTTCGGTAAGCTAACGCTAACGCTTTTCTCTTTCTCATTCACTGAAAATAGAAAATAGTTAACATTGCTATTTCCCATTTATTCTTCTTACCAATCCAGGCTGATCACCATAAAATATCTTTTTTGTCAAGCCTCTAATTCCTAACCCGCAAACAACAGCATCAAATATTCTTAACGCTCCTGTCAGGAAACCTTGATAATTTGCTCAAATTTTCTCAGCTTTTCAGTTTTGCGAGTTCTGAAATACTTATAAATAAAGGCTTTCAATTTGCTGCTGTAACCGCAGTCTTAAAAATAGACACAATAAGAGCAATTTAAAATTCTCCTAAATCATAGCAGATCGCTGAAAGTATTGCAATAGCGTTGATAGATAAAAATAATTCTCAATTAATTATTAAGAAAATATAAAGAGGAAAACTTTGGAAGTTAGAAAATACTAAATCATTTTAGGTTTTAAATAACTGAAACTTATCTAAAAAACAAGAGAGAGCGATCGCACCCAATAGATATGTATTCTGAATATATTCATCAAGAAGAACTTATTCGCTTTTAATTATATCCGATGAGCAAAATTGTAATTTCTAACTGGGTGAGTCAGATGTCAAAAATACATTGATGTTTGACCCACCCTTTGCGTCTTTGCGTGAGAATTACCTTTTTTTACCCCTCAAAAACTCCCGCAAACTCAACAAACTCATAGTCTGACCCAAATTCAAAGGTAAAATTGATATTCCTTCCAAACGAGACTGAACCCAACCTTCCCCCCAGTACCACTCATGAAAACCATCAATTCCACCACTGAGTAACAAACGCAAGCAATTATTTCTCACTACATCAACGTGATGATGAATTTGGACAGGTCCGGTGGCAGTAGTAAAATCCAATCCAGAAGCTAACTTTTCCGGCATTCCAGGGGAAAAACTTTGTCCTAGTAGCCATTTTTGCAGTTGTGCTGGAATTAACAGACTATCGTGAATAGCATCAGCGGATGCTTCGATTTCGATTCGCAATTGGCTTTGTTGAAAAGTACCTAACATGGTAATTGGTAATTGGTAATTGGTTATTCTCCCCCTGCTTCCCCTGCTTCCCCTGTTCCCTATTCCCTAGAGAACTTACAATATAAAAGTCATCTTGTTAAGAATTGTAAGGGTTTTTCATGGCGGATCAATTAATGCGGGCTACAGCAGCCGATGGGGGTATTCGAGCGGTGGGTGTGATTACCACACGTTTAGCTGAGGAAGCAAGAGTACGTCATAAACTGTCCTATGTAGCTACAGCTGCACTGGGAAGAACCATGTCAGCGGGTTTGTTGATGGCTTCTAGTATGAAGCGTGCTGGCTCTAGGGTCAATGTGCGAGTTAAAGGGGATGGTCCCTTGGGTGGTATATTGGTAGATGCAGGGTTGGATGGCACGGTTAGGGGTTATGTAGGAAATCCATCTGTGGAATTGCCTCCCAATGCCAAAGGTAAGTTAGATGTTGGTGGTGCTGTGGGTAGTGGCTATCTCTATGTTGTTCGAGATATTGGTTATGGCTATCCTTACTCTAGTACCGTTGAACTTGTTTCTGGAGAAATTGGTGATGATGTAGCTCATTACCTGGTAAATTCAGAACAAACACCTTCAGCTTTGGTTTTAGGTGTGTTTGTGGGAGCAGATGGAGTGACAGCTTCGGGAGGGATACTGATCCAAGTTTTGCCTAAAGCGGCTAGAGATGAAGCTTTGGTAGCAACGCTAGAATCAAGAGTATCTGCTTTATCAGGTTTCACGCCGTTGTTGCAAGCCGGGAAAACGCTGACGGAAATTTTTAATGATTTACTGGGAGATATGGGACTAACAATTTTCCCAGAGAGTCAAATGTTACGCTTCCACTGTGGTTGTTCCTTTGATCGGGTGCTAGGAGCATTGAAAATACTGGGAGAAGCGGAACTTCAAGACATGATTGTTAAAGATGATGGTGCGGAAGCTACTTGTGATTTTTGTGGCAGTGTTTATAAAGCAAGTAGTGAGAATCTAACACAATTAATTGTTGATTTACAAAGGGAAGCTTCTGTTTCAGAATAAGTGTGAAATACTACTAAAACCAAGAAATATAAATGGTATTTGTGGAGGAAGATAGAAAATGCAAAAAATAGCTGTTTAATGACCAGAAAGAAAGTTACTATGGCAAAAATAGAATTATCAGTTTGAGCAAAACTGCTATTCAATTACTTTGGTGTGAGAGATGACAGAGCGGGATATTTCAGATAGTTGGTCTCCAGCCAGAGCTAGAAAGCCGGATCAAAATACAAGATTATCCCGAACTCCAGAAGTCGGGACAACTCAACCATCTGGTGTCCCAGCTACTGGTTCTAACTTGAATTCAGTGATGCAGCAAGAAGAGAACAATACAGAAGGATTACCTATAAAAAACTATTCTGAGGAATCTTTTGCTCTCAGTAAGATAGTTGGAAAATTACCACCCTGGATGAAAAGCTGGGTGCTGTGGTCAATTTTATTAACGTTGATTCCTAGCAGCATCGGCTTTATATCAATGTCTATGTTGCTCAAGCTGCCATCAGCGCCAAACTGCCCCAAAATATTTTGGCCTTTAGCTAGTGCTTCGGTACGTTTACATTGCGCTTCCCTGGCTGCTTCTAAGCAGAATGTGAATGATTTATTGCAAGCGATCGCACTTGTTAAGGAATTGCCAGAAAATCACCCACTGCGGGGACAAATTAATACTTTTTTAGAAGAGTGGTCACGGGATATTCTCAAGTTAGCAGATCAGAGTTTCCAATCTGGAAATTTAGAGGAAGCGATCGCCACTGCTCGGCAAATTCCTGAAGACCTAGAAGCTCGTAAAATAGTAGAAGAGCAAATTACTAAATGGCAGTCTATCTGGTCAAGGGCAGAAGCAATCTATGATGAATCAGTAAAAGAACTGCGACAGAGGCGTTGGCAATCAGCTTTTATGCTGTCATCCAAACTGCTACGCATCAATAATCAATATTGGTCAAATACCAAGTACGACGAACTAAATCGCATTATTGTCACAGCGCGAGAAGACGGGGACAAACTATATAAAGCTGAAGGTCTAGCCAAAGGTCGCTCTGTAGATAATATCTTGGAAGCTATTAAATTAGCTGAGTCAATTAAGTCGGATAGTTACCTATATCAAAAAGCTCAAGAATTGATTCCTGAATTTGGGCGCAATATACTCAAATTGGCACAAGCCAAGATGGATAGGCGAGATGCTGATACAGCCTTGGAAATTGCCAGACAAATTCCCCCCATTGCCTCATTACAATCAGAAATAGATGACTTTATTGTTTTAGGTGAAGCCCGAAGAAGTGCTTGGATAGGTACAGTTTCTGGTTTAGAGGCTGCCATTTATCAAGCGCAACAAATTGATGCTTCCAGAGAGGTGTATGAGAAAGCACAAGAACTGATTGCTATTTGGCAATTAGAAATTGAAGATGTGTCTCGTTTGGAAAAAGCGCGAACCTTAGCTAGTCAAGGCACAATTAACGATTTAACGGCCGCTATTTCTGAAGCTCAACAGATTCCTGAGAACAACCCCCGCGCTTCAGAAGCTAGACAAGAGATGAATCGCTGGCGTGGACAAGTAGAGTCTATTGAAGACAGACCTTACTTAGAGCGTGCGGAACAAATAGCTTTATTAGAAGATATTAACTCCTTACAGGCTGCGATCGCAGAAGCTGGTCAAATTCGCTCTGGTCGTGCATTATATCCAGAAGCACGGAAAAAAATCCGCACTTGGACTGCTAAAATTCAACGCATTCAAGACCAACCTTATTTAGATCAAGCCAGGATTATTGCTGAAAGTGGTGATTTAAACACTGCTATTAGGGAAGCTCAAAAAATTGCTTCATCAGGAAGGTCTCTTGCTAGTGAAGCACAAACAGCAGTCGATACCTGGCAAGAACAAATTCGCGCTAGAGAAAACTGGACAAAAGCCAGAGAAGTAGCAATTGCTGGCACACCAGAAGCTTTAGCTGAAGCGATAAGGTTAGCTGATCGAGTTTCCAACCGTAACGTTTTACGCATGGATGCGAATGTAGCCATTGATCAATGGAGTCAGCAACTGTTACAAATGGCACGTTCTCAAAGTGAGTTTGATATTTCTAGAAGTATTGCAACTGCTAGGTTAATTCCCCGTGGTAGTTCTGCTTACAGAGATGCTCAAGAGCAAATTAGAACTTGGAGACAATTTCTGATACCTCGGACATCACCTACAGCATTACCTACGCCATCGCTTGAGTCTTTACCTACACCATCACCGGAAGCTGAACCATCTCCATTATCAACTGGTGATGGTTTGTAATGGGTAATTGGTAATGGGTAATTGGTAAGGAGAAAATACAGAAATAGATCCTTGACTCATTGAATAAGTTGGGGATCTAAATTTTCTGTAGGGTTTCTGTAAAAACTTCCTGAGAAATTCGTTGTGAATTTAATAACTTTTGTAATTCAGTTTCAAAAGTACACATTCCCAATTCCTGATGTTGCTGCATCACTGTTAATAAATCTTGTGTTTTTCCCTCCAAAATACAATTCTGAACCACATCATTTATGAGCAAGAGATCAAAAATAGCTGCGCGTTTGTAGTGGCCTGTGAGGGTTGGAACTAATTTTTGAGAAAGAATTGCTTGTAAACTATCAGCTAAACGAAAGCGAATAAAATCCTGTTCTTGGTTACTATAAAAAGTCAATAATTCTTGAATAGCAGTGTGCGTTCTACCAGCGTGCATACAGGCTAAAACTAGAATACCAGAACGAGCAGCACGTAGAGCAATATCAACAATAGATCGCTCGCTCAACTCACTTAATATAATTACATCTGCATCATTTTTTAATGCTGTTTTCACTCCCTCAATAATATTAGGAGTATGTGATCCTACCAACAAATGATTAACTAACGATTGACGGTTTTGATAAACACAAGTAACCCCATCTTCAATGATGAAGATTTTGCGGGTCATTTCTTGATTTATATAATTTACAAGACTAGCTAAAGTTGTACTTTTACCACTACCGATGACACCAGTTATTAAAATCAAACCTTGGGAATTATGGCAAATTTTTTGCAATATTTCAGGAATTCCTAACTTATCAACTGGAGGAATATTACTAGGTAAAAACCTAATGGTCATTACAGGATTTTGTAAAGTTAGAAACCCAGAAATAGAAACATTACCAAAAGGGTATTGATAAACAAGATTTACAGCATTACCTGATTTTATTTTTTGAATTTGGCTAAGATTGAAAATACTTCCAGCCCAATTCCAAAAAGTCACTTCATCTATAACAAAATCAGAAATTGCTTGTAATTTTCCTTGAATACGAAAATCAGGAATATCCCCAATAGCTATATGCACATCTGAAGTTTGTTGTAGGTGTGCATAATTTAAAAACTGCTCTAATGTTAAAGATTGTAAATTATCAATTTTGTCAGTGTACATATAGCTTTTTCTCCCGCGAGTAGATAAAGCTCATCATTCCCTCCTTTGGGATAAAAATTACAGCTAGAAATCTTTATTTACATACAGCAGGGAACAGCAAGACTAAAAAAAAGAGAAAGACTTTATTTTTCAGACTCAATTTGTCTAACTACTGTCAAAGCAGAATAACTTACCCCTGCTGTACCTTCCCCTGGATGAGTTGAGTCACCCACTAACCACAAATTATTAATAGGTGTACGGTTAGCAAAACCAAAGGGTCCAAAGGTAGGAATTCTTTGACCAATTCCGCCTACAATTCCCTTTTCTCTACCTGTAAAATGAGCAAAGGTTTTAGGTGTGGCAGCTTCTACATAAATGATAGTTTCTGGTTTTAAATAGAAATATTGGGAAAGTTTGGAAATTGCATCTTGAGTGAATTTATCTTTTAATTCTTGATAATTTTCTGTATTCCACCACATAGTAAAATCAACAAATGAAGAAGCGATAATTGTCGCTTTTCCCTCTGGTGCGCGGCCATCTCCTTCATGACTTACAGAGACAAACAAAGAATTATTTTCGCCAATTGGACCATTAATATCATATAGAAATTGTAGATGGGGCGGACATTCATCAGGAATTGCACTTTTATCAACACCCAAATAAACCACGAATGCACCGGAAGCAGAAGGTAATTTTTCTACTCTTTGTTTATATCCAGATGGGGCTTTTTCTGCTAATAATTCTACTAAGTTTTGAACAGTGACGTTAGCAATTACATGATCTGCGGTTTCTGTGAAAACTTCCCCGGTTTTCTGATTTTTAATAACTACTGCGTTAGCTTGGTTATTTTCAACTTTGATGTTTTCAACGGTGTGACGCATTAATAATTTACCACCGTCTCTTTCTAAAGATTCAACTAAGCGATCGCTCAATACTTGCATACTCCCTTGTAAATGATATAATCCTTGGGGTGATTGAGATACACTCAATGCTGTAGCTGCATAAAGCAAAGCTGTTTCTTCTGCACTTACTTGGGAATATAATTTTAGTTGTAAATCCAAAAATGTCCGCAGTCTTTGATCATTTCCCAAACCATATAATCTTAAAGCATCTCCCACAGTCATAAAAGTGAAAGGTGCAGTAATTAATGTATTCGGACGTAATGCTTTTGTTAACTGTAAAAGATCCCATAAATTACGCGGAGGTAAAACGGGATCTCGTCCTTGAAATTCCCAACTAGCATTAAATAAAGTCGCTAATAATTGCCAAAAAGCTTCACTTCCTGGAAACTGTTTTTGTCTTTCTTCCTGCCATTTTTGGGGATCTCGCCAAACATTAATAGGTGTATTTTCTCCGGGAAGAAAAACCGCACAAGCAGGATCACAAAACGTTGCTTCGGGTAATTCTATATTTAATTCTGAGAAAATGCGGTGATGAATTCCCCCTGGTTCTAAACCTGCGACTTGAGTTGCACCGACATCAAAGGTAAACCCCTGACGTTTAAAGGTGGAAGCACAACCACCAGGAACTAAAGCCTGATCGAGAATTAAAACGCTATAACCTCTATGTGCTAATAATGCTGCGGACGTTAGTCCACCTATTCCTGCACCGATGACGATAACACGGGATTGGTTTTTGTGAAGGGATAGACTAGGCATTGATACTTGTTTTACAATTCTTAATATTACTACTCATAATTTTAAATTAAATCGGGCTGTATGTGAGTTGGGCAGAAGTTGTATTTATACTGACATTCTGTAATACAGTAATAATGTTGTAATAAAAATAGACACAAATTAAACATGAGTCAACGTTTTGAAATACAGGAATTAGCGATCACAATTACCGCTAAAAATCTGAATCCTACCGTTCTGAATCACGATTTTTTAAAGTATACAGGGATTGTTCCCGCAGATTGGGAATTAGCAAGACAACCAGTTTATACTAATAGTGTCGTACAGCTTTTCTTCAACACAGGAGTAGGAATTGCAGCCCAGCCTAATAGTGTAACTGTAGTGGAGGCAATAGGAGCAAAAAAAATTGAAGAAATTCTAGTACCAAAAATTACTCTACAGCTAGTAGAAAAACTATCTCAAGTTGAATATCAGCAAGTAGGAATTAACCCCAGAGGATTTGTGACTTTTAACTCTGATGCAGAAGTGTACCAATATATTCATGGTAAACTCTTAGCACCTGGTTCATGGCAGGAATTTGCAGGATCAAAAGTTAATGCTTCTTTGCAGTTAAGTTATCCTTTGCAACGGGGAATACTGAATTTAAGTATTAACCAAGCAAATGTACAGTTTCCTGATAAAGTAGTGGCTGCGATTTTATTTTCTGGTAATTTTAACTATTCCTTATTAGGAAATACTCCGGTTGAAAAATTACAAGATTTGCAAACAATAATTCAAAATTGGTTAGATTCAGTTAAGACTTTCCAACAACTGTTATCAGAGAAATTTTTCCCCAATTCTGAGGCAGTACCAAACAACATTTCTGTTTTTCCAACAATGGCAAAAAGTTGATCATAATTTAGTGGTCTAGTTCTTGTGGGGTGGGCATCTTGCCCATCTGCAAATCATTAATTCAAAGGCAAAAATCAGCCAGGGCTTAGAGGATGTTTTAAAAGTTTATGGCGATTAGAAAGATGCCTCCGGCACGCTTCGCGAACGCTACTACACAAACTAAGTCCACCTCCGTGGACTAACGAAAAATGGAGAGTTTGAAACCCATGAAGATGGGTTTTGTCTGTGTAGTCGCGACTTATAGTCGCCAAGGCAAGTAATAAATTAGACTGCTTCATCTAATGAAATTGAAGTTCCTGCTAAACCTAATTCCTCTAAAATGCCTATTGTTTCCCCCTTTTTAAGAGAGACTAAGGGGGGTTGCCTACAACACGCTACGCGAACGGCAATGTGTAAATATCGGTAACTGAACAGTATTGCAATATATCCCACCTTCCGCATCCCCAGCTGTCACAATCGTTAATTTCGGATTTTTGAATACATCAAATGATGATTTTTATACAAAAATCTGGAAATTTTAGTTGTGTGAAAGTTTAGGGTGCAGAATGTGGGATATATGGTATTTATACAGGCACACTATTTGATTAGTTATACCTTATGTTGTTATATTGTAAAAACAGGCAACAGTTAAACAAGTGTGATGTTAAGAGGTGAAGAAAATCAGAGAAAATCAGATATATAATTTTGCAAAAATGAAATCAGATGTTGGTGCTGAAAAATCAGCGATAGAACCCTGGTATGTTGGATTTAAAGCTCAATTAAATTCTGTTTTTGAGAAATCCAACTAAGCTTTTGAGAAAAGATTGACTGACTGTACCTCTTTCTTGTTTGTTCGACTCAAATTGTATGTCAAGTATGGTTGGTTTTAACTCACATAGCTGATCTGGTGCTTCTAAAATAATGGGAACTTCTTCTACCAGACCAACAACGATAAGTCGAAATGCGGCTTGTTGGATCTTTTTTACAGGTACATCTAACTGTTGAGCGATCGCTGTCATTGAAACTGTGCCTTTAGTGAATTCCCAAATTTGCCATTCTAGTGGATTTAAGGATAGTTGAGGCTTGCTATCAATTTTGCTGACTAAAGCACAAGTTGGATCTGGTAATTTCTCTTCCAGAAATTTCCAATTACGTAATACCCTTAAACCTTTGAGTATGACTTCTTTGGGTTTAGCAGTCAAACCTGTCATTTCTGAAGTAGGTATAGGCGTTTTTTGGTCGAAATGAAACAGTCCATTGGGCAATTCCAAAAGTTTACAAACCTGATTAAGCACTTGATAACTAAATAACGTTTTTAATTGTTGTACTTCCAATATTCCTTGTAATTTGAGACATAAACCAGTCGGTTGATTAGTTGCACAGACATCTGTGATTCGAGCCGCAGCACGCGCACTGAGCCAACCTTGCTGTTGGATAATGGATAATAATCCCTGTCCATCCAACCTATTAGCAGCAGCAACAATCATTCCTTGTTTAAACCAAATGTGAAAAATTTGCTCTTGCAGAGATGAGTGAGGTAAGTGTGATTTAATGGTTAGTCTTCCTGTTTTATTTCCTTGCTCTAGTAGTTGAAAGATTTCTGGTAGAGAAAGTTCAGATAGGAGTCCTGAAATCGCCATAGTTTACCCTTTGTGAAGTCTCACATTCAATAATATTATAATATAATGATAAAATGTGTAAAATTTGTGTAAAATGTATACTTAAGTACAAGAAAAAACGGGTGTTATAGGTTATAAGTATACTTACTGAAAGTATCGCAACCACGGATTGGAAATTTCTAGATGGCGTGTTATTCTGTTTAGAGCCATAATTACTAGGTGTGACAACCCACGGGATTACTCCCTGGTGTCAATGGAAAATGGTGCAACTGCGGTATGCAAACGTCCCAACTCCAAAATCGGATCACTTTCCCGAATTATCTACGCAATTAGACGATCAGAGACTTGTGATTTACACCATTAAGGGCGTTGTAATATATAAGAAGTAATATCGCCCTCACCACGACCAATGACATCAACTCTGTTGAAATTTCCACGCCTTCATGCTCCCAAGGTACATCATCTACCAAACGGTTTAACCATCATCGCCGAGCAAATGCCAGTAGAAGCCATTAACCTGAATGTATGGGTAAAAATCGGTTCTGCTGTCGAGTCAGATGCTATTAATGGCATGGCGCACTTTTTAGAACATATTGTATTTAAAGGAACAGAAAAACTAGCCAGTGGTGAGTTTGAACGTCGCATAGAAGAACGTGGTGCTGTGACTAATGCTGCCACCAGCCAAGATTATACACATTATTATATTACTACTGCGCCTAAAGACTTTGCAGAATTAGCACCACTACAAATAGATGTAGTGTGTAATCCTAGCATTCCTAAAGAAGCTTTTGAAAGAGAAAGATTAGTAGTTTTAGAAGAAATCAGACGTTCAGAAGATAACCCGAGACGGCGCATTTATCGGCGTACAATGGAAACCGCTTTTGATGTTTTACCCTACCGTCGTCCGGTACTTGGTCCTGAAGCGGTAATTTCCCAAGTTACACCCCAACAAATGCGCGATTTTCATCATACGTGGTATCAACCATCTTCAATAACTGCGGTAGCTGTAGGTAATTTACCAGTTGAAGAATTAGTAGAAATTATCGCCGAGGAATTTGAAAAAAATAGTCAAAAATCAACAGTTAACCATCAACAATTAACAGTTAGTCAAGAACCAGCATTTACAGAAATTATCCGTCGAGAATTTATTGATGAAAGTCTCCAACAAGCTAGGTTAATCATGCTCTGGCGAGTACCTGGATTGATACAATTAAATGATACTTATGCTTTAGATGTGTTGGCAGGAATTTTGGGACATGGACGCACATCCAGATTAGTCCATGATTTACGAGAAGAAAGAGGAATTGTTTCTTCAATTTCTGTTAGTAATATCAATCATAAAATGCAAGGAATATTTTCTATTTCTGCTAAATGTGAAGTGGAAGATTTAACAGCAGTGGAAGCAGCAATCACTCAACATTTGCAGACACTACAAACCGAATTAGTCAAAGAATCAGAAATTTATCGTGTACAAAGACGGGTAGCAAATCGGTTTATATTTGGGAATGAAACACCAAGCGATCGCTCTGGTTTGTATGGCTATTATCAATCTTTAATAGGTGACTTAGAACCAGCATTTAATTATCCCCAATATATACAATCACAAAATGAACATGATTTAATGCAAGCTGCACAACAGTATTTATCACCCGCAGCTTATGCTGTAGTTACCATTAAACCAGCTTAGTCATTGATAATTAGTCATTGGTCATTGGTATCTGGTAATATACTATTGTATAACTTTTGCTTCTGACTAATAACTAATAACTAACTATGATTTGGCAAGAAATTGATAATCATATTAGCCAAGTAACTGGCCAAAAATTTCAATCTTCCCAACATCTATCTGTAAGTGGTGGATGTATTAACCAAGGTTATGCAGTTAGTGATGGTAAACTCACCTACTTTGTGAAACTTAACCAAGCGTCTCAAGCAGAGATGTTTGCAGCAGAAATGCTGGGTTTACAACAAATGTATAAAACACATACTATCCGCGTTCCTCAACCTTTATGTTGGGGAACTACAGGCAATTCTAGTTATATAGTATTAGAATGGCTAGAAATGACCGATGGTAATAACGAAACCTGGCAAAAAATGGGGCGTAATTTAGCAGCAATGCACAAAACTACTAACCAAGGTTTCGGTTGGAACATGAATAATACTATCGGTTCTACACCCCAAATTAATACTTGGACATCTGACTGGATAGAATTTTATACAGAACATCGTTTAGGTTATCAATTTCAATTAGCAAAGCGACGAGGAGGGAGTTTTCCTTTACAAGATAAATTAATAGCCTCTATTCCCAAATTATTAGCAGATCATCAAATACAACCTGCCTTAGTTCACGGAGATTTATGGGGAGGAAATGCAGGATTTACTATTGATGGTGAACCCGTGATTTTTGATCCAGCTACTTATTTTGGCGATCGCGAAGTTGATATTGCAATGACAGAGTTATTTGGCGGTTTTCCTCCAAGTTTCTATCAAGGATATCAAGAAGTATTTTCTTTAGATGAGGGTTATGAAAAACGCAAAACCCTTTATAATTTATATCACATTTTAAATCATTTTAATTTGTTTGGTGGTGGTTATGCTTCCCAAGCAAATCAGATGATTGAGCGAATTTTGCGGAGTATGTGAATTAAGAAATAAACTGATTTTATAAGTCAGGGATCTGGTTAGTAAATTTGTGATTGAACGAATGTGAAATACTATCAACTCCAAACCAACGTTTTACCTAATAATTACCTCAATGACTTGTGGGGTGAAATCCAATCTAGTCCTTACTTTGCTATCAACAACCTCAA
This sequence comes from Cyanobacteriota bacterium, assembly GCA_046045965.1. Taxonomy (GTDB): domain Bacteria; phylum Cyanobacteriota; class Cyanobacteriia; order Cyanobacteriales; family Nostocaceae; genus RDYJ01. The sequence continues at coordinate 49,830 of JBJOKS010000004.1, read as the reverse complement.
TCGTGATTTTATCAATACTAAAGGATTTTCTGTAGTTTTTAAACGTCAAGGATTAACAACTGTTGAACAAAAATTTCCCTTTTTTAAACCTTATTTAGATTTAGCACTTCAGTCTAATTGTAATGCTTTTTATCTGAATCCTTTACTATTAAAAGAAGGTTCTCGTGTTGATCCACACATAGATCGCTCTTTGCGTTCTTATTGTAAAACCATTGAACCTCCTCTTCTTGTTAGTGTTCTCTATGTGCGAGTACCAGAAAACATGGAAGGGGGAGAATTGGTGCTAAAATCGCCTAAACGCCAAGTGGGACAAGTTACACCTCAAGCTAATACCTTGGTTTACTTTCAAGGAGATTTAACCCATTCTGTGAACGCTGTTAAAACTCCTGGAAATCGCCTAAGTTTGGTTTGTGAACAGTATAATTTAACTGAAGATGAACTTGAAGAAATTCCGGTTTTTACCTTAGAATCAAGAGCTAATCAATCTACTAATAAAAAACGAAAATATGGCTATTAGAGATATCGTATTTAACCATTCCTAAAAACAATGCTGCTAAACAACCGCTATCAAGTCATTCGCACCCTGGGTTCTGGTGGGTTTGGTGAAACCTTTCTCGCTCAAGATACCAATATGCCATCACAGCGTCTCTGTGTGGTCAAACAATTAAAACCAATTCACAATAATCCACAAATTTAACAAATAGTACAAGAGAGATTCCAACGAGAAGCAGCAATTTTAGAAACACTTGGTAGCGCATCTGATCAAATTCCTGCTTTATATGCTTACTTCACTACAGGAGGAGAATTTTACTTAGTTCAGGAGTGGATAGAAGGGGATACTTTAACAGCAAAAATGCAAAAACAAGGGTTATTTACTGAAAGAGAAATTGAAGAATTATTCATTAACATTTTACCTGTTTTAGATTATGTTCATTCTCAAAAAATAGTTCACAGAGATATTAAACCAGATAATATTATTATTCGACATCGTGATAATAAACCTGTTTTAATTGATTTCGGTGCGGTGCGAGAATCAATGACAACTATGTTAAATTCTCAGGGAAGTCCTACCAGTTCAATTGTTATTGGTACACCCGGTTTTATGTCCAGTGAACAAGCAGCAGGAAGACCAGTTTATTCTAGTGATTTATATAGTTTAGGTTTAACAGCAATTTATTTATTAACCGGGAAACAACCTCAAACCCTAGAAACAGATCCCCAAACAGGTGAGATAATTTGGCGACATTTTGCTAGTGCTATACCTCCTCATTTAGCAGGAGTAATTGATAAATCTATAGCTTATCATCCACGAGAAAGATTTAGTTCTGCTAGAGAAATGTTAAATGCTTTACAAAATCAATTCTATTCTAGTTCCACTATACAAAATCAAGAAATTACCCCCACACAACAGCCAACTATTCCACCAACTATTAATATTACTAAACCAGTTATCAATAATAAACCCAAAAATATCATAATTGGTAGTTTAATTATTGTTAGTTTAACTGGTGCTGCTATTATTACACAAATACTCAATACATCCTTAGAAACTGTCAAAGAAGCAGAAATATCAATTTCTACTAAAAGAACAAATCCCACCAATGAACAACAAGAAATATCTTCAGAGTACAAAATTTCTAAATCCGTTGTCCGTCCCAAACCCACAACAATAAACAACCCTGAAATTAAAACATCCAGTGTTCAAGAAACAAAAACCACAAATAACACAGAAAATACAGAAAATAATTATTTTTGGCTTTCTCAAAGACAAGTGACAGAAGCAGATTTAGTAGGTAAAAGTGGTTATGAATTAGATATTATGCGAAATACAATTTTTGCAGTTCATGGACGCAGGTTTGATACTCCTGGGTTACAAGATTACTTTAATCAACAATCTTGGTATAATCCCCAATATTCAACCCAGGAATTTCCTGTAAGTTTATTATCAAAATTTGAAATTGAGAATGCAAAATTTATTAATCAATATCAAGAGCGTAATAATTTGCGCTATTTTAAATAAATGGGTTGATATAGCAATCCTATTTGATTTATGAACGGCGTTTTTAAAACGAACCGCAGAGAGCGCAGAGGTAGAGAAAAAGAGGTGTTCATATCTTATTTAGGATTGCTATAATTACCAAATTAACCAAAAATTAACACTGTAAATTTATAATCGAAAATCAAAAATTAATATGACAGAATACAAATTTATCACAACTTGGATTATCGACGCACCCATAGAAAAACTATGGTCAGAAATTATTAATTATCAAAACTGGCCAACTTGGTGGAAATATGTAGAAAGAGTAATTCCCATCCAAGATTACCACCGCTTCATCTGGAAAACTCCCCTATATTATAAAATTGCATTTGATACAAAATTAACCAGAGTCGAACCGCCAATAGTGCTAGAATTAATCGCCAAAGGAGATGTAGATGGTATTGGTTTATGGGAATTAGAGTCAATTGAAAAAGGGACTTTAATCCGTTATACCTGGAAAGTCAAAACCACAAAAGCTTGGATGAACATCTTAGCAATATTTATCCGTCCCCTAATGGAATCGAATCATAACACCATCATGGCAGAAGGAGGAAAAGCATTAGCACAGCTACTAGGTGCAAATTTGATGACTGCAAAATCGTAAATAACCAGGAAACATTCAGTAGTTACATCGTCAAAGTATCTGATATACATTGGGAAAGGATCTCGCGTGTAACGTTTCATGACCACAAAACTGTTAAACAACCGCTATCAAGTTATCCAGGTACTCGGTTCAGGTGGGTTTGGGGAAACATCCCTCGCAGAAGATATTCACCTTCCTTCCCGTCGTCGCTTTGTCATCAAAGAACTTAAACCCATTAACCACGATCCTGGAACTTCTCAACTCATTCAACAAAGATTTGAACGAGAAGCAGCAATATTAGAAAATTTGGGAGAAAGCAGCGATCAAATACCCAAACTTTACGCCTATTTCCCAGAAAATGGCAAGTTTTACCTTGTGCAAGAATGGATTGAAGGACAAACCCTCACCAATATTATCCAATCAAAAGGCAAATTAAACGAAACTATAGTTAGAGAAATTCTTGTAAGTTTGCTGTCAGTTTTAGATTATGTCCACAGTAAAGGTATCATTCATCGAGATATAAAACCAGATAATATCATCCTTCGCTCCCACGATCACAAACCAGTTTTAATTGATTTCGGTGCAGTTAAAGAAACCATCCGTACTGTCATCAATCCTTCAGGCAATCCTGTACAATCAATAGTCATAGGTACACCAGGGTATATGCCCAGTGAGCAAGCCATCGGTCGTCCAGTTTATGCTACAGATATCTATAGTTTAGGCTTGACGGCAATTTATCTACTCACAGGTAAACAACCCCAAGAGTTAGAAACTCACCCCCAAACAGGACAAATACTTTGGCAACAATACGCTGCTGGTATATCCCCAGCAATGGTACAGATAATTACTCAAGCCATTGAACCACGTCCGAGCGATCGCTACACCACAGCCAGCAAAATGCTCTATGCTTTAAAATCTGGTCATAATCATATTTCTTCCCATTCTCCCACCACGAGCGCCACAAACATCCTTAGCCAGCCAACCCAGGCAATATATTCACCCGCAAAAACTCCCGTTATCAAACAAGTTAACAATCCTACCAGCTGGCAAAAACCCGCTATCATCATTGGTGGTGTAGTAATTGGTATTTTAATTGGTATAGTCACAGCGTCCAACCGTCAGCCACAACCCTCAGCCTCAGTAGTAACCCAATCCTCGGTTAAAACAGAAACAGAAACTTCCACAGCTTTACCAACAAATATCCCACTTCAGCAAGTTTCCCCAACACCAATAATTACACCAACTGACTCTATTCAACAACAAGAAATCTCTTCTCATCCTATTCCAGAAACTAATTCTGACCAGGAATTAACACAACCAACAGGGGATGAGCCTGTAAGTGAAAATACTCCCATACAGCAAGGAGAAATACAACAGCAACCTCAATCTGAACAAGCTACCACACAAGAGGTATTTTCTGATGAAAAGAAACAATCAGAACCAGAAAATCAAGATTTAGCAATTCAACCAGAACTAGTCTCTCCACAAGTTGAATTTGCCGATGACAAGAAAAAACCAGGCCAGAAAAAAAAGGAATTACCTGATCAATTAGCCACTAACATTAGGAAAAGTGTACCAGTATTTCCCACAGGTACATCAAGAAGTAGTGTAGAAGCAACACTGGGTAAGCCTAAAAGAGATTTAAGGGGTGTGTGGCCTAATACCCGTGCAGTTATATATGAAGTAGTACCCGATAAAATAGACCTGGGTTATTTATTTGACCGTGATACTGGTAGACTCAGACAAACAGAAGTCGGTTTTGCGGGAACTGTAGATCATCAATTAATGCAAACAACTTTAAATGGTTTATTAGCAGGAAAAGCTACCGCAGAAATTCAACAAGGACTACAACAAATTCAACAGCGTCAAACAGATAATTTTACCTTTAGAAAAGGTGGAGTTAAAGGGCAAATAATTCGCCAAAACTGCGATTCTATTTACATTAGTATTTGGGAAGCAGATTTACATGATTTTGTTGATCCTGCAACAGCTAACAAATGTTAAAAATGTCAGGAGTCAGGAGTCAGAATATTTGTTAGTAGCATAAATATACAGAGGCAAGTTTTTTCGTCAAAATTAAAAAAGGAGTCTTTGAAAGACTCCCTAATTAATAATTAATAATTAGGGCTTGGTGAATAAAGCTAAAACCTCGATAAATCAAAGGTTTGAAGCTCATAAAAAAGACGGGAGATGCAAGGTTATAGTGTCTTGTGTCTGAAAAACTTTGCACTTTTGTGAGCAGCCAGAGATGAAAAAATGTTTTTAACTCTCCTCCTGACTCCTGACTCCTAGCCCTAACGAAAGGACTTTTTCAGCAAACCCTAATTAATAATTCCTAATCCTTAATTATGAATTAGGAATTAACAATTATGAATTACTTGATGGTTACAGTACCACCAGCTTCGGCGATGCGCTTCTTGATGTCTTCAGCAGCGTCCTTAGCTATACCTTCTTTAACTGGCTTAGGAGCAGCTTCTACTAAGTCTTTAGCTTCTTTCAGACCTAAACCCGTGATTTCACGGACAATCTTCAGAACTGCAATTTTCTTATCAGCAGGTACAGCTTCCAGAATTGCATCAAATTCGGTCTTTTCTTCTACAACTTCAGCAGCAGCAGCACCAGGAGCAGCCATCATCATCATGCCACCAGCAGCAGGAGCAGCACTTACACCAAAAGCTTCTTCAATTTGCTTAACTAATTCGGAAGCTTCCAACAAGGTCAAAGATTTCAACTGTTCTAAAATTTGTTCGGTTGCAGCAGACATGGATATAACTCCTAAAAAATTTTGATTTGTTTTTTGTCAGTTATTCATTAGTCATTAGTTATTAGTTGTGACTAACAGCATTCAACTAATGAAAAAGTTTTATTCAGCCGCAGTTTCAGCACTATCGTCTTTGTCTTTATCAGCGACAGCCTGAATACCGCGAGCCAAAGAACTGGGAACTTCGTTGATACCCACAGCAATTTTGGTAGCCAAAGCGTTGATAGCTCCAGCAATTTGCGCCATGAGTTGTTCCTTAGATGGCAAGTCTCCTAGTGCTTTGACATCCGCTTCTTGCAACAGGCGACCGTCCATAACGCCGCCACGAAGTTCTGTCTTCTTGGAGGTTTTTTGGAATTCTTGGTAAGCCTTAATTGCTGAAGAGAAATCTTCTTTAACTAGTAAAAAGGCAGAAGAACCTTTGAGCAGTTCTGACAAAGGTTGCCATTTTTCATCTTCCTGAATGGCAATGCCCATAAAGGTGTTTTTTGTCACCTTACAGACTGTGCCACTAGGACGTAAACGCCGCCTTAAGTCACTGATTTCTGCAACTGTTAGACCTTGGTAATCAATTACCAGTGCTAAAGTTGACTCGCTTAAAGTTCCTTTGAGGTCAGCTACTATCTCTTTCTTGTTTTCTAACGTTCGACCCATTATCTTTTCACCTCCAAGGGCAAAATCTTATTAGTGGTCAGTGGGAAAAGGCAAAAAGCAGGAGTCAGGAGTCAGGAGTCAGGAGTCAGAAGGTAAATATTTCTCCCCATCTTCCCAGTCACCAGTCCCCAGTCACCTTTCTTCTGACTTGCCGAAAACAATTAACCCCAGCTATCTTGGCCGGGGTTTCACAGTGGTAATTTTGATGCTTTAGTTCTCAAATTTTTCTTGAGCAAACTTCAGTCACTTAAAATTACAACCTCGGCAGGATATTAAGCTATTAGCACCTGCTGTCTCCGGCTTTGCTTATTTAATTTTGGTTATTGGTCATTAGTCATTCGTATTGGTCATTGGTTTATATTCACCAATTACCCATTACCCATTACCCATTACCCATTACCCAATTATGCAGCTTCAGTCAGTTTTAAATCTCTGAGGGCGTTAATGTCAATTTTAATTGACGGACCCATGGTGGCAGAGACGTAGAATGTACGCCAGTACCGGCCTTTTGCTCCTGAAGGACGGTTACGGTCAATTGTCTCTTGCAATGCTTTGAGGTTGACTAACAAATCTTCTGGTGCAAAGGAAGCCTTACCAAACATAACATGGACAATACCAGTCCGATCTGCACGAAATTCTAATTTACCAGCTTTGAATTCGGCGATCGCACTAGCAACATCAAATGTGACTGTACCACCTTTGGGTGATGGCATCAAACCACGAGGACCAAGCAATTTACCCAGCTTTGCTACCTGTGGCATCACATCTGGGGTGGCAATTAGCTTGTCGAAGTCCATCATGCCTTTTTGAATATCGTCAATCAGTTCTTCTGAACCAGCGATATCCGCACCAGCATTCGTAGCTTCTGTTACCTTTTCCCCTCTAGCAATCACTGCTACCCGGACTATTTGCCCTGTACCTTTAGGCAGTGCTACCGTTGTCCGCAGTTGTTGGTCTGTATACTTGGGGTCAATTCCTAGCCGGATATGTGCTTCTGCGGCTTCAGCGAATTTAGCTGTTGCTGTCTCTTTTAACAGAGCCAGAGCTTCTAAAGGTGTGTAGTCCCTATCTTCTACTTTGTCTTGCAACGCCTGTAAACGGCGTGATATTTTCTTTCCCATTTTTCTCTCCTGGGGTAATCTCGAAGTTTCTCACCTCTCCCCCGATAAAATTTTGGATTTTAGATTTTGGATTTTGCATTGAGTGTATTTTTTAACCCAATGTTCAAAATTCAAAATTTATTCATTTCTTATTCTGTGATGGTAACACCCATGTTTTTAGCTGTTCCTGCCACAATATTCATCGCTGCGTCAATGTCATTAGCATTGAGGTCAGGAAGTTTAGTTTGGGCAATTTCTCGCAATTGAGCTTTAGTAATGCTCCCAACTTTCTTTTTGTTGGGTTCATTAGAACCTCTTTCAATTTTCGCTGCCTTGCGAATCAATACTGATGCTGGGGGTGTTTTGAGTACAAATGTAAAACTCCGGTCTTCAAACACCGAAATTTCTACAGGTATCACCATTCCAGCTTGGTCTGCTGTTTTGGCGTTGTACTCTTTGCAGAACATCATGATGTTAACGCCATGTTGACCCAGTGCGGGTCCTACAGGCGGTGCTGGGTTGGCTTTCCCAGCGTTCAAGGCCAATTTAATGACCGCTACTACTTTCTTCGCCATTTGGATTTAGCTCTGTTTTTCTACCTGATTAAATTCCAATTCTACTGGTGTATCTCGTCCGAAAATCGAGAGTAGAGCTTTTAGTTTACTCCGTTCTGGCGAAACTTCAATCACCTCACCTTCAAAATCCTTGAACGGACCCGAAAGCACCATTATCTTATCACCTGTAGCCATATCAATTTTGACTACTGGTTCTTGTTCTGTCGTTTGTTTGAATATACGTTCTACTTCTGAGTTACTCAGGGGTACTGGCTTGACGTGACCACGACCTCGGCCGCTACCACGTTTCTGTTCGGCTCCCACAAAGTTAATTACATGGGTAGTGTTCCGTACCACCTGCCAGGTATCATCACTCAACATCATCCGCACTAACACATACCCTGGAAAAACTTTTTCCTCAGTGTGTTGGCGGCTACCATCTTTACGGATTTTCACCGCTGGGGTGTGGGGAATTTCTACCTGGATGATTTTGTCAGCTACATCAAAAGTTTGGATGCGCTGCTCTAAGTTTGTCTTCACGCGCTTTTCACAGCCAGAAGCTACTTGCACCGCATACCAGCGTGCTTCTTTGTGCGCTGCTTCTAGTGCTTCCTCTGACTGCAAAGCATCCCGTGGTTCGTCTGTTGCAAAAGTCATCAGAATACCTGTTTTGCTGCCCAAGCAAACAATCCATCGACCAAATATATCAAAGATGCGGAGAGTGTCACCATTAATAACACAGCTGCTGATTCACTCACCAACTGCTTCCGACTGGGCCAAACTACTTTGTCAAGTTCTTCTTTTGTGCCTTGGAAGAAGTTGTTTAAGCTAAACCCATTTCCAGTTTCTGGCATTTCTGCTTCGTTTTTTTTGGCCACGGTCGTCATACCCCCCGTTTCTTACATTGCTTCACCTTGTTATTTTGCACCAAGGTTTACAGTTTTGACCCATGTGATGGAAACAAAAAAAGCTGTCAGTAAAAAATAATTAGACCCGAAATAATCAACGCTTGCCGCTATTTTAGCAGATGCGTTTTTGTTTCGGGCTATATTTTTTGCTTTTGAGCGCGCCCTGGAGGACTTGAACCCCCGACATCAGGTTTTGGAGACCTGCGTTCTACCAACTGAACTAAGAGCGCACAAGCTGTTTTTGTTTCAGGGATTGCGCTGAACTTTTTTAGTTTAACACAATTCCTTTTTTATTGTAACTTAATTTTTTGGAAAAAGCAAATTAGCGGCAGATGCCGCTTTTAGCTTGAGATTCCTGGGTCCTACTACTAAGACCAACCGAATCACAGGGCGCGGTCAAACCGTTGCTTAATCCGGGTGGCCTTACCAGATAGCTGGCGCAGATAATATAGTTTGGCGCGTCTTACCTTACCACGGCGCATAACCTTGATGTTATCAATCCGGGGTGAATGCAGCAAAAATACTCTCTCAACGCCTACACCTTGAAAAACTCGACGGACGGTGATTGTTTCGTTAATTCCGCCATTGCGCTTACCAATTACCACTCCTTCATAGGGTTGGACGCGGTATTTCTCACCTTCTTTAATTTTGACTCCTACCCGTATTGTATCACCTACATAAATTTGGGGGAGGTCGGTTTTGATGTGTTCCGCTTCGATGGAGCGAATTATTTCTTGAGCGTTCATAATTTAGCTATTTTCTGAAAAAAACCCACGATCATCAATCATAAATCTATTACTGCCTGACAGTCTATATATATTTGAGATTTTTGATTTTTTATTTAGAAAATACACTCATCCAGGACTATTTCCTGGGTATAAGTCAATACTGGACTCTTGTTTTGAACCTGAAACTTTCAACTTGGTTGGGGAAAAAGTTGCTGTTATGTGGGTAAAGGTTTTTGCTTTCCTTTCCTCTCCTTGACTGACAGATATTGGGGTATATGCTGACTGCAATCAGTGATTTTTAGAGGATTGATATCTATTACTGGACTGTGAGTAATCCAAAGCACGAATTTATTATATCAATATTTTATTTTAAGCATTACGCATTGAGATTTTATGTATAACCAAAAATTGCATAGGAGTTATGTATAAGAGAAATAAAATTAATTGCCCAAATATTCGGAGACTTGAAGTTAATCAAAAGATATTTCTGGAGAAATATAAAAAATTTTATCACGCTGTATATGATTGAGCAGAAATATGGCCGCTCAGAACATACAACTTATAAATAAGAGAGAATCAACCCTAGAAATAGGATTGATATTAGATTGTAGCTACATAAATGACAGAATTTAGAAAATCAACATTGTTTTATTGCTAAACACTGATAATTTCTGCTGTATTTAATTGAACTTTAGGGTGTAGAATCTTTGGTCTTTCTGCTGTTTCCAACAGTGTAAATAACTGTAAACCTTGAACATTTTTAAAGCTCATGCGAATTATACATATATTGAATCATGTTCAGGAAATCGGAAATGGAATTGTTAATGTGGCTGTGGATTTAGCTTGTTTACAGGCAAAAACTGGGTATACTGTAGCAGTAATTTCCGGTGGTGGAGAATATGAAAAATTATTGGATAAATTTGGTGTTAAACATTACAAATTAGATCAAAATCGTCAGCCAATAAATATTCTTAAATCATCGGTGAGTTATCGAACAATTGTGCAAGAATTCCAACCAGATATTGTTCATGCTCACATGATGACGGGGATAGTTTTAGCCAGTATTTTGAGATTCAGAAATAAGTATGCTTTAGTTTCCACAGTACACAATGAATTCCAGCGTGCTAGTTTATTGATGGGTTTAGCTGATCGGGTAATTGCTGTTAGTAAAGCTGTGGAAATTTCGATGGCGCGACGTGGTATTTTAGAGAACAAATTGCGCGTAGTAAACAATGGAACTTTGGGTAGTCCTCGCACGCAAAAAATTTCCGATTATCAACCTTTAAAATTACAACATCCAGCGATCGCTACTGTCGCAGGAATGTATAAACGTAAAGGTATAGCTGAGTTAATTGCTGCTTTTGAAAAAATTGCTTTGGACTTTCCTACAGCACATCTTTATTTAGTGGGAAATGGACCTGATAAAGAGATATTTAAAGAACAAGCAAAAGCAACTTCTGTCAGTAACCGCATCCATTTTGAAGGTTTCCAACCCGAACCACAACGTTATTTACTAGCTTGTGATATTTTTGTTTTGGCTTCTCACCGTGATCCATGTCCTTTAGTAATTTCTGAAGCTAGGGAAGCCGGCGCTGCTATTGTCGCTACACAGGTAGACGGTATTCCAGAAGCTTTGGATAATGGACAAGCTGGTGTTTTAGTTCCAGCTAAAGATAGTCAAACTTTAGCTGAAGCATTAGTAAATTTATTAAGTAACTCAGATGTTTTAAAAGAGTGGAAATATCGCGCACAGGAAAATTTAGAAAGGCTAAATGTTGTCCGTGTGCATCAGGAAACTTTAGCAGTGTATCAAGAGTTAGTTACTTAAACCCAGATCCCCGACTTCTTGAAGAATGCGGGGATTTTTTTCTGGCGAATTACGAATTACGCTTTGTTGAAATTTTTCTTCCAGATCCGAAATTTGATAAATACAGGTTTTGCCCAACGTCCACCAATTACATCGTGCAGCAGTGTATAAAAACAGGGAATAATAAATAGAGTTAATAGTGTTGCTAAAGACAACCCAGAAAAGACTACCACACCCAAAGGTTGAAGAAATTCTGAACCTTCTCCAATTCCCAAAGCTAGGGGAAACATCCCTAAAACTGTAGTAATTGTAGTCATTAAAATGGGGCGTAAACGTTGGGGTGCAGCTTTTAAAATTGCGGTACGACGATCTATTTGTTCTCGTTCTCGAATTTGATTTGCTAATTCGACCATAATAATGGCGTTATTAACCACAATACCTACTAATAAAACTGCACCCACAATTACCGTTGCACCAATGGCAGTTTCGGTCATATAAAGCCCAAAAATACCCCCAGCTAATGCTAGAGGAATGGTAAACAGAATTACCAAAGGGTCAATCAGAGAATTGTATTGTACAGCCATCACCACAAAGACTAAAAAGATCGCCAAACCTCCTAACAGTTGCAGCGAGTTTTGTAGTTGTTGATTTGATTCTACTGTGGCACTGGGTAAAAGACTTATACCTTGAGGAAAATCGGCATTTTTGAGGACTTCATTAACTTGATTTAAAGCTTGACTCAGACTTGCTCCTTCTGCCAAATTACCAGCAATTAAAAAGACTTGACGCTGGTTAATACGTTGAATTTCTCCTGGTGCTTGACCTTCGGCAATTGTCGCTACATCACTCAAACGAATTTGGTAATTGTTATCTACAAATAAAGGTAATCTCTCTAACTGAGAAACTGTTTTTACCGAATCTTTATCTAACTCAACTCGCACATCAATCAAACGGTTACTGCGTTGCAGTTGGGTCGGTATACTGCCTGTAATTGCGGTCTGAATTGTATCGCCAATATCTTTGGTATTTAAACCCACATTTGCAACTCGTTCCCAATTTGGTAAAATCTGGATTTCTGGTTGTCTTGCGTCTGCGTCAGGACGAAATCTAACGGCGGTGACTTTCTCTTCTAAGGTTTTTAATAATTCACGACCGGCTTTTTCTAAAGTATCTGATTTATTTCCTTGGAGAATGATGTCAACGTCAGCACCACGAACAGGAGAGTTGTTGAGAATTAAACCCCGCACTCTACCAGGGGAAAGACGCAAACGAATATCTACTAAATTCAGCTTGCTAAATTCTTTGGTGACACGTTCAATATAATTCTCTATATCTGAGTTTGGTTTCAGGGTGATGGTGCTGGAACTCCGCAGGGGGTTGGCGGTACTATTAGCACCAAAGAGAAAACCGCCAACTGTGGAGAAAACATATTCTGTTTCTGGTTGTTGAAGGAGAATATCATCTACCGCCTTCATCACTTTTTGGTTGGTTTCTAAAGGTGTACCGGGGGGAAATTGAGCTATTAAACTAACTTGTCCGGTGTTGATGGGGGGAATAATTTCTTGGGGAAGTTGAGGTGCTATCCAATAACTACCGCCACCTAATAAAATAATGGCGATCGCAATTGTTAATAACCGCCACCGTACTACTCCAGTTAGAAAACTGCTGTATGCTCTTGTAGCTGCTTCAAAACGGCGATTAAATGCCTGGAAAAACCAAAAATTAGTTAGGGAAATAGGAATTGGTAACGCTAATAACCGCGATGTCAACATGGGGACAACGGTGACAGCAATTAAAATTGAAGCTGCTACGGAAAAGCTGATGGTGAGAATTAACTCATTAAATAGTAATGAAATAAAACCACCAATTAACAAAAATGGTAATACTGCTACTAAGTTTGTACTGGTAGAAGCAAGTAAAGCAGATTCAACTTCCTGACTGCTTTGTGCTGCTTGTTGAATAACCAACTCAGGTGATAATTTTGATGTTTGATTTTGTGATTTTGATTGATTAATTCCTTCGGCAATATTTTCTAACATGACGATGGAATTATCAACTACAATTCCCACACCTAATGCTAAACCACCTAAGCTAAAAATATTCAGGGATAAACCAAATAATCCCATCATAATTATTGCTGCTAAGGTTGCTAAGGGAATAGACAGGACAATAATGAAAGTTTGCCGTAGAGAACCTAAAAATAGGAGAACAGCGATTGCTGCTAACCCTGAACCAATTAACCCGGAAGTGGTAACATTAGCTAGAGAATTACGGATAAATATTGATTCATCTAAAGTAGCAGTAAAAGTTGCTTCGGGAGGAATAACACCAGCTTGTTTCAGTTCTTCTAATCTTTTTTTGACTCCATCAACAACGTTGACGGTATTCGCATCTGCTTGTTTTTGAATGCTGACTTTTACCGCTTCTTGTCCATCGAGTAAAACGTAAACCCGCTGTTTTTCTGAACCGTCAATAACTTGGGCAAAGTCACGCAAATAAACGCGATTTGTGATATTAGAATTAGATGTGGATACTTCAAAGGAAAGATCGTTTATTTCCTCTGCATTTTGAAAGCGTCCCACAGTCCGAGTTAACGGTTCAGAATTTGATCCTAAAATTCTACCTCCAGAAATATCTTGGTTACGATTTTGCAGCTCGTTTAAAACATCAGTTAAACCGACACCAATAGCTTGAAGACGCTCTAAATCAATATTGACTTTAATTTCTTCCTGGACTCCTCCTGAGACATCTACTACCGCTACACCTGGTACTACTCCCAATTCACGAGCTAATTCTTCTTGGGCAAAAACTCGCAAATCAACACTTTTAAGAGTAGGTGAAGTGAGTGCAAATTCATAAACTGGTAATTGGGAAGGATCGACTTTGAATAAACGCGGTTCTTGAATAGTATCTGGTAATCTATTTCTGGCTCTATTAAAAGTAGCTGTAGCATCATTCAATGCCTGATCAATATTTCCTCCTGGTTGAAAATACAAATCTAAACTCACTTGACCTTCACGGGTCTGAGAAAAAACTTGAATAACACCTTCTGTTGCTGAAAAAGCTTCTTCTAGACGTTTAGTGATTTCATCAACTGCTACTTCTGGAGAAATTCCCGGTGCTTCTATTCGCACACCAATGCGGGGATAAGTAATTGATGGCAGTAAATCTACAGGTAAACGAATAATGAAAAATACGCCCATGACAATTACAGCCAAAGTCAGCATCAAAGTACCGATATGCTGACGGATAGAAATGGCGCTAATACTAAAGCCGTTCTTGTTTGTTGTTTGCATCTTGATCACAGGTGACTGGGGACTGGGGACTGGGGACTGGGGACTGGGGACTGGGGACTGGGAATAAATATGTTTCTTTCTCTTACCTTCTGCCTCCTGGCTCCTGGCTCCTGGCTCCTGGCTCCTGCCTTCTGCCTCCTGGCTCCTGGCTCCTGCCTTCTGACAATATTGATAACTGGACAATTTCACCATCTTTTAAAGGCTTACTGCTACGAACAACATAACTTGCTCCTGGTTGTAACCCAGAAAGAACTTCTACATTCCCATCAGCTTTTTTCCCCAAAGTTACAGATTTCTCTTTTACTTTGAATTTACCTTCGGTTTCTTGGACGATAAATACCGTTCCTGTGCTGTTTTCTGATTTTGTTTGTTGATCTGTTCCATTAATTGCTGTTTGTGACACCACGACTCGCTGTGGTGTTTGGGTGTTAAAATTAACTCGTGCCAGTAGTCCGCTACCAATTTTCCCGCCACTGTTGGGAATGACTACTTCTATCGGTATTAACCGGGCTGTGCTATCAGCAGATGGAGAAATACGCGCTACTCTACCTATGATTGTTTGATCGGGAAAGGCATCTAAACGCACTTGCACAGATCCCCCAACCTGTATTTTTGCTAATTCCAATTCAGAAACTTGAACTATAACTTTAATCCGGCTCAAGTCAGCAATTTTTAAGACTTCGCTTCCTGGTTGCAGGAGATTACCGGGTTCTGTAACTTTTTCTGTAACTACGCCAGCGATGGGGGAGATTAAGCGGGAGTAGGAACGGCGTTCTTTAGCGGCTTTAACTATTGCTTTTTGGGCAAATACTCTACCTTGGGCGGCTGCTACGGCTTGTTTTTCTGTGCGAACTTGTTCAATAGTCGCTTGTAGGGTTTGTTTGGCTGTTTGGGCTTGGGTTCTGGTTTGTTGGGCAGTTTGTTCGGAAATTGCTCCTTCTTTCAATAATTGTTGCTGTCTTTGGGAGTCAGCTTGGGCTTGGATCAGTTCTAGCTTTGCCTTTTCGACTTCTACTTGAGCATTACTTACCTGCGTCATCGCTCTGGCTACTTCTGATTGACTGGCGGCTAGTTCTGCTTCTGCTTGCTGTAATGCTGTTACCAGCAAAACATCATCTAACTGGCTAATGATTTGTCCTTGTGTGACTGTATCTCCCACATCTAGATTTAAGGACAGCAGTCTTCCTTCTACTTGCGATCGCACTGATACCGTCCGATATGGGGTGGTGTTACCTATATAATCTGCTGGGGGACGTAATTGGTTTGTCCGAGCGATCGCTACATCTACAGATGTTTCACTATTACCTCTTTCTCCACCACCAGGCCGCCTCGATTGAGCTTCGGCTGATTCTTTCGGTAATGAACCACAACTGGCTGTTAGTAATCCCAGTAATAGCATCCAGAACATGAATAAATTTTGCTTGTTCATCAGTTTATTCATCACTGGGCTGACAACTATAGGAGTTGATGTTTTCACCTGTTTTTGTGACTTATTTGTGTCCAAAACCATGAATTTTTCTCCAATTGGGCAGTCTTTGCACTCATACAGCCATTTATTTGCCAGTAATTTGGAATAGGTATGAATTACAAATGGTAGCAGTCAAATTATGCTATTTCTTTATGTATTCCAAATTACTTTTTTTACTCAATAAAACTGACAGAATTCTCTCCATATCCTGTAGATATAGATGTATATAATTTCTGACAATCTCCAAGATTATAAAGTTAGTATAAAGATTATGCCAGCAATAGGTAATAGGAAATAGGTCATGATTTAGTTGCTCAACACTAAATTAAGTTCATCCAGTACCTAGTCATCATTAAAAATGTGCCTAACAAACTAGTATTTTTCAAGTTTTGGTGTATATATTAAGAATATTAAACAAATATTGCTTTTGTAACTGCTATAGTATATTGCGGGGTTTTGACCAGTCATGGTCATACATAAAGCAAAACAGGTACAGCCACCCAAGCAACTGCTTGACTTTTAGGTGAGGAAGGTAACAAGTGACATCACTGCTCAAAATTGCCCAAACTGCTGATGAACAGCAGATTGCTGAGTTTTTCCAAGCTTCAGAAGGTCAATGGCGCTCTGAACGGCGTTATTACACCTTACCCGCAGGAGAAACTAAGGAAATAGTAAGTATTATTACTATCCGGTTTTTGGCACAGGGGGATGATGAATTGCAAAATTTGGCTCAGTTACACGATTTGCTGGATTTAGGAAGTTTGACTTGTGGTGCAAAAGTTACTTGGGAAAGTATCAATTCACACAACAATAAAAAAGAAGCCAGTGGTGAGACTGTGTTTGGTGCTTTGGGAAATATTTTGTATCGCGATCGCGGTTTTGCAACAACCAAACCAGTCACCGCTCAATATAATTTTCCCAGCCTGAAAACCCTGTGTTTGCGAACTGAGTACAATAATTCAGTATTTGAGGAAGAAATCAAACTCATTGGTGATAAATATCGCACCAGACAAAGTATTATTTCCCGTGCTGGTGAGCAGTTAATGATTGGCCAATACTTAGAAAAGCGCATTGAGACTGATACTTTTTTGGATTGTTAAAGTCTTGCTATATAGGCTTTTCATCTTTATACAGCAGATTGCAGATCAATGACGTACAGAATAAAAAATGAACCCTATACACATTCGCCTGTTTCACTCCTGTACGGGCGAACGGCCGTTCGCCTCTCCTGACTCCCGCTGTATCTGTCACCATTTTCAACTTGTTCAACAATGTCAATCATCATAAGTAGCGAGCAACCCTCAGTTATCAGCTTAAAATTCTCACCAGCACCCAGTCCGGCATGATTGACAAAATTTTTGAGAAAATTTATGAAAATTTTGTAAAGTCTTGCCCCAAAAATTTGATTTGTATGTCATGATGAGAGAGAGAATTAATTCGGCGATTAGCGTTTTGTTGTTAGTATTGACAGGCTTTTTACTTGTGGTATTTACAGACTGCTCTCCGAAATCTAAATCTCTACAAACTCGTGATTTTGGAGACATAATATGTCAGTTTACGTAGGTAATCTTTCTTACGAAGTTACACAGGATGCTTTAACTTCCGTATTTGCAGAATATGGTACTGTAAAGCGTGTTCAGATTCCCACTGACCGGGAAACAGGCCGTGTACGCGGTTTTGCTTTCGTGGAAATGGGTACAGAAGCAGAAGAAACAGCAGCTATTGAAGCACTAGATGGTGCTGAATGGATGGGTCGCGATTTAAAAGTTAATAAAGCCAAGCCCAAAGAAGACCGTGGTGGTGGCTACGGTGGTGGTGGCGGCGGTCGCGGTGGTTACGGTGGTGGCGGCGGCGGTCGTGGTCGCTACTAAACTTCCCATCAATCCTTAATTTGCGAAGAATAAAAGTAACCCATTCCGAGTGCGGGGTGGGTTGCTTTTTGCTTTTAAAGCTTTGCTTTGACATTCACCTACACTGTTAATTAACCCTAGTTCTGGTAAGCTGGATGCATGAACTACGAAATAGCACGCAAACTACTCATAGACCAAACAGCAACCGATCAAAACCCAGATACCTTGTTAAATCGCCTAAAACAAGGAAGACCACCAGTACCAGGTCAAATTACCTCCGTTTTGTTAGCCTTAAAAGTGGTGTTTGAAGCTCTAAAAGATGCTAATAGCTTAGATAAAGAACTAGCCTTGGCCTTATATAAATTGGGTATTAGAGCTTTACAATTATTTGCTACAGGACGCAAAGCAGGTATTGAATGGCCGCCACTGCTAAAAGAAGATTTACAACGCATTTCCCTAGCAGCTGAAAGTATTTTTTCAGGTACATGGGAAACCGGGAGTTTCAACTAACGTGTTCTGAGTTCTGCTTCTAACTTGTCTAGATCAGACTTCAGAAAAACCGTTACCTTCCCACTCAAAGCTTTACCTTCTCTGGGTTTAGCAATTTCTATCCAATAGGCGTAGCGATCGCCTACTCGTAATTCTCCTGTTAAAGCCTCCCGAATTGGGGTTTTTGCCAACCTTGCTTGATTAATTGCACTTTGGTTAGGATAATCATAAACTATCTGAGCGCGATTATAGTCTTGATAAATATCTACTCCATAAATGATCCGCAAAGACTCCTCAAGGCGCTGAAGTGTAACACCATTAACACCATCATACATAGTCATGCGTTCAGTACGAATGGTGCTGCGGTCTTTAGTAAATGTCACCTTACCTGGTGGTAATACCGACGCTTGAAAAGTGAACCTTTGGGCTGCTGTATCACTCTTACTCACAAACAATCTTTCCCCACTTCTAGGGCGAAGAGTTGGATGGGCTTGAATCCAAGTGATTACTTCCTCTGTGCTTTGTCCTGGTAATGCTTGGGCTGGAGAATTTACCAGTATTTCGCAGGATACGTAAGGTATAATAGGGCAAGAAAAAATTAAAAAGTTACGCAGATATTTTTTGATCATTTTCCTATTTACGAATAACATCACCATTGAAAATAGTTTTCCCTGTCTTTTCCATAGCATTAAACTTTATCTCAAGATTGAGCTTTTCGTTAGGACTGCAAAGCTAAAATAATTACCACTAAGTTAAGTCAAGATCAGGAGATAGATCCCTGACTTATTTGAGAAGTCGAGGATCTGAGTCCATATTCATCAAGAACTGGGATGGGAAGGTAAGATCGCCACCTTAATAACCTTACGTGCTTTCATATCCGTAAACACCTGTTCTAAATCTTTTAATGGGCGTTGTTCACTAATGAGTAACTCAAAAGGAATTTTCCTACTAGCTATGAGTGACAAAGCAGCCTTTACATATTCAGGAGTATTGTGAAACACACCTTTTAAAGTTAATTCACTATAATGTAGCTGTTCTGTATTGACTGAAATCGTTGTATCTCTAGGACAGCCACCAAATAAATTTACAGTCGCACCAGGACGAGCGCAAGCGATCGCTACTTCCCAAACACTAGGAACTCCGGTAGCTTCTATCACCACATCTGCACCCCAGCCTTGAGTTAACTCCTTGACTGCACCAGGAATATCAGCAACTTGATGATAATTAAAAGTCTGTGCTGCAGCTAATTTTTTGCCAATTTCTAGCCGTTGGTCATTACCCCCCCACAGCAACACCTCAGCTTTTTTTTCCGCCGCTAAAACCGCCACAAACATTAACCCAATAGCCCCATCTCCCAGCACAACTACCCGGTCTTGAGGTTTGACATGAGAACGCCCCAACCCGTGCAGAACACAGGCTAAAGGCTCAGTCATCGCTGCTAAAGCAAACGGCAATTCATCGGGGATCTGCAACAGATTATGCTGGACAATAGGTGCAGGAATCTTGAGATATTCAGCAAAAGTGCCATTATTCCAGGTCAAATTTGGACAAAGTGAATATTCTTGACGTTGGCAAAAAAAACATTTCATGCAGGGGGCAGAATTATTAGCGACAATGCGATCACCTACCTGCCAGTTATTCACACCAGCACCAACAGCAACAACCGTTCCTGCTGCTTCATGACCAAACAGCGTTGGAGGTGTCAACATCCTAGCATGGCCACCACGTCGCCACACCTTCAAATCTGTACCACAGGTAGTAGCTGCTCCTACCTGAATAACCACTTCCCCATCTGCGGGAGTTGGATCTGGGACTTGTTCCAGACGTAAATTTTCTTGTCCGTAAAGTAAAGCTGCTAACAAAGCTTTTTACCTCAGAATTAGCTGCCAACCGATTTTACAAGATATTGAGGAAACTCTGAGCAATTATTCTCAATTTAAAAAAATTCAGTAATTACCTCACAAATAAGTTCTCAATTCTAATAGGATTGCTATATAGCAATCCTAAATAAGATATGAACACCTCTTTTTCTCTACCTCTGCGCTCTCTGCGTCTGGAGCGGTTCGTTTTAAAAACGCCGTTCATAAATCAAATAGGATTGCTATATATTAATCTAAATCTTGTCTCTTACTTTCCTCAATCGTTGGAGTCCCTTGGGAGGAATTCCTGTAAACCGAATCAAAAAAATATTTTCCGTCACATCAAATTTTTTAATAACCTTGGCATATATATCTGGTGCTTCTGTAACCAGAGATGTTTCTGTTAATAATTTGAGTTTGATATTAGTTTTTATTTCCAAATCATATTTATAACGCAATTGTGCGCCATTTTCTGACAATCCGACTAATGCACCAGGTAAGAGTTTTCCATCTGCGTGTTTACCGTGTAAAACAATAAATTCAATAGGTAATTCCTCACTCATAATCTCTATATCCTCATCGACCTTGGGTAAATATAAATTATATTTTCCACCGATACCACCAATTTCATAAATATTGATGGGATGTTTAATTCCTTTTGGTTCTACTGGAAATTGGCTATCAATTCTCAAATCAATATTGGCATCTTGCCAAGTATGCTCAGAAATTAAAATCTGTCCTCCTACAGAATAGGACTCAATGCGAGCAGCTAAATTTACATGACTGCCAATAACTGTATATTCAGCCCGTTTTTGAGAACCAATATTTCCGGCTACAACTTCTCCTGTATTGATCCCAATTCCCATTTCTAAAATTGGTAAATTCATTTGCTGATTTTTTTTATTTACCTTTTCCATTGCTAATTGCATGGACACAGCACAAGCAATTGCTCGTTGAGAATCATCTTCACGACTAATAGGCGCACCAAACATTACCAAAATTCCATCACCCATAAAATCATTAATTGTACCTTTATGCTGATTAATCACATCAGTCATAACTTCTAAATAAAGATTGAGAATTTCTACTACCTGTTCTGGTGGATATTCTTCAGAAATCGCAGAAAATCCCCGGACATCAGAAACTAAAATAGTGACTTTTCTCCGTTCTCCTCCTAGTTTTAAACCAGAAGGTGTATCTATTAAATTAGTGACAACTTCATCTGTGAGATAACGTCCAAAGGTTTTCTGCATATTATTGGCACTGTGGGCAATATATTGAATAATAGTAATTGTTGATCCTGCTAAGGCCAATATTGGTGGTACTAAAGGAATCCACCAACCATACAGAAATGCTAAAAAACAACAGTAAATCAAAGCAATACTAGCGATCAAAACACTGACACTAATTAGATATATATTGTGACGTTGTTGCCAGCATAATATAGCGCCAATAGTAGACCAAAGTAAAATCCATAGCCATTCTTGAGATTCAGACCAAGACTGAATTTGCGGACGGTCATCTATAGCTGAACTCAATATTTGACTAGTTAAATTTGCATGAATATTTACACCTGTCATTCTTTTTGATGGCTCAAATAAGTTACTACTATAAGGTGTAAAAAATATATCTCTTAAACTCTCGGCAGTGGAACCAATTAAAACTATTTTTCCTAGCATTAAATCTGGTTTGACACGATTTTCTAAAACATCTGTCAGGGAAACAGTAGGAAATTTCTGTTTGTTCCCTCGATAGTTTAATAGTATTTGATAACTGCCGTCATTTTCCCTAATGTAGCCACCATAATTAGCATCAAACCTGGAGAAAATTCCCCGTCCTAGTTGTAAGTATTTGGGATTAGTAATTGCTGCTTGTTCAGTTATTCCTTCAGCTTTTAAATATAACAGTGCTAATTTAAGGCTGAGGCTTTCTCTATAATCTTTTTTACTTAAATAAAAATACAAAAATCCCCGGCGAATTTTCCCGTCATCATCAATAGGTAGGTCATTTCCTCCCACTTGTTGAAGTCTTTTCAAAATAGGTGATGGCTGGACTAAGGAACTATCTGTACTTTCCAATAACTTTTCAATACCTATCAAATTAGGTGTAGATTCAAATAAATTAGCTAGGTCTTCATGTCCAGGATTTACTGGTAAGTTACGATAAATATCTAAGCCGATAGCTCTGGGATTTTGCTGTTTAATTTTATGCAATAATTTGGTTAATGCTAAGTCAGAAATTGGCCAACTTTTCTGATTAGTGATATCCTGCTCATTAATTTCAACTATAATTATACGATGATCAATTGTTTCTTGTGGACGTAAAATAAACAATTGATCTAATGCTATTAATTCTAGAGACTGAAGCAGTCCAGTTAAACGGATTGCTATAACAATTAATGTCACATTGGGAACAGCAATAATAACACCACGCCATTCCCATATTCGCCTTTTCAGTTTTTCCCACATACAAAAAAATTATTAATTCTTGATTTTGCAAGAATTGACTAATGGCTCAGATGCAATATTATTTAATTCCACAGAGTCTAAAAATTGTCTCCAATTTAGCTTTAATATTGGGTTATGGGGCTGATTGCAACGTAATTTAACCAACAAATCCAGTGCATCATACCAAATTCCAGCTTGTGCATAGCTAGTTGCTATCTGGAGTAAGTTTGGCTTTGCTAAAGACTCTAATAAGGGTAATTGTGCTGGGATGCGTTTGACCAAACCCTCTATATTAGGATTGCTGCTATAGTCTTCAGCATCGCAAATCAGAGTTAGATACCAACGATAAGTAGTATTGACTTCTAGCGGAGCTACAGTTTTAGGTAAAGTAAAGCTGACAATTCCTGGTTTTTCGGGAAGGGTCAAAGTTGTTTGATAAAATACTTTCTCCTCTCCATCTTTCTGGTTTCCATCAGTGATAATCACAAATTCAGCATTTTTGACCGAAGTCGGAGGTATATGCCAAGTAAATGTGGGATACTTCTTGAAGGTCAGTCCTGATTTATTGGTAGGGAGCAGGGGAGTCATTACCTGTTTTTCCAGACATGAAGACCCACGGGTTGCAGCACCAGATGTTGGAGGGTTGGGGTTATCATCTATTGGTGGTTTAAATCGGATTCCAGCACCTATAGCTAGAGGATTAGATTGATTATCTACTAGAGGCTTCAATTTTTGACTTGTTTGCCAAGTTTTTTTTGTTGGGTATGACTGAGCTAGTACGGAGGGAGCAACAGGGTATAAAGTTAAAGAAAATACAAGAAAGTATAGATATGTCTGGAGCATTTTCATGGTTAAATATCCCCTGGATTAATTCTTTTATACTCTCAATACTTTAAAACTAGGTTTTGTGAATTTACTCTAGGTCTAGAGATGTAGTCTGGTTAGATAGTTGTGCATCCCCTGACTACGATGGCTGGAATGACTCAATAGTATGTGATACAAGGCTTAAATAAAGCTTTACTCACTAGCCTGAATAATTTGATAATTTTTTACACACGATGTAAAACTTAAAAGACGTGATATTTATCAACCGTGTTCCGATACAAAAAAGCTCACAATAACTAGTTAATTACTCTCTCATAGTTTCAAATTTATCACTTATATCAATATATCAAATTGTTACTACCTAAAGCGATCGCTGTATTTTGTCCACCAAAACCAAAACTAAAACACAGCACTCGCTGTATTTCACTTTCTCTTGCTGCTGTTACAAAACTTAAATCTAATTCTGGTTGTTGCAATCCCACACAAGGAGGTAATATTTTATGCTTTAAAGCCATAAGGCAAAATGCTACACCTAAAGCTCCTGATGCTCCTAGTGTATGCCCTGTAGCACCTTTGGTAGAACTAATTGCTACTATTGGGGGAAATAAATACTGTATTATTTTGCTTTCTATACGGTCATTGAGGAGGGTAGCCGTACCATGAGCATGAATGTAGTCTATATCTGCGGGTGTTAAAAAACTGCGTTCTAAACATTGCTTGATAGCAGCGATCGCACTTTTTCCTTGTGTCTCTGGTTTATTACCATGAAACGCATCTGCTGTCAACCCAAAACCAAGAATTTCTCCATAAATATTTTCTGGCTTGACTTGACGCTGTTTTACCAACTCCGCAGATTCGAGAACAAATACCGCACCACCTTCACCTAATACTAAACCTTCTCGGTTTAAATCAAAAGGATAAGCGCCTGTTTTTGCTAAAGCTCCCATTTGCTGAAATCCACAGATGGTCAGGGGGGTAATAGGTGCTTCCACAGCACCAGCGATCGCTCGTTGACATTGACCAGTTTGAATTAACATTGTAGCTTGGGAAATTGCCCAAATTCCCGTAGCACAAGCGGCCATTGGTGCTAAAACTGTACCACAAGACCCGATTTGTCTAGCGACAGCGATCGCATTCATCTGTGGTAAAGTATCCAACCAAGGTTCTAAATTTTCTAGATTTAATAATTCAGGGTTAGTATCATTAATATACATCTGTCTTGCAAACTTTTCCCAAGATGCTTGATAGCTGCGACTAGAACCAATGACTACCGCACAATCAGGTAAAGGCGTTACTAATTCAGCATCTTGTAAAGCATCAATAACAACCCTTTGAGTCAGGGTACTTAAATCAGAAGGTTGTTGACCAATTAAACCCAGAGGAATTATTCCTAGCTCTGGAAATAGTTGATGTAATTTAATTGCCGTTTTCCGAGCTAGTAAATTTTGCCAGCTATCTTCTAAACTGTTACCTAGAGCAGAAACTAAACCAATACCAGTGACAACAACCCTAATCAATTTTAGATTTTAGATTTTAGATTTTAGATTTTAGATTTTAGATTTTAGATGAGGAGTCAGGAGGAGGCAGTGCGGTCTTGGGGAAACCCCAAGTGGAGCAACTGCCGTTCAGGAGTCAGAATAAATATTACCTCTTCCCTGTCTCCTGTTCCCTGTCCCCTGTTGCCTCTGTTAACTAACTACTGGGGATTTTTCAAGTTTTCAGCACCTTTAATGACTTTAGCAGAAGCAATGAGATCGCCCTGCTGAATTTTGTTAACCACATCAAAGCCATCGGTAACATAACCGAAAACGGCGTAGTTACCATCCAAAAATCCCTGATCCGCTAGAGTAAAATAAAACTGAGAAGAAGCAGAATTAGGCATTTGGGATCTTGCCATTGCTACTGCACCAAGCTTGTGAGTCAAAACAGGTTTTTTAGTAATTGTTTTACCGTAAACTGGTTCATCTGCACCTTCAGGCTTAATTTCTAATGGTATACGGCGTTCAGTTTTTGGTTTTGAATTTGGGTCTATATAGCCACCAGTTCCATCTCCTTTAGGATCACCACCTTGTACTACAAACGGCTGAGGTTCACGTACAACCCGATGGAATACTAAACCGTTGTAAACACCCTTTTGAACTAAATCAACAAAATTTCCCGCAGTTATGGGAGCATTCTCACCATCGACTTCGATGGTAATTGGTGCGCCGTTAACTGTCATGACTACAGTCGCTTTACCTTCGAGCCGTGGTAAATTATTCATTCCTGGAACACTCTCACTATTATTTTTTGATGGGGTTTTTGCTTGTGCAGTGGACTTGGAACTTGTCTGGGTTGGCTTTGAAGCATCTGTCGCAGATGGAGATGTACTAGAAGCAACTTGCTCTGCCGAACATCCTGCCAACGTCAAACTACCAATCATCAACACAAGCACTAAAAATTGTGAAAATTTTAACCGCATTGACAGTTACTGACTCAACCACAGTATCTTAGCAATTTTGGATTTTAGATTAGGCACTGATGATTAGGGACTGGGGACTCTTTACTGGGGACTGGGGGAAGAAAATTTTAGATTTTAGATTTTAGATTTTAGATTGGAGTTAACAAAAACAATCCAAAATCCAAAATTCTTACAGTCCTTCTAAGGGTACACCTAAAAAGCGTGCTAACTGAGCGCCTTGAGTTTCTAACTCAGCCAAAGATAAGGGTTGACCTACCCTTGTCAGAGGAATATCTCTTCTTCCCTTCACCTTGAGATAAAGTGCGCGTTGAGGATTTAGACCTTCCTTAATTGAGATGCGTACAGATTGTACGTCTTGGATGCGATTTTCAATTTCAATTTGGCGGTTTTTACCAGGAAACCCCCAGCGGAAAATTTTGAATTTACCAGTTTCCTGATTAAATTCGTTGTAACCGCCGCCTACATCCCATAAAATAACTAGCCACAAGTATAAGGCTAACAGTACACCAGCTATGCCATATAATCCCATCACCAATCCTTGAGGGACAAATACCAATTGAGTGGGATCGGTGACAATGAGTAAATTGACTTTGAGATAGCTGGAAATGCCAGCCAACAAAAAGCCAGATGCTCCTAAACTAACAATAGTTGCCCACCAGTAGTTACTCAACCGACGAGAACCGAGAACGTTTTGATGCAGGAGACCATCGCTTTTATTAATCGTTGTTGATGCCGTCATTTGAACTACCTTAGACCGTTAGATACTCTTTGTGAACAGGGGAATGGGTAATGAGACAGGTATGGATCTAGAGTTTAACCTCACCCAAACCATCAAAATATATTTTCTCAAGTCGCTGATAATTTTATCAAATATTGTGGAAGGTTAATTTCCGTTACCCATACTCCTGAATTTGTGAGGGTGCAGGGGTGAAAAATTCTTCTGGCGCCAGCCATACTCCTGACTCCTATAACTCCTCATTCCAAGTTATAAGATTTATGAGAAAAGGTGTGTCATTTTGTTAAAATTCTGATATCCATAATATTTAACCTCCTCAAGATCCAATTAATTTGCGTATCTCCAGCGCAAACCCTGACGAATGTGATAAGTTAAGAATCATTAAGTTACCACAAGCTGGATTACCGGGGAGTGGTAAGCGTAATGGCATAATTCTGAGAAAAGCCTAATTAGTTAGGCAATCAATTCTCAGCATCTTAGCTACCTACAGGTAGTTAAAGAGTGTCAAAAAAACGTTGAATTCCTCGCGGCAGTCGCTCAGGAAACAACCTCCAAAAGCATCCTGCCTTAAAAACGTCGCAATTTTAGTAAAAAAGAGGATTTTAGTTCAATGACCATCGCAGTTGGACGCGCCCCCTCAAGAGGGTGGTTTGACGTACTAGACGACTGGTTGAAGCGCGATCGCTTCGTATTCGTAGGTTGGTCAGGAATATTATTATTCCCCTGTGCCTTCCTCGCACTAGGCGGTTGGCTCACCGGTACAACCTTTGTCACCTCCTGGTACACCCACGGTTTAGCATCCTCCTATTTAGAAGGCGCTAACTTCCTCACAGTGGCAGTATCCACACCCGCAGACAGCATGGGACATTCCCTATTGTTGCTCTGGGGACCAGAAGCTCAAGGCAACTTAACCCGTTGGTTTCAACTAGGTGGTCTATGGCCATTTGTTGCTTTACACGGAGCTTTCGGTCTAATTGGCTTCATGTTACGTCAATTTGAAATTGCTAGACTCGTAGGCATTCGTCCTTACAACGCTCTAGCATTTTCCGGTCCCATCGCCGTATTCGTCAGCGTCTTCTTGATGTATCCTTTGGGACAATCTAGCTGGTTCTTTGCACCCAGTTTCGGAGTAGCCGCAATCTTCCGTTTCCTGTTGTTCCTGCAAGGTTTCCACAACTGGACACTGAACCCCTTCCACATGATGGGAGTAGCGGGTATCTTAGGTGGTGCTTTACTTTGTGCTATTCACGGTGCAACAGTAGAAAACACCCTATTTGAAGACGGCGAAGGTTCTAATACATTCCCCGCATTCAATCCTACCCAAGCTGAAGAAACCTACTCCATGGTGACAGCAAACCGTTTCTGGTCACAGATTTTCGGGATTGCTTTCTCTAACAAACGTTGGTTACACTTCTTCATGTTGTTCGTCCCCGTCACAGGCTTGTGGATGAGCGCAGTCGGAATTGTCGGTTTAGCTTTAAACCTGCGGGCTTATGACTTCGTTTCCCAAGAATTACGGGCAGCAGAAGACCCAGAGTTTGAAACTTTCTATACCAAAAACATTTTGTTAAATGAGGGTATCCGCGCTTGGATGGCTCCTCAAGACCAACCCCACGAACAGTTCGTATTCCCAGAGGAGGTACTACCACGTGGTAACGCTCTCTAATAGATCAGTTATAAGCGGCGGACGCGATCAAGAATCAAGCGGTTTTGCTTGGTGGTCTGGAAACGCTCGTTTAATTAACCTGTCTGGTAAACTACTTGGCGCTCACGTTGCCCATGCTGGTTTAATCGTCTTCTGGGCTGGAGCAATGACTTTATTTGAAGTTGCTCACTTTATCCCAGAAAAGCCCATGTATGAACAGGGGTTGATTCTTCTCCCTCACATCGCCACATTAGGTTGGGGCGTTGGTGCAGGTGGTGAAGTTATCGACACCTTCCCCTACTTTGTAGCTGGTGTACTGCACCTCATTTCTTCCGCTGTTCTCGGTTTTGGCGGTATCTATCATGCCGTTCGTGGTCCAGAAACCTTAGAAGAGTATTCCTCTTTCTTTGGTTACGACTGGAAAGACAAGAACAAGATGACCAACATCATCGGCTTCCACCTAATCATCCTGGGATGTGGTGCGTTGCTGCTGGTGCTGAAGGCTATGTTCTTCGGTGGTGTTTATGACACCTGGTCTCCTGGTGGTGGTGATGTGCGTGTGATTACTAACCCCACCCTCAACCCAGCCATCATCTTTGGTTATTTAATTAAAGCTCCCTTCGGTGGCGAAGGCTGGATTGTCAGCGTTGATAACATGGAAGATGTTATTGGCGGTCACATCTGGATTGCTTTAATTTGTATCTCTGGTGGTATTTGGCACATCTTTACCAAGCCTTTTGCTTGGGCGCGTCGTGCTTTCATCTGGTCTGGTGAAGCTTACCTGTCCTATAGCTTGGGCGCTCTTTCCTTGATGGGCTTCATTGCTTCCATCATGGTTTGGTACAACAACACTGTTTACCCCAGTGAATTCTTTGGTCCTACTGGCCCTGAAGCTTCTCAAGCACAAGCTTTAACCTTCTTGATTCGTGACCAACGCTTAGGTGCTAACGTTGGTTCTGCTCAAGGTCCGACTGGTCTTGGTAAATACTTGATGCGTTCTCCTACCGGTGAAATCATCTTCGGTGGTGAAACCATGCGCTTCTGGGATTTCCGTGGCCCTTGGTTAGAGCCTCTCCGCGGTCCTAACGGTCTTGACTTGGAAAAAATCAAGAACGATATTCAGCCTTGGCAAGCTCGCCGCGCTGCTGAATACATGACTCACGCTCCTCTGGGTTCTTTGAACTCTGTAGGTGGTGTGGCTACCGAAATCAACTCCTTCAACTATGTATCTCCCCGTGCATGGTTGGCTACTTCTCACTTCGTGTTAGGTTTCTTCTTCCTCATTGGTCACTTGTGGCACGCAGGACGGGCTCGTGCTGCTGCTGGTGGTTTTGAGAAAGGTATCGACCGTGAGAACGAACCAGTTATGTTCATGAACGATCTCGACTAAGTGATTTTAAGATTTCTTTGATCACTGACAGTCAATTAATCTTCTTACTCTTGACTCTTGCTTTACAGCAAGAGTTTTTTGATCTCTGAAAAAGTCAAGCCTGCATTAGCAGGCTTAAATACATTATTCTGTTTTGGGAAAATAGAAAAGACTTCAAGCGTGAACAGTAAACTAGAATCCAAAAAACAATCTGACAATACCCAAGATAGTGCCTAAAGGACCAGATACAGTACCAACTGTATCGCTAGTCTTAGCAATACCAGAACGTTGAACTACGACTACATCATTGTTGCGTAGTATAGGATTGGTTTCCTCATTAATTCCCTTGGAGAAATCTATTTTTACTACCCGCTTAGTAACAGTACCATTGGGATTGAGGCGAATCAAATCTACAGCACCGCTACTAGCTCTAGCATCATTAAAGCCACCAGCCGCTAACAATGCCTGATTTAAAGAGCTATTAGGTTGTAAATCTGTTAATCCCGGTCTTTTAACTTCTCCTACTACCCCTACCTGAATTCTTGCAGGTGACAAAGTAGTAGTGGCTAATTGTGTAACTTCTGCTGTGTTAATCTCTGTGGCGGTGGGAACAACAATTGTATCTCCATCTTGCAATACCACATCTTGATTGAGATCCCCACTCTGCAATAATTCCCAGAGATTAATATTTAAACTTTGTTCTGAGCCAATTCTGGTAGGACGGCGAATTCTAATGCTGCGAACATCGGCTTGTGATGTAATTCCCCCAGCTAGTTGAATTGCTCGCATGACAGTTGGTAAACCAGTTCCTGGCGCTCCACCATCATTCCCACCACCACCACCTGGTGACACCAGATAAGAACCAGGACGATGAACTTGACCGGTAATGGCTACTGTGCGGGGTGCTGTTTGACTAGCAGCATAGTTAGCTGCAAATAAATTGCGGGCTTCAGCAACGTTGAAATTTGTGCCGGTGGGTACAACTATGGTGTCTCCATCCCGTAAGGTAATATCTTGGGGTATTCTGCCTGTTTGGGTGATTTCCTTTAAGTTAAGACTGATAACTTGTTCACCAGAACGTCCTATCTTACGACGTAATTGTACATTAGTTACATCTGCTGCTAGTGTTACCCCTTGGGCTGTGGTGAGTGCAGCTAGGACTGTTGGATATTGTACACCAGGACTATCTCCCCCACTTCCCTGTAAGTTAAGAGTGTAAGACCCTGGTCGTGTTACTTCCCCAGCTACAAAAACGTTGATGGGACGAGGTGATAATAAATTAACTGAAATTAGGGGACGTTTCAGAAAGCGAGCATATCTTCTGGCTATTTCGTCAGATGCTTGTTCGGTTGTTAATCCAAGAACGGATATACTGCCAATTAAAGGCAAATTAATCGCACCACCGGGGGGAACTTGGTATTCCCCTGTGTATTCGGGTACTTCAAATACATTGACACGTATCCGATCACCGCCTCCTAATAAGTAATCTGTAGATATGGTTGAGCTTGGTGATACTTTTCGTTGTTGCGCTAGGCTGACAGATGGTAAAGCAATATTGACACTTGTTAATAAAACTACAGCCGTGGTTGAATGGGTTAAAATTTTCCACAAATGTATATTAAGCATATTTACCTGAGAATGTGAGAGTAGGATTTGTACTGTAATGTCTAAACATTTTAATGTTGACTATACTTAATTATTGAAGTTCCCCAACAATGTTATCTTCTTAAGTAATCCTGATAGTCCGGATATAATTTAGTAAGGATTCTCAATTTTTAGTGAAGTTAATTTAAAGCTGAACTCGTGTAAATAAATTAATTGTTAACGATTAGAGCAATTTTTATTCAATTAGTCAATAGTTAAGAATCAGAATTTATATTTAAATATAATAGGTGCTTTGGATACACCTTTAAGAGTTCGTTTTTGGGCTGCTTAATAAACCCCGCACCTTTGGGTCGGGGAAAGGTCAAAAAATTGTATTATAAATACACGAGTTCAGGGAAAGGAGAGGAAGAAAATTAATTGTTGCTCCTGACTTATGAATTATTACTGATTTTGTTTTTGTACCTGTTGGATAAAGAACTCTTCTAAAGATTGACGAGATAAGTTAATGGTGATGATTTTTCCTCCCATTAATCGCAGACTGGCAAGAAAATCATAGTAATCTTCTTGTAAAATACCGTGCCAAGTGCCATCAGGTTCAAATTGTAAATGGGGTATTCTTTTTTTCAGAACTTCCCCATCACCACCTTGACCTTTAACATGATATGTGTTTTCTGTGCCTAACAGTTCATGGAGAGAACCAGCGCAAATTAATTCTCCTTTAGTTAGGATAGCAATGCGATCGCAAATTTGTTCTACTTCACTCAAAACATGACTGTTGAAAAATATCGTTTTCCCAGATGCTTTGAGAGAAAGAATAATTTCTCGCATTTGGTAACGTCCCAAGGGATCAAGTCCAGACATAGGCTCATCTAAAAATACTAAATCTGGATCATTAATTAATGCTTGAGCCATGCCAACACGCTGAAGCATTCCTTTAGAATAACGACGCATTTGTTTTTTACGCGCGTCAGCTTGGGATAAACCGACTAATTCCAGTAGTTGGGGAATACGTTGACGTTGTACCTTGTGGGGAATTTGGAACAACCCAGCAGCTAATTCCAAAAATTCCCACCCGGTGAGATAGTCGTATAAATAGGGATTTTCTGGTAAGTAACCAATACGTTGCTTCACAGAGCGATCGCCTAGTGGCTTCCCTAATAATAATCCCCTGCCAGCAGAAGGGCGGATAATACCCAGCAAAAGTTTTAACAGAGTGGTTTTTCCTGCACCATTAGGACCTAGTAAACCAAAGGTTTCCCCTGGGTAAACTTGTAAAGAACAACTTTTGAGAGATACAACTTTTTGATTCAGCCAAAACCCCGTGTGATAGACTTTTCGCAACTCAGAAGTAAGGACTACTGGTGGCTGATCTACAGGATGCAGTTGAGGATCAAGGGTGTCTGTAACAGAATTCATTGTAGTCAAATTACCAATTACCGACAGGGTTTGATTGATTACAAGTTAGAGGATGTGAATGTGTCAATTATCGCCAAAAAAGTAGCTTTGTAAAAATACCAATAGTAACTTATAGCACACCTTTGGAACTGGGAATAGTCTCAGCACGACGAGGATCGATTTCAATCGCCATCCGCATAGCTCTAGCAAAGGCTTTAAAAGTTGCTTCAATAATGTGATGAGAATTAACACCATCAAGTTGGCGAATATGCAAGGTCATTTGACTATGATTTACCAACGCTACAAAAAATTCCCTTACTAATTGAGTATCATAAGTTCCTACCCGTTGAGTAGGAATATCTAAACCATAACTAAGATGAGGCCGTCCAGAAAAGTCCAAAGCCACCTGAATCAAAGCTTCATCAAGGGGTGCAAGGAAATTACCAAAGCGGACAATACCTTTTTTATTACCTAGTGCTTGATGTAAAGCTTGACCCAAGGTAATACCCACATCTTCATTAGTGTGGTGATCATCAATTTCCCAGTCACCTTGGGCTTGAATATCCAAATCAAACAGCCCATGAGAGGCAATTTGGTGGATCATGTGATCTAAAAAGGGAATCCCTGTAGCAGCTTTGCAGATGCCTGTACCATCAAGGTTGATAGTTACTTGCACATCAGTTTCCCCGGTAGTGCGTTTAACTGTAGCAATGCGGTTAGTAGTCATTTATAATTTGTCATCTGTAATTTGATATAGAGTAACTGAGTGGAATAGGAGACAGAGAAGAGAACTATCTTCTTTCTCCTGAACTCCTGAACTCCTGACATGGAGCAACTTAGTGGAAGAGGAGACAGAGAAAAGAACAATCTGCTTTCTCCTGAACTCCTGAACTCCTATTCTTTACATTCCCATGATTTCATATCCTGCATCTACATAGAGGATTTGCCCAGTGATGCCACTAGACAAATCACTACACAAGAACGCTGCTGTATTGCCTACTTCTAATTGTGTGACGGTGCGACGCAGGGGAGCAACTTTTTCCACATGATGAATCATATCCAAAATGCCGCCTACTGCTGAGGATGCCAAAGTGCGGATAGGTCCTGCGGAAATACCATTAACGCGAATATTTTGGGGTCCTAGTTCTGCTGCTAAGTAACGAACACTGGCTTCTAATCCAGCTTTAGCTACACCCATGATGTTATAGTTAGGGATAGCTCGGACTGCACCCAAATAGGAGAGAGTAATAATACTACCGCCTTCTGTCATCAAAGGTTTAGCAGCACCGCTTAACTGTACCAGTGAATAGGTACTCACTTCCAAAGCTTTATTGAAACCAGAACGGGAGGTTTGACTAAAATCTCCGGTTAAATCATCTCTGTTTGCAAAAGCCAGACAGTGAATGAGGATATCTAATTTACCCCATTGCTGACGCACTGTTTCAAAAGTAGATTGAATTTGCTCCTCATTCTCAACGTTACAGGGAAGGAATAGACTGGGCTTGAGGGGTTCTACCAACTCTGCGACTTTTTTCTCGAATTTGCCTTTTTCATCTGGCAAATAGGTAATGCCCAGGTTAGCACCTGCTTGGTGTAGTTGTTGAGCAATACCCCAAGCAATGGAGCGGTTATTGGCAATACCTGTGACTAGGGCGTTTTTTCCGGACAGATTCAGCATAGAAATAGGTCAATGTGATCAATCATTAGGAGCATAGTTAATAGCTTATTCTATACTAGAAGCTGAGTATATTTTGACCTAGTACCGCTGCGCGGAAGTCAAAAGTCAAAAGTCAAAAGTCAAAAATATTAGGTCGTAAGCTTTTTAGCAATTGAGAATGGTTGGTTTATTTTACGCCGTGCTGTACTAGTTGAGGACGAGATTTTTCAAAAAAAATCATTCAGTAGCGTGTTGAGAACCACAAAATTTCTGCTAATTGTTTAAGAAGTTATAAAGATATTGACAATTTTTCTACCAAAAAACCTCGTTAGTTCAGTTTGAGAAACTACTGATCAACAATTTTTAGCTAAAAATAACAACAATTAGGTATCATGATAAACATAAGAATATAAAGTAAAAGATTTGAGTATAGGAAAAAACAGAAAGGTTGACGGTGCTTTCTTGATTTTTCAGGTGTATTCTTAGGTAATCAGTTTTTGTTTTTCCGGCATTGGGTAGGGGAAGGGAGATGATCGTGACACAAGATAAAGCCCTAGCAAATGTTTTTCGTCAGATGGCAACTGGAGCATTTCCGCCAGTTGTGGAGACGTTTGAACGCAACAAAACGATCTTTTTTCCCGGCGATCCTGCCGAACGAGTTTATTTTCTTCTCAAGGGTGCTGTGAAACTTTCCAGGGTATATGAAGCAGGAGAAGAAATAACGGTAGCACTGCTGCGGGAAAATAGTGTTTTTGGCGTTTTGTCATTGCTAACGGGTAATAAGTCAGATAGATTCTACCATGCAGTTGCCTTCACGGCGGTAGAATTACTTTCTGCACCAATTGAACAAGTAGAGCAATCGCTCAAGGAAAATCCAGAATTATCAATGTTGATGCTGCGGGGGTTATCTTCGCGGATTCTCCAAACAGAGATGATGATTGAAACTCTTGCACACCGCGATATGGGTTCTCGGTTGATCAGCTTTTTGTTAATTCTCTGTCGAGATTTTGGTGTACCCTGTGCTGATGGCATTACCATTGATTTGAAGCTATCTCATCAGGCGATCGCTGAAGCAATCGGTTCTACTCGCGTTACTGTCACCCGGTTACTGGGAGATTTACGCGAGAAAAAAATGATTTCCATCCACAAGAAAAAGATTACTGTGCATAAACCTGTCACATTAAGTAAGCAATTTACGTAAAAGCTGCTGGGGGAGAAAGTTGGTAAGCTGTTGTGTTTTCAGAAAAAATACCCACAATCGGAGGTAATTTAAAAATTGACTAAATTCTACTTTTGCCAATCTTCTTTCCCCCACAGACTATGGTTGAAAGTAGTAGGCTGTATCTGGAAGCATTTCTGGCGGTAGTTGAAGATGGCCACCGGGTACATCCTGATAGCAGCAATTTTAATTCTGGGAGGTGTGATTGCCACTGTGGGCGATCGCATCGGCACTAAAGTAGGAAAGGCACGCCTATCTTTATTCAATCTACGTCCCAAAAACACTGCGGTAATAGTAACTATTTTTACGGGTGGTATAATTTCCGCTTCAACTTTAGCAATTTTATTTGCTGCTGATGAGGGGTTGCGGAAAGGGGTATTTGAGTTAGAGGATATTCAAAAAGACCTCAGAGACAAGCGAGAACAACTAAAAATTGCAGAAACCCAAAAAAGCCAGGTAGAAGAAAAGCTGAATGATGCTAGAAAAGAACAAGCTCAGGCACAGCAGGATTTACAGAAAATTAATCAGTCTTTACAAGCGGCGAATGCCAAACAACAGATCACACAAGCTCAACTCAACCGGACTATCAGCCAACAAGCCAAAACCCAAGCGCAACTCCAAGGCACTCAAAGTAGACTGGGTGAAGTAGTTATTCAGTATAGACAAGCTATATCTGAACTAGAAAGCCTTTATAATCAGCGTCAGGCATTACAGTCCGCCGTTGAAGAATTAAGGTCAGAACGTCAGCGACTATATGCTGAAGCCAAAAAAGCGATTGAAGAGGCAAAGACAGCGATTGAAAAACGCGATCGCGAACTTGCTAATCGCCAAGAAGTTATTGAACAGCGTGATCAGAAAATTGCTAATTTAGATAAACTTATTCAAAATCGCAACTTAGAAATTAAAAAGCGAGAACAGGTAATTGCAACTAGGGAATCTCGCCTCAAAGAATTGGAAACACAGCAACAATATTTAGAACAGGAAGTAGCAAGGCTAGAAAAATATTATCAGTCATACCGTGACCTGCGTTTGGGTAAACTGGCCTTAGTTCGTGGTCAAGTTATGGCTGCTGGTGTAGTTCGTGTAGATCAACCTACGGCTGCTCGTGAGGTGGTAATCCAAATTTTGCAGGAAGCTAACCGCAATGCCAACATTCAATTAAGTGAACCTGGTGCAACTCCGGGAAATACAGAATTATTGCGTGTTACCCAAGAGAGAGTTGAACAACTGATTAAACAAATTCAAGATGGTCGCGAATATGTAGTGCGAATTTTTTCTGCGGGTAATTATGTGAGGGGAGAAAAACAGATAGAATTTTTTGCTGATGCAATGCCAAATCAACTGGTATTTTCCGCAGGTGAGATTCTGGCTACAACTTCTGCCGATACGAAAACTATGACATCATATCAATTACGGCAACGTCTAGACTTGATCATTTCTGCTTCTCAATTTCGCGCTCGTAATGCTGGTATTGTGGAAACTGTGCAGATAGATGGCACTTTTCTGCGCTTTTTTGCTCAATTGCAACAATCCGAACAACCCCTGGAAATTAAAGCTATAGCTGCTCAGGATACCTATACAGCCGGTCCGTTGAGAGTAAAACTTGTAGCAATTTTGAATGGACAAATTATTTTTAGCACTTAAAAAGGTGATTGGGGACTGGGGACTGGGGACTGGGGACTGGGTAATAAATTTTATGTTTCCCAATTAACTATCAACAATTACCCATTACCCATTACCTATTCCCGGTTCCCTGTTAAGAGTTCCCTATTCCCTATGACTAATACACAACCTGCAATTTTAGGCTTTGATCCTGGTCGAGATAAATGTGGTGTAGCTGTGATGGGATTGGATCGGCAGTTGTATTATCATCAAGTTGTTCCTGCTGCTGAGGCGATCGCGCAAATTTCGTCACTGCGCCAAAGATTTCCTATTTCCTTAATTGTCATGGGAGATCAAACCACGGCAAAAAAGTGGAAACAACAACTTCATCAGGAATTAATTCCCTCTCTGAATATTATTTTAGTTGATGAGCGTTATACAACTCTAGAAGCACGCGATCGCTATTGGCAGATGTTTCCACCCACAGGACTCACCAAACTCTTACCAAAAGGTTTGCGACAGCCACCACGACCAATAGATGACATTGTAGCCATCTTATTGATTGAACGCTACCTCAACCGCTTAACTTCCAGCAGTCCTACTGACAACTGACTAATTACAGTTCTGCGCGAATAGTAAAGGCATAATCTCCCCCAGGTTCTAGTTGATAATCTTGTTTTTCTAAAAAGCGGCCGAGAGGTTCTTTAATTAAAGCGCGACCCTGGGAAGGCTTGACAGTCAGTTCTCCTCGACGGAAATGCCATTCAAAATGCCATTCAAAATCGCCGGCGCTGACATCACCTTCAAGAAAGCCATGTTGCCAAGATTGGCGGGTGATTCTGACATTGGCGGTGGTTTCTGGTAGACGTTTAGCACTCACTATGCTTTGTGTCAAGTATGGGATAAAAGTAAACCATGTAGGTTACTTAATCTTTATGTACCAAAAATCTCTGAAATTGACAAATTGGTAAAGGGTAGCCGGATGAATGAAATTGCAGCAGCTACACGAACATATAAACCTTTAAAACTCTTGCTTCCAGCTTTCCAGTAAGTCTCTATTTACCAGTTGATCTCCCTCATTCCAACGATATTCTCGGACAGGTTCTCCTACAGATACAACTTGATAATGAGGCAAGTCCTTGTCTGGAACTATAAGATCCCACACATTGAGTTTCCATTGTTCTGTTACTGCGTTCTCTTTTTGACCCATTAGATAAAACGTATCATTGAGCAGTAGATGTACACCGATTCCTTTTTCGGTTGCATTTTGTGCCACATCGCTCACAAGGGAATGTAAGTCACAGGTAACTGATGTAGTCACAACACCTAAAACAACTACTTTGGCGCTTACAAGGACTGCTGTTTCAATTACTTTTTCAAGATGCTTGATTATATCGTTTGCCTTTGATTCATCTATTAAACGCCAAGACTTACATTCAGCAAGTATTAAAACATTTTTAACAAGGATAAATAAATCAATTTCTGCGAAGGACTGCTTTTCATCTAAGCGTGAAATGTCTCCTCCAAGTTGAATATGTCCAGAAGAAGCAAGCCAGGATAAAAAAGCTTCTGTTGAAAGTACAGCCTCTCCACCAGTTTTTAGAAAACGGGCTGCTAATTCATTAGGTTTATATGCAAATTCTAACTTATCCAAATTGTCAAACTGAAAATTTTCTTTACAACCTAACTGGAAATTTTCTGCACAACCATTGCATTCAACAAATTCATTAGTTTTTTCCAATTTATACCAGTCTTTTAACCCACAATGTGGGCATTTTAGGGCATATCCTCGGTATAATAACCCTGCTTCCAATAATGCCGGAAGATTTTGCTCTACTATATTCTTTGCATCTTTCGTATTCTTTGCATCTTTCCGGATCAGATTTAATTCTCGTTCTAAACGTCCTTTTATTTCTGAATATTTCAATCCACTTTGTTCAGATTTATGTGAATGCTTGAATTTATTTCCATCTTCTTTATTGATTTCCGAGGATTCACTAGTACCAAAAGCCCTAAATATTTTCGCTCCACCTGACATAATTAAATCTCTAGTTTTATCAAAACCTCCACAACG
The DNA here is from genome assembly GCA_046045965.1 of Cyanobacteriota bacterium. Classification (GTDB taxonomy): domain Bacteria; phylum Cyanobacteriota; class Cyanobacteriia; order Cyanobacteriales; family Nostocaceae; genus RDYJ01. The sequence continues at coordinate 10,697 of JBJOKS010000004.1, read as the reverse complement.
CTTAATAAAACCTTTAGCATACCGAGTATGATCATTTAATTTAAAAATGAAACCTTTACTTTTTAACCATCTTGCAATAATTTCTTCGCTTTCAGGTAAATATATACGGCATTCTGCGTTAGAGTAAACTAACCCCGTAACACCCTTTTCAGCAGGTCTTACAGGTTGTGTTTTCCGCTTTTGCCAATCTTTTAATAGAGGGTCTTGAGAATTTTCTGAATATTTAATTTGTTGTATGTGATTAGATAGGAGTACAGCAGAAGTTTGTGTAAAAGGAGCAGAAAATGATTTACCAGAGGAAAACTCAATTTCTGCATCATACCCAAAAAGATAATCTGAATTTTCGTGTCCAGAGGGTATGATAGGACTAAAGCGTATGGATTTATCTAATGATGAAATTTCTCGTGTTGTAATAACTGGTTTGCTAGAGTAAACGTTACCTGGCTTAAAATCAAAACCGGAATTATTATAAAAAACTCTTACAAAAATATTTCTATCAAATTTATTAAAAATATTATGAATTTGGTTTGCTAAATTTATCGCTTCATCATTGGATAAATTAACATAAATTATCAATTCCTGCAATGAGAGAAAAAAATTAGACAAAATTGAAATGCAATTTTCTAAGTTTTGCAGGAAGTCTTTTTTAGGCAAACATAACTTATTAATATAACCTATATCTAAACGGCGGTAGTTCCAAAAAATAGCTGCGATATTAATATCATTAGATTCATAAAGGAATAAATTGCAAACTTTTTCATCATCTCGAACTGACCAGCCACCTGAAGATTGTGTATTTACAATCTCCATTTTCGTCATAGAGAGTGAGTTTGTGAATATTCTTGTTGCTGTTAGTAAGCTTGTCTTGAGCAAACCTTCAATAGAATCAATGGTAATTGAAAGAGCATTTAGATGGTTTTTTAGGTATTCTTGATATTGATTCGATGGTTTACCAAACTGCAAAAATATCTCATGTTCAAATATAGAATTATCTGAAATTAAACAAATATTAGTGTCAGATAAGGAATTTTTGTATATAGAATTTATTACCCTAAAAATGTGTGGAAATTCTCCAATTTTACCACCATTCACTGTCTCCAATGGAAGACCAAGAAGATAATCATTAAGATTAGCTATGTTTTCAATTCGGTCGGATGGAAGTGTTAAGTAACGACTTGGAAACTGATCTAAAATTTCAGTGACATTTTCTGGAAGGTCTTGTTCTGGCAAGAAAATATAATCAGGATTAATTGACTGTAAGGCGTACTGCAAGAGAATAAGTTTATCAGGATCATCAGGTACTGGAAAGATAGCATTTGAGAACCCACCCCATAAATGCGTGTAAAGTGTCACGGCATTTTTTAGGTCTGTTGTTGTATTTGCTAAATAAACTAAGCGGAGAGGACGCGGCTTTAGTTTTAGTATTGCCTCATTTTGCATATCTTATAAATTCTCAATAAAATCGTTTGTGTACTTGCTCGTACTCATAATGATACTAACTTATGTATTAGTGTAGCCGCAACTTCTGTCGTTCGGCTTTTTATCATTTCACTATTCATAATAATTAAAAAATCGTACAGCGATGCCCACTGTAAAATAAGGCATCGCGGATTTTAGAATTGGGATTTATCTCTAATCCAAAATCTAAAATCCTTAATCGTTATTAACGATTTGTAGCCGCAGCTTCCCGCGCAGCAGCAGCTTGATCTGGGTGTATACCCAAGCGTGTCAGGTTAATTCTTCCCTTATTGTCAATTTCGCGCACTTTGACAATCACTTCATCACCGACTGCTACTTCATCTTCAACTTTACCAACACGATAGTCAGCGAGTTGAGAAATGTGAATCATGCCTTCTTTTCCGGGCAGAAATTCCACAAATGCACCAATTGGTATAATCCGTGTCACACGACCAACGTAAACATCACCTTCATGCAGCTTGCGAGTCATGCCTTGGACAATGTTCCTAGCTCTTTTCGCCCTGCCTTCATCAACAGCGGAAATGGTGACAGTACCATCGTCTTCGATGTCAATTTTCGCACCAGTTTCTTCAGTGATACCCTTAATAGTCTTGCCTCCGGGTCCAATGACTAAACCAATCATGTCGGGATCAATCTTGATCGTCAACAGGCGTGGGGCAAAGGCTGAAGTTTCCTGTCTGGGGGTGTCGATAGTCTGGAGCATTTTGTCCAGAATGTGCAACCGGGCAGCTTTAGCTTGGTCAACAGCTTGTTTAATTACGTCTATAGACAACCCGGATATTTTCATATCCATTTGTAAAGCTGTGATCCCAGTGTCAGTACCGGCAACTTTGAAGTCCATGTCACCTAAAAAGTCTTCAATACCTTGAATATCAGTGAGAACACGCACTTCGTCTCCTTCCTTAATCAAGCCCATTGCAGCACCGCTAACGGGTTTGGTAATGGGTACACCAGCATCCATGAGGGCGAGGGTAGAACCGCAGACTGAACCCATTGAGGTAGAACCGTTAGAAGAAAGAACTTCCGAGACTACGCGAATTACGTAAGGAAATTGTTCTTTTGGTGGTAGTACGGGTAAAATCGCTCTTTCTGCCAAAGCCCCGTGACCTATTTCCCGTCTTCCTGGCGCACGCATCGGTTTAGTTTCCCCGACTGAGAAGGGAGGAAAATTGTAATGATGCAGGTAACGCTTATGTTGATCTACTTGTAAATCATCATTGAGGTTTTGGGCATCTCCTGGTGTGCCGAGAGTGCAGCAGCTTAGAACCTGGGTTAGTCCTCGGTTAAATAAACCGCTACCATGTACCCGCTTAGGTAAAACATCTACTTGACAGGAAACAGGCCGGACTTCATCTAGTTTGCGACCGTCAACGCGCACGTTGTCTTCAACGATTTGACGGCGCATAAAATATTTGGTGATATCCTTAAAGGTATTACCAAGTGCCTTGCTATTGGCTGTAGCAGCTAATCGAATTGGGTCTTCTTCGGGTAGGGCTTCTATTTCAGCTTTGATAGCATCTTTAACTACATCTAAAGCCGTATCACGTTCAGTTTTGGTTAACTCAAATTGCGCCAAGATGTTTTTAATTTCAGCACTTGCGCGATCGCGGATATAGTTTTCTAGTGTTTGGTCTACTTCCGGTGGTGCTTCCTGGACGATTTTTAGACCGAGTTCTTCTACTAAATCCAGCTGTGCTTGGATTAAATCCCGCACTGCTTCGTAGCCAAAATCAATCGCTTCGATAATATCGCGCTCTGGTAACTGATTTGCTCCCGCTTCCACCATGATCACACCATCAGGTGAACCAGCTACGATCAAATCCAAGTCTCCTGCTTCAATTTCTGCATAGGTGGGGTTAATAATAAAATCATCACCCACTAAACCTACCCGCACTGCTGCCATTGGTCCATTAAAAGGAATTTGGGCAATTAGGGTCGCAATAGACGCACCTGTTACAGCTAACACATCGGGCGGTACTTGCTCATCCATTGACATGGTGAAAGCAATTACTTGCAAATCATCCCGTAACCATGAAGGGAATAAAGGACGAAGGGGACGGTCGATCAAGCGGCTGGTAAGAATTGCTCTTTCTGGTGGACGACCTTCCCGCCGCATGATACCACCAGGGATTCTCCCCGCTGCATACAATCTTTCTTCATAATCCACCGTAAGAGGAAGAAAATCAATGCCTTCTCTGGCTTGCGATCGCGTAGCTGTGACTAAAACAGCTGTATCCCCCGATTGTATCAACACAGACCCACCAGCTTGGGGGGCTAACAGTCCAACCTTCAGCCGAATATCCCGTCCATCAAAGGATATTGACTTATCAACTTCTGCCATTCAGTTTTTTTTCCTTCTATGCACGCTATTCTCTCTCTGTGGCAATCCTAACATTTATGCACTATAGACGGCTTCTGTTAGATATATTAGTTTCACAGACTAAATTGAACATCGTCACAGGTGTCAGGAGGGGGGAACGGCCGTTCGTCCGTACAGGTGTCAGGAGGCAGATTTAATTTCTAAATTAACAAATCTAAATTATTTCATAAATAAATATTAGCTCTGTCCAAAAATTAGCGTACTAGAAATATGGCAATTCTACACAGCAGTTGGTTGAACAAAAATCAAAATCCTTGTTTATTTGTGTGGGGAGAAATGTGGCGTAGTTCCCAAATTAGCCTTGATTTTATTACCTCAGCAGAAATACCATTAAATCCCTTGGCAATGACACCAACGGAGTTGAGTGAATGGTTAACAGCAAATAATTTAGAACTTTCTAATTATATTCAAAATCATCAAAATATTAAAACATCTCCAGTTACTGTTAGTCAAGGTAAAGGACGTAAAATAGAACCCAGGACAGAAAAAACCTTACCTACCCAGTCACAAATTATTGCCCTATCAACTAACTTTTTCGACAATGATCAAGTAATCTCGACGGTACATTCTGCTAGTTTAGGTATTGATATCAATTCACCACAATATTTACAACCTTGGAAAATAGATGGTTTTTGTCTCAACCCCAGCGCAGCAATTAAATTTCTCACCGCTTTACCATTGAGTTCAACAGATAGTAAAGATGCCTTTTTGGGGGGAGATTTACGTTTTTGGGTACAAATGGCGCGTTGGAGTTTAGATTTAATTTCCCGTGGTAAATTTTTACCAACTATTCACCAAGAATCAGATGGTTCTGTAACTGCTAAATGGCAGGTACTTTTAGACAGTGCTGTAGATGCAACTCGGCTAGAAAAATTTGCAGCTAAAATGCCCTTAGTTTGTCGAACTTATCAACAAGATAGGGAAGATATTAAAGTTAATTTTGCAGTTGATTTACCTGAAGAACCACAAGAGTTAATTTGGGGATTTCTCAACAGTATTATAGATGCCCAAATCCGCGATATGGTTGGTTCTCAATCTCCCATTGAGAATAGATTAATGATGTCTTTACCACCTGCGGTACAACAGTGGTTACAGGCTTTAACTGGGGCATCTAAAATAATTAATGCTGATGCAATGGGATTGGAAAGATTAGAAGCAGCAATAAAAGCATGGACTTTACCATTACAATATCAATTAACAGGAAAAGCTTCATTTCGGACTTGTTTTGAATTGCATCCCCCAGAAGAAGGAAAAACAGATTGGATATTAGCTTATTTTCTGCAAGCAGCCGATGATGCGGAATTTTTAATAGATGCTAAAACTATTTGGAATTATCCAGTTGAAAAGTTAACTTATCAAAATCGGACAATTGAACAACCGCAGGAAACATTTTTGCGGGGTTTGGGTTTGGCTTCTCGATTGTATCCAATTATTGCACCTAGTTTAGAAACCGAATCTCCGCAATTTTGCTTCCTTACACCCATGCAAGCTTATGAGTTTATCAAGTCTGTTGCTTGGAGGTTAGAAGATAGCGGTTTAGGAGTAATTTTACCACCAAGTTTAGCTAACCGTGAAGGATGGGCTAACCGTTTAGGATTAAAAATTAGCGCCGAACCACCCAAGAAAAAACAGGGACGTTTGGGTTTACAAAGTTTGTTAAATTTTCAGTGGCAATTAGCAATTGGTGGACAGACAATTTCTAAAGCTGAGTTTGATAAATTGGCAGCTTTAAATAGTCCTTTGGTAGAAATTAATGGTGAGTGGGTAGAACTGCGATCACAAGATATTAAAACCGCCCAAAACTTTTTTGCATCTCGCAAAGAACAGATGTCTTTGTCATTAGAAGATGCTTTGAGAATTAGTACCGGAGATACTCAAGTCATTGAAAAATTGCCTGTTGTTAGTTTTGAAGCTTCTGGTGCATTACAGGAATTAGTTGGGGCTTTAACTAATAATCAAGAAATTCAACCTTTACCAACTCCTAATAATTTTCGGGGACAATTACGACCTTATCAAGAACGTGGTGCAGCTTGGTTGGCTTTTCTGGAAAGGTGGGGTTTGGGTGCGTGTTTAGCGGACGATATGGGATTAGGTAAAACCGTGCAGTTCATCGCTTTTTTACTCCATCTCCAAGAACAAGATGCACTAGAAAACCCAACTCTCTTAGTTTGTCCTACTTCGGTTTTAGGTAATTGGGAAAGAGAAGTTAAGAAATTTGCTCCTACTCTGAAAGTTTTAGAATATCACGGTGATAAACGCCCCAAAGGTAAAACTTTTACTGCTACAGTAAATAAATACGACTTAGTAATTACTAGCTATTCATTGGTACAAAGAGATATCAACTTATTAAAAACCATGAATTGGCAAATCATTGTTTTAGATGAAGCCCAAAATATCAAAAATGCCGAGGCAAAACAATCTCAAGCCGTACGACAATTAGAAACTACATTTAGAATTGCTTTAACAGGAACACCGGTAGAAAATAGATTGCAGGAATTATGGTCTATTTTAGATTTTCTCAATCCTGGTTATTTGGGTAATAAACAGTTTTTTCAAAGACGGTTTGCTATGCCGATAGAAAAGTATGGTGATACTGCTTCTTTAACACAATTACGGTCATTAGTTCAACCTTTTATTTTACGAAGATTAAAAACTGATAAATCAATTATTCAAGACTTGCCAGAAAAGCAAGAAATGACTGTATTTTGTGGTTTAACTGCTGAACAAGGGCAATTATATCAACAGTTGGTAGATGAATCTTTGGTGGAAATTGAATCAGCAGAAGGTTTACAGCGCAGAGGAATGATTTTAGCTTTATTGGTTAAACTCAAACAAATTTGTAATCACCCTGCACAATATTTGAAAGAGTCAAGTTTATCAAAACATAATTCTGCGAAATTACAACGTTTAGAAGAAATGTTAGAGGAAGTTTTAGCAGAAGAAAACCGCGCTTTAATTTTTACCCAATTTGCGGAATGGGGGAAATTGCTTAAACCTTATTTAGAAAAACGTTTAGGTAGGGAAATTTTCTTTTTATATGGTAGCACCACTAAAAAGCAACGTGAAGAAATGATTGACCGTTTTCAACATGATCCCCAAGGACCACCAATTATGATTCTGTCTTTAAAAGCTGGTGGTGTGGGTTTGAATTTAACCAGAGCAAATCATGTCTTTCACTTTGATAGATGGTGGAACCCTGCTGTAGAAAATCAAGCCACAGATAGAGTATTTAGAATTGGACAAACTAAGAATGTCCAAGTTCATAAATTTGTGTGTACGGGAACTTTAGAAGAAAAAATCCATGAGATGATTGAAAGTAAAAAGCAATTAGCAGAACAAGTGGTGGGTGCTGGTGAGGAATGGTTAACTGAATTAGATACAGATCAATTACGTGATTTACTATTATTAGACCGTAATGCAATTATTGATGAGGATGAAGAATAAAGAACAATACTCATAAACATCCTATAAATCCTAACTTAGATAAAACGATGACAGAAAATATAGACCATGACCGCTTGTTCAAAGAACTAATATCAACCTTTTTTATAGAATTTATAGAATTGTTCTTCCCCCAAGTTTTGGAATATATAGACACTGAATCAATTACATTCTTAGACAAAGAAATATTTACTGATGTCACCGCAGGAGACAAATATGAAACTGACCTGATAGCCAAAGTTAAATTTTTAGGTCAACCTTCTTATTTTCTGATTCATATTGAAGCTGAATCAGGTGCAAGACCGAAATTTAATCAAAGAATGTTTCGTTATTTTGCGAGATTAGATGAAAAATTGGACTTGCCAATATATCCGATAGTTATATTTTCCTACGACTCACCCAAAACTGTAGCCGTGAATAACTATCAAATCAACTTTCCTGATTTTGAAGTGCTAAAATTTAATTATCAAGTAGTGCAACTCAATCAACTCAACTGGCGGGATTTTTTAAACCGTCCAAATCCAGTTGCATCAGCTTTGATGTCAAAAATGAGTATAGCACCAGAAGATAGGCCAAAAGTCAAAGCAGAATGTTTAAGGTTATTAGTCACCTTAAAATTAAATCCAGCTAAAATGCAATTGATATCAGGTTTCATTGACACATATTTGAGATTGAATAAAATAGAAAAAGAGAAATTTCAAACAGAAATAGGCACATTAATTAAAGAAGAAAAGGAGGAAGTTATGCAAATTGTCACCAGTTGGATGGAAGAAGGAATTGAAAGAGGAATTGAAACAGGAATTGAAAGAGAAAAAAATTTAATTCTCCGTCTAATTAAGAGAAAATTCGGACAAATTGATCTAGAGTTAGCAACCAAAATTAGAAGTTTAAATATAGAAATCGTTGAAGCTTTAGGAGAGGCAATATTTGATTTAGAGACTGTGGAAGATTTGCAAAATTGGTTAGAGGATGTTTGATATAGGAATAATAATAACTCCTATAAGTCTTTTTGATAGGCTAAAATCATTTTATTGCCAGTATTTTGTTTGTATACCTTATCCAAATTTTTGCATTAATTATGACTAATGATACCCTGCAAGCAAGTAGAGAATGGTGGTCACAGCGATGGCTAGATTTACTAGATTCTTATCGGTTTAAAAAGCGTCTGGAACGGGCTAGAAATTATTCTAGACAAGGCAATGTTTTGAGTATTGAGTTTAAAGGTGCGAAAGTTTTAGCGCGGGTTCAAGGTAGTGAAGTAGAACCTTATAAGGTTTCTCTTTCCTTGGATGCTTTTAGTGATGAAGAGTGGGGTTATGTGATTGAAACGATGTCCCATAAGTCGATTTTTGCGGCTAAATTACTAGCGGGAGAAATGCCCCAAAATATAGAAGATGTATTTACAAGTAACGGACTTTCATTATTTCCGTTTACCTTGGGGGACGTTCACGGTAAATGTTCTTGTCCTGATAAAGCAGTACCTTGTAAACATATTGGTGCTGTGTATTATCAATTAGGCGATCGCTTTAGTGAAGATCCCTTTGTTTTATTTCAATTACGGGGACGCACCAGAGAGCAAATAATTAGTGATTTACGGCAGTTACGCAACACTAAAAATTTAGAAAAGGCTGAGGAAAAACCTTTAAAACAGGAGAAAGGAGAAACTCAACAGACAGAACCTAAGCATCAATATTCATTAACATTAGATAATTTCTGGCAATATCATGAGCCTTTAGAATCATCTTTAGTGGTAATTTCGCCTAGTGTAAGTGAGACAGTATTAGATGTTTTAGGAACAATTCCCCTAGCTAAAGATGAGGAAAGTTTAGTGAATTCATCTGCGGGTGATGTCACCATGAATTATTTACAAACCGTGTACAAAGATGTGAGTCAAAAGGCTTTTTTAGCAGCAATGAATGTGGGGGGATGAATTATAGTTCTAGTCAGTAGGGGTTTAGCAATGCTCAGAGGATGTTTGAAAAGTCTAACTTGGGTGATTATAAATCACATCTCAACAGACAAAACCTACCTACGCAGGTTTGAAACCCCTAATTTTTCGTTAGTCCACGCAGGTGGACTTTGCTTGTGTGGTAGCGTTCGCGCCAGCGTGGCGAAGCCATATTATATTCGCTGAATTTTTACATATTTTATGATTAAATTGAGATGACGCAGGAGCAGTGTAAAATTTCATGTTGTAACTTCTATTTAACGAATATAAGCGTAGCTAAAAGTAATTTATACAGGAGCTATAGTCAGTCTTTCTAAACCCAAAATATAAAATCTAAAATTGAAAATGGTATCATGACGTTTTACACTCAATTCTCCCAAACCCTAAATAGGAGCATATATGGAGCCAATTATTGCTATAGTTTTAGCACTCATAGGTTATGCCTTGGGATCGGCTAAACTGATTAACCAAGGTAATGAAGCCCTGGTTGAAAGATTAGGACGGTATCATCGGAAACTTAAAGCAGGACCTAACTTCATAGTTCCTTTCCTTGATCAAATTGTCATGGAGGATACAACACGGGAACAGGTTTTAGACATCAAGCCTCAGAATGTGATCACAAAAGATGGTGTTTATCTGGAAGTTGATGCAGTTGTTTACTGGCGGATCACGGAAATTGAAAAAAGCTTTTATGCAATTGACAATCTACAACAAGGACTTATTAATTTAACCACAACTACACTGCGGGAAATTATTGCCCAAAACTCCTTAGAAGATACTAATATGTCTAGGGCAGATATGGACAGAACTATATTAGATCAATTAAATCCAATTACAAGAGATTGGGGAGTTACTATCATCAGGTTAGACATTCAGAGAATTACACCACCTGAAAGTGTACAAAAGTCAATGGCAGAGCAACAAGCAGCAGAAATCAGAAGACGGGCTGTAATTGCTGCTGCTGAAGGGGAAAGACAAGCAGCGGTTAAAAAAGCGGAAGGAACTAGAGCTTCGATGGAAATTATTTCTGAAGTCTTACGTTCCCACCCCGAAAGCAAGGACATTTTACGGTATCTTGTTGCTCAAGATTATGTACAAGCCAGCCAAAAACTGGGAGAAAGTAATAATGCCAAAATTGTGTTTGTAGATCCAGCTAACTCAACAGATATGTTTCAAGAATTAATTGCTGAGTCCGTAAATAAAGATGATGATATTAAAACTTCTGGTAATGGTAATGGTGCTAATTAATAGCTCATTAGTCATTAGTCATTAGTCATTTCTCCCATATTCCTTGTCACCTGTTCGATAGATAGCATCAGCAACCAGGGAGACATCACGCATTTCGGCAACATCGTGAACTCTGAGAATATCAGCACCATTAAAAATGGCAGCACAACAGGCCGCTGCTGTTCCCCAAACTCTGGCTTTTGGATCTGGTTGGTTTAAAAT
>JBJOKS010000003.1:0-229126 GCA_046045965.1 Cyanobacteriota bacterium | reverse complement strand
AATTCTTCTTTCCCCCTTCCCCCCTCCCCCTGCCCCCCACCAATCTTTCCTGGTGTCTATGGCGCGGTGGAACCACACTGATCCCTTCCCGAACTCAGAGGTGAAACGCTGCTGCGGCGACGATAGTCTGGGGGTTGCCCCACGTCACAATAGCTCGATGCCAGGGCTAATATTTCATTCAAACCCCTTCATTAATAAAATGATGGGGTTTGTTTTTGGCAGGGGCTAAGGTGTTGGGGCTATAGACGTTATTGGGATTATACGTTATATTTACTGATATCATTTATATTTATACAGTGTAAATATTTGACAATATACTAAGTTTTATGTTGAATATATAAATAATACTACTTGTACTAATATCAAAATATTTCCAGTTTCCAGGCAATTGACTTATGATTAAGATCAATAACTCATTTGGCTTATTTAATATCAATCGTCGAATGTTTTTAAATCTACTGGTTTCTGCTGTTGGAGTTTATCTGACTAAAGATGTCATATTTCCAGAAATTGCGAGTGCTAATGATGATTTTTATATATTTTTCTGCTATACTAGAATAACCCAAAATTCCTAGATTGTTTAATGATAAAGACTACATACATTTTTCGTGGATGATGGAAGAAATAGGAAAAAAATATGATGATATTCAACTCTAGTTGGTAAATCTAGGTTTTGTTGTATTGACTAATAAATAATCTAACTCCATTGAATTAAAATCAGGAGATTATGGAGATAAACAAATATAGCAATTACCATCTAAGTGAAGTACAAGAAGTAATAATTAAACGCAGATGGACGCAGATAAACGCAGATGATTTTGTACTTCACCAGGCTGGGAAATGCTATTTTTGAAATGTTATTTTTAACTTGAAGCACTTGTATAAAACCGCAAAGCAAACCGCCAAAACCAAGTAGAAACAAAAAATAACACCACAGCTAAAAATACAGCACCGATGAACCAACTTAACTGACTTTCACCTAACATTGCTTGCGCGGGAACTGTTGTTAAAAATGCAACTGGAACTACAAAGGTAAAGAAAACTCGATAAGCTGCGGGATAAGCTACAATGGGATATCTACCCGCTTCTAATAAACCTCTTAATACTTCAGTCACATTGTATATTTTCACGAACCATATACTCGTAGAACCTAGCATAAACCATAGACTGTAAAGAATTACTAAACCACAACCTAAAGGAAATATACTCAATAAATAATTATCTATTCCTAAACCCAGGCGTTTACCTGCATAACCAATGATGATACAACCAAAAATTAAATCTGGTAGTCCCCACGGTGATAGGGTGTGAGTTGAAAGCCAAAATTGACTGCGAATGGGTTTTAATAGTACAAAGTCTAATGTCCCTTCTTGCACATGACGAACAATGCGGTTTAAGTTGGGAGCTAAGAATGTAGCTGAAAAACCTTGTAGGAGGGTGAAAATTCCTAAAACTATTAAAGCTGCATCCCAAGACCAGCCGGGAAAGGTGTAACCTGTGCGATAAAATAAGAATAAGCTAAAAATACTACCCGCAAGATTGCCTAAGCTGCTCAAGGTAGCTATGATGAAGTTGAGACGATACTCCATCTCTGCGGAAATGGCTGCGCTCCAAAAAAGTCTGATTACTTTCAGGTATCTTTGCATTTTTTTTGTTTAACTTCTTACGCACTTCATCTAAGATAACTTTATCTCAACTTCATACGGTTTTTTAATTTTACGGATTGCATAAGGTTAAGATGTTGGATGCAACTTCTCTGTTATGTCTGATTTTATGCAGGTTGTTGGATGGCAATTTTGCATTTAATCTCAAAAAATAGGGTCAATAAAGGTTAAAATCTCTTTCTGAGGAACTATAAAAGCTCTTATGGCTAAACTGTCTAACGAATTACAACGCTATTTTTTTGAAGAAGAACGTTCTGAAAAAGTAACTTTGGCAGATATTTTGTTACTAGCTGGAGAAAGAATTTTTGGGTTTTTGCTGGTTATTCTGTCTCTACCTTCTGCTTTACCAGTTCCTGCACCTGGTTATTCAACGCCTTTTGGTGTGCTAATTTTTTTGTTAGCGGTACAGTTGGTTGCAGGTGCTAAAACTCCTTGGCTACCTGCTAAAATGATGAATCATCAAATTCAACTCTCGACAGTGCAAGGTGTTTTGAAAGCGGGGCTGCCTTGGTTGCGAAGAATTGAAGCGATCGCTCGTCCCCGTCTTTCTTATATTTGTACCACATTACCAGGTAGAGTAACTATTGGAGTGGCGATCGCTCTGATGGCTATTTCTATGATGATTCCCATCCCTGGTACTAATACTTTACCAGCTATGGGCATTTTTGTTACTGCTTTTGGTTTGTCAGAGGATGATGGTGCTATTAGTTTAGGCGGTTTGGTTCTGTGTTTAATGGGGGGAATTTTAACTACTTCTATTTTACTAGCTTTGGTTTGGGGTGGTTCTAGTTTATTGGATGTGATCAAAGCTTGGTTAGGTAGATAGGTGATTGGTGATTGGGTAAATATCAATTAATAACTAATGACTCATCACCAATAACCAATAAATAATGACTAATAAATAACTAATGAAAAATCGTTCTAATTATTGGTTACTTTTACCCTATATCCGCAAACAATGGGAAACTATTGCTAAAGGATTTGTGGGTATTATAGGCTATGTTTTAGCTACTTTAACACTGATTAATTTAGCAGGTAAATTAGCAGTTCCCTTTGGACAGGGTAATGTAGTGGCGATCGCTCAATTAACGGGTATTTGTGCTTTAGTATTTCTTGTCCGTGGTTTTTTCCAATCTGTACAAGATTTATATATGGCTAAAGCAGCTTTAAGGGTTGCTTTTTATCTCCGTCAACAGGTTTACGCACATTTACAAAAACTCAATCTTAGTTATTTTGAAACTGCAAAAGCTGGAGATTTATCTTATCGTCTCACAGAAGATGTAGACAGAGTTGGCGAAGTTGTAAATAAGGTTTTTCATGATTTTGTTCCCTGTGTTTTACAACTAATTGCTATTCCCATTTATATGATTTACTTAAATTGGCAACTTACCCTAGCTACGGTAATTGTAGCGCCAATTATGGGAGTTTTAATTGGTTGGTTTGGGGAACGTTTACGCAAATTTTCTCTCAAAAGTCAAAACCGGATTTCTGATTTATCAGCTATTTTAACAGAAGTTTTTAGTGGGATTCGTTTAATCCAAGCTTTTGCAGCAGAAAATTACGAAATTAATAGATTCAGTCATGAAGCAGAAAGAACTTTAAAAGCTAAATATTCCGCCGAAAGATTAAAAGCAATTCAAATTCCCATTGTGGGTTTTTTAGAAGCTGTGAGTGCTTTATCTTTGTTGATGGTGGGAACGTGGCAAATTTCTCAAAACAATTTAACAGTAGGAGATTTTTTCAGTTATTTAGCAGCAGCAGCTTTGTTAATTGATCCTATCGGTCATACTACCAATAATTATAATGAATTTAAACAAGGTGAGGCTTCAGTTGACAGAGTATTTGAGTTATTAGCTATTCAACCGACAGTATTAGAAAAACCAATTGCAATTACTCTTCCATCTGTAAATGGCAAAGTTGAATATCGTGATGTAACTTTCTCCTATAAACCTGGTGAACTGGTATTAAATAATATTAGTTTATTAGTAAATTCTGGAGAAGCTATTGCACTTGTGGGTGCTTCCGGTGCTGGTAAAACTACATTTGTGAATTTATTACCCAGGTTTTATGATCCTGAATCTGGAGATATTTTTATAGATGATGTGAATATTAAAGATGTAACATTAAATAGTTTAAGAAAACAAATTGGTATAGTTCCCCAAGAAACAATTATGTTTTCAGGAACTATAGCTCAAAATATTGCTTTTGGACAAGAAACCTTTGAGATGGAAGCAGTGGAAGCAGCGGCCAAAATTGCTAACGCTCATCAATTTATTATGCAATTACCCGAAGGTTATCAAACTTGGGTAGGTGAAAGAGGTGTCAACTTATCAGGAGGACAAAGACAGAGAATAGCGATCGCCCGTGCTGTACTCTTAAACCCGCAAATTTTGATACTGGATGAAGCGACATCAGCCTTAGATTCAGAGTCAGAAGCATTGGTACAGCAGGCTTTAGAAAGATTGATGTCAAATCGCACTGTATTAATTATTGCTCACAGATTATCAACAGTGAGAAAATGCGATCGCATATTAGTCTTAGAAAAAGGGCAAATTGTCGAATCAGGAAATCATGAAGAATTGTTAGCATTAGAAGGGAGATATGCGCGGTTTTATGCTCAACAATTTAGTTAATTTTTGGTTAACTTCACCTGATATTAACCTGCCTGTATTTGCTGCTGGGAAACAACTGCCAAACAGTTAGCTGCTTCTTCCAAAGTTTGAATCAAATTTTCCAAAGTATAAATATTATCGCTTTGGGTGCTAGTTAGACTGGTAGAAGTAAAAGCTGGTGTGGAATTTTGGGTAAAAATACTATTAATCAACTGCATGACTGTTTTCCCCGGCTGGCTGATATGATAAATATACAGTGATTTGAATGAGTTAGACAGTGATGAAGATAAGGTAAAGCTGTGATTTTCAGTAAGTTTAACGTTGATATTAATAGGTGATAGGCAGTGATTTTAACTAAATTGGTTAGTGATTAATGCCTAATAATTGATGTGATCAGTGTCACTACTGTTGGTAAAGTCCGAAAAAACCCTAGCTACAACTTACTTGTCTGGTGTGATATAGCAATATTTGGGGAACACTAAGAAAGTACCAATAAACTCAAGCTCTGGGTTTCATCATGGAATCTGCAAATCCTTCACTGCATTACCTCGCTGATGAATGTATTCAGCGTCACTTTATTGCCGTAGATCCAGATACATCTCTACAGCAAGCGGTAGAGATTATGAGTAGATTGGGGGATAATGTCTCTGACACCAATTCCCGTAGTGCTACTTGTATTTTGGTGTTAGATAACCAGCAATTAGTTGGCTTATTAACAGAACGAGATTTAGTGAGACTAGCTGCACAACAGCGCAGTTTCAGAGAAACTACAGTTTGTGAAGTGATGACACAGGAGTTGATCACCTGTCAAGAATGGGAAGCGCGAGAACCGATGAGAGTGATCCAATTATTACTTCAGCATCGGATTCGTCATTTACCAATTCTCAATGAACAGGATCAAGTTGTGGGTTTAGTCACACAGTCCAGCATTTGTAGTGTGCTAAAACCAGTTGATTTACTCAAGTTTCGCTATGTCAAAGAGGTAATGGTAGAAAATGTCATTCATGCACCTCCTACAACAATGGTGCTGGAGTTAGCACAACTAATGGCCTCTGATCATGTTAGTTGTGTAGTCATTGGTGATGAAGTTAAACCCGGAAAAATTCTACCCGTAGGAATTATCACAGAACGGGATATTATTCAATTCCCAACTTTGGAGATGAACTTAAGGGAATTATCAGCACAACAAGTAATGAGTTCCCCTCTGTTTTTTGTCCATCCTGATGATTCACTTTGGGAAACTCATGAAGCAATGCAGCAGCGGAATGTGCGGAGATTTGTTGTTGCTAACAACGAAGGTTATTTAGTAGGAATTTTGACCGAGCCAAGCATTTTACAAGCTGTAGATATCAAAGAACAGCACCAAACTATTGCCATATTACAAGAACAGGTAGAGAAACTAGAAAGTGAAAAACTAGATTTGCTCAAACGCCTTAATTGTGATCTTCAAGAACAGGTGAGCGATCGCAATACCAAGCTACAAACCCAAAATCAATGCCACCAACTGTTAGCCGATATCGCTTTTCGCATTCGCTCATCTTTAAGTTTAGAAACAATTTTGCAAACAACCGTCACAGAAGTAAGAGAATTATTAAAGGTTGAGCGTGTAATTATTTATCGCTTTTACTCTGACTGGAGTGGAAAAGTGACAGTAGAATCTGTAGAGACACCCCAATGGTCAATTTTAGGCAGAATTATTAAAGATCAGTGCTTCGAGCAAAATTGGCTAGACTCTTATCAAAATAGATTTTCTCAAGCTATTGCAGATATTCATCAAGCCGAGTTAAGTGCTTGTCACATTGAATTTTTAACACAGTTTCAAATCAAAGCCAATTTAGTAGTACCAATTTCAGTAGATGATTCACTATGGGGGCTGCTAATTGCTCATAGTTGCACAGATGTACGTCCGTGGCAACCTGACGAGGTGGAATTTTTAGAACAGTTATCAATACAAGTAGCAAATGCTATTCAACTAGCTACTTTACTAGAACAAGTCCAGAGAGCCAATACAGAACTGGAAGCTAAGGTAGCAGAAAGAACCACAGCACTGCAAGCGGCCAATCAAAGTTTACAACAAGAGTTAATTCGCACTCAACAAGCCGAAGCCGCACTGCGAAAAAGTGAGGAACAATATCGACGTATTGTAGAAACAACCACTGAAGGAATTTGGATGCTCGATATAGAAGGCAAAACCAGCTTTGTAAACGCCCAAATGGCAGCAATGTTGGGCTATTCTGTAGAAGAAATGCTGGGAAAACCTTTATTTGCTTTTATGGGCATAACAGAAAATAAACTTGCCCAAACCTACTTAGAACGTCGCAATCAAGGTATTCAAGAGCAACACGATTTCAAATTTCGCCGTCAAGATGGCTCTGACTTATGGGTAATAGTTTCTACTACACCTATTATTGATAGTACGGGAAAATATTTAGGTGCATTAGCGATGATGACAGATATTACCATGCGAAAACACGCTGAACAAGAACTAAGGCTGAAAAACTTGGCGCTGGAGGAAGCAAAACAGCAAGCTGAAACTGCTAACCAAGCTAAAAGCGAATTTCTGGCTAATATGAGTCACGAAATTCGTACACCGATGAATGCCATTTTGGGTTTTGCAGATTTATTGCAATCTGAGGTTACAGAACTTCACATAGCATCTTATGTTCAAGCTATTACCTCTAGTGGCAGAACTCTACTGGCATTAATTAATGATATTCTTGATCTCTCTAAAATTGAAGCGGGTAAACTCGAACTTCACTACGAACCTGTTGATTTACGAAGACTAATTAGAGAAATTTTCCAAATATTTAGCCCCAATGCAACAGATAAAAATTTAGACCTCTGTTTCAATATTGAGCATACAGTTCCTCAAGCTATTTACATTGATGAAGTCCGGTTGCGGCAAATCCTCTTTAACGTTGTCGGTAATGCTTTAAAATTCACGGACAAAGGACAAATTGAAATATCTATCCGCGCTCATCTTTATGCTACAAATACAGAAGAAAAAATTTGGTTAGAAATTGCTGTTGAAGATACAGGTATTGGCATTGCTCGTGAGCAGCAACAAAGAATTTTTGAGGCATTTTTTCAGAGTTCAGGACAAAGCGATCGCAAATATGGTGGTACAGGTTTAGGACTAGCAATCACTAGGCGATTAATGAATATGATGGGGGGAATAATAACACTCCAAAGTGAATTGGGAAAAGGTAGTATTTTCACTTTTGTTTTTCCCGCAGTTTCCCCTGCCACTGGTTTACCAGAAATAGTTGCAGAATCGCCAGATGATGATTTAAACCAGTTTGCCCCCAGCACAATTTTAGTTGTAGATGATGTGGCATCAAATCGAGAATTAATCAAGGGATATTTTCATAAAACTCATCACTTAATTCTGCTGCTAGAAAATGGACAACAAGCGATTAATGTCGCTCAATTACACCATCCCCATTTGATTTTAATGGATCTGAGAATGCCCATTATGGATGGAAAAGAAACTGCACAACATCTCAAACAGGATGAAAAAACCAAAAATATTCCTATCGTCATTCTCACAGCTTCATCTCAAGCCCAAGAGCAATATGAACTTGAGCAAATTTGTCAGGGATTTTTATCTAAGCCTATTAGTCGGATCGAACTTGTTCAAGAATTAAAAAAGCATTTACAGTCTGTAATTACTGTGGAAAAACAAAATCAATTAGATAGCTCTCAAAGCAATACTGAATCTCAGCAATTCTTAAATCATACGATAAATCTACCAGGGTTATTAATCAAGTTACATGAGGAAGAACAAACGGTATGGATCAGTTTACGTAAAACTTTGAAAATGCGTGAATTAAAGCAGTTTATTCAGCGTCTAAAAACTTGGGGACTTGAGCATCAGTGTCAGTTATTGGTAGATTATGCTGATTCTTTGCAAACTAAATTGGATGCGTTTGATATGGAGCAGCTACCTTTGATAATTGAGCAGTTTCCATCTGTACGACAAGCAATGGAAGCTCTAATATAGCAGTCAGGAGTCATTCCTTGATAATTTAAGAAATATGATTAGCAATTACCCGGTTACGTCCTTGGTTTTTAGCTTGATAAAGTGCCTGATCGGCTCGTTGAATGATAGCATCAATAGTCTGATCTCCCAAACTATAACTAGCTAGACCAATACTGACTGTGATTGAGACTTGTTGATCTTCAACAGTAATGCATTGATTATGAATATTTTCTCGAATGCGTTCAGCTACTATTACACCTTCATCGATATCTGTTTCTGGTAATAATACCACAAATTCTTCACCTCCAAACCGACCAAAACAATCTACTTGACGCAAATGATTGAGGACTATTTTTGTCATGAATATAATTACTTCATCTCCTATATTGTGTCCATAAGTATCATTAACTTTCTTAAAGTGATCAATATCTATTAAGAGTACAGCAAAGGACAAATTATATCGCTGACTACGCTTGATTTCTTGCTCGGCTATCATTAAAAGATAACGACGGTTCCAAACTCCAGTTAATGCGTCAGTGTTGGCTAATTTTTCTAATTGTTTGACTAATTTATTTTGTTCTTCCAATAATTTTTTCAATTTCTGCCGCGAATATTTTAACTCTAAATGCATTCTCACACGAGCAAGAAGTTCCGCAGTATGAAATGGTTTTGTGACGTAATCAACGGCTCCTTTTTCAAAGGCTTTAAGTAAATGATCTTGCTCTTGACTAGCGGAAATAAAAATAATAGGAATATCTGCTAATTCTGGATTAGATTGAATTTTCTCACATACCTCTAAACCATTAATTTCTGGCATCATCAAGTCCAACAATATTAAGTCTGGGCGAGCATTTTGGACACGTTCTAATGCTTGATATCCATTAGAAACTAACGTAATTTCATAGCCAGCTTTGTCTAAGATGTTGGCAATAACTTGGAGATTTAATTTCACATCATCAACGACTAGAATTAAGCAATCTTCAGGTTTAAATAGTGTCATACAAAAATCCTAAATCATTTATAAAAAAATCTTTTTCTTGTTCCCTAATTACACAAGTTAGTTGAAGCATCAAGTAGGTTCTCTCATCTATTAGAGCGGGTAGGTAGGGGTGAATATTTGTCCTTAGGTTAAGGCAGGGCGCTGGAGGCTTTCTAGCAGGGGAAAAGAGAATTTTAGCCTAATTTATGGAGCTTTAGCTTGTTTGTTGTTTGATGCTACGGACCCCTTGTAACTAAGAATACAAGCTATCGGCTAGTTGCAAGATAAATCCTGCACTGATCAGAGGTGACAGTGAATTAGGGCATAGGATTGATTATTAACCTCCCCCTGCACCCTGCACCCCTGCCTCTTCTTTCACCTGTCACCTAAATTACCAAATTAACACTGTTGACGGTAGCCAGCATGACAACAGTACATGGAAACTATAGATTACCTTGATAGAGTAAGACCGCAAAGTTTTTAAACATAAACACCCCATCCTAGTTATAATTTCCTATAAGTTGAAAAAACTCTTAAGATTAGCGTAAATATTACGCCTGTCTG
Organism: Cyanobacteriota bacterium; assembly: GCA_046045965.1. Lineage (GTDB taxonomy): Bacteria > Cyanobacteriota > Cyanobacteriia > Cyanobacteriales > Nostocaceae > RDYJ01. Next base: position 219,325 of record JBJOKS010000003.1, on the reverse strand, counting down.
AAACTGACTAGCTGATAAACACATTAGGAGGACTATCTATGGCGCTTGTACCAATGCGGTTGCTTTTGGATCACGCTGCTGAAAACGGTTACGGCATCCCAGCTTTTAACGTTAACAATTTAGAGCAAATTCAGGCAATCATGAAAGCGGCGGCTGATACAGATAGCCCCGTAATCTTACAAGCTTCTCGCGGCGCTCGTAACTATGCAGGAGAAAACTTCCTGCGTCACCTGATTTTGGCTGCGGTAGAAACCTATCCTCAGATTCCCATTGTCATGCACCAAGATCATGGTAATGCTCCTTCTACCTGCTATTCAGCTATTAAGAACAACTTCACCAGTGTGATGATGGATGGTTCTTTGGAAGCTGACGCTAAAACCCCTGCCAGCTTTGAATATAACGTTAAAGTTACCAGCGAAGTTGTCAACGTCGCTCACTCTTTGGGTGTGAGTGTTGAAGGTGAACTCGGTTGTTTAGGTTCTCTAGAAACCGGTGCAGGTGAAGCTGAAGATGGACACGGTTTTGAAGGTACTCTTGACCATTCTCAATTGTTGACTGATCCTGATGAAGCTGTTAGTTTCGTAGAAGCAACTCAAGTAGACGCTTTAGCTGTTGCTATCGGCACTAGCCACGGTGCTTATAAGTTTACTCGTAAGCCCACCGGCGAAATTTTGGCTATCAGCCGCATTGAAGAAATTCACCGTCGCTTACCTAACACTCACTTGGTAATGCACGGTTCTTCTTCTGTACCTGAAGATTTGATTGCATTAATTAACGAATTTGGTGGTGCTATTCCTGAAACCTACGGTGTACCTGTAGAAGAAATTCAAAAAGGTATTAAGAGTGGTGTACGTAAGGTAAATATTGACACTGATAACCGTTTGGCTATCACTGCGGCTGTACGTGAAGCATTGGCAAAAAATCCCAAAGAATTTGATCCTCGTCACTTCCTCAAGCCTTCTATTAAATATATGCAGAAGGTTTGTGCTGATCGTTATGAGCAGTTTGGTACTGCGGGTAATGCAAGCAAGATTAAGCAAATTTCTTTAGAAGATTTCGCTGCTAAGTATGCTAAAGGCGAATTGGTAATGAGAGCGGCTGCTAAAGTTTAATCTTTCTCAGCCGTAAATTAGGGTATAGCTAGGCTATACCTTAACATCAATAAACCGGGTGGCGTTATTGTTTCCCGGTTTTTTGTTGGTCTCTAAAACACCCGATGTTGTAAAGATGGCATTTGTCGGCGTACTTGTTCTAGTCTAGTAGGTTTGATTTCGGCGATCGCCACCCCTGGTTTATCCCCCGCATCAGCTAAAATTGCCCCCCAAGGGTCAATAATCATCGCGTGTCCGTGGGTTTGACGACGGGCATAATTAGTACCTGTTTGGGCTGGTGCAATCACGTAATAAGTATTTTCTATAGCCCTAGCTTGTAGTAATACTTGCCAGTGGTCTTTACCTGTAAAAGCAGTAAAAGCCGCAGGAACAAAAACAACATCGGCTCCCTTATCTGCTAGATGGCGATACAATTCTGGAAAGCGGACATCATAACAAATCGAAAGTCCGATATTACCTAATTTCTCGGAGAAATGGACTGGGGGTAAAACTTTACCAGCCATGACGGTGCTGGATTCTTGATAGGTGTTACCATCAGGGACATTGACATCAAATAGATGTACTTTATGGTAGCGAGCGAGTTCTTGACCGTTAAAGTCTATTAATAAAGCAGTATTGTAGACTCTACCTGTACTCTCTACAGGGACAGGAAAGCCGCCGCCAAGGATAGTAATTTGGTAGCGTTGCGCCATTTTGATCAGAAATGTTTGTGTTTCTTGAGCTATGGCTTGTGCTTGAGCGAGTTTATCTTTTTCCTCACCCATAAAAGAGAAATTTTCTGGTAAACCCACCAACTCTGCACCCTGACGCACGGCCAGATCAATAAATTCTTCTGCTTGTGCCAAATTTTTCTGTAGATCAGGCACACTGGTCATTTGAATAGCGGCGGCTAAATAAGACTTCATAGATTCAACAACAAACAGTGGTTTAGGGGATAGATTCTCAAATATATCGTTACTTCCAGATTGGTGGAGGCTAGTCAGAATTGCGTAATTTACGCTTTTCTGGAAAATACTTACTCAGCTATCCCTAGCGTCTTATCTTAATATTCATGTTGATTCAGTCTAGAACATTTATCAATTTTTTAAACAACAGCTTAACCGCCTTTACATCTGCTCGACTTCGTATTTTTACAATACGATTGACCCGACGACACCTCAAGCATAGAAGTTGACTTAGCAAGATTGATGCTCTAGCACCACCAAGTTAGCGATCGCTTTTTTAATCTTTCCAGAAATTATAAAATTCAAAATTGTCGTTATGACAAGGGAACAGGGAACAGGGAACAGGGAACAGAGAAGAGGATTTTTGTGAGTTTACTTTTTATTACATACTTCGGTTTTTTCCCACTGACTTACTTAAGTAATCCAAAGCGGTTGCGTATTCTATCTAATTTAACAGAATCTGCCAGTTCCCGGAGTTGAAAAATAATAAAGCCCCACTTGTGAGGTGGGGGGATTTCTCTTGTAACCGTACAAATGTACTATACGGTGATGGAGTTTGGCAAGCGATCGCTAAAAAAATCTTCAGATAGTAGGTGACAGGGAACAGGTGAAAGGTGACAGTAGTATAAACTCAATATCAGTTAATTGAGGGGAGAAGAGAATTTTGGAAGTAAAAGCAGCGATCGCTTACAGTGCAGGTAAACCATTAACTATTGAAACCGTACAACTCCAAGGACCACAAGCGGGAGAAGTATTAATTGAAATTAAAGCCAGTGGTGTTTGTCATACAGATGCTTATACCCTTTCTGGTGCAGATCCAGAAGGGTTATTTCCTGCTATTTTAGGTCATGAAGGCGCTGGTGTGGTTGTGGAAGTGGGAGAAGGTGTAAAAAGTCTTAAACCCGGAGATCATGTAATTCCTTTATACACTCCCGAATGTCGGCAGTGTGATTATTGTTTAAGCTTTAAAACTAACCTCTGTCAAGCCATTCGCGCTACCCAAGGACGGGGAGTAATGCCCGATGGTACGAGTAGATTTAGTATTGGTGGTGACATGATTCACCATTATATGGGTACTTCCACCTTTGCTAATTACACGGTGTTACCAGAAATAGCTGTAGCCAAAATTCGGGAAGATGCACCTTTTGATAAAGTTTGTTATATCGGATGCGGTGTAACTACGGGAATAGGTGCGGTAATTAATACAGCTAAAGTAGAACCAGGTGCAAATGTCGTAGTTTTCGGTTTGGGGGGAATTGGGTTAAATGTGATCCAAGGGTCACAAATTGTAGGCGCAAATATGATTGTAGGTGTAGACATCAATCCTAATAGACGCGCATTAGCTGAAAAATTTGGCATGACACATTTTGTTAATCCTAACGAAATTGAAGGTGATTTAGTTGCTTATTTGGTAGATTTAACTAAAGGTGGTGCTGACTATTCTTTTGAATGTATTGGTAATGTCAAAGTCATGCGTCAAGCATTAGAATGTTGTCATAAAGGTTGGGGAGTTAGTGTCATTATTGGGGTAGCTGGTGCAGGTCAAGAAATTAGCACTCGTCCCTTTCAATTAGTGACAGGAAGAGTGTGGAAAGGTTCAGCTTTTGGTGGTGCAAGAGGGCGGACAGATGTACCGAAAATAGTAGATTGGTATATGGAAGGAAAGATAAATATTGATGATTTAATTACTCATGTCATGCCAATTGAAAAAATTAATGATGCTTTTGATTTAATGCACAAGGGTGAATCAATTAGAAGTGTAGTAACATTTTAAGAATCTAGGAGGCAGGAGTCAGAATATAGCAATCCTAAATAATATAGAACACCTATTTTTCTACACCTCTGCGCTCTCTGCGTCTCTGCGGTTCATTAAAAAAAATCCATTCATAAATCAAACAGGATTGCTATATTATAATTATTACAGTTCACCAGGTTTTGATTATGCAAACCCCTAAAATTCAACCAACCGGAGAAAACCTGAAAAACAATCTCTATGAAAGTGATTTTTATCAATGGACTCAACAACAAGCTAACCTTCTACGTCACCAACAATGGCATGATTTAGACTTATTAAACTTAATAGAGGAAATCTCAAAGATAGCTTTTTTCCTGGTGAACCTGCACAAGATGATTTAATGAAATAAACTTTTTTTGGTAATTGGTAATTGGTAATTGTGTTAAATTCTCCTTTATCTCCTGACTCCTGACTCCCTGATTTTTTATGAAGACAGAAAAAACAAATTTATCGAAAATCAAAATTATCTTAGTAGAACCAGCAGGAGAATTAAATGTAGGTTCAATTGCCAGAGTGATGAAAAACTTTGGCTTATCTGATTTAATATTAGTAAATCCGCAATGCGATCGCACATCTTCTGAAGCCTTAAAAATGGCAGTTCACGCCAAAGAAATATTAGAATCTGCGGTCATAGTAAACACCTTACCAGAAGCATTACAAGGATGTACCCGTGCGATCGCTACAATAGGTAGAGATTATGATGGAAAATTACCCATAGAAAACCCCCGTAACGCCTTACCCTGGTTATTAGCAGAACAGGAAAAACCAACAGCATTAATTTTTGGTAGAGAGGATAGGGGTTTAACAAATCAAGAAATCAATTATGCCCAAAAGTTAGTATTTATTCCTACAAATCCCGAATACTCATCCTTAAATTTAGCTACGGCGGTTTCTATCTGTTGTTACGAATTATCACAATTAGCAGAAAACTTTGTAACTGAGAAAATACCGACAACAGAAATGGCTCCCTTAGATGTTGTCGAACCCTACTACCAGGAATTAGAATCTCTACTACTTTCCGTAGGTTATCTTTATCCTCATACAGCAGCCAGTCGGATGGAAAAATTCCGCCATTTATATAACCGCGCTCACCTGGAAACCACGGAAGTTGCAATGCTTAGAGGTATTATCAAACAAGTACAATGGGCAATTAAAAATCACAGTCAAATCCAAAACTAGAGATTATGATGGAAGTATATTTTCAGGTATCATCTTCCAAAAAGATTAATTATGACTTACACTAAACAAAAAAATGCTACTTAGTCCCAGAAAGTGAACTGAGTATCAGGGTGCATAATAATATTTAGTTTTGGGTCGAAAGTTGACAAACAAAACAGTCGAGTGGGTAACAAGGAGTAGCAGTGTCAGAATCAAGTGACAAATTAATAGCTGTCTCAAGGCGGCAGCCTTCCCAGCGTCGTCGCCGTCCACGCCAAGTCCAAAGCCAAGCCCAAAAGGCAGGACAACAAAAACCAGTCAAGAAACAGCAACAGGGTGCAAACAGAGGCGAAACTGTGGCACTAACGCGGCTAAATAATCATATCAGTTCTACCAATGTTCCGACTGAGGGGCGAAGACCACCCTCCAAAGTAGTTATGCCTACAGTAGTTAAACCCATCCCTAAACCCCAGGCAAAAATGCCACAACCGGGTAATGGGAAATTAAAAACAGTGCGTGTACAAAAACAGGGAAAGCTAAAAATCAACAGGCAACCATCGCGGAAAACGCGGTTAAAGCCTATGGCTAGAACCATATTGTATACCTTCCGCCTGTTAATTGTCGGCATCGGATTAGGCGCAATTGTTGGCACGCTGTTGTCAATATTAGACCCTGCTAATCGCATCACTACAACATCCGCGTCCTCATCTCAGACCAATGTTAACCAATCTAATCCTAGTAACTCTGTAAACACTTCCGCTTTATCCCTATCCCAAGAAATTATCCCTTTAAAAACTACTGTACAAAATTTAGCCACAGCCAACCCAAATCTAATTCCTGGGGTATTCATGGTGGATTTAGATACGGGTGGCTATGTAGATATTAATGGTAATGCTAGTTTTCCAGCAGCCAGCACAATTAAGATCCCTATTTTAGTTGCTTTTTTCCAGGATGTTGATGCCGGAAAAATTCGCCTCGATGAAATGCTGACTATGGAAAAAGAAATGGTTGCAGGAGGTTCTGGTGATTTACGCACCAAACCTGTAGGTAGTCAATACACGGCGCTAGATGTAGCCACGAAAATGATGACTATCAGTGATAACACTGCAACAAATATGCTCATCACTAGACTGGGAGGCCAGGAAGTGTTAAATGGGCGTTTTCGCAGTTGGGGATTAACAACTACAATGATTCGTAATCCCTTACCAGATTTACAAGGCACAAATACCACATCGCCGAAAGAATTAGGAGATTTAATTGCTAAGGTGAATCAAGGGAATATTGTAAGTATGCGATCGCGTGATTTAATGTTAGATATTATGCGTCGCACCCAAAGAGATAATCTGTTACCTTCTGGGTTAGGAGAAGGCGCTAGAGCATATCATAAAACCGGTGATATTGGTACAATGTTAGGAGATGCTGGTTTAATTGATATCCCCACTGGTAAGCGTTACATAGCCGCTGTCATGGTACAACGTCCCCATAATGATCCTACTGCGGAAAAACTGATCAATTCCATCTCTAAAGCCGCTTATGAAAACTTTAGTCAAGCTGCTTCCACACCCCGCACTCCTGCAAATAATCAACCATCAAATAATTTTCAGCCACCAGTTCAACCAGTTCAACCAGTTCAACCAGTTCAACCAGTTCAACCTTTCATTCAACCTGTTCCACCTTTTATTCAACCCCAGTTTATAAATCCAGCAGTACCTAATGGCATGATTAATAATGTACCTATGGGTGCTTATCAACCTCCTGTAATGACTCCACAATATTATCCTCCAAGATAGGAGTCAGGAGTCAGGAGTCAGGAGTTCAAGGAGAATTTAACTCTATTAACTATCAACTATCAACTATCAACTATCAACTATCAACTAATTATGACAACTTCTCCATCAATTCAATTTTTTGCAGGTTTGTTTGAAGAACTTAGTAATGTGAGTTTACGACGGGAAACCCGCACTGGTAAACGCATTGTTTTGATGCAATTTGAACAATTAAAAGCTTTATCCGGTTTTAATAGTTTTACAAAACAGTCTTTAAATTCCCTATTATTAACAGATGAAGAAGGAGAAATTCGCGTTACTCCTACGGGAACAAAGTTTATTTTTGGTGGGGATGAAGGAGATGAATTAAAACGGGTAGATTGTAAATTTGAAGTAGAACGGGACGATCATTTTGATAGAATTATGCGTTTTCTGCACCGTTACGCTGAAGCTAATGGAATGGAATATGGGGAAAAGTCATAATTTCTAATTTTCCTCCCTATTCCCTCTTACACTGTCACCTGTCACCTGTCACCTGTCACCTATTTTCTGATATCGCATTCCGGGAAGTTGGGAAACTAAACCCATTAATTCCAAGTGTAACAAAGAACTAGAAACTAAACCAGCATCCATACCTGTTTTTTGAACAATAAAATCAAAAGGTAAAGCATCAACAGCTAAAGTATTTATTACCTGTTGTAATTCTGGTTCTAACTGAGGTTGAGTAGGTTGAGGTAAAGGAACAGAATTAAAAAGAGGAGTTTCTACATCTATTTGGGGCATAGCACCCAACATGATTAATAATTCATTTAATTGTTGATTTATTAAACCTGCACCTTGAGTAATTAATTTTAAACATCCTTGGGATGGTTCATCATCAACTCTTCCCGGTAAAGCGTACACATCACGACAAAATTCATTTGCATAATTCGCAGTTATTAAAGCACCTGATTTTGTTCCCGCTTCCATTACTAATACCGCACGACTTAACCCTGCGATAATACGATTTCGACGAGGAAAATGAGTCCTGTTAGGTGTAGTTTTTGCAGGATATTCACTAATAACTATGCCAGATTTTAAAATTTGTTGATATAAATCTTTATTTTTATAGGGATAAATAACATCTACACCAGTTCCCACAACCGCTATAGTTCTACCTCCCGCTTTCATTGCTGCTGTATGACTTTCCGTGTCTATTCCTTCGGCCATACCAGAAACCACAGTAAAACCATTTTTTGCTAAAGCGGTGCTAATTTGACGAGTCCATTTAATTCCATATTCTGTAGGTTGACGAGTTCCCACAATTCCTACTAGGGGTTTTTGTGCTGCATTTTCTTGTAAATCAACTTCACCACGATAATATAAAATTGCTGGAGGTGTGGGAATTTCTCTTAATAATTGCGGATATTCTGCATCTGCGGGTGTCCAAAAATTGGGGTTTATTTGTTGATGTTGAATAAGTAATTGTTCTGGGTTTATTCTGCTTCTTTGTTGCACAACTTTTTCTAAAGTTTGAAAACCAAAACCTTCAATTTTTCGTAATTCCGCAGGACTCGCTTTCCAAGCTGTTTCTAATTTACCAAAATGCTGGTTTAATCTTTGTAAGAATATTGGTCCAATTCCCGAAATTTGCGACCAAGCTAACCAATATGCTCTTTCTTGTATCAATTATTTTTCCTTTTTCTTTATATATTTTTTTAACTAACCGCACCGCAGAGACGCAGAGGACGCAGAGGGAAGAGTTTATTGTTTGGCTAATTTTTGATTTTTTAAATAATCAAATACTGATTTATCACCTATATCATCAGGAATATTTTGGACTGTTTTCCGCAATGCAAAGACTAGGAATAAAATTGCCCAAATTCCTAATAAAATCTGTTCGGCTTGAGTTGATAAAATTCCTGTTAAATGTCCTAATAAAAGTAAAGGAACAAGGGGAGTTAAGATTTTAGTTTCTAACCGATGAAAACAAAAACCTTCTTTAAAAAAGATTCCTGTTAATGCTGCAAAAGTAAAACCAATTCCGAATAAAGTCAGAGGTTGATTATAAATAGTAATCGCAAAATGTTGACTGTCAAAATGTGCGAAAATCAAAGCTGAAATGCTACCAATTATCCAGAAAAGCTGGAGAATTTGGTGCAGTAATTTCATATAGATGTGAATTGTTAATAAACTCACTCCCAAAGCTAAACTAAAACAGGTGTAAAGGGGAGTAATAGCTTGAATAGCAGCAGGTTCGTGAGGATAAAATAAGGCTAAACCGCTACCAATAGCAAAACTAATTGCAGCTATCATTAGACTTGTACGATAAATGATAACACCTGTGCGATCGCTCTTGGTAATTGTAAATTCTCCAAACTGTCCTTGATAGACTTCTGGTGTAGATAATGTTTGTGTCGTCATATTTAATAATGGATGATATGTTTAACAGACTTCTATAGCTATTCTATCTCATACCCTGACTCTTAGTCCCACTTTTTAAGGGGAGTTGGGGGGATCTAATTTTTCAGTATTCCGTAAAATTGCGATCGCTAATGATTTAAAATAGGTATATGATATTCTGGGTAGAGGGGTGAATCTGATGATCGGTAGAATCATTACAGGACGTTATAAAATCATCGAAAACATAGGAAAGGGTTTATTTAGACCCAACATCCATTTTCAATGGTATCTAAATTGTATCTGGGTTAATATTTAATTCCCGCAATTTTGCTGCTAATTCTTGAGTAATCATCATGATATGATACCAAGTCGTTATTTGTTTATTTATTTTAACATTTTAATTCTCATTAATTGTCAGAATCAGGATGTCCAGGATTTGAGGATTTACAGGATTTCATTATCTAAAAATATTGTGAAAACCCTCTTGACAATTTTTTCTAGTTTAGGTTATCATTAAATTATAGTGGGAATCTGTGTCGGCATATAGGGTCAGATTGAAAACTCACACACTCATAAAAAACAATCAATATCAAAAATCCTGGTGCAAAGATAGTCAAATTCTTTTTTTCCTCCTTTTAAAGAATAATAAATTAAGTCAAAAATCTGTAATCTAAAATCCTGGACATCCTGATTCTGACAAAATTGATCAATGTTATTTTACCATGTTGTGAGTCAGAGACTTACCTTTTGCATTAGCGCCTTTGCGCGAAACATATTTTCTAGTATAAATTAGCAATCTTCCAAAAACAAGACCTGTAAATTATCTAAATATTTCATTTGCAATTGTATCTGTGCATTACCGCTATTGATCGCAATTTCGACACAACCGTGACTACCAACTAAAGCTAAAACTTCCCCAACTTCCACATCACTGTAAGCTGCACATCCTGGTATAGTCAAACCTGCTATTTGTACACACCAAGTTCTTCCTTCTACATAACTCGCGGGAATGTTGCTGACTAAGTTACCAAAGTGATCTATATATTGAATACAACCTTGTACACCATTATTTATAATTTGACATTCCCCAATATCCAATTTTACCAAAGTTTCAGGATTTATTTGGGTTCCTAACTCTTGCAGAGATACACCACTTGCTAAATGTGCAGCGACAGGTGCAAAAATATCTCTACCGTGAAATGTGCTGCTAGGTTGAGATATTCGCCAATATTCAGAGTTTGTTAATTTTACTGCTGTAATTACCGGATTTTCAGCAATTATACCACTAAAAATACCGTTGTCTGGTCCGACAAGATAACCTTGAGCTAATTTTAATGCGATCGCTCTCCTTTGACTACCTACCCCCGGATCTACCACTGCTAAATGTACCGTACCATTAGGAAAATAAGGATAAGCATTCATCAAGGAAAATCTAGCTGCGGCGATATTTTGCGGTGGAATTTGGTGATTTACATCTATTAACGTCAAATTTGGGTTAATTTGGCAAATTACACCTTTCATTACCCCTACATACACATCATCATATCCAAAATCACTCAGTAAAGTCAGGATTTTTGCTTGGTTCATAGATTTACAATTATTAAATTTTTTCTGTAACAACAACTACAAAAAATGTGTTATGTTAACAAAACATGACATCAAAATCAACGTCAAGAGGTTATCGCTATGAGTATTAATAGACTACAAGCAGTTCAAAAAGCTGAAGAAGCACACAGACAGAATATTCAAAAAAGCGTAAAACACCGTTTAGAAGTAGCTAGATCCAAAGGAGACGAAAACCTAATTCGTCTACTTGAAGCAGAACAAGCTTATTATAGCTAATACGGTCAAGTAAAATTTTTAGATTTCATAGTTTTGTTGTGTCCAGTCCTGCGAAAGCAGGTTTTTTTGTAGGGGCATTTAATCAAATCTAAGCATAAAATCAGGGTGAGATATATTCCCACCCCAAAAAAGTTATTGCTTCTAATTGTTATTCAATCAGCATTGAGGATTTTAGGAACTTTGAAAAAATCACCTTCCTGTTCAGGTGCGCTGCTGAGGATAGCTTCTCTGTCAGGATAGGGTTGTAACTTATCTTCTCTTGTGATATTGCTAACATCAATCGCTCTGGTTGTGGGAGGTACATCAGCAACATCAAGCTCGCTCAGTTGCTCGATATATTCTAAAATACTACCAAGCTGAGTAGTAAATTTCTCTTCCTCCTCTGGTGTTAATTCTAACCGAGCGAGATTAGCGACTTTGTGGACTTGTTCACGATCTATCATTTTCAGGGAGTAGGAAATAGGTGACAGGTGACAGGTGACAGGTGACAGGTGACAGGTGACAGTAAATACATAATTATGAATTACCAATTACCAATTACCCATTACCCATGACCAAATTAAAAGAATACGTCAATTTGCGATCGCCCGGTAGTTTTTAACCAGTTTTGTGCTTCAATGTAATTATTGGGAGCCATACGAATTGCTCTAATCCAATAATCTGCTGCTTGGTCAAAAAGAGCTTCACCAGCGTCATTATCACCCTCTTCCTTAGCCTTTTCACCCTTAAAATGATAAATCACAGCGATGTTATTCAAAGCTTGGGGTAAACGAGGATTCAACTCCACAGCCTGGTGATAGTATTCTAAAGCCTTATCATGATCACCATTACTAGCATAAATCAGACCCATATTATAAAAAATATAACTCCTATCGTTGGTGTCTTCTTCTAGAGTTAAGGCTTCTTCATAATAATCCAGTGCTTCAGCATATTCACCTTCAGCTTGTGCTGACATTCCATCTCGGTAATAAACAAAAGCTTCCTTTGCTTTTTTGTTAGTTGGCAGCATTTTCAGAATAATATCTGCCATAACGGTAAAGGACTTGTCAACAAAATTATCGTTTTTCTGTGTTCTTGGCATATTTGCCCCTCTCTTATCCTATAAGTTAATCTAGCTGATTTTGGGTGATTGGTGATTAGTGATTGGGGACTCTTTACTGGGGACTCTTTACTGGGGACTGGGGAGAATATATATTACTTTCTTTATGACTCCTAACTCCTGACTCCTAACTCCTGACTCCTAACTCCTAACTCCTAACTCCTGACTCCTCTTTCCTGTAAAGCTGACCGTGCTTGTTCTCGATCATCAAAATGAATTTTTTCAGTCCCCAGAATTTGATAATCTTCGTGGCCTTTACCTGCCAATAATACACCATCACCGAGTTTTGCTTCCAGTATAGCGGTACGAATTGCAGTTGCGCGATCGCCAATTACCATCGGTTGCACAGAATCGGGAATACCTGCCAAAATATCCTCTAAAATCTTATCAGGGTTTTCTGTGCGGGGATTATCTGACGTTACTACCGCAATATCAGCTAATTCTGCGGCAATTTTGCCCATTTTCGGGCGTTTTGTCCTGTCTCTATCACCGCCACAACCAAACACACAAATCATTCTTCCTGGTATAAACGGACGAGCGGCTCTCAGTAAATTTTCTAAACTATCAGGAGTGTGAGCATAGTCTACAATTACGCTAATATCTTGGTCATGGCTAATTTGTACTCGTTCCATTCTTCCCGGCACTCCAGGGAAATCAGGTATAGATTGTGCCACTAATTGTAAATCTAAACCCAGATGTAAAACCGCAGCAACAGCAGCTAAAAGATTTTCTAAATTATATTGTCCCACCAAAGGAGAACTAAAAGCGACATCACCGTTAGGAGTATGTAAAATACCGCTAACACCGGTAGGCTGATAATTTAAACCACTCATCCAAAAATCAGCAGTATTATCATTAACGCTATAGGTCCAAACTCGTTCTTGATCTAAACCAGCAATTAAACGTTTACCATATTCATCATCAGCATTAATAATAGCTCTACCTTGGAGATAATCAGGACTAAATAACAAAGCCTTAGCCCCAAAATAATCCTCCATATCCTTGTGATAGTCAAGATGATCTTGGGTAAGATTAGTAAATACAGCCACCTCAAAGGGACAACCAAAAACCCGGTCTTGTGCTAAAGCATGAGAACTAACTTCCATCACCCCAAACTCAGAACCAGCATCAACTGCTTGAGCTAGATTGTGCTGTAAGTCTACCGCAAAAGGAGTAGTAAAAGCCGCAGTTTGGGAAAAACCAGGCCAGCGAGTGTAAAGAGTTCCTAACAAAGCCGTTGCTAAATCAGCCTTCGTGAGAAAATATTCAATCAGATGGGTAGTTGTGGTTTTACCATTCGTGCCGGTAACACCCACCATCTTTAGTTTTTGTCCAGGATAACCATAAAAAGCCGCAGAAATTTGAGCGCAGACTTTATTCATGTTACCAGCACTGAACACCATTTCGGACTGTGTAGGTGGATATTTGGCGATCGCCTCCTGTGAGATAATAGCAGCGATCGCACCAGCAGCTAAAGCACTTGGCCAAAACTCACCCCCATCTACTCTAGTTCCTGGCATCCCGATAAACAAATCTCCTACACTGCAAGCATGGGAGTTAGTTTTTATCCCCTTAACCTCCACATCCGCAGAGTTTGGATATTCTACACCGTCTACAGCCGCTAATAATTCCCGTAAATTCATATACCACACCTTGCTATAAGCTCACCTTGCGCTTATTCTGCATTATTTTTTTCTAGATTGGGAATATATTTTAAAAGCAATTGTTCCAACTGCCGAACATTTGCACGAGGAGAAGGACGAGGTATAGACTGTAACACCTCTGCGCCCTCTGCGTCTCTGCGGTTCGATAAAAACAAAACCGGAATTTCATACTGATAAGCATTAAACCAATCTTCACGATTAGTAATATCGCGTATTTCCAAATCAAAAGCAATACTCGTGATTTTTTCCAGCTTTTCTTGTAAACCTTCACAGAGATGGCAACCGGGTTTACTGTAGAGAATGATTCGCATAGAATTGGGAATTAATTGTTTATACGTTTTGTTGTGGGTAGATGTTCTAGCAATGCTAAACCCTCACCTGGGGTATGGCTATGGTATAATAACATTAAATATACATTTAAATAGTAAATAATTATGAAAAAAATAGAATATAGAACTTGATCAAGAAACCTATGACAAAATACAACAGCTAACCCAAACTCATCATTGTCAACTTTCCGATCTCATTAAAGCAATGATTGAGCAACTAACGCAACCGGAAATTATCAATGATTCATTTATTGGTAAATGGTCGGATGATGCAGAATTAGTTGACCAACTGATTGAAGATATGTTGCAAAATAGAGCATAAAAAATATTGATTCGACAGTGAAAAATAAATCTTTAATTGATAATGATGTGGGCAATATTCTTTTCTCTTGACTAAAGTGTATTATTAATTTACACTTAGTATTAATCGTAGATACTGCTGGGGGATTATGATCAATGGCTAATTCTAATTTTGGAGTTTTTTATGTTGCCGGAGGGAAAAAATATGTTGATGAAGCTTGTAATTCAGCTAGAAGTTTAAAGAAAATTAACCCAAATATCAAAATTTCTTTAGCCTGTAATCAAGAACCTCAATATCCTGATTTATTTGATCAAATAATTCCCATTAATGAACAAATTTCCTGTCGAAATGAAGGGTTGTTATTTAAGGTAAAATATCTTTATGATTTATCTCCTTATGACAACACTCTATTTGCAGATACCGATACTTTTTTTGTAAGTGACTGTGAAAGTGGTTTTGATATTTTGGACTATTTTGATATTGCCCTATGCCATGCTCCTGTTGATACTTTTTACCCTGTCCTAGAATCAGGAAAAAAAATTGAATGTAAGCCCTTAAATACAGGAGTAATTTTCTTCAAAAAAAATGATGTAAATGATGTTCTTTTTAAGTCTTGGTTTGATTTATATTCCCAAAAGCTGGCTATCAATAGTAAGTTAAAAGAAAGCGATCAAACTTCTTTTGTGGAAGCATTGATGTGTTCAAAATCTCGACTCTATCCTTTGCCTAGTGAATGGAATGCCAGATTTTGTTTTATTAATACCTTGTGCGAACCAGTAAAAATTTTACATGGCTATTCAAGAAATTTAGAAAATATTGCTCGTCAGATCAATTCATCTCCTTATAGCCATCGAGTTTGGATTCCTCAGTTTAAAAAGTGTATTAATTTCAAACCTTACACCTGGAGACATACAGCAGGAAAATTGAGGGATCAATTATTAAAATTACTTCCTACCAAAAAGTAATAAGTAGGTAGGCGTTATATTCCTCAAAAACCCCTTGACATTTTTCTAATTTAGGTTATCATTATATTATAATGCTAATCCGTGTCGCCATATAATATCGGATTCAAAAATCACAGAGTTATAAACAACAATCAATATTAAAAATCGTGGGACAAAAAAATCTAAAATCCTGAAAATCCTCAAATCCTGGATATCCTGATTCTGACAAATAAAATTATCAATATCATTTTACATGGTTGTGAGTCAGAGACTCAATGACAGCATTCCCAGTCGGAGACTGGGAACGAGAAACGAGAAACCTATGAAACCGATATCATGCGTTTTTTCGCTAAATGTTTTCTCCGCAGTTTAGCAGCACCAAAACAAAGACCTAATGTTGCAAGTCCTACTGTGGAGTTAAGTTCAAAGGGAACAGCAGTAGCAGGAGCAAATTGTGTTGTAGACCTGGATGGGTCCGCATAACTTGGATTCCCATCAGAGAAGTCTAGCAGTTGGTTGCTAAATCCGATACTCCCAAATGTCCCTAAGAACAAGAAGGCATTATTTCCATTATCAAAGCCGGCATCAGCAAAAGTGATATTACCACCAGTAACAATGAAAGCAGTTCCAGTCTGGGTCCCACCAAAATTATAAGTACCGAGTAAATCACCACCAGGAGAGGATGTAACCGTTGCTGTAATCCCTGGTCCAAGGTTATTACCTTCCACCAAACCACTTAACGTTCCTGTAACAAATCCGTTAGTAGGCGCAGGAGAACCATTAACATCCCGAAACGAAAAAGTAAAATCAAGAGCATTTGCAGGGGACGCACCTAACAATACGGAAGTCGCAAAACCAGCCACAGCAAGGGTTTTAGCGATTATGGGGGGGGGTAGAAAGATTGATTTTGAGCATGATCATAAAGTCCTAATAGTTGCTTTATGTATATAATAAAAACGTTCTTAAGTAGTGTCAAGAATTACTAAAATACTTCTTTTTCCAACCGAAACAATACTTAAAAATACAAATCCCCCACTTCAGCAAAAATGCAGAGGAAACTGTCAGAATCAGGATTTCCAGGATTTAAGGATTTTCAGGATGGGATTTTGTCTGAATATTCCTCAAAAACCCCTTGACATTGTTCTAGTTTAGGTTATTATTATATTATAATGGTAATCCGTGTCGCCATATAATATCGGATTCAAAAATCACAGAGTTATAAACAACAATCAATATTAAAAATCCTGGGACAAAAAAATCTAAAATCCTGAAAATCCTTAAATCCTGGATATCCTGATTCTGACAAAATAGGTAATAGGTAATTGGAAAATCACATCCTGAAAATCCTTAAATCCTGGAAATCCTGATTCTGACAAATAAAATCATCAAGATCATTTTACATGGTTGTGAGTCAGAGACTCAATGACAGCCTTCCCAGTCAGAGACTGGGAACGAGAAATTCTTTAGTTTATCTAAAATCATTTTGAAGAGGTCAGAATACCTTTCTAAGATAGAGGTAGCGCCTAAAAATCGCTATTGATAAACATGGCCTCACAGCAAACAGCCAGGAAGTAACCAAAATGACTCAAGTAACAGCACCGTTAGAGTTGTCCACAGATAAAGCTCTAGACCGTGATTGTACAACATTGTCCCGTCACGTCCTCCAACAACTTCAGAATTTTGGACCCGATGCCCAAGATTTAAGTGCTTTAATGAATCGCATCGCTTTAGCTGGTAAACTGATTGCTCGCCGCTTTAGCCGTGCTGGTTTAATGGAAGACGTGCTTGGATTCACTGGAGAAGTTAATGTCCAAGGTGAGTCCGTCAAAAAGATGGATATTTACGCTAATGAAGTGTTTATTTCCGTATTTAAGCAAAGTGGCTTAGTTTGCCGTTTAGCATCTGAGGAGATGGAGAAACCCTACTACATCCCCGAAAACTGCCCCATTGGACGCTACACTTTGTTATATGACCCCATTGATGGCTCATCTAATACAGACATTAATCTCAGTTTAGGTTCGATTTTTTCCATTCGTCAACAGGAAGGAACAGACTTAGATGGTCAAGCTAGTGACCTACTAGCTAATGGACGCAAACAACTAGCAGCCGGATACATTTTGTACGGACCAAGCACAATGCTAGTTTACAGTATCGGTAAAGGCGTGCATTTCTTCACCCTTGACCCCAGCTTAGGCGAATTTATTCTCACAGAAGAAAATGTGAAAATTCCTGATCATGGCGCAGTTTATAGCGTGAATGAAGGAAATTTCTGGCAGTGGGATGAACAATATAGAGAATATATTCGTTATGTTCATCGTACAGAAGGTTACACTGCCCGTTATAGTGGGGCAATGGTCAGTGATATTCACAGAACTTTAGTTCAAGGTGGTGTATTTCTTTATCCAGGGACATTGCAAAAACCAGAAGGTAAATTACGACTACTTTATGAGTCCGCACCTTTGGCATTTTTGATTGAACAAGCGGGAGGTCGTGCTACTACTGGAACAGTGGATATTTTAGATGTAGTGCCGAAGCAATTGCACCAGCGCACACCTTTAATTATTGGCAGTAAACAGGATGTCGCAAAGGTAGAGTCTTTTATTCAAAACGGTCATTAACTACATTTGAAAAAAGGCATCTAGCATTAGCCAGTAATTAAGCTGAAGATTGACAAATTGGGATTGGAATGCAGGACTAGCAATGTTTGTATGTGAAGTTAAAAATACTCTTAGTTGATGTTTATAAAACCCAATATCAACTGAGTAAATTTTTCTATTTCACCCAAAAACACTGTGAATAGGAGTTAAAAAATAGCTATGGCAACCAATCATTTATTAGAGATTAAAAACCACGGACAAAGCATTTGGATGGATAATTTGAGCCGTGACATTATTCAATCAGGGGAACTGCAAAACTTGGTGCAAAATCAAGGAATCTCTGGTATTACTTCCAATCCTGCCATCTTTGAAAAAGCAATTACTGGCAATGCCATTTATGATGCTGATATTGCAGCGGGAATTCGTGCGGGTTTACCCACATACAAAATTTATGAATCTCTCGTTTTTGCAGATATCCGCAATGCTTGTGATATTCTGCGACCTGTGTATGATGTTACCAATGGACTCGATGGTTATGTGAGTATTGAAGTCCCACCAACTATAGCCCATGATACCCAAGCCACAATAACTGAAGCTCGGCGTTATTTTCAAGAAATTGGGCGGGAAAATGTGATGATTAAAATTCCGGGAACAGAAGCTGGTTTACCTGCTGTAGAGGCAACAATAGCCGCAGGAATTAACGTTAACATTACCCTGTTGTTTGCAGTCCAAAGTTACATTAATGCAGCTTGGGCTTATATTCGTGGTTTAGAAAAACGGGTGAATGAAGATAAAGACATCAGCAAAATTGCTTCTGTAGCCAGCTTTTTCTTGAGTCGCATTGATAGCAACATTGATGGAAAGATTGATGGCAAATTACAGAAAGGCGTTGATGATATTACCTTTGAGGCAAAACTCAGGGCTGTAAGAGGAAAAATTGCGATCGCTAATGCCAAAATCGCCTATCAAGAATATCAAAGTATTATCAAAAGTGATAGGTGGCAAGCCTTAGCCGCAAAAGGGGCAAAAGTGCAACGTCTGCTTTGGGCTAGTACCAGCACCAAAGACCCCAGCTACAGCGATGTCATGTATGTTGATGAATTAATCGGACAGGACACAGTAAACACCCTACCACCAGCGACTATAAAAGCCTGTGCTGATCATTGTGATGTGAGCAAGAGCCTAGAAACAGGAGTTGCAGAAGCTCATAACCTCATCGAAAGCTTAAAAGATCCTGACATCAACATCAATATTGATGCAGTAATGTCAGAACTACTTGTAGAAGGTATTGACAAGTTCGTTCAACCCTTCGAGTCCCTAATGAACTCTTTAGAAGAGAAAGTCAAGGTATTGTCACCAGTATAGGGAATTGGTAATGGGTGATGGGTAATGGGTAATAGGTAAAATTTCCTTCCTATTACCAATTACCAATTACCAATTACCAATCTAAAATCCAAAATCTAAAATCTAAAATCCTTATGGTCAGTTTGCTAGAAAATCCCTTGCGGGTTGGGCTACAACAACAGGGGATGGCCGAACCCCAAATTATTGTAATCTTTGGCGCGTCAGGTGATTTAACCTGGCGTAAACTTGTTCCTGCATTATTCAAACTCCGTCGGGAAAGACGCATTCCCCCAGAAACCACCATTGTCGGTGTAGCTCGTCGGGACTGGACTCATGAATACTTCCGTGAGCAGATGGAAAAAGGAATGCGGGAAGCTCACAGTAAAATCGAACTAGGAGAACTGTGGGAAGACTTTTCTAAGGGTTTGTTCTACTGTTCCGGTGATATCGACAACCCCGAAAGTTATCAAAAACTCAAAAACTTCCTCGCTGAACTCGACCCCCAACGGGGAACAAGAGGAAACCGGATGTTTTACCTTTCCGTTGCACCCAACTTCTTCCCCGAAGCCATTAAACAACTAGGTGCGGCGGGAATGTTAGACGACCCCGAAAAACACCGTCTAGTCATCGAAAAACCCTTTGGACGCGATTTAGCCTCGGCACAAAGTCTCAACCAAGTAGTACAGAAGGTTTGTAAAGAAAACCAAGTTTACCGCATTGACCACTACCTGGGTAAAGAAACAGTCCAAAACTTGCTGGTCTTCCGTTTTGCCAATGCCATATTTGAACCATTATGGAATCGGCAATTTGTAGACCATGTACAAATCACCGTAGCCGAAACCGTAGGTGTAGAAGACAGAGCCGGATATTATGAAAGTGCTGGTGCATTGCGGGATATGCTGCAAAACCACCTCATGCAGCTATATTGCTTAACCGCGATGGAAGCACCCAACTCAATGGATGCTGACAGTATCCGTACAGAAAAGGTGAAAGTATTACAAGCCACTCGGTTAGCAGATGTGAATAATCTCTCACGTTCTGCAATTCGTGGACAATACAGCGCCGGGTGGATGAAAGGACAACAAGTACCAGGATATCGAGAAGAACCAGGAGTCAATCCCAATTCCACCACACCTACTTATGTAGCGATGAAATTCATCGTTGATAACTGGCGTTGGCAAGGTGTACCTTTCTACCTACGCACAGGTAAGCGGATGCCGAAAAAAGTCAGTGAAATTTCCATCCACTTCCGCGAAGTACCTTCCAAAATGTTCCCATCAGCCGCACTACAAGCCAACGCCAATATCTTGACATTGCGGATACAACCAAATGAAGGTATTTCCCTCCGTTTTGACGTAAAAATGCCCGGTGGAGACTTCCGCACTCGTTCCGTAGATATGGATTTTACCTATGGTTCTTTTGGTATCGAAGCTACTTCCGATGCCTATGACCGCCTGTTCTTAGATTGTATGATGGGCGACCAAACATTATTCACAAGGTCCGACGAAGTGGAAGCAGCTTGGCGCGTAGTCACACCTGCTCTTTCCGTTTGGGACCTACCCGCAGACCCTACTACTGTTCCCGAATACGAAGCCGGTACATGGGAACCTGCGGAAGCAGAATTATTAATCAACCAAGACGGCCGCCGTTGGCGCAGACTCTAGAATTTTAGATTTTAGATTTTAGATTTTGGATTGGTAATTGGTAATTGAGCATTAGTAATTGGTAATTGAAAAAGAAATATTACCTACTAACTAAGACTCACTATTCAATCATCAATCTGAAATCTCAAAATCTCAACTCTGAAATCCAAAATCCAAAATCCAAAATCCAAAATCTACTATGGCTCCCCAAGCTTCTACAATTTATTCCCTGCAAGCCCCCAAGGATGTTTCTCTCAATGACATTGAGAACGAACTTAATCAAATCTGGCAAAGTTACGGCATCCAAGGCGAAGACGGCGGTTTACCTGCTGCTACCCGTGCGACTACTTTTACTTTAGTGGTTTATGAACCGGAAGAAACCCAGTATTTATTAGCAGCGACTGGTTTTTATAATGGTCCTATTGATGGGATTTTGGGACCTCAAACCCAAGCCTCACTGCGGGAACTTCAAAAACAACATGAACTCCCAGAAACCGGCATTCCCACACCAGAAACTATCACTATTCTGCGGGAAGAATACTTCAAACTTCAGCACAGTGGCACGGATGGAGCTAGTCATGGTGCGGCGATGGGCTATACTTTCAGTCCTACCAGTCCTACAATTGCTGATGAAATTGCCCTGCGTAACCCTTGCCGAATTATCGCTTTATGTCCCATTGCGGGTGAAGATGAAGGGGTTAAGGCACAAGTTTCAGCATACTGCCCCATTCAAAAGCAATCTTCCAGCACTTTGATTTGTTGTGAATACATTACCCTGACTGGTACTGCTGCGGCTTTGGAACGCATTGGCGGCATGATTCCGGCTTTGTTAATTGGCGGTTTACCTAAGTTTCTGTGGTGGAAAGCTACGCCAGATTCTAATAATCCTTTGTTCAAACGATTGGCAGCAGTTTGTAATAATGTGATTGTTGATTCTTGTAATTTTAATTCTCCAGAAAGTGATTTATTAACTTTGCAAGATTTGGCAGAAACTGGTGTACCTTTGGCTGATTTAAATTGGCGGCGTTTGTCCGCATGGCAAGAATTAACTGCTGAAGCTTATGATGCACCCCAACGTCGGGCAGCTTTAACAGAAATTGACCGTGTAACTATTGATTATGAAAAAGGTAACGCAGCCCAAGCTTTATTGTATTTGGGTTGGTTAGCAAGTCGGTTAGAATGGCAACCTGTTTCTTACAAAAAGGAATGTGGTGATTATGATATTACCAGCATTACTTTTGTATCTAAAGACCAAAGACAAATAGAGGCAGAATTAGCAGGTGTTCCTGTTGCCGATGTGGGTGAAATTGTTGGTGATTTGATCGCTTTGCGTCTCAATTCTACTAATCCTCAAGCTAATTGCGGTACTCTCATTTGTACTGAAACCGGCGGTTGTATGCGAATGGAAACTCAAGGTGGCGCTCAAGCTGCTGGTTTGTTCCAACAAGTTAGTTCTCTTGCTGAACAAAAGCCGGAGGTGTTGTTAAGTCAGCAGGTGCAACGTTGGGGTCGTGAGGCTTTGTTTGAGGAAAGTTTATCGGTGATTACGAAAACTATTAAGTTGGGTTAGTTTCCATCTCGTTCCTAGTCTCTGACTAGGAATGCTTTTTTTGAGGCTCTGCCTCTTTTTTTGTCTGAATCAGGATGTCCAGGATTTTAGGATTTTCAGGATTTAATAAACCACGAAGACACGAAGAAACGAAGGAAGAGAGGAAGAAGAGAGTATCGAAAATAGATACAATTTTTTCATCCTACTAATTTTGTTGACGCTTTTGTAATTTTTTGCAAAATAGATTCTAACTCATGTCTAATCTGTGTCAGTTTTTGCATCCCTTTATTAGCAGATGTTATGGACTCCTCTTGTTTCCTTCTAGCTTCGGCAATTTGATTTTCAATTTCTCCATACAGTTGGATTTCAATTTCTGCAAGTTGTTCATTAATCTGTTCTTTTAAACTTTCCCCCATTTTGATAAATTGGCTGGTAATATTTAAACGGGCATCAGATAATTTTTTCTCAGCTTTACTTTCTTTATATAATTGATAAATTTCTGCTAATACTCCTAGTCCTGCTACAACATTACCAATAATCATAAAAGAGTTACCAATATCTTTAGCCAAATTAACCGCTTCCCAAGGTCGAAAATTATAACCAAGAAACTCTCCTACTGAACGTACAGAATAATGTAGCTGACTACCTGCAACATCCATAGAACGTAAAAATCCCTCTCCTTGATAGGTATTTGTCCAATTATTTCTGAATGGGTTTATACCTATTTTTTCACCAATTTTTGATAATTCTTCAATTTGTCCAACTATATTCTTTAAATCTATACCATCATCGGAATTTTCTGCATAAACTT
The DNA here is from genome assembly GCA_046045965.1 of Cyanobacteriota bacterium. Taxonomy (GTDB): domain Bacteria; phylum Cyanobacteriota; class Cyanobacteriia; order Cyanobacteriales; family Nostocaceae; genus RDYJ01. The sequence continues at coordinate 196,045 of JBJOKS010000003.1, read as the reverse complement.
CATATTGAAACTGCAATCTATTCACAAATGTTTTGACTAAATCGCTATTAAAAACACTTTCTATTTCCTTCTGAATAGAATAAAAAGCATCATTTATACAATATTCCATATCATTGGTAGCTTTTTCATAGTGAGTACGTACATTAATTTCTGTTTGTTGGTTGCAAATTTCAAAGTTTTCATCTCCCAATACTGAAGCTAGTATTGTTCCTTCATTGGTGACTGCTGAAAATAAGTTTAAAGCAATATTTTTGACTTTATTTCTCAGTCTTTCTCGTTCTTGGTTTACTGTACGAGATAACCGTTTGAGAATTTCAAAAAATGCTGTATCTTCATTATTATCACGACTGATACAAATTTGTGCGTCATTAATTCCACTCAAAACTATTCTCACTGGTGTATCTAAACGAGCAAGAGAACGACGACTATCAACAAAATTATTTAAAGAATCAGTAAAACTATCAAATCTACTAATTTCAATTAAAAAATCATCGTCTGTATCTATACCTTCACAATAATCTTTAGCATCAATAAAACAGAGAGTAAATTCATCTATTTCATAAGGTTTTAATGCTTCTGCTAGACTTTTACTATAATTAATTATTTTTTGTTCATCATCTCCTGCTTCATCAGACATTTTATTAACGACTAACATCATTTTCCAACGATAACCTTTTTCATAAGCTAATTTTTTAAAGTTCTCTATTGTTATGGAATCAAATAACATTGATGTCAAACAAAAAACTAATAAATCAGCCTTATGAATAGCATCATAAGTGATAGCATCATGATCTTTACGTTCTGTAAAAAGTCCAGGAGTATCAATTAAATTAATTCCTTCCCAATAATAATTACTGGTTTCATCAGTCGCTATATCCGCATCTATTTTAATATCCCTTTGACCAGTAATGGCGGAAATTATTGTAGATTTACCTGCACTATATTGACCCACAAAAGCAACTGATAAAATACCATCTTTGCGATAATCTTCTAATTCGTTAATCATTTTTTGGCGAATTTGCAGTAATTCTTGATTATCACCTTGTAATAGTAATTGATTCAGGTTTTTATAGCAATTGTTAAGATGATTAACAACTTCAGCAGCTTGGATTTTTCTTTGTCCTGGTAGCATAATATTTAGCTCCTTAATTATTAACTGGGAATTTAATTACAATATCTTCTTGTAATATTGTTTGAATATCAGATTGAGATTTACGAATATCTAACTCTAGTTTGGTATGAATTGTGAGTTTATGCCCAAATTGATGATCAACTTGAGAAATTGTATTTTTGATTCCTTCATCGGTTAGCTGTTCATATTTGTCAACACTCCAATCTATGATTCTTTTAGCATAGGCTTGATTAAGATAATTATTAGCAAGATTTATATGATTATTTGCCGTTTTGAGATTTTGGTTAATTGCTTCTAAACCTCCTATCAATTCATCAAAGTATTGTATAATATTTGTAGTGGCAGAATCGCAGTAATTAGTAAAACTATTCTTTAAATCAGAGTTCACTTTATCTTTATTTTTATTTAATTGTTCTGTTAGGGATTCCCTAATTTTATTCACGGCTTCACGCCGCTTTTGATCTTCAGATTTAAACCAAGAAGTGATACTACCAATAGCTGTAGCAAGAAAAGGTAGAGCAGCAATAGCAGGAATTCCTCCAGGTAAAAAAATCAATAGTGCGGCTACTCCAGAAATAACACCAGTAATAAATCCTCGATTAGTCCAAAAAGATTTTTTATCATCTTCTTTCAGTTTAAAATCTTTACCAACATTAAGTGTAGCCATTAATTCTAATTCAGTACCCACTTCAGCAATTACTTCTTGAACTTCTTTATTAAACTTTTTCCCTGCATCCTCATAAGCTGCTTGAATCCGTTCTTGAAATCTAATTTCTTTCAGATGGTTCTGCCAACCTGCATTTAAACTTTCTTGATCATATTTCCAATGTTTTTCTGCAAATAGTTGAATACTATTAATCGCATTGACAAAAATTGAATCTATGTCTGATTTTAAACTTCTATAAATATCATCCTCAGCCTTTTTAATCTTTCTCTTAATTTCCTCACGTTTATTTTTCAGTGTTTGTATTAACTGTTCATAGATATTAATTTGTTTATTTACCCATTTATAAGATGAATCAATAGCTCCCACTGTAGAACCTAATAAAGTTTGTGATCTTCTAATTGCACCATATTTAACTAATGATTCCCGAATAGAATCTAGAAAATCTTGTATTCTACTAGCTTTAAATAGTTTATCTTTAATTTCTTGATGTTCTGGCTCATTATTCATCTGAGCAGCAAGCAACATTACAGGAACAATTGAGAAGTAATCATTTGCATATTGTTGTTTTGCATAGCGATGGATACGCTCAAAATGTCCACCAATACCGCTATTACCTTCCATTTCAAATAGCTTATTGGGATTTTTCAAAAAATGCTCTAAACGCCGACTATCACGCAAATTATGTTTAACATTGAGTAAAATAATTAATGGTTTGGTTTTCTCTTTCAAAAGTTTCATAAATTGAAACTCTGTTTCTTGGATACTATCGTTAGTAACGACATAACAAATTACATCTGATTCATCAACTATACTTTTCGCTATTTCTTCATCACTTTTACCCCCAGGTGCGCCAATACCAGGAGTATCAATAATGCGGATATTTTTCCATTCATAAACCCTATTTAAACGAGTTGTTCTTTGTGTTCCCACTCCAATAGCATCCCAACCTTCTCTAGTAATAATAGCGTGTAATGTGCTTTTTCCGGCTTTAGTTCTGCCCATAAAAGCAATACTAAAATGATTTAATGCTCGTTGTTTAGAGTATAGAGACTCACGAACAAGTAATAATTCTTTAATAATATCTTCTCTTAATGCTTTTCTACTATAATCTAGTTGTTGAGCTACTTCTTTCGCCGTATTAGCTTGACCTTTATTATTTGTTCTATTTTCTATTTGCTTAATAGTATTTTCCAGATTTTTGGCTAAATCTTTGAGGGCTTTATCAACTTGAGCAAGTGCATTAAAAGCAAAATCATAATCTTCTCTGGCAATTTTACTACAATGTTCTATGGCTTTATCATACTCTGGTCCTTTAATTAATATTTCTCTTTCTAATTTTGAAACTGTTTCTTTAATAGAATCAGGAGAAATTTTGACAACTAAATTAATGATGGCACGTGATAAACCTGATTTATATTCATTTTCCAAAAACTTAGCCGCTAAGGATAATTCTTCATCTTTATTATTTTTATGATTTTTTTGTGTTTGTTTACTTTTCGCTTCTTGAATTATTTTATCTATCTCATTTTTTGACCAATGCCAAACTTGACCTATTTTATAATAGATCATTTCTCTTTCTAAAGGTGCAAAATAACCATCAATATGCGCCATTGTTAATAATTGTCGCATTGTCTCGGTTTGCTGACCATGAGGAATTTTACCCGCGATTAATTCTAGAGAAAGATGTTTATCTTCTTGAGATAAAATCTTTTCCATCTCTAGTAAAGTGTTTTCTTCAATATTTGCTGCTTGAGCTAAGTCACGCAAAGCTTGAGCTTCTTCTGAGTGGATCTGCTGATCTGCACAAACTAGATGTGTTAGCAGGAGGAATTGATAATTTAGTGGTTGATTGGTTGGAAACATATATCATTCTCTATGATTGTGAAACGAGTATAATAATTTATTACGTATTTAGTTTAAAAACAGCTTTTTAATGGCTGAGACTGTGCAGATACTCAACCTGTGTATTTATAATACTACCTTCATTAAATCACAATTAGAAGCAAATAATATGTAGAATTTACTTAACTTGTGTTACATTTATATTTCTATCAATAAAGATAAATTAAGAAAAATCACGTAAACTTAACACACCACAAAATCCCCAACTTCTCAAAGAAATCGGGGATCTAAAAATTAGATAACTGATAGCTGAAAACTAAACCTTAGCTTCCAAAGACTTCAGCAACTCAGTATTAACACCAGATTCACGAGGAAGCGAAATTTTACCCGTGCGTGCAATTTCCCGCAAACCAAATTTCTGCAACACTTGCACGATCGCTACCATCTTACCCGGATCACCAACCACTTCCAAAGTTAGAGAATCTTCCGCCACATCCACAACCCTAGCGCGGAAAATCTGAGCTAGTTCCACCACCTCAGAACGGTTGCTACTGGTAGCATTCACCTTTAAAAGCATCAATTCCCGCTCTACACAAGGAATCTCTGTAATATCCTGTACTTTCAGGACATTAACTAATTTATATAACTGCTTTGTGAGTTGTTCAATCACGCGATCGTCACCAGGTACAACCATCGTAATGCGGGAAACTCCCCCCTGTTCAGCAGGACCTACAGCAAGGCTTTCAATATTAAAGCCACGTCGCGCAAATAAACTGGAAATGCGGGACAGAACCCCCGCTTCATCTTCTACAAGAACAGAAAGAGTATGTTTCATCTTCGCCAATACAGTTGATGATAGCAGCATCAATAATTAGTAAAATCGGGAAAATTCACGAACAACCATAGGTATAACTATGGTGATGGAATTTTCGGTGCAACCTCCCATTGTAAACTTAATTTTTGCACTTGTTACATTCTAAATATAGAAGTCAAAGTATGAATATTTTTGATGATATATCCTTTCAAGGACAGATGTTACTTTTTCTTCCAACCTTTATACTGATATTAGAAAGCTTTAACCAGGAGAAAATTGTTTATGGGTTGGTTACAAAGACTATTTGGATTGGAAAAACCAGAAAATGCACAAGTCAATCCAACTCCTCAAGTAGCACAACAAGCAGGAGCTACTGCTACTCAAACAATCCCTCCAGAACGTCTAGGATTAAACGGGGAGTATGACCAAAGCGGTTTAGCCAAACGGGTAACATTGGCGTTTGATCAAGATCCCCAACTTGATGATATCAATACCCTCTGGGTGGCTCAAACAGGAAGCACTGTGGTACTAAAAGGCAAAGTTCCCAGTCAAAATATTCTCAATAGGATGATTTCTGTAGCTCGTTCTGTGAATGGTGCTACAGATGTTGATACTAATCAAGTTACAGTTGGGTAATTGGTAATGGGTAATTAGGTGATTAATCTTCCCCTGCGTCCCCTGCGTCCCCTGCGTCCCCTGCGTCCCCAGTAAAGAGTCCCCAGTCACCTGTTTCCCTGTATCCAATCCAAAATCACCTGGTTCACGAGTTCTGGTGATTCATCATGGGGACAGTGACCCACGTCTTCCAGATAAAGGATTTCTAATTTTGCGTTGTATTTAGCAAACTCACTGGCCAAGTTTGGGGGAACAAATTTATCTTTTCGCCCCCAAATTAATAACATGGGAATTGTTAAGTTTGGTAATATTTTCTTGACACTAGGACTAAATTCTGAACTGATTGAAGCTTTGAACAGAGCAATAAAAGCACGGGTAGAACCTCTATCTTGAGGTGGTCCAGCTAAAATATCTATGAGTTCATCGGTGATGGCTTCGGGATGAGCATAAGCAAGACCAGACCAGCGTCGCAGCACTCCTGGTTGACGAACATATTTAAATAAAGGTTTAAGCAGTAAAGGCGAAGCAACAATACTTTTAATTCCTCTAACTACTGGATGTAAAAAAGTGGGGAGGGCTTCTAGCTCCAATGTTGGATCAGGTAAACTCATCATTACTATACCCTGCACCATATCTGGATGGGCAGCAGCAGCAACTAAGCTGATTAAAGAACCGATGGAATTACCTACTAATATTACTGGTTGGCGGATAAACGCCCGCCAAAATTCATAAACCTGCTCTACCCAAAGTTCAACGCTGTAATTAGCTGTGGCTTTTTCAGAAGCGCCAAAACCCAGCATATCTAAGGCATAAACTGTATGATGTGTACCTAAAACTTCTAAATTATGTCGCCAATGCCCAATAGAAGCACCAAAGCCATGTAGTAAAATTAAAGGTGTGGTATTTTGATGGTTTTCAGTAGGGCGGATGTAAGTGTAGCGGATTTGCCAACCCCGCCAAAGCCAATCTCTTTGATTACCCACACGCTGCTGCCAAGATAAAGCAGTGTTCATATTTCTCTCCATTTCCCCTGTTCCTATTCCCTGTCACAGTGTATATGAAGTTAAATGTCAAGAGATTAAGGTATGATTGTAATAATAATTAAGTTTAGCCAAGTTTGTGTAATTTAGATTAACTATTGTAGGGAAATCTGATCAAAGTTAGTAGAATAACAAATACAACAGAGTAACCAACTATTGTATGGATTAGCTAATCTAAAGAGATGGACTCATTTTTAAGTTTTGAGTCATTTCCGTATTTTGCCTTCTGTGGGCATACCAAACAAAACTAAGTAAACTAAGACCAAGCCAAATCCTTAACTAAAGAGCTCCCAAAAATCATAATGCCTGTGATTGAGAAAAAAAGAACCCGCGATCTCCCCCAAATTAACGAACGGATTCGCTTCCCGAAAATTCGGGTCATTGATAATGATGGTGCCCAACTGGGAATTATGCCACCGCATGAAGCATTACAACTAGCAGAAGAAAAAGAGCTAGACCTGGTGCTACTCAGTGACAAAGCTGACCCGCCGGTATGTCGAATCATGGACTATGGGAAATATAAGTTTGAGCAGGAGAAAAAGGCGCGGGAAGCCCGGAAGAAGCAGCACACGGCTGACGTGAAGGAAGTGAAGATGCGCTACAAGATTGAAGAACATGACTATAATGTGCGCGTCAAACAAGCAGAACGCTTCCTCAAAGATGGTGATAAAGTCAAAGCTACAGTGATGTTCCGGGGTCGAGAAATCCAGCACAGTGACTTAGCAGAGACTTTACTAAAGCGTATGGCTACAGATTTAGAACCGTTTGGTGAGGTACAGCAAGCTCCCAAAAAAGAAGGGCGAAATATGATGATGCTGATCTCACCCAAAAAGTAATCATTCCTAGAGTGTAGGGTGATGGGGTGATGGGGTGATGGGGAGAAAATTCTTTAACTGTTCCCTGTTCCCTGTTAAGAGTTCCCTTCTTTCCCAAACACCAAACACCAAACTATAAATTTATTGCCAAATGATAGTCCTGGCTGCTGAGTGGGAATGATAATACTCAGTTGTTCAGGACTTTTGCTATTCAGTAACTGTTATCCTAATGACTTAGCTGTTGTGCTGTGATTACCTGTTTCACACCCAAAAAACTGCATGGAATTGAAAAATCACTGGTTGACTAGCGATCAAAGCTTTCTGGTACGACTACTGAAGTGGGTAAATCTTCGACCAGAGGAAGTTGAACGCACTTGGATGATGTTTGCCTTCTACACAATTGTATCTGTAGGGTTGCGGTGGGCAGAGGATAGCACTGTAGCACTGTTTTTGGATAAATATGGTGCGGGACAACTACCCTGGATTTATATTGCCAGTGCAGTCACCGGTGCTGGACTGGTGGTTTTATATTCTTGGTTACAAAAAGTTTTTCCGTTGCGTGCAGTGATAGTAGCGATCGCACCGGGCATGGTCGTACCATTATTTTTACTAGTCTTCTTGTATGGGGGTATAAATATTCCCTACCTGGCAGTAATTATGATCTTTCTACTCAGGTTGTGGGTAGATGCTTGTTATGTAGTCAATGACCTTAACACATCTATTGTTGCCAATCAATTATTCAACATTCGTGAGATTAAACGCACTTACCCATTGGTTAGTAGTGGCATATTAGTGGCCGATGTGATTAGTGGCTTTAGTTTGCCGATTTTACTCAAATTTGCCCAGCTCAATCAAGTCATTATTGTGGCTTGTATTGTCATTCTCTTAGGTTCAGGAATCTTATTTTATTTAACTTATAAATATCCCACAGCTTTCCCCCATACCCCACAACGGGAAATTACCGAAGAACAAGCTTCCCGACATCGCCGTTTAGAAACGCCTCTAAAACGCTACGTTTGGCAGTTATTTGCCTTTTTTGCCCTATTGCAAGTCATAGGCTTATTAATAGATTTTCAGTATTTGCGTGAACTCAATTCCAGTTTAGGTGAACAACAACTGGCCAGCTTTTTGGGTGTATTTGGTGGCATTGTGGGACTGTGTGAATTAGTTACCCAGTGGTTTATTTCCAGCCGCTTGATTGAAAAACTGGGGGTGTTTTTCACAGCAGCACTTTTACCAATAACTGTCGGCTTTTTGTTACCTGGGGTGATCTCCCTGCTCAACTTATTTCCAGCTATTGAAGAGCCTGGATTTTTCTGGGGTTTAATCAGTCTCAAATTCTGTGATGAACTGCTGCGCTATACCTTTGTTATTAGTAGCGGTCCAGCACTTTATCAACCCATTCCTGAGCGAATTCGGAGCCGGATGCAAGCTTTATCTAGTGGTACAGCCGAAGCGATCGCCTCTGGTTTTACGGGATTTGTAATTTTTGGTACTATATTTATTAGCAACAAATTTGTCCCTGAAGCATTACAGAAGTGGGTATTAATCGGCGAAACAGTAATTGTAGCTGCTGCCTGTTTAAAAGTCGTCTGGGAATTGCGATCGCGCTATGTTGATGTCTTAGTTTTAAGTGCAGAACGGGGGGGATTGAGTACAACAACTGTCGGTCTACGCGCCTTCAAACAGGGAATAGTCAAAGCTTTAGTAGAAACAGGCAGTAGCACCGATAAACACTCTTGCTTAGAACTTTTAGCCCAAATTGATCTTCCCGGTTCAGGAGAAGTTTTAGCACCCTTGCTAGTTAAGTTACCTTCAGATTTACAAAGGTCAAGCCTAGAATTAATGCTGATGGCAGGTGTAAATAACCTATATGTGCCTGAAGTTCGTCGCTTACTAGACCAGCCGCAAGCCACCCTTGACCCGGAAGTGTTTGCTTTGGCTATGCGTTATATTTGGCTCTCGGAAACAAATCTCAATTTAAGCCTCTTAGAAGAATACCTAGAGCCAGCACACCATTCACTCATCCGCGCCACCGCCGCCGCCTTGCTATTGCGTCAAGGTACACCTATACAACAAGCAGCAGCTACCAAAACTATGCGGCGGATGCTCACCCATAAACAAGAACGAGAACGGGTAAACGGAGTCAGGGCGCTGAGTGAAGTAGTTTATTTACAGGCTTTGCGGGTTCACATCCCCGACTTATTACAGGATGACTCCTTGCGGGTACGCTGTGCGGTCTTAGAAATGATTACCGCAACTCGGTTGGAAGAATACTATCCCACACTCTTAGCAGCACTCTACTATAAATCTACTCGGACTACAGCTATGGAGTGCTTGGCGAGTATGCAAAATGAAGCTATCCCCATGTTATTGAGACTGGCTACAAATGTTTACAAACCAGACGTGGTGCGAATGTATGCTTGGCGTACCATTGCTCAAATCAGCACCATAGAAGCCAGAGAAACCTTATGGCTACATTTGGAAGCATCCACGGGTACTACCAGGGACTATATCCTCCGTAGCTTACTGAAAATTAACCAACAACCAGGAAATATCAGTGTCGTGGATCGGCTCTATGAAAGTCGGGTTGAAGCTTTGGTTGAGCAAGAATTAAAATTTCTGGGTGAGATTTATGCAGCCTATATAGACTTCCAAAATCTCGATTCTCTAGAAAATTATCAAGGGAATGACAGGCTTTTAACCATTGCTCAGTTGCTGCAACGCTCTCTTCTAGAATTAGAGTTAGATGTCAGAGATAGGATATTGCTGTTATTGAAACTGCTTTACCCAGCAGAAAAAATGCAAGCCGCAGCTTTCAATCTTCAATCTCATTCCTTGATCAATTTAGCACGGGGGTTAGAAATCCTAGACCATACTATAAATTTACCTTGTAAGTCTTTATTGCTGAATATATTAGATCGACGACCAGAACCAGAAAAGCTCAAGTATCTAGTCGATGCAGGATTTTGGCAATATGAAAATATTTCTATCAATGACCGCATCTGTAAGCTCATCACCCAGGGAAATTTGCTTTCTGACTGGTGTTTAGCTTGCTGTTTTCATTTTGCCCAAGCTGCTTATATTCGACTGACAACCACGGTAATTTTGGCAAATTTGCGCCATCCTACAGGCTTTGTTAGAGAAGCCGCGATATCATACTTGAGTGTAGTTTCTCGGCGAGTGCTGCAAGAAATTCTTCCCCATTTACAAACAGATCCTCATCCACTTGTGGCGGCTCAAGTGAAGGAGTTGATCGAAAAATATAGCAGAAGTCAGGAGTCAGCAGGGACGAACGGCCGTTCGCCGGTACAGGAGTCAGGAGTAAAACCCTATGGTAAAGAGACTTAAGGTTAAAAGAGACCAGCACAGATCAACCAAATAATTTATTCGGGGGAAATTTACCTTTTTTCTGGCAGTATTCAGAACAATTGACTGCTTCTTCGGTGAGAACTATATCTGGCTTAACAGCACACTTCAAATAATGATTATTGGAAAAAAACTTACAGTTTTTACAGGGAACTTGATGTAACCCATTGATGCTAAAAGCCATTTTATTGTCTGCATGGGAGCGGATTTTTTGCAAAATAAACAGAAAAATTGCCCAAATAAAGACAAAGCTGAGTGGACTTAAAGCTATTGCTAAATCGGAGATATTTAATCCTTCCTGTTGTGGGTATTCTGGTTTACTTTCAGTTTGTGTGAAACGATTCAAGGTTTTATTGACAGCTACCTTATCTGCCTTATTCGGTAATATCTGTTCAACATACATATTATTTACCTTCTCTATATAATATGCTTTTGTCAGCAATTTATGAAAATTAGTTTCTTTACCTGCATTTTAATTATAGGTTTAACAAAATAAAACTTCAGCTATCTCTGTCGATAGGTTTGCTTGGGAATATTTGAAAGTATATCTCAGGGAATAAATTTAAGAAATTACAAATTAATAAACAGTGGTGACATAATGTTAAAATACTTCTGAAGATAGAGGAATAATGACAAAATTTTTATATTGGAAGTAGACAAATAATGTCTTTATAAATTAAATTGATGATAAGATAATTATAGGAGCCGGAAATATGAATACGCTATTTTTCCAGAGGATTCCTGTAACTGCTTTAGCATTACTTTGGCTGGCTTATAATCTTTTAGGATGGTATCTTGCGGTTCATCAAATTGCTTGGTTAGTGGGAGCTTTTGTAGCTGCGATCGCCATAGCTATAGTCAGAAAAAGTATCTCTTGGTTAGAAACTCTGCTAGTTTTCGGTTCTCAAACCTTGGTTGTCGTCTTAGTTTTAAGTGCATCCATCGCTTTAATCGCAATTTGGTCAATTTTGTTCAGTATATTTCTCATACCATTAGCAACGACGCTGTTAGCTGATTTAGAAATGCGTTTTTCTGGCTTTAGCAAAACAGAGTCTTTTTGGATTTTAACAGTAGTTGCTGGCTCAGGTTTGGCTGTAGGTGAGATAATAGACATTCTGATTCTTCCCAGTATCAAATACTAAAGTTGTTATTATCATCTCACCCATAATTTTCTTATTTTTCTTTTTTCTCTAACCGAGATTTTACATCTGCTGCAAAGTCTTCATATCTTCTTAAAGGAGTTACTTCTACTTGCACATTTTGACCCATTTTTTTCATGATGGGTAAATCTAAGAGAATTTGATCGAGGGTATCCGGTGTGGGAACATCCACAATTGCAATTACTCGACGAGTTCCCACACATTTCCACAAATCTACAACAATTCCTGCTTGTTTTGCTTGCAGTGCTGCGTCTGCTTCTTCATTCCAAATGGTAAATAGTTCTTGTTGTGTCATGTCGTCGGGGTATTCGACGTGAAAATCTAAGTGATATAGCATGATTGATTTTTCTACTTTTGGTTAATTATAAATAATAAAATACTACAGATGAAGGTTTCGCGCAAAGGCACAAAGAAGCAAAGGCGCAAAGGAAGAATTAGATTAATTCAGGGTTTAGTATAAATCCATGAAAGAGATTAGGAGTTAATTACTCATTTTGGGTAATTTTTTCGTCAATTTCTTCTTCAGCAGTTTGGATTAATTCTTGTTCAGTGATGGAAATTGCTTTAAGTGGTTTTCGGTGTGAAACAGGCTCGGAATGTGGATATATATCTATAGTTATCAAGAAAATAGTTTTGTGATTATAGATGATCACAGGAATATTACGTGAGGGTGTTGCTAATGAAAATTTGAGGTCTTTATCAGTTATTTTGTATATTATTAAATAACCAAATGGTTCATTATAATCATTAGTATAAGTGTAAATTTGACGGAAACCTTTACGAATGTAGTCTTTACCACGACTCTTTGCATCAAATATTTTAGTATCAGCAAGAAGTGGATCATCTGAACCTTGTGCAGCTATTAAATCAATTTTACCCCTGTGAGATGATGGTTCGATACTGAAATCAAGACCTTGATCATGAAGATAAGAGTACAAATCAAGTGCTAGTAATTTTTCTGCTTTTCGTGTATTCTCCTTATCAGTAGCTAAGTCATAAAGTTTATCTTGATAAAACCATTCGCTACGATGTTTGTAACGAAGTAATAGACTTAATATAGCTATAATATATAATGATTCACATTGTTTTTTGAGGGTAATAATTGCTCTTTGAGCATCAGGATTCATGGGGTTATTTTTCTGCACTAAACGCAGTAAAATATTGGTATCTACCAAATAGCTCATAACATTTCATCTTCTCTGGTATAAATATTCTCTCTACTAATCGCTGCATCCGAAAGTGGTGGTGCTAAAGCAAAAGCAGGACTATTGATTAAATCTGCTAGTGCTGCTTCCCACTCTTCCTGATTTACAACTTGAGAAAAAGATTTTTCTTCCTGACTACTCAAACTGTCTTCAATCAAAGATTCAAGATAAACTTCAACTGATACACCTTTTGCAGCAGCTTCAGTAATAAGACGAGCCTCGATTTCTGGTTTTAATTGTAGCTGTATGGTCATTTGTATTTCCTAATTATGAATTATAAATTACAACTTACGAATTATTTTAAACCGGTGGTATTCCTTCTTCTTCGAGAGGACGAATAATTGGCGGTGCTAGTGTTTCTTCTGGTTTAAATATTCCTTCTAAAGCTTGTTCTAATGTCTGTGCCATGACAATGCGATTTTCATAAGCAACAACCACCCTGACCAAAGTTGGTAAACTATTCTGGGTTGCTTCTAAATAAATTGGCTCAACATACAACAAAGATTGTTCAATGGGAATAATTAAAAGATTACCTTGTATTGCTCTCGAACCTTGACGGTTCCATAATGAAATTTGTTGAGAAATTACGGGATCTTGGTTAATTCTGGCTTCTATTTGTTCTGGTCCATAAATCAAACGTTCTTTAGGAAAATTATATAGTAGCAATTTACCGTAATTTTCCCCATCAGAACGTGCTGCTAACCAAGCAATTAAATTTGTTCTTTCTTTTGGTGTGTAGGGAAGTAATAAAATAAATTCTTCAAAAGGAACACCAGGAAGACTGGTAATTAAATAGTAAGGTTCAAGTTGACGGGGTTCAGTTCCATAAATTTCTTTGGGAATTTGCCATTGATCTTCTCGGTTGTAAAACACTTGAGGGTTAGTGATATGATAAGTCATTAACCGTTCAGATTGAATTTTAAAAAAGTCCACCGGATAGCGGATATGACTGCGGAGATTTACAGGCATATTTGTTAGCGGTTGGAACATTTGCGGGAAGATTTTTGACCAAGCAATAATTAGAGGATCTTTTGGTTCAGCAATGTAAAATCTGACTGTGCCGTTGTAAGCATCAATGACGATTTTAACAGAGTTACGAATATAGTTGATACCCTCATTATTTTGGTCAGAATAGGGATAGCGATCGCTGGTTGTGTAAGCATCTACTACCCAATAAAGATAGCTATCCGCCCCTGGAAATTGTTCATTTTTATGGTCAGAATTGCCATCAGCAGCTACTAAATAAGGCTCGCTGTCAAATTTTAAAAAAGGTGCAATTGTGCGAATTCGTTGGTTAATATTTCGCCGAAATAATACCTTTGTTTCTGGTAGAAAATTCCGTGTAAATATCATTTGCCAATCTTTTAAATACGTGGCAAATAGCCATCTTTTCCACAGAGAACCTATTTTGATGCCACCGTTACCATCGTAGGTATTATAAACATTATCACTGCCACTGGGATAATCTAACTCTCTAACTTTTGTCCCAGTCATGACATGAGTATTAGAAATTTCTCCATAATAAATTCGCGGTTCACCAATAGGAATACTTTGGCGAATAGCTTCACTAGAAGTAGTTAACGCACTACCATTACCGCTAATATCTTTAACAAAATATTCTGGCAAACCACCGGGAGCAACTGTATTTACTGGACTCATGGTAAAACCATAACCGTGAGTGTAAATTAAATTGCGGTTTACCCATGTTTGTGCTTGCTGTGGAACAGAATTATAATCTAATTCCCGCGCTGCAATTAATACCTGACGTTTTTCTGTTGATGCGGTTGCTTCTTGGTTGGGTTCAGTTTTGATGATATAGCGATCAATATCGGCATCAGGAAACTGATAATAAGGACGAATTTGTTGTAATTGGCGGTTAGTTTTTAATAGTGGTTCTTGATCCCAAAGACGAATATTTCTAATTGTCAGATCATTGGCTTTGAGATCAGCTTGGGTTAATTTTCCTTGGGGGTTAAAAGTTTGAGAATCTATTGTTTGTAAATCGAATGCTTGCCGAGTTAAGGTAATAGTCCGCTGAATGTAAGGTTGTTCTCGCTGCAATTCATTGGGTTGGACCATTAAAGATTGGACAATAGCAGGTACAATAAAATCACCTACAATTATTAAACTTACATAAATAAATAAACTATAAATTGCCCAGCGATGATGTTGAGATTTGGGTTTCCAAAAGCAAGTTTGCCATAATAAATAAAATGCGATCGCCACAGCTAAAACACATAACATAGTATCAGCTGGCAACTGTACCTTAGCATCGGTATAACTAGCACCAAAACTCACCCCACGGGAAGAATAAACGAGTTCATAACGACCTAGCCAATAAGTAAATGCTACTACCAACATCAAACAGCCACTTAAACCAAATAAATGACGTTGCTGTGGTAGAGAAAAGCCGGGAAAAATACCTTGACTGAGACTATCACCTGATAAAAGATAGGTGAGAGTAACGGAAACAAAGCTATATAAACATAATCCAATCAACCAAAAAGCTAATATTTCCCAGAGTGGGAGTGAAAAAATATAAAAGCTGATATCTTTGCCAAATAAAGGCTCGGTACTATTGAAAGGGGTAGAGTGGAAATAAAGCAGTATTTTAGACCAATGGTGAGATAGTATCCACCCAAAACCGAGACTCAAAACAAGTGCGATCGCCCACAGAAAAAACTGAGAATATATTAAAAGAGCGATCGCCACTACCATCACCACGCCAAGATACCAGAATTGAGAAATCATCCTCATACCCAAGTTCCAAGCTATCTCTGGTCTAAACAAGATAGTAAAGGGTGAGTTAACCTGATTAACTTCTCCATTATTCCAGTAACCTATGGCAACCTGGCCATAATGCGTTACCATTAACCCCACCAACAAACTCAAGGCTAATGTCAGCGGTAACAACCAACGCAATCTAATTTTTCGCCTTCCTGTCTCAATTTGAGAAGTTTGCTCAAATCTGCCATACTGGGGGGCAAGAAAATTTGTCAGATCCCTACTTAGTCTGGTTTTTTCAGTTCTTGCAGGTTCACTGATCAGAGACTTGGGATATTTCCAGCGTTGTGCTAAAACTAGATTTCCCAAAAGATAACTACAGCTGATACTGACAACACCCACCCATAAAGCACCCTGAGTTATTAACTGGATCAGAAATGTTTGCAAATAGCCAACTTCCTGAAACCAGAAAATATCAGCCCCTAGATGGGAAGCCAGATCCAAGATTAGCCATAACCCCAGGGACACGATCATAACTCTCAAGCACCATTTCCAGAACATTCTTTTACAGGTAACAGGTAATAGGTGACAGATTACAGGTTGAAGGTTACAGTCACAACTGATAACTGTTAATTCCAGTTACCAATCATTGTAAAAGCAGACCAATAGTATGGATGAGATAGGTCTATCTTACCTGAATTAACCAGTTCTGGAGGTAGAGCAATAGGCTTATCTGGCGATAGATATAATTCTTTATCTGTTATACGTACTTCTCTTTTCACCATAGCTAACTGAGCTTGTCTAAGAGATTCCGAGCGTAAGGAAGTAGTGCTTAACTGATCGTAAAATTTTGTCATCAGTGCCAGAGAACCTTGATCACTCACATACCACAGACTACCTAAAACTGATTTTACCCCTGCTTGCACAGCTAAACCAGAAAATCCTAATTCTGCCTCATAACTACCCACAGCAGTTTTACAGGCGCTCAAAACTAACATTTCTACTTTAGGTTCTTTACTCCATCCTAATTCCTTAGATAACTCTCTTAACTGATCTATATGAATTTTTCGATTCCAAATTTGAATGTAAGAGTTAGCAATTTTTCCAGGTTGAAAATCTCCATGAGTGGCTAAGTGCAGAATGCCAAAATGCTTTTGAAGACTGAGAGATTTAAGATTTTCTAGTGTAGATTCTTGATCCAATAATGTCTGACTGTTATTTCGCCAAAGTTCTTTACTTACCGTGTTTATTTCTAGTGGTACAGATGGTAAAGGGTCTTGTCCTTCTGTACTTTGTGATATCCCCATTGCCAAGATATCAGATTTAACTATGGGAATATAACGTGTATCCGTAAGACTAAAACTGGGAATAAGACCAACACTATATTTTTCAATTATAAACTGTTTACCATCATATAAAGCAGCTATGGGAAGGGAACGTAAACCGCTATCCATAGAAAAAATTAACGTGTCAATTTTATTTATTTTTAAGGCTGGTTCTATGGGTTTAACTATCCATTCATAGAGTTGTTGGGCAGGAATAAAGTAACTTTTGTCTCGCACATTAGTAACTCTAGAACGAAACTCTCTAGCAATTTTTTGGACATTTTTTTCATTAGCATCTACAACAAAGTGACGCACAACCTCACCAACTTTTACTTGACTTTCTTGTGAGAGCAAAGAATCACTTTTATTGAGGTTTTTGGTTTGATTTAACAAATCTTTTTCTTCTGGTTTTGGTGGGATGAGAATTAAGCTGAGTTTATCTCTTAAAGAAGTTACATAAAGAACTGCTGCATTTCTTCCTGTCAATTTAGCCAGCTTATTAAGGTTATCAGCAATTTCCCCAGTGGAACTAATTTCACCAAATAATTGCACTCCCAGATATTTTGAATATTCTACAGCATGATATTCTTCAGACTGTTCAACTCCTTCCTCTGGTGTGACTGCTGGAAAATTTCTCTCAAAGACTTCACGATCAATGATTGGGGGTTCACTCGGAACACCTGGATTAATTTCTTGAGGATTAGGATTAGTAATATCTGTGAGACTTGCTGGACTATTAGGAACAATAACCTCTTGAGGGTTAGGAACAGTAATATCTGACTGAGGAGCTTCTTGAGCTTGAACAGATTTCAAGAACAATATGCCTAAAATAACTGATAAAAAAATGGTAAAAAAGGAACGAGATAATTTCATTAGTTGATCCTAAATTTAGATGATTAATTGCCTAAAAATGACTTAAAAAGAAAAGCTATAACCAGCGCCTAAAATAAAGCGTGTCCCATCACCAGCATTACCAGTAATATCACTAATTCCTGGAGTTATAACAAAAGGAATGTTTTTAAATGGAGCTATAGATAAACCCAAAGACAAATCTTGTCCAGACCATTCAACAATTGTATTTACAGGTTCAGCAACTCTCAAAGCCACGCTACCAAACACACTAGCAGAATCAATATTATTACTGATATTTGATTCTGAACGAAATTGTCCTCCACCAAAACCAGCAGATACATATAACCGACTCAAAGGTTTACTTTCGCTATCTTGTAGTCGAAACATTTTGGTAACTACTCCATAACCAGATGTACCGCCATCCGTACTACCAAAAGTTATAAAATTATTCACCCCAACAGCTACAGCAAAATCGTATGGAAGTTGACGGTGTAATTTCCAACTAATTGTGCCATTTTGGAAAGAATCTACATCGACGATTGTGAGATTTATATCTAAACCAACTGATTTTCTTGCATCACCCACACCGAATCCTGCACCTATAACTCCATCTGTTCTATCGGAAAAGCGAACGCGAGATTGTAATCCCACACCAAAAGAAGCTCTTCCCCATGATTTACCATAGGCTGATGGTGTGAGCATGGTAATACCAGGGGATGAAGCCGGTGGTGCTGTTCTCTTTTCGAGAACTAAGGGCAATTTTTGCGGTTTAAACGGCTTTTGTTCTGGAGATGTAGGCTCTGTCTGTAACCTATTTGTACCAACTGACGCGTCGCTTTGATCTATTTGATCTGTATTTGTTGTAGGAACTTGACTGAAAAAATCAGCAGGGGATGTGATTACTTCAGGAGTGATTTGATTGATAGATTCTTGACTCAGTTGTATGGGGAAAGACTCATCAATAGACTCTGGCTGTGAGGACTGACTAAGAATAAATTGATGATCATAGATAATTTGGCTATGTATGTGATTGTAAGTTTCTATGGGGGGATTATTTTCTATAAAGTACATAATTACACCCTTAAGTGAAGATGTTGTAAATCAACAATGTCAAGCAGCGATATCAATAGTCTGCCAAGAGTAAACAATTATTTATACCTGACAGTATTGGTTATTATATCAATAGTAGTAGTAATTTTTGAACTTGAGTAAAAATAATTTTACTTATCTCTTATAGTCCCAGTGACTGTTGTAATTCTATGGTTAAGACTACAAAATCAACATCTTGAGGGACAGACTAAATGGTTTATCAATATCAAATTTTAGCACCTTGTGTATTAATCATGAGTCACAAGTTACACTTAATAAGGATAAAAATTACCCATAAAGGACGCAGATTACACAGATAAATCAGGGTTTGATAGATTTTTTCTGAATTACTACGGGTAGTATATTAATCAAATGATGATCTTTCTTGCTCGTTAGTAAACAGCATCAATATATATCTCAGGTTAACAAAGGGTAAGGTATTATTAACTTTCAGGGGCTACTTAAAAGTTATAATTCCAGTCTGCTAAAACCTTATTTATTCGGGTTTAATACTTGTAAGAATGTTCTATTTTTAATCAGTAATTATGCTTAATAGCGTTGATCGTTTGTTATTTGTCCGCCGCGTACCCATTTTTAAAGAATTGCGAGATGATTTTGTAGTCAGACTCGCTTCAGTGATGAATGAGTTATCATATCCTGCTAACCACAGCATTTTTAAACAAGGAGAAGAAGGGCGATCGCTCTACATTATTGTATCTGGTAAGGTAAAAGTCCATATCGGAGATACAAAATTAGCAGAAGTAGATACGGGAAAATACTTTGGGGAAATGGCTGTATTTGATACTCAACCTCGTTCTGCTTCTATCACCACCTTAGAACCTTGTGAATGTTTGGAACTCACCCAAGAACAACTTTATGATGCTATTGAAGAAACTCCAGAAATAGCAGTGAATATTATTCGTGAATTATCTCGCATTATTCGCAAACTGAATGAAAGTATTAGTCATTAGTTATTAGTCAGGAGTCAGGAGTCAGGAGTCAGGAGTCAGGAGTCAGGAGTCAGGAGAATGAAGAATTGGGAATTAAGTTATTTTTTTCCTATTCCCTATTCCCTCCTTCTATAATAAATTTCATAAAATAAACCACATGATTATCAATGTTTGCAACCTATTTTCACCCGCAGACCTGCACAACTTCTAAAGCAATTAATTTAATTTCTTTTGTAGGTTATTCATTTCCTCATTACAACCTCATCAGAGAAGAAATTGCTAAAAAAATCACAGTTTATCCTTCCTTACCTATCAACAAAGTTAAATATACTGAATATCTCCGAGCTCATAGTTATGAATATCTACAAAAATTAGCTTTTAAAGCATTAGGAAAAGAACTAAATGAATCTTTGCTTTCCTTACCATCTTTGAGTATTGAATGTGAAGGTTTAGAATATTGTTTACCGAGTTATTTATATGGATTAGGAGGAATATTCACAGCGATAGATGAAATGAAAAAAGGCAATTTAGAACGTGCATATTGTTTTTCTTTAGTAGGACATCATGCACATAGAGACTGGGGACATGGATATTGTTTACTTAACCCTTTAGCAGCAGGTACAAAATATGCTCAATCTCAAGGTTTCCATAAAATATTAATTATAGATTGGGATATTCATCATGGTGATGGTACACAATCAATTTTTAGTCATGATGATAGTGTTTATTGCATAAGTATTCATAGTGCTGTTGATATTTATATGGCTAAAGCTTCTAATTTAAACTATGGTACAACAACCAGAGCAGAGGAAGTTGGACATTGTAATATTCCACTAATTTCTGAATATATCACACCCGATATTTTGGAAAAAATAGGATTAGATGGTAAATTTTATCAAAGTCATGAAAGTTTATCCACCTTTCGCAATGCTTTAGAAAAAATACCCTTCACTCCTGATTTAATTTTGATATTTTCTGGTTATGATTCCCACATAGATGATTGTGGTAAAAATATTACAAATTGGACAAATCAAGACTTTCAAGAATTAACTAAATATGTTGTATATGTAGCTAAGAAAATATCTTGTCCAATTATTTCCACACATGGGGGAGGATATAACACACCTGTAACAATATCAGCAGCATTGAGTCATATAGAAATTTTAGCGAATTACAAGTAATTTTTTAAGGAGTCAGGAGTCAGAATAATTTGCATCAACTTTTAAAAAGTTTAAACATTGTTGTAGAAACATTTGAGGAATTTTTACACTTTCCCCCCAATGTTGATGAATATAAGAAGCATGAACATTAGGTAAATTCCATCCTTCAAAACCTGTATTTTCTTCACAGTCATAACGAAAAGTATCAAACAATGGTTGTTGAGAATTGGTAATTAAATGAGAACGATGAAACTCATGTCCATAAATATTTGTACCCGCAGTAAACAAAAAGCTATTTTCTAAAACTACCGCACGACGATATCCCAAAGTTAACCTTTTATCCATTTGTGCAGATGTAGGTAATATTCCCACCATTGGAAAAATTTGATTTTCAAAATCAATGATATTTTCACACAAATACATTAAACCACCGCATTCAGCAATTGTAGGTATTCCTGATAAAATTGCATTTCTTACTTCCTGAATAACATTAACATTTGCTGCTAATTCTTGTGCGAATACTTCAGGAAAACCACCACCAAAATACAAACCTTGAATATCACGTGGTAATTCCAAATCATTTAAAGGACTCCAAAAAACCAACTCTGCTCCCAACTCCTCCAATAAATCTAAATTATCTTGATAATAGAAATTAAAAGCTTTATCTCTAGCAACAGCAATTCTGATTGTAGATTTGATTTGAGATTTTAAATTTTCTTGTATTTCTCTGCGTTCTCTGCGTCTCTGCGGTTCGTTAATCTGAAAATTATTCACACCTTCAGACAGAAATTCACTTACTTGTAAAAGTGGCAATAAATTTTTCCAATCAAAACAATTATCACCTAAATCTGCCAAACGATCAATTACATCATCTAATTCTGGTAATTCTCCCGTAGGAAGTAAACCCAGATGACGATCAGGAATAGTAATATCATCTTCCCTTCTCAACACACCAAGAATAGGAAAACCTAAATTTTTCAGAGAATTTTTTAATAAAGATAAATGGCGATCGCTCCCCACTCTATTTAACACCAAACCCGCAATTTTAACTCTTGGATCTAAATTACAATAACCATAAGCAATAGCAGCAACCGATACAGATAAACGACTACAATCAATTACTAAGATTACCGGAACATCTAATAATCTAGCAAGATGAGCGGTACTAGCAAAATCTATTTGATCATTAGATAAATTACCAACGCCATCAAATAAACCCATCACCCCCTCAACCAGTGCATATTCACAGTCTTGGGAATGAGTTTTAAAACATTGTTGAATATAACTTTCTGAAGTCAAAACCGCATCTAAATTTCGACAAGGTAAACCTGTGACATATTGATGAAACATCGGATCAATATAATCAGGTCCCACCTTAAAAGATTGGACTTTTAAACCATAACGACGTAAATTAGCTAAAAGTGCGAGTGTTACCGTTGTTTTCCCGACTCCGCTACGTTCTCCAGCAATAATAACAGACATGAACTTGATGATTGATGATTGGTGATTGGTGATTGGTGATTGGTGATTGGTTAAACTAGATATTAGATTCTGTTAGCTGTATCAATTATATAAAAATTGCAATAATATATTTTCCTTATAGTATAATAAGCATATACTTTAGCAATTCGTCAACTTTTTGCACTTTAAGAACCAACTAACATACAGCAGAAAAATGACACAACACGAATTATTAAACGAATTTTCCTCCCTTCCTGCTGAAGCGCAGCGTCAAGTAATTGACTTTATTGCTTTTCTGCGACAAAGATATGAAGTTAAACCTGCTAATCAATCCCAAAATAGTGATTTAATAAATGATGGATTTATTGGTATGTGGAGTGAACGTCAAGATTTAACCGAGAGTAACGCTTGGGTGCGTAATGTCAGAAAAGATGAGTGGTAAGATTCCCATGACTAACTCAACTATTGTTGATACCGATATTATCATTGATGTTGGTCGCGGTGTATTAGAGGCAGTAAACTGTTTGCAAAATTTGAAAGCAAATTCTAGCTTGGCAATTAGTATAGTCACACAAATGGAACTAATGGTTGGTTGTGCTAACAAAGCAGAACTACAAAAATTAGAAAAATTCCTCAAACAGTTTGATATTATTAAAATTGATGAAGTTATTTCAGACAAAGCTGTTGATTTATTA
Source organism: Cyanobacteriota bacterium (assembly GCA_046045965.1). Taxonomy (GTDB): domain Bacteria; phylum Cyanobacteriota; class Cyanobacteriia; order Cyanobacteriales; family Nostocaceae; genus RDYJ01. Next base: position 173,130 of record JBJOKS010000003.1, on the reverse strand, counting down.
CAGGCTTATCGTCTAAGTCATGGCTTGTTGATTGCAGATGGTCTAATAGCAGCTACAGCAATAGTTAGGAATTATCCATTGATCGCTAAAAACCAAAGAGATTATAAATTTATTCAAGGTTTAAACCTATTACCATATCCATAAAGTTGATAATACAAAACTTATAGTTTAAGACTCCTAACTGCTGCTAACTATGGAACTATATTTAATTCGTCATGGCATTGCCGAAGAACATCAACCAGGGCTAAAAGATGAAGAGCGATCGCTCACCCAAGAAGGAAGACAAAAAACCGAAAAAGTAGCCCAAAGATTAGTAAAACTAGGTTTAAAATTTGATTTAATCCTCACCAGTCCTTTAGTTCGCGCCCAACAAACCGCAGAAATACTCATTGCAGCCGGACTCAGTTCTCAAATAGAAACCTCAGAACATCTCAGCTTTGAAGGCGATCTTCAATGGTGGCTACAAAACTGGTTAGAACCGAGAAAATATCCTCAAAACACCCAACTCGCACTGGTAGGACATGAACCCTGTTTAAGCAGTTGGGCAGAAATTCTCCTTTGGGGGGAAGCAAAAGAACGACTCGTCCTTAAAAAAGCAGGTATGATGGGAATAAAACTACCAAATGATGGTTCTCCTTTGGGTCGTAGTCAAATGTTCTGGTTGACACCACCCAAGTACCTGCTATAACAGTTGTTCGAGCTTTCGCATAAATTAGTTGTTAAATCGACAACTGTGATGGTGAAAATGATCTCTGGTAAGTTAGCGTGTTCAGATATTTCACAAAGCAAGTGGTGTAGCCATGACGGTGTGCGAATACAAGCCTGGTTTAGAAGGCATTCCCGCAGCCCAGTCGAGTATTAGTCATGTAGACGGGCAAAAGGGAATACTAGAGTATCGAGGTATCAGGATTGAGGAATTAGCAGAAAAAAGTACATTTCTGGAAACTGCTTATCTTTTAATTTGGGGAGAATTGCCCAGCAAGGAAGAATTGGCAGCGTTTGAGAGCGAAGTTAACACCCACAGACGGATAAAATACCGCATTCGGGACATGATGAAGTGCTTTCCCGAAAGTGGTCATCCAATGGATGCTCTACAGGCCTCTGCTGCTGCCTTGGGTTTATTTTATTCTCGTCGTGACTTACATAATCCTGTCTATATTCGGGATGCTGTAGTTCGGTTAGTAGCGACAATTCCTACAATGGTAGCTGCCTTCCAGTTGATGCGGAAAGGAAATGATCCAGTCAAACCCAGGGATGACCTAGATTATTCCGCCAACTTCTTGTATATGCTCAACGAGAAAGAACCCGATCCTTTAGCAGCGAGGATTTTTGACATCTGCTTGATCCTGCACGTTGAACATACAATGAACGCTTCTACCTTCAGTGCGCGGGTGACAGCTTCCACCTTAACAGACCCCTATGCTGTAGTTGCCAGTGCTGTAGGCACATTAGGCGGTCCATTGCACGGTGGTGCTAACGAAGAAGTAATTCAGATGTTAGAAGAAATTGGCACTGTCGATAATGTCCGCCCCTACCTAGAAGATCGTCTGCAAAAAAAGGCGAAAATCATGGGATTTGGACACCGTGTATATAAAGTCAAAGATCCCAGAGCCACAATCTTACAACGCTTGGCAGAGCAATTGTTCGAGAAATTCGGCTACGACAAGTATTATGAAATTGCCTTGGAAGTAGAAAAGGTAATGGCCGAAAAAGTTGGCACTAAAGGGATTTATCCTAATGTTGACTTTTACTCCGGTTTGGTGTATAGGAAAATGGGAATTCCTACAGACTTGTTTACACCAGTATTTGCGATCGCTCGTGTAGCTGGTTGGTTAGCACACTGGAAAGAACAACTTGCAGAAAACCGAATTTTCCGTCCTACCCAAATTTACAATGGTCGCCACGAAGTCACTTACACTCCCATCGACAAGCGTTAACTAGCGGGATAGATGACAGTCAGGAGGAATTTTCCCGTCATTAGCTGACAAGTAACCAATTTTAGATTTGAGATTTGGGATTAATGCCCTCAAGTAGACAGATCGATAACTGTCATCTGTCAGCTTGATGAGGCTGACAATCAAAAATCTCAAAACCTCAGATCATCTGAAATTGGCATAGTCATAACTTCTGTACAGGAAAAACAGACAATTTGCATAGACTAAAAAACCGTTACCAATTTGGAGACGGTAACTTTCTCTTGTCTAAAGAATAGGTGACAGGTGACAGTAAGAAGAGAACAGGAGTTCAGGGGAAGAGGAAAGAGGTTTTTTCCCAGCCCAGTCCCCAACCCCCAGTCCCCAACCCCCAGTCCCCACATCCCCAATCACCAATCTCAATCTCAACCATAAGTAGAAGTTGTCATCTGGGATCAAAAGCCTAAAACCATCCAAGGATATACTAAACTCATGGATTGGCAACAAATCTACAATCAGGCATCATCTCAACAGAGATTATTTTTCAGTGAAATTACAGATATTAAATCAACTAATATTTGTAATTCACCGTGACTCGACGAATTAAAGAGTAGCAAACATGAATGCAGGAATTGACCTTCAAGGAACTTTTATTGAATCCGTCAAGGATTTAGGAATACCAGCAGGGACAGCCAAAGCGATTTGGATGCCATTGCCAATGATCCTGATGCTGATTGGGGCAACAGTAGGTGTACTGGTTGCTACCTGGCTAGAACGGAAAATTTCCGCTGCCGCACAGCAACGGATTGGTCCTGAATACCAAGGTCCATTTGGTTTGCTAGTGCCTGTAGCTGATGGTCTCAAGTTAATCTTTAAAGAAGATATAGTACCAGCCAAAGCAGACCGCTGGCTGTTTACCCTCGGACCAGTAATTGTGGTAATTCCGGTATTTTTATCGTTTCTGATTGTCCCCTTTGGGGAAAATATCGTCATTACCAACGTCAGCATGGGTGTGTTCTTGTGGATTGCTTTGTCCAGCATTCAGCCCATAGGCTTATTGATGGCAGGCTACGCATCTAATAATAAATACTCCTTGTTAGGGGGATTGCGGGCAGCAGCACAATCAATTAGTTATGAAATACCATTGGCGCTGAGTGTATTAGCGATCGCCATGATGTCTAACAGCCTCAGCACCATTGATATTGTTAACCAACAATCTAACTTTGGGATTTTAGGTTGGAACGTTTGGCGACAACCACTAGGTTTTATCATCTTTTGGATTGCTGCCTTAGCTGAATGCGAACGCTTACCCTTTGACTTACCCGAAGCGGAAGAAGAACTAGTGGCAGGGTATCAAACTGAATACGCAGGTATGAAATTCGGTTTGTTTTACTTAGGTTCTTACATTAACCTGATCCTTTCTTCCCTGCTCGTAGCAATTTTATACTTGGGTGGTTGGCATTTTCCCATCCCCGTCAGCCTGATCGGTGAGTGGCTGGGAGTAAGTGATACCAACCCTATACTTCAAGTGGTGACAGCCGCTTTAGGTATCACCATGACCGTACTGAAAGCCTATTTTCTGGTATTTCTCGCCATTCTCATCCGTTGGACCCTGCCCCGGGTACGGATTGACCAACTGTTAGATTTAGGATGGAAATTCTTACTACCAGTAGCTTTGGTTAATCTCCTATTAACCGCAGCCCTGAAATTAGCCTTTCCCGTCGCCTTCGGTGGTTAATAGGTGACTGGTGACTGGGGACTGGGGACTGGGGACTGGGTAATAGTTTTCCCAATCACCAATCACCAATCACCTGACAAGATTAGAGAAGAGAGACACAAACAATGCTAAAGTTCCTCAAACAAGTTGGTGATTACGCCAAAGAAGCAGTACAATCAGCGCGTTACATTGGACAAGGGTTGTCTGTCACCTTTGACCATATGCAGCGCCGCCCCATTACCGTACAATACCCTTACGAGAAACTGATTCCTGGTGAACGGTTTCGGGGTAGGATTCACTATGAATTTGACAAGTGTATTGCTTGTGAAGTTTGTGTGCGTGTGTGTCCCATCAACCTGCCTGTAGTTGATTGGGAAATGGACAAAGCCACCAAGAAGAAAAAACTCAAACACTACAGTATTGATTTTGGAGTTTGTATTTTCTGTGGTAACTGCGTGGAATACTGCCCCACAAACTGTTTATCCATGACAGAAGAATACGAACTTTCTACTTACGATCGCCACGAACTGAACTACGACAGCGTAGCATTAGGACGACTACCTTACAAAGTTACAGACGATCCAATGGTGACACCACTACGCGAACTGGTTTATCTACCCAAAGGCGTAATGGAACCCCACGGAGTCCCCGCAGATGCTCCCCGTGCTGGTTCTCGTCCAGAAGACTTAGTAGAAACAGAAAAGTAAATTGCAATTAGTCATTAGTCATTAGTCATTAGAAAAGATAATTGACAACTGACAAAGGACAACTGACAACTGACAACTGACAAAGGACAAAAAAAGTGAATCTAGCGGAAGGAGTACAGATTGTTTCATTTGGCATACTGGCTGTAATGATGATTGGGGCAGCACTCGGTGTAGTGCTGTTTTCTAACATCGTCTATTCTGCCTTTTTGCTCGGTGGTGTATTCATCAGCATGGCTGGACTGTACCTGTTGCTAAATGGTGATTTTGTCGCAGCAGCACAAATTCTGATTTATGTTGGTGCAATTAACGTCTTGATTCTGTTTGCCATTATGTTGGTAAACAAACGTCAGGATTTTTCCCCTTTACCTAGTGCTGGGTTGCGGAAAATAATTACAGGTGTAGTGAGTATAGGACTATTTGGCCTGTTAAGTACGATGGTACTGGCAACACCTTGGGCTTATTCTTCCACATCTGTAGCTGTTCAAAATTCTATAGTTTTGATTGGTGAACATTTCTTCACCGACTTTTTGCTTCCCTTTGAATTAGCTTCCGTTTTGCTACTGATGGCAATGGTAGGAGCAATTATTTTGGCACGTCGGGAATATTTACCAGACCAACTAACCCCTTCCGACCTGCCACAAACTATCTTAACCTTGCCAGAACGCCCCAGAGAACTGGTATCAACTGGTAGCGGTACTGAAGAGTAAAAAGATGAGGAAGCAGGGGAAGCAGGGGAGGCAAGGGAAGCAGGGGAAGAATATTTTCCTTCTGCCTTTTGCCTTTTGCCTATCCCCTATTCCCTATTCCCTATTCCCTATTTCCTGAAAACTATGCAACTCCAATACTTTTTATTACTTGCAGCAGCTTTATTTTGCATTGGCATCTATGGGTTAATTACCAGCCGTAACGCCGTGCGGGTGCTAATGTCAATTGAGTTATTGTTAAATGCTGTTAATCTGAATTTAATGGCATTTTCCAACTTTCTTGACTCAACATTAATTAAAGGTCAGGTTTTCACAGTTTTTGTGATTACCGTGGCAGCTGCGGAAGCGGCGGTCGGTTTAGCGATTGTGCTGGCCATTTATCGCAACCGTGATACCGTCGATATGGAGCAGTTTAATCTCCTCAAGTGGTAACAGTGCGTGCAACTCAAGCAAGTAATCATTGCTTATAAAGCGCGAGACTCCCAGAGTAAACGCTGGGCTGAACTCTGCGCGAAACAACTAGAAGCCCGTCAGTGCCAAGTTTTGGTTGGACCTAGCGGACCCAAAGATAACCCCTATCCAGTGTTTTTGGCATCCGCAACCCAACCAATTGATCTAGCTTTGGTACTTGGTGGTGATGGTACTGTTTTAACCGGTGCCAGACATTTAGCCCCAGCTGGTATCCCCATTTTGGGGGTGAATGTGGGAGGTCATTTGGGGTTTTTAACTGAGTCAATGGATGAGTTTCAAGAGCCAGAACAAGTGTGGGATCGGCTGTTTGAAGATCGCTATGCTCTCCAGCGCCGGATGATGTTGCAAGCGGCTGTATATGAGGGTCATCGGACAAATTTAGAACCAGTCACGGAACATTATCTGGCTTTAAATGAGTTTTGTATTAAACCCGCTTCTGCTGACAGAATGATTACCTCTATTCTGGAAATGGAAATTGATGGTGAGGTAGTTGATCAGTATGTGGGAGATGGGTTAATTATTTCCACTCCTACAGGTTCTACGGGTTACACGGTTTCGGCTAATGGTCCGATTATGCACGATGGTATGGAAGCTCTTACCATCACTCCTATTTGTCCCATGAGTCTTTCTAGTCGTCCTCTGGTTTTACCCCCTGGTTCTGTGGTTAGTGTTTGGCCTTTGGGGGATTACGATCTAAGTACAAAATTGTGGATGGATGGGGTATTATCTACTTCAATTTGGCCTGGACACCGTGTTGATGTGCGTATGGCTGATTGTCGGGCTAAATTTATTGTTTTGCGGGCAAATAATTCATATTATCAGACGCTGCGAGAAAAGTTACTTTGGGCTGGTACAAGGGTTCGCTACGCCAATAATCACCGTAATTAGACTGCTTGCAGAAATCGGGAAAATAATAAGGGGTAAGGGGAAGAATTTTCCTTTACCCTTTAATCTTTTGCAAGAGGTTTTTTGAAAGTATCTTGACATTATCAACTAATTACTATTGATAGAAAATTTAAATGGTGAATTAGGTAAATTTGTATCCTATTACCAGATTTTATTGAAAAAAATGTCCATAATTAGGGTTTAAATCCTAGTAGAATTTTTCCCAAATTTAAGTAGGAAAACAGATGTAAATGTATTACAATCCCATCACTTCACCTTTGTATCTTTCTGAGTTTCCGGTTTTGGAAAGTGAAAAGTATATCCTGCGACTTGCTAGAACTCAGGAAGAGTTAGAATCTATTTTTCGGCTGCGTTTTCAGGTTTTTAATCAAGAACTGGGTTTGGGATTTTCTAGTTCTAATTTTGCCGGGATGGACCGAGATAAATTTGATGATGTTTGTGATCATTTACTGCTGATTGCTAAAAATACAGGTGAAACGATTGGTACATATAGAATGCAAACCTATACAATGGCTGCTAAAGGTTTAGGATTTGATTCTGCTGACATTTTTAATCTCTCTAAAATTCCTGATTTTGTATTGCAATCATCTGTAGAAATTGGACGTGCTTGTATAGCTAAAGAATATCGCAATAGTTATACTCTTTTATTACTTTGGCAAGGTTTAGCTAATTATCTAATTTGGAGTGGAAAACAATATTTTTTTGGTTGTGCATCTTTGTTAACACAATGCTCTCAGCAAGCTGCTTGTGCTTATAATTATTTTCAGCATAATAATTGGATACACCCCAGTATTTTGGTTGCTCCTAATTTAGAATACTCTATAGAAATTCAGCAAGATTGTCCAGATATTTATAATGTGGAAATTCCCAAGATTTTACAAGCTTATTTGAGTGTTGGTGCTAAAATATGCAGTCTTCCAGCTATTGATAGACAGTTTAAAACTATTGATTTTTTAATCATATCTAATATCGCCGATTTTGCTAGGTGCTGTTACTCAACTGGTCAAAATTCAGGTGTGATGAATGAAGAGGTTTAATCTCCCTGACTTCTTAGAGCAGTTGGGGAGCTTATTGTTTGCTTTTTCTCAATTAATATTCAAGAAATTCTCAGCTTACATTAATTTAATTCGTGGGAATATGCTTTAAATTATCCTTAAAGATAAATTAGAGGAAGTGAAAGTATGAAGTTTCGGAATTTAGGGATTTTTATTATCGTTACCTTTCTCACTGTGAGCTTTGCAAAGGAAGCAATTTCAACTCCTACAGATAATAAACCTGAGTCTGGAAAAAATGTTGCTACTTCAGTAGTAGAGTCTGGAAGCTTTAAGACACTGGAACATACCACTCAGGGAAAAGTAAGAGTTGTTACTGAAAATGGTATTAGATATTTAGAGTTTGAGAAGAGTTTTAAAACTGATAAAGGTCCAGATTTATTTGTAATTCTCTATCGTGGTAATGTACCACCAAAATCTGGTATTAAAGAGAAAGATTATGTCAGTATTGCTGCTTTGCAAAAAATTAGTGGTTCTCAACGTTATGCTTTACCGAAAAATGTGAATTTGGCAAACTTTCCCTCTGTAGCTATATGGTGTCGTAAGTTTAATTCTACTTTTGGTTATGCTGGTTTACCTAATAAAAATTAATTTTAATTAAATCTACATAATTAGATCCCCCTAACCTCCTTTTTAAAGGGGGGCTAAGAAAAAGTATGTTTTGAATTTTGAATTGATATTAAAGTGAAACAAAACAGTCAATTTTGGCAGAAATTTGATATTTTTTCGCTCCGGTTTCGCCTAATTATAGGTATTGCTTTAGTTTCTACTTTGGGGTTAGGTGGACTTGCTACTTGGACAAGTTGGAAGATGCAGCAAATTTTAATTAGTAATCATAAATATAATATTGCCAAAATTGCCGATCGCTTGCCCCGTGATGTGCAGCTTTATAATGAAATGTTACCTGTGGAAACCAGTGTGCAAAAAGCGACTAATAACTTAACAGCTACGGATACGTTTGTATGGATAAAAAGTGCTGATCATAAAATTATTGCTAAATCTAATAATTGGCATCTGTTATCAGATGAAACAGCATCTGAGTTAATGTCTTTAACTGAGATGTCTCTGAAACCAAAATTGGGTAAAGTTAGGCAACGTTATTTTATTTTTTGTGGTAGTAATTTTTCAGTAAAAGATGAGGCTTTGGGTAAGTTATTTGTGGTTCAGGATGTGACTAGCGAACAGATTATGTTTATGGCAATGGTGAGAAGTTTGGCTATTGCTAGTGTTTTTGTAATTATTGTGATTTGTGTGGTGATCACATTTTATATTCAGCATTCTTTACAACCTTTACGGCAGTTAAATCAAATGACTGCTGTTATATCTCTATCTGATTTAGGACAAGCAAAATTATATCTTGAAAATGCTCCCACTGAAGTTAAAGAATTAGCCAATACTTTTAATATGATGTTATCCCGTCTTGCCCAATCTTGGGAACAAGAACGACAATTTGTGAGTAATGTTTCTCACGAATTACGCACACCATTAACTATTGTAAATGGCTATTTACAAAGTGTTTTAAGACGACAAAATAATTTAAATTCTACCCAAATAGAAGCTTTAGAAACAGCATCTATAGAAACAGAACGCACTATTAGACTTTTACAAGATTTACTTGATTTAGCAAGGGCTGATAGTGGTTATTTACATTTGCAAAAAGAACTCTGTTTACTCAATGATTTGCTGGCAGAAGTTGTGAGTATGGCAGAGAAATATAGCGAAAGAGTTATCAAAATTGAATCGATTGATCAGGAAGTTAAAGCAAAAATAGACTATAATCGTTTAAAACAAGTATTGCTAAATTTGATTGATAATGCTGTTAAATATTCGTCAGCAGATACACCTATAATTATTAAGCTCAATTTACAAGATGAAGAAGCACTTATTCAAGTTTGTGATTATGGTTTTGGCATTCCTTTACAACATCAATCACGAATTTTTGAAAGATTTTATCGTGTTGATGAAGCGCGTACTACTACCGGGGGTTGTGGTTTAGGATTGTCAATTGTTAAGACTTTTGTAGAAAGTATGGGGGGTACGGTGAGTGTGCGCTCACGTTTGGGTGAAGGAAGTATATTTACAATTAGTTTACCTGCCGAGCCATTACCTAGCAATATATAAATTCAACCAGAAAAAACCTCGATCATCCTTGAACCATAAAATCCTCGATTTCCTAAATAAGTCCAGTTTCTGGGTTTTACACTTGTGATTTATTGTGCTTTATACTAAGCTAAGTAAATCTAATTTTAGAGGTCTATTATTTGGTAGACTCCATATTAATATTAATCATCCTCTGCAAAAATCCCAAATCTTCTTATGACGCACATCTTACTGGTTGAAGATGAAGTCAAATTGGCTCGATTTATAGAATTAGAATTGAGTTATGAAGGCTATCAAGTTAGCGTGGCCTATGATGGACTAACAGCACTGACAGCAGCGCGGGAGTTACATCTAGATTTAATTATCTTAGATTGGATGCTACCTGGTGTATCAGGTTTAGAAATTTGCCGTCGCTTACGAAGTACCGGTGATAAAGTACCTGTAATTTTATTAACCGCTAAAGATGAAGTGAGCGATCGCGTGGCTGGTTTAGATGCTGGTGCTGATGATTATGTAGTTAAACCCTTCAGTGTGGAAGAATTACTAGCCAGAGTCCGCGCCCACCTCCGTAGAAGTAAAGAAACAGACAATGCAGATATCTTAACATTTGCAGACCTGAGTTTAAATCGCCTTACCAGGGAAGTTTACCGGGGACAGCGGTTAATAGAGTTAACTGCTAAAGAATTTGATTTACTAGACTATTTACTCATCCATCCACGACAAGTAATTACACGCGATCGCATTTTAGAAGAAGTCTGGGGTTATGACTTCATGGGTGATTCTAACATCATTGAAGTTTACATTCGCTACTTACGTCTCAAACTCGAAGCCAACAACGAAACGCGACTACTACAAACTGTGCGTGGTGTCGGTTATGTATTACGCGATTGAATTAATGAACTCTCAGCAAAAACTCATTAAATTCAAACTCTGATATATTAATATGCAAAACTAATATATACCAAGTTAACTCCAAACAACAGAAATGACTTATTTAGAAACCGCCGCCCAATTTTACAGCGAAGTTGCCCAAACACCAGAAGTAGGACTGTGTTGTGTTCAAAGTACACCCGTGCAACTTCCAGGATTAAAAATACCTTTAGTCATGCAGGAAATGAATTATGGTTGTGGAACTACCGTTCACACCACTGAACTAGCAAATCAACCCACAGTATTATATGTTGGTGTTGGTGGAGGTTTAGAAGCCCTACAATTTGCCTATTTTTCCCGTCGTCCTGGTGCTGTAATAGCTGTTGAACCAGTGGAAGCTATGCGCGAAGCTGCTAAACGTAATTTAGAAATTGCTGCTCAAGAAAATCCTTGGTTTGACACCAGTTTTGTAGAAATTCGTCCCGGAGATGCCTTTAATTTACCCGTTACAGATGCCTCTGTCGATGTAGTCGCCCAAAATTGTCTTTTCAACATCTTTGAACCTGCCGATTTAACCCGTGCATTAAAAGCAGCATATCGGGTATTAAAACCAGGTGGAAGATTGCAAATGAGTGACCCTATTGCTACTCTTCCTATTCCTGAACATTTACAGCAAGATGAACGACTACGGGCTATGTGTTTATCCGGCGCACTTACCTATCAAGAATATACCCAACTAATTATTAAGGCTGGGTTTGGACAAATTGAAATTCGCGCCCGTCGTCCTTATAGATTATTAGATAAACAAACTTATAACCTAGCAGAAAATCTCTTGCTTGAAAGTCTGGATTCTGTTTCTTTTAAAGTTGATATTCCTGAAGATGGCGCTTGTATCTTCACAGGTAAAACTGCCATTTATGCAGGTACACAACCATTTTTTGATGATCAAGCAGGGCATATTTTACAACGTGGTATTCCCGCCGCAGTTTGTGATAAAACCGCTGCTAAATTAGGAGCTTTAAAACCAACAGAAATCATGATTACAGATTCCACATGGTATTATGACGGTGGTGGTTGCTGTTAGTTTTTTTGTGTTTCCAAAATGATTCAATGCTTGTTCGTATATCTGTAGCAATAAGCAAGAAAACTTTGGTCATATTTCACTCTTAGTAAGCAATGCAAACTACATCACACACGCCATTCAAAGATAAACTGTCTTCACCTTTAACCAAAAAGGAAATCAATGTTTTACAAATCAATCTAGGTAAACGCTGTAATCTCGCTTGTAACCATTGTCATGTCGAAGCTGGACCCAAAAGAACAGAAGAACTTTCTCTAGAAATTTGTTTAGAGTTAATTGAATTTCTGTTTAAATTTCCCGAAATTAAAATTGTTGATTTAACAGGTGGCGCTCCAGAAATGAATTATGGTTTTAAACCATTAGTAGAAGCAGCCAAATTAGCAGGTAAACAAATAATTGTTAGATCAAATTTGACAATTTATTTTGTAGAAGGGTTTGAATATTTACCAGAATTTTTTGCTCAAAACCAAGTTAGAATTGTCGCTTCTCTCCCCTGTTATCTAGCAGATAATGTGGATAAAATGCGAGGTAATGGCGTTTTTGATGATTCTATTAAAGCTTTGCAATGGTTAAATAAACTTGGTTATGGCAAAGATCCAAATTTAACTTTAGATTTGGTGTATAATCCGCAATTACCAAAGGATGAAAATTTTTCCTTAACTCCAGAACAGAAAAACCTAGAACTAGCTTATAAAACGTTCTTAAAAGAACATTTTGATATTGTCTTTAACAACCTCTTTACTATCACTAATATACCTGTTGGCAGAACCAAGTTACATTTAGAACGGAAACAGCTTTACTCTAGTTATTTGCAGTTTTTAGAGTCGCAATTTAACCCCGATACTGTGGAAAATTTAATGTGTCGTGAAGAAATTTCTGTTGATTATTTGGGGAATGTTTATGATTGCGATTTTAACCAAATGATGAATTTACCTGCAAAAACCAAGAATGGGAAAACTTTGACAATTAGTAAATTATTAGAATTTGGTAGTTTAGATGTAATTAGTGAAGTGCAAACTGCCAACTATTGTTATGGTTGTACTGCTGGATGTGGTTCTAGTTGTGGTGGGGCTTTGGTAGAATGAACAACCAGATCCCCGACTGCTTGAAGAAACCGGGGATCTGTTGCTTGCTCCTGGTAAAAAAATTCTGTTACCAAAATTGATACGAGCGCCCCATTCCTGATTAGACAGTCTAAGATGATATTAGTTAAGCTCCTCACACCATACCGAAAGCCGTGATACCAACTGGTTCGCGGTTTTTTCTTTTTTTGTTGTACAGTGACTATGCCAAATTGTTGTCGTTACAATGAACTTTACAATCCTACGTAGACAGTTACGGTAAAATTCTGAATATCAGAACCCAAAAATATGCCATAAGACAGATGTGGATCAGAATTCAATTGTGCAGGAGGATCAATGCAAGTCGGAAAAAGTGAGGAATTAGGACAATGGACTAGAAAATGGGAATGGCAACAGGCGAATCAGGTAATTATATCTACAAGCCAAGAACTGCTAGAATTGGTACAAACCATCGTTGCCCCCAGAAAATTGAGCGATATTGAGGAAATTGTTTTCCTGCATACCTGGAATGGTAAGATGTATCGAGAGATGGCTGAAGAAACTAAATATCAGGAAGGTTATCTCAAAGATATTGGTTCTCAATTGTGGCTATCCCTGTCTGAGAAATTGGGCTGTCCAGTTACCAAGAAGAATTTAAGGCTGATATTAACCCAATTTTTTACATCACAAAAGTCAACTATTGATCAACATCCCCCATCTGATCATGTTTGTCAAAAGCTAGAATTTCCGGGATCTCCTCTAGCGGTTGCTTCTGATCTATATATTAAGCGATCGCCTATTGAAGACTTAGCGATCGCTACCATTAGTCAATCAGGAAGTCTGATCCGCATTCAAGCACCTTCTGGTATGGGTAAAACTTCTTTAATCAATCATTTGATGGGAGTTGCCGATCAGATGGAAATGGAAACTGTATTTGTAGATGTGCAGCAAGCAGATACGGAAGTGTTAAATAATCTTGATCTGTTTTTACGTTGGTTTTGTTGTAACATTGGTCGGCAATTAAACTTAGAACCTAAGTTTGACGATTATTGGTTTGACGGTGCAGGTAGCAAACTCAGTTGTACAACTTATGTACAAGAATATATTTTGAATCAGTTGCAACAACCGATTCTAGTGGCCATTGATAAAGTTCATTACTTAGTTGATTATCCTAATTTAGCAAATAATTTCTTTCCTTTACTGCGTTCATGGTACGAACAAGCAAGAGTTCGTGAGGATTGGCAAAAGCTACGACTAATTATTGCACATTCTGGGGAATTAGATTTACCGATCCAATCTCACCAATCTCCTTTTAATGTTGGGTTGCCATTGTTATTACCTGATTTTACCAAAACTCAATTACAAGACTTAGTGTATCGTTATCAACTACACACAGTTGGAATCAGCGACTACCAAAGTCTAGAACCTCTGTTTGATCTAATTGGTGGCCATCCATATTTATTAAACTTAGCTTTTTATTGGCTAAGATCAGGATATTTATCTTTAGCCCAATTGCTGCAAGAAGCACCAACCGACAAGGGAATTTATAGCGATCACCTGCGCCGACAGAGGATTATTTTGCAACGGAATGATAACTTGATGAACGCTTTTTATCAAGTGTTATTAAATCCTGATTCCGTTGATCTAGATACCTCAACGGCTTATCAATTAGAAAGCATGGGGTTAGTCAAGCTCAATGGTAAAAAAATCAGTGTTAAGTATGAGCTATATCGTCAATACTTTAGTCTCCTAGCTCAAGGTTTGAATAGCTAATCCTCTTGAGTCTGTGGTCAATTTAACAAATTCGATTAATAAATCCGATTCTTCTCAACTTTTTTGAACAAATTATTAGGTTGATTAACAACCAATATAGTAACCAATCAATAGAGTCATTTTCAAGTCGGAAAAGTCAGAAATTATCTAGCCAATAAATCAGACTTTTCCAACTTTTTTTACTGTCAAATCAGAAGTCTGCATAATTGATCCGACTTTTCTGACCTAATTAGACTTTACATCAGAATAAATACCAGACTTTTCTGACTTGTTTTCTTTTCCTGAAGTTGACTATAGTGTTTCTACTTACGTAATACTCCTGATGTGAGTTTAAAACTCTCCAGTTTATTTACCATTAGAAAACTATGTTACTCCAACAAGAACAAATCCGATACATCAACAGCATCACCCATGCAGGTAAAGTAGTCCTGTTCGGTACAGATAGCCAAGGTAAAGTTTGGTACACTGTCAAACAAGATGGTTTTGAAGATAGTTATCTCAACACACCTCCTGAACAGCGTACAGGGTGGGAAAACTGGCAAGAATTGGATTTTCCCAATGAAACAACAGATGATCCTTCAGTAGTAGCGCAAGAAACCAAGGAATTAACCTATCAAGACAATACCAGTCAATTTATCTTACGTTCTCGTTATCGCACCCAAAATGAAACAGCAGTTGCTCCTGTACAATTAGTATCAGGAATAGAACATCTTTATGTATTTCGTCAGTCGAAACAGAATACCCTATTGTGCGATCGCTATGTTTTAGACGGTATTGCTAACAAATTAGTCCGTAAACTGCAAGTTCGTTTCAAACGCAGTAGACAAAGGTTAAAACCTAGTGAAAAAATGCAACAAGGTGTCAGCGGTTTAAAAAATGTTGATTCCCTCGACTATCGAGATGCAAATGGTAATTCTTTCTATGAACCAACCACAGAATTAACCTTTATTAAAAATCTGCATCAAGGCTGGTTTTCTGTCATCCAATTACCCACAGTAGAACATAATAAATATCGCTGGAACATCTTCGCCTATAATAGTCAAACTCAGAAAGTAGACCTTCACTCCCTGCGAGTATCTGAAGAAGGTTTATTTGAAGTTCACGATTACAACATTTTTGAACCTAAATCCGAAAACGATCCAACTTTAATTCCTCGTACTATACCCGGTATTATCAAACGGACTCTGAATCTAAATGTACAAGTAGGAAATGGCATTAGTGCCACCAAATTTTATGTGCAATCATCTCGTCAAACGGAAGTAGGAACACAGTTAATGCGAGATGAAACCAAAGTTATGTTAACCATTGTCACCAATGATGACAAGGTAGCAAGTATGAATTTTGCCGCTTTAGGTGATGGCACATTATCTCAAATTAATAATACTCCCAGTAACAAAGTCCTTCGCAGTAATATTCGAGAAATATTACTTCCCCTAAATACCTTAGATCAGATTCAAGCCATTGGAATTGTCGCTCCACCCCCAGAAGGAACAATTACCGCTTTTAATCGCAACATCAGAGATAGTATTCCTAATGTTCAAGTAACTTCTGCTCAGGCTTCTGTTCTCAAAAGTGGTCAAGAAATTGTCATTCAAGGAACAAGTGCTTATGATGGTTATCACACCATTACTAAAATTGATAATACCACTTTTGAAATCAATGCTCCTTGGGTAGAAAATGCCACTGTTCAGAATACTCAATTAGGAACATGGAAAGCAGTTCCTCCAGAAGCACAAGCCATTACATTTGATGGCATAATTACAGGATATGAAATTACATCCACTGGGAAATTACGCATCAAAGCCGAAAATCATGGCTTAGGAAATGGGGATGCCGTCCAAATTTTTGATACCGCTAGTTATGATGGTAGTTATCCCATTACCAAAGTTGATGATCAAAACTTTACAATTAATAATCTGAGTTGGCAAACCGCAGAAGCGGTTAATCTCAAATTACAATCTTTAAAACGGCGAGGAATTGTTTTTGATGGCAACGGAGATTATATTGGCTTACCTCCTAGTAACTTAGGGGGTGCAATGACCATTGAAGCGTGGGTTTATAACGAAGATGCCAAACGCAATTGGAATCGGATCATTGATTTTGGTAATGGTGAAAATAATAATAATATAGTGTTAGCTTGGGCAGGTACAACAGGTCAAATAAATTTGACTATTTTTAACGGTAGCATCGCCCAAAAAGTTCAAACCGCAGAGATTTTCCCTAACAAGCAATGGGTTCATGTCGCAGCTACTATTAACGCCAGTGGCAATGCTGCTATTTATTGGAATGGTGTACTCAAGGCATCAGGAACAGTCTTTGTTCCCAGCAATATCACCAGAAATAACTGCTACATTGGCAAAAGTGGAGTATTGATCCTGATTTTCTAGGGAAGATAGCAGAATTTCGCATCTGGAAAGTTGCTCGTACTGCCGAAGAAATCAAAAATAGTATGTATCTGCAACTGACAGGGCAAGAACTTGATTTAGTGGGTTATTGGCGCTTAGGAGGAATTGTCATTGATGAAGATAATCAGCGCCAAGTTATTGATTTTTCTGTTAACAAAAACGATGCCACAGTTTACGGTGATTGTTATGTGAGTGCTGTCACCCTCAACCGGAAGTTAGGAAATGGCACAACAGACGCAGTACAATATCGCAATCAAGAGCTATTTGCCGTCACTCAACAGGCAACTTATGAAGAAACCTTTGAGTTTAAAGTAACGCCAACAATAGATCCCAATAATGTCAATGGAGCCAAACTTTTTAAATGTACCTATTGGGGACAAAAAAGCCATCGTTCTAGTAATAAAATCTCATTTTCGGGAAATGTTACTGAGATTAAACCAGCATCAGAAATTGCTTGGTATATCGTTTCCTGTCGTTTTACCGTACCTAATGAAGTTAATTTAGTGCGTTGTTTTGAAATTTCTGACGCCTTGACGGTCACCAAGCAGCTGTTATGACCGTCAGTTTTAGCCCCGATGGTGAAAGGCTGGTAACGGCTGGTGTAGACCAAACCATCAAACTTTGGCATCGGAGTGGGAGGCTGTTAGCCACACTGACAGGACATAAGTCCATGATTCGAGTAGTCAAATTTAGTCCCGATGGTCAATGGCTGGCATCTTGTGCAGACAATGGTACTGTCAAAATATGGACAGCTAATGGCGAGTTAAAACGTACAATTTATACTCAATTGCAAGGCATTTGGGGTCTCGATTTCAGCCCCAATAGCCAAACCTTAGTGATTGGAGGACCCACCAGCAAAATCGAGATTTGGCACATCAATGGGAAACGTATTGGCATCATTGATACTGGTGGCAACCCTTCAGGAGTCCGCATCCTGGACTATAGTCCCAAAGGTGATCGAATTGCGATCGGAGGTAATAACGGTACTGTCACCCTATGGAGTCCCACAGGTCAGCGTCTCCAAACCCTGAATGGTCATCAGCAAGCAGTCCATGCCCTAGAATTTAGTCCCGATGGGGAACTTCTGGTTAGTGGCTCTTTGGATAAAACTATCAAACTGTGGGATCAAGATGGTAAGCTGATCACTACCCTGAACCACCACAGCGCAGCATTGGAAGGAATTGCTTTCAGTCCTGATGGTAGTAAATTTGTGTCAGCCAGTCATGATAAAACCCTGGCTTTATGGAGTCGTCAGGGTACTTTATTGAATACATTTAAAGGACACCAATCAGCTATTTGGGGGGTAGCTTTTAGCCCTGATGGAACTACCATCGCTTCGGCTGGGGCTGATAATACTGTATTACTTTGGCAGGCGCACAATTCCTTTCATCAAAGGTTGCAAGGTTTACCTAGTACAACATTTCTTAAATCTATCTACAGTCACGATGGGAAAACTATTGCCATTACTGGTACAAGCAATACTTTTATCCTGCTGTCACCAGACAAATTAACCTATCAGATCATGGACGCTGATCAGGCAAATGTTACCAACCTCTCCCTGCATCCTACCCAGAATCAGTTCCTTTCGGCTGGGGAAAATGGGACTCTGAAACTTTGGGATATGGCAGGTAAGTTGCTGCAAACCTTCAGTCCCCAGGATGGAGTAGCATTGGGAGTAGCCTGGCATCCCAATGGGCGAGAACTTGTATCTACTACCTCTAAAGGCCAGATATTCCGCTGGAGGGTGTCGGGACAAAAGATCCAAAATTGGTCTGGGCATCCGACCCCCATTTGGGATGTTGCCTACAGCCCTGATGGCAGCCAGTTTGCCACAGCAAGTAATGAAGGGACAGTCCGACTGTGGAGTCAAGACGGTAAATTGCGCCAAACTCTCAAGCCCGAGGCGGCGGTGTGGCGAGTAGCTTTTAGTCCGAATGGGTCGCTGGTGGCTTCCAGTAGTGGCGATAAAACCGCTAAAATCTGGCGCACAGATGGGACTCTAGTATCAACCCTCAAAGGACATTTGTCCGCTGTTTGGGGTGTGGCATTTAGTCCAGATGGTTCATTAGTCGCCACATCCAGTATTGATGAAACTGTCAAGCTATGGACAATAGAAGGGAAACTGCTGGCAACGCTAAAAGGTCATGGATCAGGCGTTCGTACCGTAGCGTTTAGCAAAGATGGTCAAATTCTCACTTCACTAGGAGATGATGGTAGCTTACTGCTGTGGAAAATTCCCAATATTCTGAAATTGAAGCATTTAGACTATGCTTGTGATTGGCTGCAAGATTATCTTCAAAGTAATGCTGAGGCTAAAGATAGCTATAGGGAACTGCGATCGCTATGTAAAACCTTGACTAAACTAGATGTGTCATAATCAATTTCTTTGTGGAGTAAAGTAGCCTGATAAATATCAGTTTTGATATCTTCTTCAATAGGTGATTTTAGCTGACTTCTCTGTGAATTAATGACTAGATAAGTAAGTCGGCACGAAAAAACCAAGGTATGTAAAAAAATGTAAAATTGCTAAAAACCTCTTCCCTCCAGCATAGCTGCCTCCTGCCTCCTGCCTTGTCATAACGACAATTTTTAACGCCTACCTACTTATGACTATATTTGCCTATAAATTCGGCAAAGTTTTACAATACAATCTTAATATTAATCGTAATAAAAATATCCTTCCCCAACCTACCAACGGATGGGGAATGAGGCGATTTTTGCAGCAAAAACTGACCTAAGACTAAATCGGGTTATCTTTAGGATTTACCAACTTTAATAATTTCTGCTTAATTTGAGAATCAAAAACTTCCCATTTTATTTTCGCATAAGCAGAATTTTCGTTACCACCAGATAAGAATCCCATCGGAATCTCAAAACCACCTGCTCCAGTGCGTCCACCACCAAAAAACCGCCCTGTGCTATCTTGTCCAAAGGCTTCTTTGATAAATTCGTCAGGATCTAGGGTAAGTTTTGTGGTTCTGAGGGAACCTATGACTACTTCTAGTTCGTCATCTTCATCGTGAACTATGCCATACACTACAGCAGTATGCACGTTTTCTTCTGTAACAAGAAAATCAGCCGCCTGGGGTATAGCATCGCGGTCGTCGTAGCGTAAATAACCAACACCAGCTATGGAAAAGTTATTTTGGACGGTACGATTTTTGAGCGATCGCTCGATCACATCCATTACCCGCTTAGAACGATTTGCCTGTAAAATAGCATTTAGCAACTGAGCATCATAAAACTTACTCAGATATGCAGCCGCCATAAAATCTTCTTCCTGCGCTTGCATCAACCGATTTGTATCTGATCGCAAGCCGTGCATTAAAGCAGTGGCACATTTTACGTGCTGGCTAATACTGCTATCTAATGTTAGTAACCCTGCTTGTAAATACTGAGTAAAGATTGTCGCAGTTGCTCGCACATAAGGACGAACATCAGCAAATTCAGCCCTGAGTTCTCCCTGCAAACTATGATGATCAACTAGCACTACTAGGGGAAGTCCGGCCTGTTGTACTGCTGCTAGTAACCCAGATGTAGTTCCCTGGTTATCAATTAACACAAACCCTTGATAAGATAACAAATCTTTACTTTTTAGGGTTTGCACTGTCCAGCGTTGAGCAGGTAAAGTGGTTAACTTAACTAAAGCAATATTCTCTTGATGGCTGAGAGTACCAGCATAAATAATTTCACATTTGATATCGTATTGTTGGGCAATTAGCTGGTAAGCCCAAGCACAAGAAAGAGCATCTGGGTCAGGAAAGTCTTGTAGAATTACCAAATGGCGCTCATGTCGATGGTTGAGCAGGGTTTTTTGTAACTCTTCTGACTTCTGAATAGCAAGGGAATTGCCACGTTGAGCTAAATAGATACCTCCATCACCATTTGCTGCTGCCCCATTTGCTGCTGGCAAGGAAGGCCGGGTAAGTGGTGGAAGTTCAATAGAATCTCTCTCTATTTCCACTTCCTCCCCATTCGGCTCTGTGGTCAATGAAAAACTCTCAAATTGAGTAACGGGAGAATTCAAGTACATAGGGAATTTGGTTTTCAGCGTGGTGGCTCCCACCAGTTATGCTCTGGCTTGTCCACACATTATGATCTTGGCAGAAATCTACAGCCTTGGCACGGCATCATGTTGGTCTATTTTTTGTCAAGAGCATCTGTCAGAGATTGCTGACATATGCCTTGAGTGCATATAGAAATTGAAACAATCAAACTTTTCGTAACAGCCAATTTGAGCTTGAATATTGATCTAAGCGGGGGTATAATCGCATTTTTAAATTCACACTGATTTTCAATTTTACAAAACCTACTATCTAATAAGTAGGTAGGCGTTAAAAATTGTCGTTATGACAAGGCAGGAGGCAGGAGGCAGCTATGCTGGAGGGAAGAGGTTTTTAGCAATTTTACATTTTTTTACATACCTTGGTTTTTTCGTGCCGACTTACTTATATTTATTATGTTTAATCAGCAGTAACAACTATATTCAACCAAAATATACCTTTGAGCTTAATTCTGGGATGATTCGGAATAATTTACAGCGACAATGATCTATACCTCATAAAATGAGGTATGATTAGAAGTCTGTGTTTGTGTTAGCTGGCTGGAATCTGGGCAAAGCGTTCTACCAGCTTTGGGAATGCCCCTGAAAAGCTGCAAAAAACACCAACCAAGGGCAAATTTAACCTTCAATTTGTGGTATACTATCTTGACCAAGGTCAAACAGCGAAACCTACAGGTGAAGACTCATGCCCCTGCTGTCTAGTTAGTTCTGTGTTAATGTCAAAGTCCTATAACATATTTTTGCCACTCTTGATGAAGTCCACTCTTCAGATGTTTTGTCACCTCAAAATAGAGACTGCTGTAAGGTTGACGGGGTTGATGGCGCAAAGGCATCCGGGCTTCGTGAGGTGTACGACAGCCTTTTTTGACATTGCAGCGTACACAGGCAGTAACAATGTTTTCCCAGGTGTCACCTCCTCCACGCGATCGCGGCATTACATGATCTAAAGTCAACTCGTCTCCTGTGTAGCCACAGTATTGACAAGTATGCCCATCACGATGCAATATATTTCGGCGCGTCAGAGGAATTTCTTTATAGGGAACACGCACGTAATGGCGCAACCGAATCACGGTTGGCAGTGGGAAATCAGAGTAAAGGAATTTACCGTTGTGTTCTACGTGTTCTGCCTTGCCTTTAATCAACAAAACTATGGCACGTCGCCAACTCGTGATGTTGAGCGGTTCGTAGGAGGCGTTTAGGACTAAAACCTTCCCCATTGATGTTAGCTCAAGGTATTAGTTTTAGATATTTTAACACAAATATACCTTCCTAGAGAGATGAGAATAATTTATACTTCCTAAATAATTTGGTTGCAGGTGATTGGGGAATGGGGACAGAAGAAAATAACTCAGCACTCACAACTATCTTGTATGAACTCCCGGATCAACGGTACACTTTGCTGATTAAATTGATATGACTTGAAGGGGCAAAAATTAGCACAGTCGGATCGTCTGGAAGCTTTGCAGTGGTGTGATAGGAGTGAAGAGTGATGTTCAGTAGCAAACAAACCCCCAGTTTTGCTGATAGTCAGGAACGTGATACTTACGCTTGGTTTTCTCAACGTGCTTGGGTAGAAATTGATTTAGGGGCGTTGTCTGATAATATCAAGCAGTTAGTAAGATTTTTATCACCAAGTACCCAGTTAATGGCAGTAGTAAAAGCTGATGCCTATGGACATGGGGCGGTGACAGTTGCTAAAACAGTTTTGGAAGCGGGTGCGAGTTGGTTAGGAGTGGCGACGGTTCCCGAAGGTATTCAATTACGGGAAAGTGGGATAAAAGCTCCAATTTTAATTTTAGGAGCAACCAATACAGCAGAACAAATTCATGCGATCGCTCACTGGAAACTGCAACCCACACTATGCAGCCCTAAACAAGCTTTAATTTTTTCTAATACTCTTGAAGCAATTAAATATAATTCTCCCCTATCTGTACACATCAAACTAGATACGGGAATGTCTAGATTAGGTACTGATTGGCAGCAAGCTGGCGATTTTGTGCAGTTAGTACAAGGATTACCACATTTGGATATTGCTAGTATTTATTCTCACCTAGCCACAGCCGATAGTTCTGATCCAGCGATCATGCAAGAACAGCATAGACGATTTGAGGAAGCTATATCCCAAATCAAAGCCAGAGGTATCAAAATTCCCAACTTGCATTTAGCCAACTCAGCCGCTACCCTGGCAGATCCCAGATTACACTATGATATGGTGCGGGCAGGTTTAGCCATTTACGGACTTTATCCCGCTCCCCACCTGCAACACAAAATCAAACTGCAACCAGTTTTACAACTCAAAGCCAGAGTTACCCAGGTAAAAACAATTGCAGCAGGAACAGGTGTTAGCTATGGTCATAAGTTTATCGCACCCAGAGAAATGCGGATTGCAGTAGTGGGTATTGGTTATGCAGATGGAGTTCCCCGCAGTCTTTCCAACCAAATGCAAGTTTTACTTCGTGGCCAGCGTGTGCAGCAAATAGGAACAATTACAATGGATCAAATCATGTTAGATGTCAGTTCTATTCCCGATGTGCAGGAAGGAGAAATAGTCACCTTACTGGGAGAACAGGGAGGAAAAAAAATCACAGCTGATGATTGGGCAAATCAATTAAACACCATTTCCTGGGAAATTCTCTGCGGCTTCAAGCATCGTCTACCCCGTGTAGCTGTCATGTAGAGGATAGGGGACTGGGGACTGGGGGAGCAGGGGAGGATTAATAACCCAAGCACCAATTTTTAATTACCTCTTGCCATCCATAATTTGTTATGCTATTATAAGTTACTGATGCGGATGTGGCGGAATTGGCAGACGCGCTAGATTTAGGTTCTAGTACCGCAAGGTGTGAAGGTTCAAGTCCTTTCATCCGCATTTACAAATAAATATTTATGATATTTTCTGCTCTGGGAATTATCGGAATAGCACATTTATAATAATATATAAGCTTAATTATATATAAGCATCAAGCAAAGCTGTATAAATATATCTTATACACTTAACATACCGTGAAAAGCGACATCCAAAGCAACCTACGGTAATTTTTAGTATTTAAACACACAGAATATAATTTCTTGTTGACATTTTTGACGTGATTCAGCAAAAATATCCGATAATCGCAGTATCAGTCAGTAAGTTATTGAAAACCTACAAATTGACTCAGATTTGATAATCTGCAATTAACGCTGTTATTGTTGATTATTAACACCAAATAAAACATCAGACCTTGTAGTTAAGATGACAAAAAATTTGATGTTTTATACTTGATTTTAATTGTGATGTATCTGCTATGCAAATTCAAATCACAAGTCTCTAATTTAGCTGAAGTAAAAGCAAAATGATGACAACTCCTCTAGGTAGCTACAGGTTGTTTCACAAACTACATCCATTGTCTCTGTTAGCACAGTTAAGCACCAGGAAAGTAACAGGGTGTTTAAGCGTATTTATTGATATGGTTTCTTGGTCAATTTATCTAGAAGAAGGTAAACTAACTTACGCTACTTATTCGGATAAAGTATTTGAACGTCTGGAAAGTCACTTACAACGCTTGAATCAGGAACTTCCCACTTTCAATAATACTACTTATGAACAGATGGGGTTGATGTCGAAAACCGACAATCACAGTCAGTTGATACCAAATGCTGATTATCATGCTATTTGCTGGCTAGTTAATCAAAACTATATTACCCAGGAACAAGCGGGAACATTGATAGAAGAATTGGCCAAAGAAGTCCTGGAGTCATTTCTTTGTTTAAAAGAAGGTAATTATAAACTAAATTCTGATAATTCCTTAAATGAATTACCCAAATTCTGTAATTTAGATTTGCAATTAATAGTAGAACATTGTCAAAAACAGTTACGTTATCGGCAAAATATTCAATCAAAAACATTCTCTAATCGCCAGTCTCAAACTCAGATAACATCTGAACAACAAATAGAAGATAACTCAGCCAAACTTGCTGTGGTTGAAAAGAA
Source organism: Cyanobacteriota bacterium (assembly GCA_046045965.1). Taxonomy (GTDB): domain Bacteria; phylum Cyanobacteriota; class Cyanobacteriia; order Cyanobacteriales; family Nostocaceae; genus RDYJ01. Next base: position 148,337 of record JBJOKS010000003.1, on the reverse strand, counting down.
GTTTACCCAACATTTACCATCTAGCTTGAAGGAAGAATTATATACAATTGCTTGTATTGATGATAGTCAAGCTGTGTTGAATTCTATTAGACATTTTCTAGATGAAAAAACATTTGCAGTTGTCATGATTAATGATCCAGTTAAAGCTTTAATGCAAATTATTAGAAGCAAACCTGACTTGATTTTGTTAGATGTAGAAATGCCAAACTTAGATGGTTATGAACTATGTTCATTATTGCGGAGGCATTCATCATTTAAAAATACCCCCATTATTATGGTGACTGGTAGAACAGGATTTATAGATAAGGCAAAGGCTAAAATTGTCAGGGCATCTGGCTATTTGACCAAACCTTTTACAAGAGCAGATTTGCTGAGAATGGTGTCTAGATACATTGGCTAATTTAATAATTGTCAGCAATAAAAACAGAGGTATGGGAAGAAGTTAGAATTCAGAATTCGCGATTATATATCCTTACAAAATTACCCTAAGCAACCTTACCCTAAATTTTTAAGCATTTGAATTAAATCAATGACAAAATCTCAATTAACACTGTATTATCAATCCCAAGAAAATTCCCTGGGAGATAGCTATCTTCAGTTTCAAATCAATCAACAAACTACTGCTGTCTTATCAATTACCCACACCCAAGAAGCGATTATTGTACCTGTTGAATCTATCACATCTATGCCTAATATGCCTGCTTGTATATTAGGATTGATGAATTGGCGTAGTCGAGTTATTTGGGTAATTGATATGCCAAAAATGTTTAATTTAGAAGGATTAGAGCATCCTCTGAGACAGTATAATATTATCGTGGTCAAAGTAGAGTCCAAGCTTTTAGGTTTAGTTGTGCAAGAAATAAAAGGTACGACTAAATTGATGGCTGATGATATTCATTCTCCTGTAGGACAAGTAGCTACGAGTTTAGTACCTTATTTATGTGGCTGCGTAGAGGAAAAAGAAGAAATATTACTGGTTTTAGATGCACATAATATTGTAAATTATTCTAATTCGGGCAGCGATTAGTTAATCAAGCTCAGAAAAATCAGTTTTTCCTGTTATTATTACAGAGATTCAGGGGTCTTCATTTATGATTAATAAAACTGATACTGCTCATACTGGTGATGCCAACAACAAAGCATCTATGGTGGCATCATCGCCCATTAATGATAAGAAAATGGAAATTATTGGACAGTCTCATATAAAAACAGCTAATAATTATCCTGGTAAGAATGTAATTAGATATTTACGACAACTGAAATTAAGTACAAAAGCAGTAATTTTTTCCATTGTTATCGGTACATTGCCAGTATTGGGAATTGGCATGATGGCCTATAGTTTTGGTAATAAATATATCACTAAACAAATTATCAGAACTCAAGAAAATCAAGCCATTAGCTTAGGTGATATTATTAACCGATTTATGTTGGCAAGATATGGAGATATTCAAATTCTCTCAACTCTGCCATTTTTGACCAATACTGAAGTTAGTAAAAGTACAACTATTGCTGAAAAACAAGCTGTGCTAAACCGCTTCATTACAGCTTATCAAGGCTATGATCATCTGGCGGTTTTTGACCTCAATGGAAAAGTGATTATTCAATCTCAAGGTGGAATTAGTAGTCAGGAACAAAACCTGAAATATTTTCAAGAGGTTCTACGAAATAAGACTGCTGTTATTAGTCAACCAGAAACTTTAAAAAATAACGCAGTAGTGATTTATATTGCTGCACCTGTGAAAGATATAGCCACCGGAAAAATTACTGCTGTAGTGCGAACACGTGTATCCATACAACTGTTAATAGAGACTCTCAAAAATTACGTCGATAATAACGATGATTATTATTTAGTTGATACTAATGGTAAGTTTTTCCTCAGTCTCCAGAAGGATTTATTAGGTCAATCAGCTACAGTAATATATCCAGGGTTAGCTAACTTGCTGAACCGAGAAAATTCTGATAATTTTACAGAAGTGCAGACAATCTATCAAACGCCTCAACTGCTTAGTTATGCACCATTGAGAAAATTAGAAGGTTTACCCGAATTGAATTGGCAATTAATTCTGGCTAAAGATAGTGCAATTGCTTTGGCTCCGCAAAGACAATTTATGAAACTGATTGCTAATATCACAGCACTAATAGCATTATTAATGACATTGCTTGCAGCTGGGTTAGCTAAGAGTATAATAAAGCAAAATAACTCTGCATCTGAGAGTTTAGAAATACTGGCTGAGGATGAAATTGAGATTCCTCTGGTTAAACAGCAAGATGAAGAATTACCTGCTGATGGGGAACTTAATTTTCAGGCTGCTAAAGAATCTATATCTGAGCAGGAATACCCACAAAAAGACACCCTGCATTTGCAACTTTTGCAGTTAATTAGTCAGGTAGAAAATGCGGCTAAAGGTGATTTGACAGTACAGGCTGAAGTTAAAGATGGGGAAATTGGTACTATTGCTAATTTGTTCAATGCGATTTTAGCCAGCCTCCGGGATATTGTTACTCAAGTCAAACAGAATGCTGGTCAAATTAATAGAGATATTAGCTCAAATCAAGATGCTATCAACCAATTAGCAGAGGCAGCAATTACCCAAGCTGAGGAAATCAACCGCACCTTAGAAACAGTTGAACAAATGACAAATTCTATGCAAGCTTTAGCGGATGGCGCTCAAGAAATTGCTGTTCTTGCTAATCATGCTAACCATAATGCTAACAAGAGTGGAAAAGCAATGGATTTGTCAGTAGAAAATATTTTATCTTTGCAAGAAACTGTGGGTGAAACTGCTAAGAAAGTTAGGCATTTGGGAGAATCTTCTCAACAAATTTCTCGCGTGGTATCCTTGATTAATCAAATTGCTATGCAAACTAATTTGTTAGCGATTAATGCAGGGATTGAAGCTGCACGTGCAGGAGAAGAAGGTCAAGGTTTTGCTGTTGTCGCTGAAGAGGTAGGGGAGTTAGCGACGCGAAGTGCTGCTGCTACTCAAGAAATTGAGCAAATTGTCGAGAAAATTAAACGAGATACAACTGAAGTCGTGAAAGCAATGGAGGTGGGTACAAATCAGGTAATTGAGAGTACGCAAATCGCCGCAGATGCCAAGCAGAGTTTAAGTGAAATTGTAGATATTTCTCAGCAGATAGATACTTTTGTGAAGTCACTTTCTACGGCTTCTGTTTCTCAGCTAGAAACATCACAAGTTGTCAGCCAATTGATGAAAAATATCGCCGATATTTCCGAAAAGAATAGCGATTATTCTCAGCAAATTTCTGCATCTTTGCAAAAAACGGCGGAAATTTTTCAGCATTTAGAAAATAAAGTTGAGACTTTTAAAGTCAATTGATTAAGTTGTTTTTTCTTGGCTGGTAATTAATAAATAATGACTAAGGAATAATAATTTATGACAAATCATAAAGAATTGGAAATTCAGATGCAGTTTCTGGAAGAAGCAACTGATTATTTGAATACCTTAGAAAGTATCTTGCTGGAAATAGATACTAGTAAATATATCGATTTAGACAAAATTAATGCTGCTATGCGAGCCGCCCATTCAATTAAAGGTGGTGCGGCGATGATGGGTTTTAAAGTATTGAGTAATTTGGCTCATCGTTTAGAAGATTCTTTTAAGGTTTTAAAAACTCGGAAAAAGTCTCTAGAAATTGATACTCATTTACAGAGTTTATTGTTATCTGGAGTGGACTGGCTGAGGCAAATTGTAGATTTATTATCAGAGAGAAAATCTCTAGATGATAAATGGTTAAGAACTTTTTGTTATCCGATTTTTGATGAACTGCATGAGCGTTTGGGTGATCCTTCTCCAGAGGATATTACTACAATGCTATCCCCAGAAGATGGGCAAGAAATTATTCCTTTGCTGTTTGAAACCGAAGTAGAAGAATGTTTGCAGAATTTAGAATCTTTATTAGCAAATAGTTCTGCAAATGATTTATATTCAGAAGTGGGGGTGATGGCTGCGGAGTTGGGTGGGTTGGGAGAAATGCTTCAGTTACCTGCTTTTACTCAGCTTTGTGATTCTGTTCGTCAGCATTTAGAAACTCAGTCTGATCGCTGTGTAGAAATTTCTCAGTTAGCATTGGCGGCTTGGAGGCGATCGCAAGCTTTAGTGTTAACAAATCAACGAGATAGATTACCAGCAAAAATTGAATTAGGTGAAGTAGTTGTTAGTCATACTCCGCAGCAAGTTAATACTAACACTACAGCAACAAATCAGGAAAATAATGTGGTGACAGAGGCGCTAGTTCCTGATTTTGAATCTCTAGAAATAGAATTACCACCAGAGATTAATGCTGTTGAGTTTCCTGATCCCAATATAGCCTTTACTCAGGAAAATTCTCCGCTAGATTATAAACATATTGAACGCAAAAGCGAAATTGTTGGCGTTGCTAAAGATAAAGAAATTCATGAAAATACAGTTAGAGTTCCCAGTAAGCAACTAGAAGAAATTAATGATTTATTTGGGGAAATCATCATTCAGCGCAATGGTTTAAATTCCCAATTAGAAAGATTACGCAAACTGGTTTTAGGACTTAGCCAAAGAGTACAAACTCTGCATCAAGAAAATCAAGAAGTGCGTTCTGTATATGAAAAAATTATTAATCAACCTGTGTCTTCTGGAGTCTCAACATCAGCAGAAATAGTCAGAGAATCTGGGGTGAATGGTTTAGAAATAGATCGTTTAGAGCGTTATCAAAAATTAAACCTGCTATCTCAGGATGTGATGGAAACTATTGTTCAGGTAGCAGAAGTAGCCAGTGATATTCAACTTAGTGTTGATGATACAGATCAAATTGCGCGAAAACTGAATAAAACATCTAAGCAAGTACAAAGAAAATTAACGCAAGTGAGAATGCGTCCTTTATCGGATTTAGTCGAGCGTTTTCCTAGAGCAATACGGGATTTAAATGTTGAGTATGGCAAAAATGTGCAGTTAAAAATTGAAGGTGCTAAAACCTTAATTGAACGCAGTATTTTAGAGGCTTTGAATGAACCTTTAATGCACTTATTACGTAATGCTTTTGATCATGGAATTGAAGATCCAGCTACCCGTTATGCTTTAGGAAAACCCGAACAAGGATTGATTGAAATTAAAGGATATCATCGCAGCGATCGCACTATCATTAGCATCAGTGATGATGGTCGAGGTATTTCTCTAGAAAAAATTCGCCACCGCGCTGTAGCTATGGGTTTGGATACAGCATTAATAGCTAATGCTAGTGAAGATGAACTATTATCACTGATTTTTGAACCAGGTTTTACCACTTCTGATCAAGTTACAGCTTTATCTGGTCGTGGTGTAGGAATGGATGTAGTTCGTAATAATCTACAATTAGTGCGGGGTGACGTGACAGTTGATACACAGGCAGGAATTGGCACAACTTTTACTTTATCAGTCCCATTTACACTATCTGTAGCGCGAGTTTTATTAGTAGAAAGCGATACTGCCAGTAGTCCACATCACCGCATGGTTTTAGCATTTCCTACAGATGCAGTTGCGGAAATCTTTTTACTAGACAATGATCAGGTTTTTTCAATGGATGGTGGAGAATTTCTCAAATGGCAAGATACCATGCTACCTTTAATGCGTTTGGGTAATTACTTTGACTTTAATTGTTCTCACTACCATCATTTAGAGATAGAAAGTGCGACGGGAATTAACGCCAGTAGTGTGCTAATAATCAAAAATGATCATCAACCAATAGCTGTACAAATAGACCGTTGCTGGGGTGAGCAAGAAGTAGCAATTCGTCAAGTTGAAGGAAATATACCTTTACCGGATGGTTTTAGTAACTGTACAATGCTGGGTGATGGTCGGGTAGTTCCATTAGTAAATACCAATGAATTAGTATCTTGGGTAACAAATAATCAAGGTCCTCATAAAACTAATAAATTACCGACAACTAAATTAAAAACAGCTTTTCTCAAACCACAAAAGCCTAAACCCATAGCTAGACCTACTCATCAAAAAGGTATGATTTTGATTGTTGATGACTCAATTAATGTCCGCCGTTATTTAGCTCTAACTCTGGAAAAAGGAGGGTATCAAGTTGAACAAGCTAAAGATGGACAAGATGCGTGGGAAAAGTTAGAAAGTGGGTTAAAAGTGCAAGCTGTAATTTGTGATATTGAAATGCCGCGTCTTGATGGTTATAGCTTTTTAGAACTAGTTAAATCTCATGATGACTTAAAAAGTATTCCTGTGGCTATGTTGACTTCTCGTAGTAGTAATAAACATCGTCAACTAGCAATGCAACTAGGAGCTAGAGCTTATTTTTCTAAACCTTATAATGAACAAGATTTGTTGAGAACATTGGAAGAAATGATTTTTAGAATGGCGGAAACAGGATCTACCAATAATTAATTTAAAAAGCGGGCAAAATGCCCGCACCACAAGATTAAATAAATTATTTTTGGCAATATTTTAAGCAGGTTGTTCCGTTTTGGGTTTTTCAGAAATAGATTCTTCAGTGGTGGTTTCTTCTTTCTTTTTCTCCGGTTGTTGTTCAGTTGCTTGTTGAACTTGTTGCAGGTGAATGTTGTTAACTTGGTTAATAAATAATTCCAATGCTTGACTTACTCTTTGTTGTTGTTCAGCTTCTCCAGAAACATCATAACAACGATAAGCAGGTGTAATTCCCAAAATAAATTTCTCTTGTTCTGCTTCTAACAGTTCAACAGTTGTGTTAGCTGCAACCCAATTTTTTTGAAATGGGAAAGATGTAACAATACTAGCCACAATAGAAGCAACAGCAGGACAAATTACTGGTAGCCACTTCAACCAAGGTTGTCCAGTTTCTAGTTTATCTACCAATACTAAAATTGGTGTCACACCAGACAAAATTACAGTGGAAATTTGCAAGACATAATAAAGATTTCTCGCCCAATTTCTAGTGCTTTTGTAATCATGAATCAAATCTTGGCAATACTCTAAAGCTTTAGTTCTGGCTGGGAGAATTGTATTGTTATCCAAGGAATTACTATTTTGTAATAACGAGGTGTAAAGTTCAGCTTTTTTTGCTAGTTCAGCTTTTTGAGCTTCTTTTCTAGCAGTATTAACAGAGTTTCTATTAAGAAGAAACAAAAAAATTGCCACAGCTAAAGCTCCAACTCCAGCTATGACATACTGTTGATTACTAGAATCGAAATAAATGACGATGGCAGCACTAATAAAAATTGCTGCTAACAGATAATCAATTAGCTTTAAGAACAACAGCATTTCTCACCTGGTAAAGAAAATAGATTAGATGTCAAGGCAATTTATTACTCAATAGAACTGACGCAGTGATAACGAAAAAATGTAGACCAAAGGACACAAAGGAGACATATCACTAAGGCAGAAACCACCAAAAAGGTGTTTTTCATCAACTATCAAATATATTACATTACGGTAGCATTAAAGACAAGTTTGTTAAGCTGGTGTGTAACAAAAGTACATTCGCGAAAATGCCAACATCCAAAGTTAATCTGAAGCAGAGGAGAAAGTTAAATTTTATAAATTTTTTATAAATTTTTTATAAATTTTTTGTACTGAGAAATGCATCAGCAACAATTAAAGACAATTTTTTTAACGCCGACCTACTAACACCAAGAAAACTACAATTATTTTTAGTTTATATTTTTATGAAGAATCTATCCTTAGATATATTTCTCTCAGCACTATCATTACTGACTATTTACTAAAATTTCTCTCAAAGTATGAGATATAAACAATAGCATATCTCACCGGAACTCAGTCATCAGCAAGAGGAAAAATAGCCAACTTACTTCTACTGTTGTGAATAGATATTCAACAACTTGGAAATAGGATATGCCTCTTTATAAACTGGAAGAATTTGATCCAAACTATCGAGAAACCTTTGGAGGAGATGATATTAAAAGTTTGAACCTCTATACCGAAGGAGGAACAGAAGTTGGTGCAGTTGCTGATGCTTTAGTTGATGAGAATGGCAGATTTAGATATTTAGTTATTAATACCAGCTTAGATGCTGTTGGTAAAAAAATCTTACTACCTATTGGACTAGCTCGTATCAACTATCCAGCGGGACGTGTCTATGTCGATGGACTTAGTAAGCAGCAAGTAGAACAGTTACCTGAGTACCAGGAAAACATCATAGTTGATCAAGAATTTGAAGAAATGGTACGCACCATTTACCGTTCCACCGTTGGGACTGTAACTTATGAGATGGAAACTTACAACTATGAACAAGAACCAACTTTATATGGTTTAAATGAGCAATATCATCAAACTCTCAGACTTTATGAAGAACGTTTAATAGCCAATAAACATCGTGTGAAAACCGGAGAAGTAGCTCTTGGTAAACACATTGAAACTGAAACTGCACGGGTGACAGTACCTATTGAAAAAGAACGGGTTGTAATTGATAGAGTTCAACCCCCAGAGATAGGTACAGTGGTAGATCCCAACGAAATCAAATTTCAAGAAGGGGAAGTAGCACACATCGATGTTTATCAAGAAACTCCAGAAATTCATAAAGAAACCTTTGTTCGTGAAGAAGTGCGGGTAAGAAAAGTGGTAGATCGAGATATTGTAGAAGCACAAGACACAATTCGTCGGGAAGAATTAGATATTGATACTTCTGGGGATTTAAATATAAATGAGAATCGCGCAGAAATTTCTGACCTTTGATAATCTTATTTTCCGGCAATTCATTCGTGAGAAAGAGGAAAAAAAAAGCATATCTTACTATTGTTGAAAGTAAGAAATTATATGAAAGGTTGAGGAAAAATATAATGGTGCTTTACAAATTAGAAGATTTTGAACCTGATTACCGAAATACTTTTGAAGGCAAAGATATTAAAGGGCTAGGAGTATATACAGAAAGAACTGATGAAAAGATTGGTACAGTCCATGATGCTTTAGTTGATGAAGATGGACATTTTCGCTATTTAGTAGTTGATTTAGGGTTCTGGATTTTCGGTAAAAAAGTCTTACTACCCATTGGTCGCACCCGCATCGACTATAATAGCGATCGCGTTTATGCTATTGGGTTAACAAGAGAACAAGCTGAAGATTTACCAGAATTTAATGAACGTCTAGCAGGAGATTATGACTATGAAGAACGGGTACGCGGAGTATATCGTAAACCCGACTACCGTACCACACCTTTAGAATCAACAGGATCAGTAGAATCACCAACACCTCTAGATTCTACAGGAGTAGCAACAACCTCTACAGCCAGAACTACACCAACTTACACCGCTGATACCTACCGCTACGAACATGAACCGGAGTTGTTTGGACTAAATGAGCGAGATCATCAAACTCTGAGACTGTATCAAGAACGGTTAATTGCTAATAAACATCGTCGCAAAGTAGGAGAAGTCGCAGTTGGTAAACACGTAGAAACCGAAACTGCACGAGTAGCAGTACCAGTAGAAAGAGAACACGTTGTCATTGAGCGTGTCACCCCTGAAGATGCTGGTAGAGCAGTTTCTCCCCGTGAAGCTAATTTCCGTGAAGGTGAAGTTGCTCGCATGGAAATTCACGAAGAAACCCCAGAAGTTCGCAAAGAAGCTTTTGTTCGAGAAGAAGTGAAAGTCAAAAAAGTCGTAGAGCAAGATACGGTTGAAACTCAAGACACCGTGCGTCGAGAAGAGTTAGATGTCAATGCTCCTAATCTACCAATTGAAGAACGATAATTAACAATTCATAATTCATAATTCATAATTCATAATTTTGTTTTGAATGGTAATTCTCATACAGATTTTCTCAAGTGTGGGGACAGATTTAAACTATTCAAACCTGATTAATATTTGAATTATGAATCTTGAATTATGAATCAATAATACTCCTGAAATAATATAGATTTTATTTAATGCACCACGAAGAAACTAAGGACACAAAAGAAGAAACAATTATTCCTCTTTTAGAAGAAAGGTTGTTTGTTGATAATAGCAAACACAAGGTAGGAGAGGTAATTGTTCGCAAGGAAATCGAAACTCAGATGATCCAAGTTCCTGTGAGACGGGAAAAATTGATTGTTGAACAAGTTAGTCCAGAACACCAACAACTAGCAGAAATTGATTTAAGTCACGGAGAGATTTCTGGGATTGAATTAATAAATGAGGAAATAGCAGAAGTTACCAGTTTTAAAAGTGGGTTAATTGTGAGTGGAGAGTTTATTTCTCCGAAAATTGCTAGTTTACTGTTAAATGCGATCGCTCAAGAAAAAAATCATGGCTGTCAGCAAGTCAAAATCACAATTTCCGTAGAAAATCAATCACAACAGCAAAAATATCAAGAATGGTTTAACCGTTGTTCTTCTCCTCATCAGGTGACAGGTGACAGGTGACAGTAAAGAAAGCAGGGGAGGCAGGGGAAGTTGGGGAAGCAGGGGGAGCAGGGGAGCAGGGGAGCAGGGAGTAAGAAAGAGGAAAAATAGATTCCTTCTGCTTTCTGCCTTCTGCCTTCTGCCTCCTGCCTTCTGCCTCCTGCCTCCTGCCTCCTGCCTCCTGCCTTCTGACTACAAATTATTGAGCAGTGACTAAATAAGGAGAAGGAATAGGTTGCGCTCTACCAATACTCACAAGAGCTTGATAGACAAAAGCAGCAATTTCTGCTCTGGTGGCCTGACGATTAGGATCAAGTTGTTGCACCGTTGGATAATTAATCACCAATTGCCTAAAAGTAGCAGCAGCAACAGGTCCAATTGCATAATTGGGAATTTGAGCAGCATCAGTGTAAACGCTGACAATATTGTTATTGTTAGCAGTAAAATTCAAACCATTAGCTAAAGCAACTAAAGCCTGTACTCTAGGAATTTGTTGCTGTGGTTTAAAAGTACCATCAGGATACCCAGCTACAAATTGACTTTGATAAGCTGCTTGAATTGCTCCATGCGCCCAAAAATTGCTTTGCACATCCCTAAATTGAATGGCTGGACGTTTAGAAATCGGTGTCAAAGCTTTGGTGATAATTGTTGCAAATTGGGCGCGAGTTACCGGATCATTAGGCTTAAAACTACCATCAGGAAAACCTGCAATAATATTTTGGGCAGCTAAAGCTTCAATGTAAGTTTTTGCCCAATAACCTGTAGGAACATCCTGAAATCCTGTAGAACCTACACTAATACCACTACCAGTACCACCACTACTACTACCACTACTACTACCACCACTACTACTACCACCACTACTACTACCACCACCAACATCAGTGGGAGGAGTAACAGTAGCAGCGACAAAATCTACTGCACCCACAATTCGCTGTTGATCAATATCATTGCCAATAGCAAGAATGCGGTTAGTTCTAGTGCCATTATTCAAGTCGTGACGAGCGTTATTTCTAATTAGATTACCACCAGGACTGTCATTAGTGCCAAGGTTGGGAAGAGCATCGACAGTGGCAACAATACCATCCCGCTTATTGTTCTGAATTACATTCCTACGCAGAATAGGTCTAGCAGATTCGGAGATAAAAAGACCATCTTGGTTTTGGAGAATTTGGTTTCCTTCTACTAAGGGTGTGGAAGTTCCACCAATGGCTAAACCAAAACCAGTATCTTCAAAGGTGTTATTTCTAATTTCACCTTGAGCAGACCTAGCTACAGAAACCCCATTACCTCCATTTTTGAAGAAGATGTTATTTTCAATTTTGGGATTTCCTGTACCTGTAACAAAAACCCCTTCTCTGACACTGTTGGAAAAAGTATTGTTTTTGATAATGGGATTAGTTGACTCTACCCACACAGCAGTACCACGTTGATTGGGATTAGTAACTGTTAGCCCTGTAATCGTGGCGTTATTTTCTGCCAATATTGTGACATCTTGTCTAGCAAAAGTACGACTTGTGTAAAAACCACCACCTATAATTACTGTTCCTTGACCTTTGCTAGATTCATTACCCAGTAGTATTACTCCTGGTTTGAGCAGTAAAGGGAAAGTTTCCCCAGTGTCCTTGGTATAGCTACCAGGAGCAAGTTGAATCACTGTATTTGCTCTGGCCTGGGAGAGAGCAAAGGTAATGGTTTTGTAGGGCGCTTCTGCGGTAAAACCAAGACCACTGCGATCTTGACCAATTACAGGATTTACATAAATTACTGTGGCACTGGCTGGAATTTGTGCAATTACACTGGAAGTAAAACCAGCATTAACCTGACTGGGTAGCACAATGGAACTACTAGCAATCACTAATAAAACTGTGAGACTACTGCCTAAAGATAGAGGAGAGATGTAAAAACCCCTAAATTTCATGTTTTTGATGTACCTGTTTACGGTATTTTCAACACAGTTTAAAATAACAAAGTCTAATTGTGAACTACCCACACTGGTCTTCGGTGAAGTTGCGGCTTCCCAGGTAATTCTTAAAGGCGATTTTTTCCTCATCCACGCGCGATGCTTTAACGAAGGTAGGAGGCAGGAGGCCTATTGTACGGGGATTTATACTCCGCTCCAAAACCTTTGGACGAAGTCCGGTTTTAGACCCGATTATTTCGAGAACAGCTTATTATTGGCTTTTTTGTATCAGTAAATACTAATATTGGTTCGTTTAGGCTTTGATTTGATTGTGTTTTTAATTGCTTTCTTTATTGACACCTGCTTGCATAGCTTCCAAGTAAGCATCTAATTCCTGAATATTGGCAAACACTTCAGCCAGCAGTACAGCTTTAACAATGTCAAAGACTTTCTTCACTTGCGGGGTAAGATGGGTAAAGTATACTTTGCCTTTTCTGGATGTCATAGTTTTTCGCGCCTTGGCAAATACTCTCAGTCCCGCACTGGAGATAAAAACCAAGGCGATCGCTTCCCAAGAGAAAAAAGTCATATAGATCACCACCCACAATCCGCGCTGGTTTCAGCAGGGCAGATATCTGATATGGTGAATTGCAACTCTTATCTACAGTGGTTTTAGGAACCATTGTGCGCTGAATTTGGGCAGCGATGGAAAGTTCGCTTTCTAATTTTTGTTTAGCCGCAGTTGTCTCTTGCAGGTTCCTGATATAAAGTTGTAAACAGTCGCGCATTCGCCGAAAAGATTGAGTTAACCGCCCCACTTCATCATCGGAAGTCACTTCAGGTAAAATGGTATCTAGGTTGCCCTGTGCCATTTCCTGTGTGCTGGTATTGAGTTGACGCAGAGGGCGGATTGTCAGTTGAGAAATAAAAGCAATCACTATACACATCAACACCATATCCTTAGACATAGAAGCAATTACCAACCACAGGTATTGTTGTTGTAACTATTCTGATTTGGCAGCAGGAAATGTGATGCCGACAATCCAATTTGTAGAAGTGACAGTTCTGGTTATTAAACGATTTTGTTGACAATAGAATACTGCGCTCGATGGCTTGCAGTTTTCCTTCTATCTCATTTGCTACAGTGTCAATTCGAGACTGAGATAAATCTATTAACCAAGTACCTACCGTTTTGTACATCAATTGGCGGGCGTGCCAATAGGAAACCCCATAAATTGCGATCGCTGCGGCAACACAACTAAATATCAACCGATGGGTAATACTTTTAAATCTAAAAATAGATAAATTGTGCATAACTTAACAGGAGCTTTCATCGGTCAGCAATAAAACCTTTTAGATGCAAGGCTTTGTGATTGATATTTGTATCTCATTTAACTGAAAATCACTAGAAAACAAAAGACACAAATAGACTTTCACCTGCTATTTTTTTTGGGATGGGATGAATTACGCTGCTTTGGTATGTCTCCTCGCAGTTGTAACCGCCCATTAGTAATAATTCGTAACATTTCCTGAAGATCCTGCTCGATATTTTCCAGGACATTATCAGCATATTGATCAGCACCATCTTCAATTTCTTGAGCTTGAGCGATCGCACTTTGTCTCATTTCCTCCAATTCTTGCATACAAGCACGTCGCTTCTGCTCAATTTCTGCCAAAGTATCTTGCATCATCGCGTCACACTCTTGCTGCACTTGACGACGCAGTTGTTCAGCCTCCCGTTCAGCCTGTCTGATAATATCGCTATCAGCCAAAATTTGCGCTCTTTTAGCCTGTGCTGCTTCCACCACCTGCTGTCCATATTCCTCTGCTTCCAGCATAATTTCCTCCTTTTGTTGCAGGAGTTCTGCTGCTTCCTGAAACACGAACGGTAAAGAAACACGCACAAAATCAAGCTGTTCTAGCAGCTTGTCTTCATCTACTAGCGTCCGTCCTGTCAGCGGAATTCTCAGACTAGAGAGAACCATATCCTCTAGACGGTTGAGTTCTTGCAGAATATCTACACCTCCTTGTCCGGTGGGATTTTCTGGAGGTGGGACATTTTTTCCGTTGTGATTGGGTTCAGGGTTGGAGAGTTTTGGTTGTAGCATTGGTATATATCCAGGGCAATGTGTGGGGGAACAAGATGATCGACAGAGCCACCAAACTTTGCAATCTCTTTTACCACACTACTACTTAAAAAACTATACTCGTTGGAGGTGGCCAGAAAAACTGTTTCAATCTGAGTGGAAAGTGTTTTATTAGTGTGAGCCATTTGTAGCTCGATCTCAAAATCGGAAACTGCTCGTAACCCACGTAACAAAACTTGTGCTTGTCGCATTTGGGCATAGTTAACTGTCAGCCCATCAAAGCTGTCTACTTCCACATTAGGTAAATGTTTTGTAGCCAGACGAATTTGTTCTAACCGTTGTTGCACTGTAAATAGTGGCATTTTATTAGGATTTCGCAATACAGCCACTATTACCTCGTCAAACAGCCGACTACCGCGCTGAATGATATCAAGGTGTCCCAAGGTGATAGGATCAAAGCTCCCCGGATAAATAGCAATCATTTATATCAATTAAACAGCTTGAGGTAATTATAGCGACATACAGGAGGCAGGAGGCAGGAGGCAGGAGTTATTAATTTTGGATTTTGGAGTTTGGAGTTTGGAGTTTGGATTTTGTTAACTCCAATCTAAAATCTAAAATCTAAAATCTAAAATTTTCTTCCCCAGTCACCAGTCACCAGTCACCACTCACCACTCACCAGTCCCCAATCACCTTCATAGTTTTCGCTATATAATAAAGATATAGTGAAACCATTTAATTATGTACGCCACTCAGAAAAACCAACTCAGAAGACTTAGCCGACAGGAATTTAACGCCCTGACCGCTTTGTGTCGTTTGAGTAAAAATCTGTTTAATGTGGCATTGTACGAATGCAGACAGTATTTCTTTGCTCAAAGAAAACGCTTGACTTACGAATCTAACTACCATATCTGCAAGTCTAATGAGAACTATCGGCTTCTGAATACTGATATTGCCCAACAGACAATGAAGGTAGTAGATAGAAGTATGAGGTCTTTTGTAGGACTTCTGACAGCGATGAGCATAGGACGCTGTGATCAAAAACCACAACTGCCTAAATACTTGCCAAAAGATGGATATTTCCCTCTGATTATTCCGAGGATTAAACTTAAGAATGGAGTGTTTAGTATTCCTATGTCTAATGAGTTTAAAAAAGAATATGGCGAGGTAAAAATCCAACTTCCTGAAAGACTCAAAGATAAGAATATTAAGGAGGTACGAATACATCCCAAATACTCGGCTCGATGGTTTGAGATTGAGTATATTTATGAGGATGAAAAAATAGAAACATTGGCTGATTCTAAGAAAGCTATTGCTATTGATTTGGGAGTAGATAACCTGGCAGCTTGTTTTGACACTCAAGGGCATCAATTTCTGATTGATGGAAAAAGACTTAAAAGCATTAATCATTGGTATAACAAGCGTAATGCCGAACTTCAATCTTATAAAGATAGGCAAAATATTAAAGGATTGACCAATAAGCAAGCACAGCTTAATCAATGGCGCAATGATTCTATTCGAGATTATCTGAATAAGTCGGCTCGCACTATCATTAACCATTGCCTGATTTATCAAATCGGTAAATTGATAGTTGGATATAACCCAGGTATCAAACAAGAGATTAATATCGGTCACTCTAATAATCAAAACTTTGTTCAAATTCCCTTCTGGCAACTGAGACAAAAACTTAAGGCTTTGTGTTCTCGATACGGGATTGAATGCTTAGAACAAGAGGAATCTTACTCGTCTAAAGCCAGTTTTTACGACCAAGATGAAATTCCTGTTTACAATGCCGACAACCCCAGTCAACATAACTTTTCTGGTAAAAGAATTAAACGGGGTTTGTATCAGACAAAGGATAAACATCTGGTTTCTGCCGATATTAATGGGAGTGCTAATATTTTGGTTAAAAGTAAGCACAGACTCAATTTTGAGCGAGTGTGTAGCGGGTTTTTGGCTAACCCTTTAAGGATTTATATCTCTTAAGAATCTCCGCCGTTTTACGGCGTGAGAGTGTCAATTCCAGCTTATGATGTTGAGGTCGAGAAAATAGCAGTAGTCAATCAACTTTTTTAGGTAATTCTGCATGGCACTGGATTTTTCTGCTTTGATCTTGGGATTTCAATTTACTTCTCCAGGACCAATTATATTTGAACTTGGTCCAGTGGTTATCCGCTGGTATGGCCTGTTAATTGCCTCAGCCGTATTGATTGGTGTAAGCCTTTCTCAATATCTGGCAAAGCGTCGTCACGTGAATCCAGAGTTGATCAGTGATTTGTCAATTTGGCTGGTTATTGGTGCTATTCCCGCAGCGAGGTTATATTATGTTTTATTTCAATGGCCAGAATATTCCCAGCATCCAGAGCGGATCATTGCCATTTGGCAGGGGGGTATTGCCATTCATGGAGCAATTATTGGCGGTGTAGCAGCGGCGTTAATCTTTGCCAAACTCAAAAAGATGTCTTTTTGGCAATTAGCAGATTTAGTAGCTCCTTCGCTGATTTTAGGGCAAGCGATCGGACGTTGGGGTAATTTCTTCAATTCTGAAGCTTTTGGCAGACCGACAGATTTACCTTGGAAGCTTTATATTCCGCCAGATCGTCGTCCCCCCAGCTTAGTTAATTTTGAATATTTCCATCCGACTTTTCTCTACGAATCTCTGTGGAATTTAATGGTTTTTGCCTTGCTGCTGACTTTATTTTTTCGCGCTTTATCGGGTAAACCACGGCTTAAAGTGGGAACTTTATTTTTAGTGTACTGGGTAGCCTACAGCTTGGGACGATTTTGGATTGAAGGCTTACGCACAGATAGCTTGATGTTAGGTCCGCTACGGATAGCGCAGATGGTCAGTTTAACAGGAATTACTTTAGGATTAGCAGGTTTAGCTTGGCTTTATTTAATCAAACGCCCTTTACCTGATGTCGTTTACCCCTCTAAAGGTGACGGGGACTAGGGACTGGTGATTGGGGACTGGTGATTGGGGACTGGGGAAGAAATGTATTCTTATTATCCTGACTTCTGACTCCTGACTCCTAACTAATGACTAATGACTAATGATTAATGATTAATGATTAATGACTAAAAATAAAAAATGCCCCAGAGTTCTCTCTAGGGCTTAACCAGGGTGCATCTACCATATCTCTCTACTAGGCAAAGGGAGTTAATCCGGAAGGGTAGTCAAGAAATGCCAAAATTTTTTTTGCAGCTGGATTATTGTGTGAGATGGCATAAATGAATATACTGAAAATATGAGTAATATAAGTTTGAGTTCTACCTTAGAATCAGCCGTGTACATTGTGGGTGCAGGTCCTGGAGATCCAGATTTATTAACGGTTAAGGCTCAGAAACTTCTCGCTAGGGCTGATGTGATTTTATTTGCTGATTCTTTAATTCCCGAACAGATTTTAGATATCTGTCGTGAAGATGCCGAGATTATGAGAACGGCAAATAAGACTTTAGAAGAGATTTTACCAGTGATGGTGACAGCAGTGCGATCGCAAAAATCTGTGGTGCGTCTTCATTCTGGTGATCCCAGTCTCTACAGTGCTATCCATGAACAAATGCAGCTTTTGGCCGAGGCTAATATTCCTTTTGAGATTATCCCTGGTATTAGCGCCTTTCAAGCTGCTGCCGCTAAACTCAACGTTGAGTTAACTGTCCCTGGTTTAGTACAAACTATTATCCTCACCCGCATCAGTGGACGCACAGAAGTACCAACTAGAGAAGAATTAGCCAGTTTAGCTGCACATCAGGCCAGTTTGTGCTTGTATTTGAGTGCGCGTCATGTTACCAATGCTCAAGCTCAACTCTTAGAACATTACCCAGCACAAACCCAAGTCGCTATTTGCTTTCGTATTGGGTGGCCTGATGAAAAAATCCGGGTTGTTCCTCTTGACAAAATGGCAGAATGTACTCAACAGGAACAATTATTACGGACTACACTTTATATAATTAGTCCTGCACTGTTACCAGCGACAGGGCGATCGCGTTTATATCATCCTGAACATAATCACTTATTTCGGTCATCTCATCACTGAATCGGCAAAAAGAAGTACAATTACAAGAATAATTGCTGCTATCTGTGGTTAGCAATTGTGAACTTTGGGGAAAGATTTCAAAATTCTAGGATGACAAGGATTAATTTCAAGATTATTAAAATTATTCCTTTGATTTTGTCATCATTTCTGCTCTATCAATTTTGAATTGTGAATTGTTGATTATGCCATTAATTAAAATCCAAACTTCTGTAGCTGCTCCAGCAAAAGCTGAAATTGAATCAATGCTCAAAGGTCTGTCAGCCAAGTTAGCTAAACATACAGGTAAACCTGAATCTTATGTAATGACAGCTTTTGAACCAGAAACACCCATGACTTTTGCAGGAACTACAGACCCAGTTTGCTATATTGAAATCAAAAGTGTTGGCACAATGAAGCCTGAACAAACTTCAGCTATGAGTCAGGAGTTCTGTCAACAAATTAACTCTTGTTTGGGTGTTCCAAAGAATAGAATTTATATCGAGTTTGCTGATGCTAAAGGTGTAATGTGGGGCTGGAATGGTACAACTTTTGGTTAATACTTTTAAGCATTCATCCCTTAGCTATCAGCTAATATATTGCCGATGAAATAAACATTTCGTGAATAATGTGGAGACGTTATATTCAACGTCTCTAGAAGGGTTAAATAAACCATTTAGTCTATGTCTAATAAACCTAACTTTTACCAATTACCAATTCTTCATTGTCAAACCTATGAGCAAGAGTAACATCTCTGCTATCACCATTCCTGGTTATCGAATTATTGAAGTCATTCATATTAGCACAAGAACTACTGTATATCGTGGTGAGCAAGAGCAGACCAAGACTCCTGTAATCATCAAAATTTTAAACGCACAATATCCCCAACTACATGAATTGATATCTTTAAAGAATCAGTTCACTATTACTCAACAAATAGACCATCCTCATATCATAAAATGCTATGGTCTAGAATCTTATGGTAATAGTTATGCCCTAATTGTAGAGGATATTGGCGGTATCTCTCTCCATCAATATGCTAAGTCGCAACCATTGGCATTAGATTTATTTTTAACTATTGCTATTCCCATTGTTCAGGCATTAGAGTTTTTGTATGAAAAGAAAATTATTCATAAAGATGTCAAGACAAAAAATATTATTATTAATCCAGAAACTAAGAAAATTAAGCTGATAGATTTTAGTATTTCTTGTCTATTACCTAAAGAAGTCGCGGAAATTAAAAACCCGAATGTATTAGAAGGAACACTTCCCTATATGTCACCGGAACAAACGGGAAGAATGAATCGTGGGATAGACTACAGGACTGATTTTTATTCTTTAGGTGTGACATTTTATGAATTACTCACAGGACAATTACCTTTTATTAGTAATAATCCTTTAGAATTGGTGCATTGCCATCTTGCAAAAGCACCTAATAATCCCAGGGAAATTAATCCCCAAATTCCTGAGATTGTTGCAGATATGATTCTGAAATTAATGGCAAAAACCCCGGAGGAAAGATATCAAACTGCCAAGGGAATTAGATATGATTTAGAAATATGTCAACGGATGTTATTAAGTCAGGGTGAAATTTGCTATTTTGACTTAGGACAAGGAGATATAGCCGACAGATTTATAATTTCTGACAAAATTTATGGTCGAGAAAATGAAATTTTAACTTTGTTGAATGCTTTTGAAAGAATCAGCAATAATAATAAAGAATTAATGCTAGTTGCTGGTTATTCTGGTATTGGTAAAACTGCTGTCATTAATGAAATTCATAAACCTATTATCCGTCAAAATGGTTATTTTGTTGCTGGTAAATATGATCAATTCCAACGCAATATTCCTTTTTCGGCTTTATTAAAAGCATTGCAGAGTTTATTGCAACAACTTTTAACCGAAAATACCGAGCATTTACAAGCATGGAAAAGTAAGATTTTATCAGCATTGGGAGAGCAAGCACAAGTCATTATTGATGTTATTCCTGAGTTAGAAAATATTATTGGTGAGCAACCTTCAGTTCCAGAACTTACAGGTAGTACCGCTCAAAACCGCTTTAATTTATTATTTGGTAAATTTATTCAAATTTTTGCTAATAAAGAACATCCATTAGTGATTTTTTTAGATGATTTACAATGGGCTGATGCAGCTTCTTTGAAGTTAATAGAATTATTAATTAGCGAACCAGATACTCAATATCTCTTATTAATTGGTGCATATCGAGATAATGAAGTCTATTCTGGGCATCCTTTGATGATCACCTTAGATAATATTCGCAAAGCGGATATTATAGTCAATCAAATCAATCTACCACCTTTAGATCAAACACACCTAAATCTGCTGGTAGCAGATACCTTATGTTGTTCAGAATCTCAAGCAGTATCTTTGACTGAATTACTATTAACAAAAACCCAAGGCAACCCATTTTTTACGAATCAATTAATGAAATCCATGTATGAAGATGGGTTAATTAGTTTTAATTTGAGCCTTGGTTATTGGCAGTGTGATATTTATGCAGCCAAAGCTTTATATGAGCATAATGATATTGTTCAGTTTTTAGGAACGCAAATCAAAAAATTACCAGTTGATACACAAAATATTTTAAAAATAGCAGCTTGTATAGGTAATCAATTTGATTTATATACTTTATCTATTGTCTGTGAAAAATCCCAATTAGAAATAGCATCAAATTTGTGGAATGCTCTGAAACAAGGGCTGATTTTACCACAAGATGAAAGTTATAAATTTTATGCAGATAGCATAGATAGTTTTTCTATTTCTCACTCAGATTTAGAAATAAATAATTGGGAAAAGCTGAGGAAAATTAAATACAAGTTTCTCCATGATCGAGTACAACAAGCTGCTTATTTTTTGATTCCTGAAACTGACAAACAAGCAACACACTTGAAAATTGGTCAATTAATTCTCAAAAATACTAATGCTCTGGAACTAGAAGAAAGAATATTTGAGATAGTCAATCAACTAAATATTGGTGTGGAATTAATTAATAGTGAATCAGAAAAATATGAACTAGCTAAACTAAATTTAGTCGCTGGACATAAAGCCAGATTATCTACAGCTTATGAAGCTGCTGTCAAATATTTAAAAGTCGGGTTAGAACTGTTAGCAGCAGACAGTTGGCAACATCAGTATGATTTGACATTAAATCTATATGTGGAAACTGTAGAGGCTGAATTTTTAAACATCAACTTTGAGCAAGCACAAACCTATATCAAAATCGTTAAAGCAAATGCAGCTAGTCTGCTGGATCAGGTGCCGGTTTATGAAGCAGAGATGCAAATATATATGGCTCAATTGCAAATAAAATTAGCCATTGACACAGGTTTAACTATTATCAATATGTTGGGTGTTGAATTAGAAAAAGAAGCACCCACAAACTTAAATGTTGATGAATTGATAGATTTACCCGTGATGACTGCACCAGATAAAATTGCGGTCATGCGGATCTTAGCTAACATGACTGCTGCTAGTTATTTTGTCGATCCGGCATTATTTCCGGTAATTGTGTTTACAATGATCAGTTTGTCTGTGAGATATGGTAATTGTTCCAGTTCTGCTCATGGGTATGTAAATTATGGTGTGTTGTTATGTGGATTTTTCTTGGATATTGATACTGGATACCGCTATGGTAAATTGGGTTTAAATTTATTAGATAAATTTGATACCAAAGAAATTAAATGTAGAGCTTTGTTGATGTGGAATGCAAATATCAACTTTTGGAAAAATCATGTTTGCAAAACTATAGATAGTTTATTGGAAGGTATACGCTATGGTATGGAAACGGGAGATTTAGAATATGTTGGTTATAGTTCTGCTATTTACAATATAAATATGATCTTAAGTGGGGAAAATTTAGCATATATATTTCAGGAGCTAGAACAGCATATTAATTTAATGTATAAGTTTAAGCAACAGGGTACTGTTATTCTTCACAAAGCCTGGAAACAGTTGCTGATAAAATTGTTAGATAGCAAGATTGATAAATCAGATTTCAGTGATAGTTCATTTGATGAATCTGTAATATTACCGCTGTTAATAGAATCGAAAAGCTCTACAACCTTATTCTCATTTTTTTTAGTAAAAACTATATTCTTCTATTTTTTTAGAAATACTAAAAAATCCTTGGCTAGTGCTATGCAGGGACAGGAATATGTACATTATGTCGTTGGACAAATTACGGTTAGCCAACATAATTTCTATTATTCTTTAGCTCTTTTGGCTGAATATCCTGATCAATCTATAGATGTGCAGAAACAATACTTAGAAACAGTTTTAAGTAATCAAAAATACATGGCGAATTGGGCTATTCATGCACCAGCAAATTATCAACATAAGTATGATTTAGTAGAAGCGGAGAAAGCGAGAGTATTGGGGAATAATTGGCAAGCAATGGAGCTTTATGACCAAGCAATTGTGGGAGCTAAGGAAAATAAATATATCCAAGAAGAAGCTCTTGCTAATGAATTAGCAGCCCAATTTTATCTGGACTGTGGTAAGACAAAAATAGCCCAAACCTACTTAATAGATGCTTATTATGGTTATGTAAATTGGGGTGCTAAAGCTAAAGTTGAGAATTTAGAAAAATGCCATCCTCAGTTGCTTGCTCCTATCCTCAAGCAAAAAGAAATAGAAACTGAAGAACCTGATCTTATTAGTAAGATTATCTTTGATTCTAGTAATAAGAGTGTATCAGCAATTTTAGATTTAGAAACAGTTACTAAAGCATCTCTAGCAATTTCTTCAGAAATTAAAATAGACAAATTACTACATACTCTACTGGATGTAATTGTAGAAAATATAGGTGCAAAAAAAGCTGTTTTGATTTTGCAGCGAGAGGGTAAATTATTTATCGCAGCACAATATCTAGAAAATCAAAAAAGTAGTGTAGAACTTAAACAAATTAGTGATACTCAAGACATCCCATTAAGCATTATTAATTATGTCTTTAATACCGGAAAAGATGTACTTGTTAATGATGCAACTACTGAAAAAACATTTGCTATCGATCCCTATATTATTAGATGCCAACCCAAATCTATACTATGTAATCCTATTTTAAATCAAGGTCAACTTATCGGTATTATTTATTTAGAAAATGATTTAACCGTAAGTGCATTTACCCCTAAAAGGTTGAAGATATTAAACCTGTTGTCTTCCCAAGCAGCTATTTCCCTAGAAAATGCCCAACTCTATGGTAAATTAGAAGAAAAAGTTGCTAACAGAACCCAGGAATTAAATGAAAAAAATCTGCACCTAGAAAAAACACTCCGGGAATTGCAATTTACTCAACTGCAACTAATTCAAACGGAAAAAATGTCTAGCTTAGGACAAATGGTTGCAGGTATAGCTCATGAAATTAATAATCCTGTTAATTTTATCTATGCTAATGTTGATCATGCTACAAGCTATATTGAATGTTTAATAAATTTAATGAATATTTATCAGCAAGAATACCCAAACCCTACTTCTGTAATTCAGGAAAAAAGAGCAGAGATAGATGCTGATTTTTTGATATCAGACTTGCCCAAAATACTCGATTCAATGTCCGTAGGTGCAGATCGTATTCGTAAGCTTGTTTTGGGTTTACGTAATTTCTCTCGTCTTGATGAATCGGAAATGAAACCTGTAAATATCCATGAGGGAATTGAAAGTACATTAATGCTTTTACAACCCCGGTTTAAAGAAAAGTTAGGATATTCACAAAATATCGTTATTAAAGATTATGCTGAATTACCTTTAGTTACCTGTTATGTTTCTCAACTGAATCAGGTGTTTATGAATATTATTAGTAATGCGATTGATGCTTTACATAAACATGAGCAGAGTTTATCCCCAGCCGCAAGAGAAGTTTATTTTAGTGAAATTAAAATCTGCACGGCAATTGTTAATAATGATTGGGTGAGAATTTCGATTAAAGATAATGCAATGGGGATGAGTCCAGAAATTAAAAAACGGATTTTTGATCCTTTTTTCACAACAAAACCAGTGGGTGAAGGTACAGGTTTAGGATTATCCATTAGTTATCAAATCATAGTAGACAAGCATGGTGGTAGAATGGAGTGTATATCTGAACCGGGAACAGGAACAGAATTTATACTGGAAATTCCTATTAATTTGAGTCGGAAATTCAACACAATTTGAGATGATAGGTGTACGATAGAGATCCAGGATTAATTAATGGTTTTTTATGTCTGCTATATCCTTTGTATCTCCGGTAGATTCAGCCAACTCTGCAACATCTGAACTCGTTCCCCCTCTTCTCGGTGCTTCGGTAGCTGAGTTAACTGCTTGGGTACAACAGCAGGGACAACCGGGATATCGGGGTAAGCAGTTACATAATTGGATATATGATAAAGGTGTGCGTAATCTGGCAGATATTTCTGTATTTCCGAAAAGTTGGCGAGAAAATGTTACAGATATTCCTATAGGTCGTTCATCTCTTCATTACCGTTCTGTTGCCCCTGATGATACAGTAAAATATCTGCTGAAATTGGCAGATGGGGAAATTATTGAAACTGTCGGTATTCCTAGTGATAAGCGTTTAACTGTCTGTGTTTCTACTCAAGTTGGTTGTCCGATGGCTTGTGATTTCTGTGCGACGGGTAAGGGAGGATATAAACGTAATCTGAGTCGTGCAGAAATTGTTGATCAAGTTTTGACTGTACAGGAAGATTTTCAGCAACGGGTTAGTAATGTGGTGTTTATGGGTTTGGGTGAACCGTTGTTGAATACGGAAAATGTGATTTTAGCTTTGAAATCTTTAAATCAAGATGTGGGAATTGGAGCGCGATCGCTTACAGTTTCTACTGTAGGTATCCGCGATCGCATTCGTCAATTAGCCGAACATCATTTACAAATTACTCTCGCTGTTAGTCTTCATGCGCCAAACCAAACATTACGAGAGCAACTCATCCCCAGTGCTAAACCCTACCCCATTGAAGACTTACTTGCAGAATGTCGAGAATATGTAGAAATAACTGGACGCAGAGTAACTTTTGAATATATCCTTTTAGCGGGAGTCAACGACTTACCAGAACACGCTTTAGAATTATCAAAACGTCTGCGCGGCTTTCAAAGTCATGTCAATTTAATTCCTTACAACCCCATCGAGGAAGTAGATTATAAAAGACCAAACCGCGACAGAATCCAAGCTTTTGTGAATGTTCTCCAACAACAAAATATTGCTGTTAGCGTCAGATATTCTCGCGGTTTAGAAGCTGATGCCGCTTGTGGACAACTGAGAACAAGTAAAAGGTAATTCGTAATTCAAAAAAACTATTACCTGTCCTCAGTCACTTGTCATCTATCTTTGGGCATAAATACCTGGTGCATAAGCCTCAATTACCTTACCGGTGCGAGTGCAGGTAATCATGAGGTAATCACAAGTTGGGCATTGTGTTCTTGTAACTTGACTATCAGTAATAAAGTGACGTTCAGCTGCACTGCCGCAATTTGGGCAGTGAATTTTTTGTAAGATTTGCATTTTAAAACCCCTGGATTAAATAATTTTTTGGAAACCCTGTAAATCTAGCCTGTCAATATTTTCAGCCACAAGATTGGCTATTATTTTTAACTAAAGTTAAACAATGTAAAAAAAAATTGTAATTCTCGCTCATTATCTTAGTCTTAATATTTTTAGTCGTCACACTTTAGATATATAAATTTACTTTAGCAGTGACTTTCCTTTATATTCGTGGTGATCCCTATGGTGTAATCTTTGAGATCAGCCTGTTTATCCTCGTGTTTTCAAATAATGTACACTTGTATTCAAGCGTTACAAACGCAGAAAAACTGTAGCTTAAGTCACAAAAACAATTTCTTTATATTTTATTAATGTTTCTGAATATTTTTCACAGTCAGATAAGATACCATGACTCTTGTACAGAGGTTCCCACAGAACTTTTCCACTCCTGACTCCTGAATTATTACATATATTTGCATATAATTTAAACAAAACTTCCAATATGAGATATTACAGCTATCAGTTAGCTTTGCTAATCTAGAGATTAGTAATGGGTAATGAGAAATGGGTAATTAGTAATAGCTATTCTTAATTATTAATTGCCCATTATTTTTTATTATTTAAATCACGATCAAAATAATCATCAGGCTGATATTCCACTTCATTTTCAGCATCACGTCTAGCTGGTTACTTTGATGAATAAGAAAACTGGACAAAACCGATCACAAATCAATCGAATTGCTATATAATCCATGAATAAAAACTTATTTCCAGCTAGACCATGTTAAAATTAACAGGCTATACAATCATCAATAAAATCTATGAAAGCTATAATTCATTAGTTTATCGGGCTTATCGCCATCTTGACCAACAACCTGTGGTACTCAAAATTCTTCAGGATATTCATGCTTCCGCAGAAAGACTAGCATGGTTTAAAAGAGAATATGAAGTCATCCACAAATTAAACTTATCTAGAGTTATCAAAGCCTACGGTTTAGAAACACATCCCCATTGTTTAGTCATGATTTTAGAAGACTGTGGAGGTACTTCTTTAAGCCAGTTAAAAATTGCCGGCAAATTAAATCCAATTGATTTTTTAAAACTAGCTATTAAAATCACCTCTGCTGTAGAAGATATTCACACAGTAAATATTATTCATAAAGACATTAATCCTGGCAATATTATTTATAATCCTCAAACCCAGCAACTTAAATTAATTGACTTTGGTATTTCTAGTGACTTTGTGCAAGATAATCAATATTATAACCCCTCTCATCTCAATCTCATTGAAGGAACAATTCCTTATATTTCTCCTGAACAAACAGGAAGAATAAATCGCACTCTTGATTATCGCAGTGATTTTTATTCATTGGGGATTACGTTTTATGAATTATTAACAGGAAAACTGCCCTTTACTAGCAACGATACTTTATCACTAATTCATTCCCATCTTGCTAAACAAGCTGTATCTCCCCATCTTCTCTCTCCTACTATTCCTGTTGTCCTCTGTGATATTATCCTGAAATTGATGGCGAAAAATGCAGAAGAACGCTATCAGTCAGCTTATGGATTAAAAGTGGATTTATCAGAATGTTTGCATCAGTTACATAATCATACAACTATTATTTCTTTTCCTTTAGGAAAACAAGATATTTTTACTCGTTTAACTATTCCCACAAAATTATATAATTGTCAGCAACACACAAAAAGAATATTCTCATGTTTGCAACGGATTATTGAAAAAAAATCTAGCAGTGAATTAATTTTAATTAAAGGGTACTCTGGTGTAGGTAAATCAACTTTAGTCCGGGAAATTTACCAACCAACTCTCAATCAAGGTGGATTATTTATTTCTGGGAAATATGATCAGTATCAACAAAATATTCCCTATTCTGCTTTGACGCAAGCCTTTAATAAATTTTGCAATTATTTACTCTCAGAAAATGGGACTAATTTACAACAATGGCGAGAGAAAATCTTAAATGCTGTAGGACATAATGGACAAATTTTAATTGATTTAATTCCTCATTTAGAATTAATTATTGGTCAACAACTTCCACTAGTTAATGTTGGAGTCAATGAATCAAATTATCGGTTTCATTTAGTCTTTGAAAAGTTTCTTAAAGTCATTGTGGAATCAGGGAAGTTCTTGGTATTATTTTTAGACGATTTACAATGGGCTGATTTGGCTTCTTGTCGTCTAATCCTAAAATTAATGGAGTCTCCAGAAATCCATAATTTACTATTGATTGGTGCTTATCGAGATAATGAGGTTGATGAAGATCATCCATTAATCAAGACCTTAAATGATTTGCAAAATAACAATATTATAGACAGAATTACGGAAATAAGTTTAAATAATTTATCTATTCAAGATGTCAAAGCGTTAACTTCTGATACTTTCTCTAATTCTCCTGATGCTATTGATGATTTAAGTAATCTCATTTATGAAAAAACCCAAGGTAATCCTTTTTTCGTGATTGAGTTTATTAAGTTACTTTCTAAAGAAAATTTATTAGAATTCAACTATCAACAAAGGTGCTGGGAATGGGATATTCAAGAAATTCAGCAAAAAAATATGACTGATAATGTTCTTGAATTGATGATGAACAAAATTAAAAATTTAAGTCAAGTCAACCAGAAGATTTTACAGTTAGCATCATGTATTGGTAGCTCTTTTGATTTACAAAATCTTTCAAGTATTGCAGAAACTTCTATTGAGAATGTATTAAATGATTTACTTCCCGCTATTCAAGAAGGTTTAATTATTCCTTTAAACAATAAATATCAGTTAGTATCAACTAATTTGGATATTAAGAGTGAAGATATATTATTTAAGTTTCAACATGATCGTGTTCAACAAGCCGTATATTCATTAAGCGATGCAGATAAGAGACAGAAACTACATTTGAAAATTGGTCGATTATTATTACAGAATATTCCCACTGAGAAATTAGAAGATAAATTATTTGACATAGTTAATCATTGGAATCAGGGAATTAATTATATACAATCAAATTTAGAAAAGTTTAAATTATATCAGTTAAACTTAAAAGCAGGTAAAAAAGCCAAAACATCTCATGCTTATTCATCTGCATTATCTTACTTAAATACGGGAGTAAGTTGTCTCCCGGAAAATATTTGGCTTAATGATTATGATTTAGCGTTTGAGTATTATCGGGAATTAGCAGAAGTTAATTATTTAAATGGTAATCACGAACAAGCCGAACTACTAATTGATGTGCTTTTACATCAAGGGAAAACGCCCACTCATAAACTTCAGGGATTTACAGTATTAAAAAATTTACAAGCCACCCAAGGACTAGATTACAATAAAGGTTTACAAGTAGGCTTGAATTTATTAAAAGAACTCAATTTAAATTTCCCTAAAGATATTAATCAACAAGGTTATGTTATCCAAGAGCAAATCCAAAAAATTCAATTAAAATTAGGTGATAATAATATTCATAACTTAATTGATTTACCTTTAATTACAGAAGATATAGCCCATTTAAAAATGCAGCTTTGTATGGAATTTTGGGAAGTTGCTTTTTATAAGGGTAATTCGCAACTAATGTTATTATGTGCTTTGAATTTAGTCAATCTATCTTTAGAATATGGTAATAGTAATGAATCGAGTTTTGGTTATGTTTTATATGGAATGTATTTAACAGAACAGAGAGAATATAACCTGGCTTATCAATTCGGTTCTTTAGCATTAAATTTAATAGATAAACTTGAGGATGTGCTGCTATTACCAAAGGTAAGAAATCTTTTTTGTAATTATATTAATTATCATTGTCAACCTTTTCAATCCAATATTGTTCTCTATGCTAAAAATATTCAACGCTGTCAAGAGAATGGAGAAATTGTCTTTGGAGTATGGGCTACTGTATTTTTAATTTGGTCACAATTTATCTGTGGTAAAAATTTATTAGAAGTATTTCAAGAGTCAGAAAGGTATATAGGGTTTGTGGAACAAACCAATGATATGAAAATGTTAAAAATATTGCAATTATTGCAATTAGTGATTCTGAATTTGCAAGGTAAAACGGCTGATGAAATTAGTTTCGCTCATCAAGAATTAGACGCTCAACAATTTATCGAATTTTGGAAAGCAAATAATTTTATTAATGGTTCAACATGGTATGCAATTTTAATTGGACAGGTGCTGTATTTGTATGGTTATTACCAAGCCGCTCAAGAAATTTTTGTGACTTATGCTCAAGAATTATCAGAGGGAATTATTATGTTTCCTATCTCTCAATATTACTTTTATTATCCGTTGACTTTATTAAAACTTTATCATCATACTTCACCGACCTATCAACAAGAATATTTACCAATAATTGAAACAAGTATAGAAAAATTGCAAATATGGTCAAAAGATTGCCCAGAGAACTTTCAAGTACCATATCAGTTATTATTAGCAGAAAAAAATCGAGTTTTTCAGAATTATTTAATAGCCATAGACTTATATGATTCAGCAATTGCTTTGGCTGAGAAATTCCAGTTAATTCATCTCGCAGCGTTAGGAAATGAATTAGCAGCCGAATTTTGGATAAGTCGAGGTAAACCGCAGTTTGCTAGACTGTATTTACGTGCAGCTTATCACTTTTATCAATCTTGGGGTGCAACCCGAAAATGCCAGCATTTACGACAAAAATATCAGGGATATTGGGAACAAGATGCTGTGGAGATTATGTCATCCAAATTAACCACTACTCCCAAAATTTTTACTGATACAAAAATATTAGATTTAACCAGTGCAATTAAAACATCTCAAGCTTTATCTAGTGAAATTCAACTGGAAAGCTTGTTAAATAATTTAATGAAAATCATGATTGAAAATGCAGGAGCAGAAGTAGGTTATTTAATTCTTCCCCCTGCTTCAGAACATGATGATAATTGGTTTATTCAAGCATTAGAAACAACAGATATCACCCCAGCTACTACTCAACCACCAATTTTTATTCATTATTCTCAGGATATTTGTAAAATAGAACATCCTCTTTGTATTATTTTACCGAAATCTATTATTAATTATGTCGTCCAGAGTCAACAACCTCTTTTATTAGAGGATGCTAGTCAAGATGCAAATTTTAATAGTGATGATTATATTTGTACTTATCAACCTAAATCAGTTTTGTGTACTCCTATTCTCTATCAAGGTAAATTACACGGTATTTTGTATTTAGAAAATAATTTAACGTCAGGAGTTTTTACTATAGCTCGCTTGGAAATTTTGCAAATGATTACTTCCCAAGCTGCTATTTCTTTAGAAAATGCCCAACTTTATAAACAATTACAAGATTATTCCCAAACACTAGAACTAAAAGTTGAAGAAAGAACCCAAGCTTTACAGCAAGAAATTGAAGAAAGAAAACGTGCAGAGTTAGCTTTACAACAAGCGAAAGAGTTAGCAGATGCCGCTAACCATGCTAAAAGTGAATTTCTTTCAAATATGAGTCATGAGTTAAGAACACCGCTAAATGCAATTTTAGGGTTTACACAAATCATGAGTCGAGATCAACAATTAACTCTAGAACATCAGGAAAATTTAGCTATTATTAATCGCAGTGGTGAGCATTTGTTAGCTTTAATTAATGATATTTTAGATATGTCAAAAATAGATGCTGGACGCATTGCTATTCATGAAAACTGTTTTGATTTGGTGGTAATTTTAAATTCATTGGAGGAAATGTTTAACTTAAAAGCACAATCAAAAGGATTACAATTAAAAGTAAAAATTGATGATAATTTACCTCGTTATATTCAAACGGATGAAAATAAAATTAGACAGATTTTAATTAATTTATTATCCAATGCCATTAAATTCACCGCACAAGGTGAGGTGACTTTAAGGGTAACTATTAATGAAAATAATATGACTAATGACAACCCATCATTATTACCTCTTTACTTTGAAATTAAAGATACTGGTTGTGGTATTCCTGAAGATGAAACTGAGAGTGTATTTGAGCCATTTGTGCAAACGAAATCAGGTCATAAATCCAATGAAGGAACAGGTTTAGGTTTAGCTATTTGTCGGCGATTTGTAGAATTAATGGGGGGTAAAATTAACCTGAGTAGTCAAATAGGACAAGGAACAACTGTTAAATTTTATCTGCCGATTCGGTTAGCAGATGCTAAAGAAATTAAAGTCAATCAACTAGGTAAAAAAGTGATTGGATTAGCACCCAACCAACCAAATTATCGCATATTAGTAGTTGAAGATCGAGAAGAAAGCCGCCAACTTTTAGTTAAATTATTAAGCTTGGTAGGATTTGCTGTACAAGCCGCAGACAACGGGAAAACAGCTATAGAAATTTGGCAAAATTGGCATCCTCATTTAATTTGGATGGATATGAGAATGCCTGTAATGGATGGTTATGAAGCCACTCAATATATTAAATCTCATTTACACGGACAAGCTACTGTAATTATTGCTTTAACTGCCAGTGTTTTTGATAATGAAAAATCTGTGATTTTATCTTCTGGCTGTGATGATTTTGTCAGAAAACCCTTTCGGGAGGAAATTATTTGGGCAAAAATGCAACAGCATTTAGGGTTAAACTTTATTTATGAATCTGAAACTTCGGAAATATCCGCGCATTCAGACTCGCTATTCATGCTGACTCCTGGTAGTTTAAGTGTTATGCCTAGAGAATGGATTGAACAGCTTTATTTGGCTGCAAATGAAGCTGACGAAGACTGGATTATGAGATTATTAGAGGAGATTTCTCAAGAAAAACAACCTTTAGCGATCGCACTCACCGACCTGGTAAAGAATTTCCGCTATGACAAGATTATTGATTTAACCCAAATTGAGTAATCCTATGACCTCCTTTCAACTAGAAAACTATAAAGCTAATATTTTAATTGTGGATGATATTCCCGATAATCTACGAGTGTTATCTCATACATTAAATGAACAAGGTTATAAAGTTCGTAGTGTCACTAACGGAAATATGGCTTTACGAGTGGCACGTTCGGCGCATCCTGACTTGATTTTATTAGATATTAAAATGCCAGATATGGATGGTTATGAAGTTTGTGAACAACTCAAATCTGATCCCCAAACTAAAGATATTCCGGTAATTTTTTTGAGTGCTTTAGATGAAGCTTTAGATAAAGTTAAAGCTTTTGCTGTGGGGGGAGTAGATTATATTACTAAACCATTTCAATTTGAAGAAGTTTTAGCCAGGATTGATAATCAATTACAAATTCAGTTAGCTAAAGCACAAATCAAAAAGCTCAATGAAGAACTAGAACTACGGGTTATTCAACGCACAACCCAATTAGAAAAAGAAATCTCCGAACGCCAAAAAGTGCAAGAAAAATTAATGCACATGGCCTTACATGATCCTTTGACAGAATTACCTAATCGTACTTGGTTAATGAATCGATTAGAACAAATTGTCAATGCTTGTAAACAACATCCTTCTTATCTTTTTGCTGTCTTATTTTTAGATTGCGATCGCTTCAAAATCATTAATGATTCATTAGGTCATTTAGTTGGTGATCAATTACTAATTTCCTTGTCACGTCGTCTAGAATCTTGCTTACAACCTGGCAATACTCTATCTCGGTTTGGAGGAGATGAATTTGTGATCCTGCTAGAAAAGATTAATTCCCCTCAAGACGCTATTCATATTGCCCAAACTATACACCAGGAACTTTTACCATCCTTTCATTTAGATGATCATGAAGTTTTTACTAATGTGAGTATAGGTATTGTCCTTGGCAATAGTAATTATAATAATTGTTTCCATTTATTACGAGATGCCGATATAGCATTATATCAAGCTAAAACTAATGCCAGAGGGAGTTATCAATTATTTAATCAACAAATGTATACAGATGCTAACAAAAGATTAAAGTTAGAAACTGATTTGAGACGAGCAATTGAAAAAGAAGAATTCGTAATTTATTATCAACCCATTATTAGTTTGAAAACAGGTAATATAACAGGTTTTGAATCATTAATTAGATGGCAACATCCTCAACAGGGATTAATGACACCAAATGAATTTATCCCCATAGCTGAAGAAACAGGATTAATTTTACAACTTGACTTGTGGGTATTTAAAAAAGCCTGTCAGCAAATTAATTCTTGGCAAGAAAAATTTAATTATCCTTTTACACTAAATATTAATTTGTCACCAAAACATTTTTCCCAAACTCAGTTAATCACAAAAATAGAGAAAATTTTAAAAAAGACACAGCTAAGAAATGATTGTTTAAAAATAGAAATAACTGAAAATGCCATTATTGAACACGATTTATATGCCAAGGGTATTTTAGAATCATTAAAAAGCCGCAAAATTCAAGTTTGTATTGATGACTTTGGTACAGGTTATTCTTCTTTAAGTTATTTATATCGTTTTCCTGTAGATGTTCTAAAAATAGATCGTTCTTTTA
This sequence comes from Cyanobacteriota bacterium, assembly GCA_046045965.1. Lineage (GTDB taxonomy): Bacteria > Cyanobacteriota > Cyanobacteriia > Cyanobacteriales > Nostocaceae > RDYJ01. Next base: position 114,116 of record JBJOKS010000003.1, on the reverse strand, counting down.
TTAGTCAAATTCAAGAAAATGGTGATAACATAGAATTAGTAAAAGCAATTATTACCTTAGCGGAACAATTAAAAATCGAAGTGGTAGCCGAAGGTATAGAAACTGCTTATCAACTGCAATTTTTACGAGATTTAAATTGTGATTTTGGACAGGGTTATTTTTTTGCAAAACCTTTAGAAAGTAGATTAGTTGAAGATTTACTTTCTCAGCATCAGCAGTGGTGAAAGAATTGAGAAGTAAAGTTTTCAAACAACCTCTTAGGGTTATACAGAAAAGCGCAAGGTTTGGGTAGAGTCTGTCCTCAACATAGCTATGCTAGACTATTTCCACGCTTCAGATTCAGGATGACAAAAAACGACTTCTTAGTGTTCCACCGTTATAATACAGCATTGTTTATTTTTCAACTTGGATGAAAATAATCATAAATTTCTTGCGCTAACCGTGAACCAATTCCTGGAACTTCAGTTAATTGTTGTGGTGTAGCTTGACGGATATAATCAACAGAACGAAAATGAGCTAATAATAATTTTTGTCGATGTTGTCCTAAACCGGGAATTTCATCTAAACGCGACCTTTTTAATTTATCACTTCTTTGTTGACGATGGAAACTAACAGCAAATCTGTGTGCTTCATCTCGCAACCTCCGTAATAATTGTACTCCTGGTTGTTCTGCGTTAGTTTCCAAAGGTTTAGATGAGTCGGGTAAAAAGATTTCTTCCCGTTTTTTCGCTAAACTCACAACTCGTAAATCTGCTAACAAATTCATTTCTTGTAAAATACTAACAACAGCAGATAATTGACCTTTACCACCATCAATCATAATTAAATCAGGCCAATCAGAATTTCCTAATCTTGCTAATTTTGGATCTTCAATATATTTCCTAAACCGCCTGTGAATCACTTCTGCTAAACTGGCAAAATCATCAGAATGTCCGATAGTAACATCAGGATTTTTGATTTTATAATGACGGTAATATTGTTTAGCTGGTAAACCATCAATAAATACCACTTGAGAAGCTACCGCATTAGAACCTTGAATGTGAGAAATATCATAACCTTCAATGCGGTGAGGTAACTCCGATAAATCCAAAATCTCTGCTAAATCTGCCAAAGATTTTTGATTACTATCACCCAATTTTTGCATTCTTTGTAACTCAAATTGGGCGTTACGTTCTACCATTTCTATTAATTCGGCTTTTGTTTGTCGCAAAGGTGTAATAATATTTACTTTTCTACCCTTGTTTTCTGTCAGAATATCCGCCAAAATTTCACCATCTGGTAACTCATGTTGTACCAAAATTTCTGTGGGAATTTCTACACTTTCCGCAGTTTGGTAATGTTCCTCTAAAACTCTCTGTAAAATCGCTCCAGGTTCAGCGTGAGAGTTAGCAACAAAAGCTAATCTTCCCACTAACTGACCTGCACGAATTTGAAATAATTGAATATAGGCGTGTTGATCATCCATCGCTAAAGCAATGGCATCTCGTGATACAGTATCATCAGGTAAAGATACTTTTTGTTGTGCAGTTAAGGATTTTAAACCAACAATTTGATCACGAATTTTTGCCGCAGTTTCAAAATTCAATTCTTCAGCCGCAGCTTGCATTTGTGCTGTTAAAATATCAATTAGTTCCTGAGTTCTTCCTTGAAATACCATTGCTACCTTTTGGACGATTTGACGGTATTCTTCAGGAGAAATCAATTTTTGACAAACACCAGGACAACGACCAATATCATAATTTAAACAAGGACGATCTTTAAATAAAGGTTGTGGTCTTTGTTTTTGAGGAAATATGCGTTTACACAAATGGACAATTTCCCGCAACAAACCTGAATCTGTATAGGGTCCATAATATTTATCTTTGGCTTTTCCTAACTGACGTTTACGGGTAATAAAAATGCGCGGATATTGTTCTGACCAAGTAATGCAGACATAAGGATATTTTTTATCGTCTTTCAGTAAGACATTAAAATAAGGTTGATGCTGTTTAATTAAATTCGCTTCTAGTGCTAATGCTTCTGTTTCGGTATCAGTGACAATAAATTCAATTTCTGTCACTAATTTAACCATCGTGTTGATGCGTTCCGTTTTATTACGGTCATCACGGAAATAGGAACGGACACGCGATCGCAATTTGCGGGATTTACCTATATAAATAATGCGATCGCTCCCATCTCGCATCAAATAAACCCCCGGTTCTGGGGGAATTTCTGTTAAACGGGTTTCTAGTTTCTCTGGGTTTTTAACTAATGGTATTGTTGATGAAGATAGTTTCACGGTTAAAGTTAGGTAATTTTACAAATATACCCTTCTTTATTTTAAGAAATATTTTTGATATAAGTAAGTCGGCACGAAAAAACCAAGGTATGTAAAAAAATGTAAAATTACTAAAAACCTCTTCCCTCCAGCATAGCTGCCTCCTGCCTCCTGCCTTGTCATAACGACAATTTTTAACGCCTACCTACTTAGCAGCAGACCAAGGAATAAATTCCCTATCTTATACCAATTCTGTATAAAGATGCACTCAATTTAAAGATAAACTAACCGCAGAGACGCAGAGAAGCCAGTGCGATGGGCGGGTTCCCCGACTTGTAGCAACTGGCGCGACACAGAGAAGGAAAGACAAGGTTAGGAAACAATACTGTTCGGTTAAGAGTTTTCGTAGGTTGGGTTGAACAAAGTGAAACCCAACAAACCCTTGTAAATGTTGGTTTTCCTATCGTCAACCCAACCTACATCATTATATTTTTTGGGCTTAACCGAAAAGTATTGGGTTAGGAAATTCGGTGCAGCCTCATAAAGAAATGGTATTACAACTAAAGTCCGTTAAAATTGACTATGTTTTCTTAGAAAATCAGAATATTAGTCGGAAACAGCTGCTTTTTTGAGCTTGCGTTGAGCAGCTACTATACCAGCTACTCCTAACATACCCAGAACTACAGAAGGTTCAGGTGTTTTAGCTGTAGGTACACCTTGGATGGTGACTTCATAATTACCATTGTGGGAGTTAGTACCATCATCGGAAACTAAACCCGAATTGGTAGCGGTAAAACTGTACAGATAGTCTGTAACTCCATTATAGGTGTATTTGACCACTTCACTGGCTTGGAATCCATCGGGTAAAAGTTGTGCAAATGTACTAAAACCGGACTGTAAATAAGCAGCTTTCAAATTCAAATGACCTGCTAAACCAATCCTAATTAAGCCTGTGTTGTGATCTTGGTTAACGTAAGATATATTAGGGTCGCTGGTACGTTGAAAACCATTTATTCCCAAGAATGTGTTAAATGCAGTTGCTTGTAAACCGTCATCAGTAACTTGACCAGCTGCTACCCAAAAATCGTTAAACCATCTATTAGCCAGGTTATTTGCTCCATAGGATGTATTAATTCCTGAATCAGTGCTAAACCAGTCTGCAAATGTTAAACTGCTCAAGGTAATATCTTGACCACCAATTTGCCCTGACAATGTGGTGTTATTGTTGAAATCAAAACCAGATAATTGTTCACTGCTGGCTCTTAACTCTACATTACCAGTAGGGTTTCCAGCATCACCAGTTAAAGCTGCTGCAACATTTCCCGGAGTATTAGGTACAAGAAAGGTGTTAGTACCATCCGATCCATAAACTAAATAATCACTTGCTGCTGTTCCACCAATAGTAATACCAGTTAAGCTTCCTGCTTGTGCTGGGTTAGCTGCAACTGCACCCATACCCATAGCCATTGATGCACTGATAACAAAAGTAGCAAAACTATTTTTCATTTTTTTAGAGTTGAGTTTAAGAATGTTCTGAGTTGAAGAGTTGCTTTGTCCTTCTCAGTCCAATTACATAATTATTTAAGAAACTCAGCAATTCTATCTACCGCAATTTCTAATATAGGTGGTTCCTGTACCAAAGCAAACCGTACATATCCTTCTCCCGCTTGACCAAAACCAGCACCAGGGGAAGCAGCGACACCTGTTTGTTTTACTAGCTCAGTGCAGAATTTAATGGAATTGTTACTCCAAGGATCTGGTAATTTTGCCCAAATGTACATTGTCGCTTCCGGTGTGGGGACGTTCCAACCAATGCGATGCAGGGCATTTATGAAAGTGTCACGACGTTGACGAAAGGTATCAACCGCGACTTTAACGCCATCTTGATTTCCTGTGAGTGCGGCGATCGCCCCGTTTAAAATTCCCAAATACTGATTAAAGTCAACCGCTGCTTTTACCTGCCTTAAAGCTTGAATTAATTGAGCATTACCAATCGCATAACCTATGCGGAAACCACCCATATTGTAAGATTTGGACAGGGTGAAAAATTCAATAGAAACGCTTTTTTCTGGATCAGCTTGCAGAATTGAGGGAACGAGAGATTTTGGATTGAAAGTTTCATCCTCAGTGAAAACTAAATCTACGTAGGGGAAATCATGGACTAAAACAATGTTGTGCTTTTGACAGAAAGCTACAGCTTCCTTAAAAAAAGATAAAGGAGCGATCGCACTGGTAGGATTATGGGGATAGCTCAACACCATCATCCGTGACTGAGCTAAAACTGAAGCGGGAATATCAGCCAACACGGGTAAAAAATTATTTTCTGCCTTTAATGGCATTGCGTAAATTTGCCCACTAGCTAAATAAACTCCTCCCACATGGGAAGGATAACCAGGGTCTAATAATAAGGCAAAATCGCCAGGATTGAGGATTGCTAAAGGTAAATGGGCAGTTCCTTCCTGAGAACCAATCAAAGGTAAAACTTCAGTTTCTGGGTCAACTTTAATACTAAATTTCTGCTCATACCATTGAGCCGCAGCTTGGCGAAATCTTTGAGTACCGCGAAACAGCAAATAACCATGAGTGCTGGGGTCATAGAGAGATTTAGCGATCGCATCAATCACATGATTCTCTGCTGGTAAATCAGAAGATCCCAAAGACAAATCAATTAATTCTCTTCCAGCAGCCACAGCTACAGCCTTGGCTCTGTCCATATCCGCAAATACATTAGATTGTAGGGGTTGTAAACGCTGTGCAAATTGCATCTTAGCCATTAGTCCTTGGTCATTGGTCATTAGTCATTGGGCATTGGGCATTGGGTATTGGGCATTGGGTATTGGGCATTGGGTATTGGGTATTGGGCATTGGGCATTGGGCATTGGGCATTGGGTTATTAATCTCCCCCTGCCTCTCCTGCCTCCCCTGCCTCCCCTGCTCCCCCTGCTTTCTTCCCAGTCCCCAGTACCTGACCATTGACTAATTACTATTTAAATGCGTATCCAAGAGACTGAGTAATTTATCTTTGCTGATAACTCCCTCAGTCGATTCTAAAAGTTGGTTTTCTTTAATTAACCTGAGTGCAGGGACACCTTCCACCTGATACTGTTTGACAGTTACGGGGTTAGGGTCAATTTCCATTTTCACAATTTTCAAGCGATCGCTGTACTTAGTAGCAGCTACATTAATCACTGGCGACATCAATTGACAAGGACCACACCAGGAAGCCCAAAAGTAAACTAATACAGGCTGCTCGGCTTTTAAAACTTCAGTTTCAAAATCAGCATCAGTGATAGTGATTACACCCTTACTCATTAAAGTCTCCATTAGGTGGCATCGTTCCAAGTGGACACACAATTAATTTACTGTATCGTAAAAGGAGTCAGAAGAGGCGAACGGCCGTTCGCCCGTACAGGAGTTCTTTGATTTTGACTTTTGATTTTTGACTTTTGACTTGATTTGTCCCCAGTCCCCAAGGAAGCAAAATCCCACCACCAAGAGGCGTGGGATGCTCTAAAATGTGTTGTTTGCAAAAGTTACAATTGATCTAATTGTCTCTTCAGGTCTTCCAAATCAGAATCTACCGGTTCAGCAGGTTTAGCCTTGCTAGTTGGTTGTTCTGGGGGTAATTGCGGTTGACTAACAGGAGTTGCTGGTGGTAGCATACTTGCCTTCAAAGCTGCCAATTCATCATCCACATCGCTACTACCTTCCAATTGAGCAAATTGGGTTTCCAAATCTGCACCTACTAATTCTGCGGTAGACTGAGCGCGGGCTTCTTGCATTAATACCTTTTCTTCCATGCGCTCAAAAGCAGCCATAGCACCGCTGCTATTCATACCACGCGCCATTGATCCGATTTGCTCTTGAGCTTTAGCAGCAGTAATTCGCGCTTTGAGCATTTCTTTCTTAGTTTTGGCTTCAGAAATTTTGCTCTCTAGCTGGATTAAATTCTTCTTGATGCTGTCTACCTGAATATTTTGCTGATCCAGGCTGGTTTTTAGGGCTGTAGCGGTATCATTAAAACTTTTCTTGCGCTCCAATGCTTGACGTGCTAGGTTTTCATCACCTTTTTGTATAGCTAGTCTGGCATTGCGATCCCACTTATTGACTTCATTTACAGCATCATTATACTGTTTCTCCGTGCGTTTTTGGGCGGCGATCGCCTGAGCCACCCCCTGACGCAGCTGTACCAAGTCTTCCTGCATCTCCAGGATAGCTTGTTCTAGCATTTTTTCTGGATCTTCAGCTTTGTTGATCAAATCGTTAACATTAGCACCAACAACTCTTTTAATGCGATCAAATAATCCCATAACTTTGTTTTTCCTTTCTTGGTTTACGCGCTTGGTTAGACAATGAGCTTTTTTACTGTTTAAGAGCTACCTATTTAAATTTAATCTTTTCAGTCGGGAATGGTATCCTATATCCATTCTGAATCATCACCTATAATTGGGCTACAGTAAATAATCACATTTAACACTCTGGAGTTGTGGGAGTTGTGGGTACTTGCTGTCCTGAGAGGCTATTCTGGGTCGGTGTGTTATTTACCTGATCTAACATTTGGGTTTTCATTGCTGCTAGTTCAGCATCAACATTATTAATAGAATTCAACTTAGCAAATCTTGTTTCCAGATTGTCACCACCCAATTGACTAATGGCTGCTGATTGTGCTTCCATCTGTAGAACTTTATCTTCCATCCGTTCTAATGCACTCAAACTGGAAGTAGAAGAAATTCCCCCTAGCATTTCCTGAATTTTAGAGGATGCCTCGGCAGAACGAGCGCGAGCAATGTACATATCTTTTTTAGTTTTCACCTCTGCGGTTTTTAACTCCAAACGACCCATATCCTGTTTTAGCTTATCCACAACTTGTTTTTGCTGTTCTATTTGCTCGAATAGGGTTGTAGCAGTTTGCTGGTAAGTTTGACGTTTGCTGAGAGCTTCCCGTGCTAGGGCTTCGTTACCTTGTTGTAGAGCCATTTGAGCGCGACGATACCACTCTTGAGCTTGAGACTCAGCAGCGAGTGCTTGGCGTTCAGTGCGTTTTTGAGTAGCGATCGCACGAGCTACTCCCTGTCTTAACTGCACCAAATTTGACTGCATCTCCAGAAAGGTTTGCTCTAAAATTTTTTCAGGATCTTCAGCACCGTTCACCAAGCTATTGACGTTAGCACGAATCACCCGCAGAATACGCTTCATCACTTCCATCTTAGTTGCTCCGATACTTTCTACCAACCAGCAAATTGGGGATATTTCCTATTATGAATTATCAATTACCCTCATGGTTGCCGTACACGGGCTTTAATGCCTTTTGCCTGTAGTTGCTGCAATCTCTGATTTACTTCTTCTTTGGTCTTCAACGCACCAAGATAAATATACTTTTGTCCATCTGATAAATAAGCATCAGGAACAACCTGCCGCACCGCAGCTAAAGCACCATCGCCTTGATTATCAGCCACTAAATAATAATACCCATCCGCTGATGGTTTGATTTCTGCATTCAGTCCTGGTAAGGTTTGCTGAGGCTGGGGTGTAGCTGAGACATTGGGAAGTAAACTTGGCAGAACTACTGGTTTGATTGGTGTTTCAATGGTTATGGGTTTGGGAATAGTTGTTGGGGTTGGTCTAACTTTAGGTTTTAAACCCACGATATCATTAGGATCTTTCACCTGTGGAAACTCACGAGCCGCCAAGTTAGGATATTTGGGGATAGGCGTAATGTTTGGTTGAGCTATAGCCGAAGAATTATTCTCAGCTACTCCAGTATTTTCCTCAGTTGGTGGCGATATCCAGTTAAATAATTTACTTAAATTCAACTTTGGCAAAGTTTGGGGATTAAATACTACATAGCCTAAAGTCAAACTAGCCAATAGCAGCAACAGTATAGAACCAATACCCAACGGTGACAGCAGACTGTCATTGGAATTACTTGATTTCTTGGTTTGTGGTTGTTCTTCTTGGAGACTTCGCAGCAGTGCTTCACTCGATTCTAAATAATCATCTGGGTGTTGGGGAGTATCATTTGCTGAGACGAGAGTTTCACTTTCACTAGCCTTGGGCTTTGTGGGTACTATACTACTGATAGACTTTGCCCTGACTGGAGGTGGTGGAGGTGGAAATGGTAGGCTTGGGGCTGTGGTAGAGTCTTGGGCAGAAGCAAGTGGGAAAGGATTTATTTCTTCCTGTTTTTCTATTTCTAAACCTGGATTTTCTGGAGCGATCGCGTTAGTGTTAACTTCTGCCACCAAGGGCTGAGTTATTCCTAATGTCCCAGTCATAGTATTTAACTGTTGAGGTGGATTAGGAATGTAACTTTGTACACTAACTTTTTTTGGTTGCCTGACTCCGTTGCGTGCGCGTCGATATCGAGTTAACTCTTGATCTAACTGCACTTCTAAACTTCCTAGTGCTGTGGCTAGTGCCGGCTTTAAACCAGAGGTTTTAGAGGATGGAGTACGAGGATCAATTGTGGGATTTTGACTCATGGCCACGATGCCTTAAAGGTGATACTGCTGGATGAATTTTCTAACTACCTGGTATCTTCAGGAGGCAGGAGATAGGAGGCAGGAGGCAGGAGGAACCAACCCTTAAAAGAATGGGATTGAAGCAAATTTATCTGGTTTAATTAGATTTTGCTGGCATTTGTACAGAAATATCACCTCTTTAAGAATAATGTTGTTATTTTAGACCAAGATGGATTAAGTATAACGACGTGAAAAAAAGTATGTAACAAAATGTAAATTAGCCTAAAAACCTCTTCACTCTTGCCTTTTGCCTCTTACCTTGTCATAACGACAAATTTTAACGCCAACCTACTTATATGTAAATATGGAGATTGAACTGAGCGGAATGTCACTGAGGGCTAAAGCTATTAGTCAGCTTACCCTATGGCTTCGCCACGCAAGCTACGGGATCTTGCTACATCCCCGAAACCTAAAAGACATACCTTCTGGAAATCTTTTTGGGATTTCAATCAGGCATTCTGGGGTTTTCAGCCTAATTTCTGATAAATTTTTGCTTGATAAATAAAGATGTCGTTGAAATCAGCCAATGATATTTTAGGAATTCTCAACCTGGAAGCCATAAGAGAAGAACAACCTTTTCAACTCTTGCTTAAGTGTTGGGAAGACATTGTTGGGGCTAAAGTTGCCGCACAAACCCGGCCATTATCCATTCAGCGTGATATTTTGTGGGTAGCAACTTCTAGTGCTGCTTGGGCGCAAAATTTGACTTTTGGACGTAAAGCCCTACTGTTAAAGTTAAATCAAAAGTTACCTACGCCTTTGATCGATATGCGGTTTTCCACTGCGGAGTGGAAGCGAACAGCATTACCAAGCAACCAGCAACAAACTTTTTTACCCCAAGAACACCCCAGTTACTTGGGTGAGGGTTTTTCTGAGTCTGAAATTAAACCCATTACTGAGAATAGCAAAAATGCGAAAACGGTTTTTGAAGATTGGGCTAGAACCAGACAAGAGCGATCGCGTAATTTACCCCTTTGTCCACAATGTCAATGTCCCTGTCCTCCAGGTGAACTCCAACGCTGGGGTGTTTGTTCTCTCTGTTCACCTAAATTCATGAATAAGGGAATAGGGAATAGGGAATAGGAGGAGTCAGGAGAAAGAATTAATTTTTCACCTCCCTGTCACCTGTCACCTGTTGCCTATTCTCTTCACATAAACAGGGATTTTACGGTATGTAAACTAGAAATATTAAACCCTGGCTGAATCTAAAGCTAAACTTTTAACCTTGATCCCCAATACGTTTTAGGCAAGAACAAGTATGTAGTTACTCTAGCGATCATTTACATATATAACAAGATTATAAAGACATCCTAAAGTTTATTTTCTGATAAAAATAGCTGAAACCCTGATCAGATAATCACTTTTTGGCTTTTATACCTATTTTGTCATAGAAGCAAAATATAAGTGTGATCAGTACCCCTAAATCGCACTCAAGATGAAAGCTCATGAAACCAATTAACCCTGTAACATCTGCCTGTAAATACTGCCGTCATTACCAACCAGAGGGTCGTCGTGGTGGTATGTGTCAACAGTTGAGCGCACCAGTACAAGCGGGTTGGAAAGCTTGCTCTTTAGCGATCCCCGCCTTTGCACCTTCATGGGAATCTTTAGAAGATGCTTGGAGTTTACCAGTAGCAAAACCAATGTTACCCGTTGCTGCTACCCTAAATTCCGATTTAGAAAATCTCACACTTACACCAGTTGAAGAAATATCTGCTTCCTCATTACCAGAGGTAAAAACTAAAGCTTTAGTTGTTTAAATGTCTGTTATTACTTTAATAAGTTTTTTTATCCGCGTTAAGACCGCTAAATATAAGATTTGCCTTTAAAATTTGATAAACATCGCACCTGTAGGTAAGGTGCGCTTTTAAGGATAGTTAAGGCAACCAAGGAAAGTCCCGAAAATTAGGGGGACGTTTTTCTAGAAAGGCTTGTTTGCCCTCAGCACCTTCTTCTGTCATGTAGTAAAGTAAGGTAGCGTTGCCAGCAAGTTCTTGTAAACCTGCTTGTCCGTCACAGTCAGCGTTAAATGCTGCCTTTAAACAACGAATCGCGATCGGACTTTTTTCTAATATTTCTTGCGCCCATTTTATCCCTTCCGCTTCCAGTTCTTCCACAGGAACTACAGTATTAACTAATCCCATATCTAAAGCTTGTTGGGCATTATATTGACGACAGAGAAACCAAATTTCCCGTGCTTTCTTTTGTCCAACTATCCGCGCTAGATAACTTGCACCAAAACCACCGTCAAAACTGCCAACTTTCGGTCCGGTTTGTCCAAAAATAGCATTATCCGCAGCTATGGTTAGGTCACAAATTAAATGTAAAACATGACCGCCACCAATAGCATAGCCAGCTACTAAGGCAATTACTACCTTTGGCATAGAACGAATGAGACGTTGCAAGTCCAACACATTTAAGCGGGGTATCCCAGCATCATCAACATAACCAGCTTGTCCGCGTACACTTTGATCACCTCCCGAACAGAAAGCATATTTCCCATCTGTATGGGGACCTGCACCCGTAAACAGCACTACACCAATACTTGTATCTTCACGGGCATCACAAAAAGCTTCATATAATTCAAAGACTGTCTTCGGGCGGAAAGCGTTGCGTTTATGGGGACGGTTAATGGTGATTTTGGCGATCCCGTCGATTTTTTGATACAGGATATCTTCGTAAGATCTAACAGTTTTCCAGTCAGTTAGCATAGGGGATGAAAGGGCTGTAGTGCTTGAAAATTTTATCAGGGATTGGGGACTGGGGATTGGGGACTGGAGACTGGGAATTGGGAATAATTAATTTTTATCCTGACTCGGTGACTTCTGCTATATGTCATTATGATCTGATTCTGAAGCTGTAAAAATCAAAGAGGAGTCTTAAATGTCTTACAGTGATTTTACTTTAGAAACTGTCAAAAAAAACCTGCATCTCAATATTTCTACGAGAGATAATATTTTTGCTGAAGTTGCACCATTACTAGTTAGTGATTATTTACAGGAAACGTTAGCTTATAATGTTCCTTTTGCTTTGGCTAGTAATACAGAAAAATCTCGTTCTGAGATGATTATCACACCAATTTTATTAGAGTTAACCAAAAAGAAATCTCAAGAAATTAGTTTATTTTCTGGTGTAGAATTTAATATTGATCCTAGTCAGGGTTTAAGCGGAAATTGCGATTTTATTATTACTCGTTCTCCTGAGTTTTTATTGATTAACGCACCTGTAATTTTAATTGTTGAAGCCAAGAAGGAAAATATTAAAGGTGGTTTAGGGCAATGTATGGCAGAAATGTATGCCGCTAAGTTATTTAATGAACGAGAAGAAAATGAAATTACAGAAATTTATGGTGTAGTGACTACTGGGGAGATTTGGAAGTTTTTAAAGTTATCGGGTGAACGAGTGCAGGTTGATTTGGTTGAGTATTTTTTAAATGATGTTGATAAAATTATGGGTATTTTAACGAGTGCTATCAAGTAATTAGGAAACAGGGAATAAATCAGAGTATTTCCCAATCACCAATCACCAATCATCAATCACCAAACCTTAAAATATATCAGCTAAATCGGCTTTATGTCTTTTGTAACTGTAAGAATCAGCTAAGTCAGATTAGAATTAACCCGGCCAATTATCCTTGGTTGCATCTCTACAAACAGCAGGAGGTTAAATTTTGGCGAAGTTGAAAGTTGGTATCAATGGATTTGGTCGTATCGGACGACTTGTATTGAGAGCGGGCATTAATAACCCTAATATAGAGTTTGTGGGCATTAATGACCTAGTACCACCCGATAATCTTGCCTATCTTTTAAAGTACGACTCTACACACGGTAAATTAAAAGGTAAGGTAGAAGCTAGAGAAGATGGTATGGTGATTGATGGTCATTTTATCCCTTGTGTGTCGGTGAGAAATCCGGCAGAATTGCCTTGGGGTAAATTGGGTGTAGATTATGTTGTTGAATCTACAGGACTTTTCACCGACTATGCAGGAGCAGAAAACCACCTCAAAGCAGGTGCAAAGCGAGTTGTGATTTCTGCACCTACCAAAGAACCAGACAAGGTTAAAACAATGGTGATGGGTGTAAATCACCACTTGTTTGATCCAGCAAAGGATTTAATTGTTTCCAATGCTAGTTGTACTACAAATTGTTTAGCCCCGATTGCTAAAGTTATTAATGACAACTTTGGTTTAACCGAAGGGTTGATGACTACAGTTCACGCCATGACAGCTACTCAACCCACGGTAGATGGACCGAGTAAAAAAGATTGGCGCGGTGGACGAGGTGCAGCTCAAAATATTATTCCCTCTTCCACTGGTGCGGCTAAAGCTGTGGCTTTGGTGTTACCGGAATTGAAAGGTAAGTTAACTGGTATGGCTTTCCGGGTCCCTACACCTGATGTCTCTGTGGTTGACTTGACTTTCAAAACTGCTAAAGCTACCAGTTACAAAGAAATTTGTGCAGCCATGAAAAAAGCTGCTGAGGGTGAGTTAGCAGGTGTTTTGGGTTACACCGATGATGAAGTGGTATCTACTGATTTTCAAGGTGATGCCCACTCTAGCATTTTTGACGCTGGTGCAGGAATTGAACTCAATTCCAATTTCTTTAAAGTTGTCTCTTGGTATGACAACGAATGGGGTTACTCTAACCGTGTCGTTGATTTGATGTTGTCAATGGCACAGAAATAGGGAACAGGGAACAGGTGACAGGTGACAGTTAAGAGGAAAAGGAGCAAGGTGCAGGGTGCAAGGGGGAAAAATCTTCTCCTCTGCCTTCTGCCTCTTGCCTCTTGCCTCTTGCCTCTTGCCTCCTGCCTCCTGCCTCCTGTAAGGGCTTAACGAGGTTGCACTACCTGGACCGTTACCCCCTACTTTTTATGATGCGTCGAACCAAAATTATCTGTACTGTTGGTCCTGCTACTTCTGCACCTGAAAAGCTGCAAGCTTTGGTAGAAGCGGGAATGAATGTAGCACGATTGAATTTTTCTCATGGGGCTTATGAAGACCACGCCCAAACTTTTCATCATTTACGACGCATTAGTGATGAGTTACAAAGACCTGTTGCTATTTTGCAAGATTTATGTGGTCCAAAAATTCGTTTGGGGAAATTACCACCGGAAGGGTTGATGCTGGAAGCTGGTAGTGAAGTTACTTTTCTCCTACAAGAGAAGGGTGAAAGTATTGACGAAATACCTCTACCGCTACCAACCTTATTTGCGATGATGCGAACTGGTGAACCGATCTTAATTAATGATGGTCGGGTCAAGTTAACTGTAGCGAGTCGTGATGCTGATAAAATTCGCGCTCATGTTGATATTGGTGGATTGATTTCTACTCATAAAGGTGTGAATTTACCTGCAACGCCTTTACCTGTAAGTTCAATCACTGAAAAGGATTTGATGGATTTGCGGTTTGGCATTCAGTTGGGTGTAGACTGGGTGGCAGTTTCATTTGTGCGATCGCCTCAAGACTTAGAACCTGCAAAACGCATGATTGAAGCTGCTGCTGCTAAAATTCGCCTGATTGCTAAAATTGAACGCCCTGAAGCTGTAGCACAGCTAAATGATATCCTCGAAGTTGCCGATGCGATTATGATTGCACGTGGTGATTTGGGGGTAGAAATGCCAATTCACCAAGTCCCTCTAATTCAAAAAGATATCACTCGTCTCTGTAATCTGGTTGGTAAACCGGTGATTACGGCCACCCAAATGTTAGAGTCGATGATTAGCGCCCCTGACCCTACCCGTGCGGAAGCTACGGACGTAGCTAATTCTATTTTAGATGGTACGGATGCGGTGATGTTGTCTGGGGAAACTGCGGTGGGTGACTATCCGATTGCGGCGGTTCAAACTATGCACAATATCGCTGTACAAACAGAAAAGGTACTCCAAGCAGGTGCTAGACATACCTGGAATCATGAAGCCGGTCGTCTGAGTGTGACGGAATCTGTTGCTCAAGCGGTTTGTCGGATTGCTTATGAAACGGGTTCTAAAGGTATTCTCTGTAATACCACTTCTGGAAATACAGCTAGATTGATTTCTAAATATCGTCCTCTGACTCCGATTATTACTCTCACCTCTGAGGCTATTGCTTATCGTCAGTTAGCTTTATCTTGGGGTGTGGAACCTTTGCTAATAAAACCTGTTCATCATGCAGAGGAAATGTTTACAAATGTGGTAAACACTGTGGTTGAGAGGGGTTTTGTGAAAAAGGGTGACAAGGTGGTAATTACTTCTGGTGTCCCAGTTGGTCAATCAGGAACAACCAGTTTAATTAAAGTGCATTCTATTGGACAGCCAATTACAGCTTGAGTCTTCTAAAATGGGGCTGAAGCCTAAACTAAGTCAGGAAAATTAGGCAATCGTTAAGAAAAATTGCCAGAATCGGAATTGTGTGGAAGATCAAAGAGTTTAAATAAATGGGGATTGGGTAAATCCTAAACCAAAAAAATTCACGGAGTATTTTATGTCTAAGAATTTACTGGAACAGTTGCGGGAAGTTACCGTTGTTGTGGCTGATACTGGGGACATCCAAGCAATTGAACAGTTTAAACCCCAAGATGCTACTACCAATCCTTCTTTGATTACTGCTGCGGCACAAATGCCGGAATATCAGGATATTGTTGATCAAACTTTAATCAAAGCTAAAAAAGATGCTGGTTCTAAGGCTACCCAAGCAGAGGTAGTTTCTTTGGCTTTTGACCGTTTGGCGGTTTCTTTTGGTTTGAAAATTTTGCAAATTATCCCCGGTCGTGTTTCTACTGAGGTAGATGCTCGTTTATCCTATGATACAGATGCGACTGTAGCAAAAGCACGGGATCTAATTGCTCAGTATAAGGCGGCTGGTATTTCTAAAGAACGGGTTTTGATTAAAATTGCCGCGACTTGGGAAGGTATCAAAGCTGCGGAAATTTTGGAAAAAGAAGGTATTCACTGTAACCTAACTTTGTTATTTGGTGTTCACCAAGCGATCGCCTGTGCTGAAGCTGGTATTACTCTGATTTCTCCTTTTGTGGGTCGTATTCTTGATTGGTATAAGAAAGATACCGGACGGGATAGCTATCCTGCTGCGGAAGACCCTGGTGTATTGTCTGTAACTAAGATTTATAACTACTATAAGAAGTTTGGTTATAAGACTGAAGTTATGGGTGCTAGTTTCCGTAACATTGGCGAAATTACTGAACTTGCTGGTTGTGATTTGTTGACTATTTCTCCTGGTCTATTAACAGAATTGCAAAATACTGTTGCAGCATTACCCCGCAAACTTGATCCTGCGAAAACAGCAAGTTTGTCTATTGAAAAAATCTCTGTTGATAAAGCCACTTTTGATAAGATGCACGCTGCTGACCGGATGGCATCTGATAAATTAGCAGAAGGTATTGATGGTTTCACCAAGGCTTTAATTACTTTAGAGCAATTATTGGCTGAAAGATTAGCTCGTTTAGAGAGTGAAATGGTAGCTGCTGGTTAGATTTAAATGTGGGGTGGGTTATGCTCACCCTACTTTGTCAGAATCAGGATGTCCAGGATTTTAGGATTTTCAGGATTGAGCTTTTTCCATTTTTGTTTTGCTTCAAGACTTGACAAGCTGAAAAATATATTGTAGACTTATGTTATAAGTGGGAAACTGTGGGCGCATATTATATAGGGTTTTCCATTGTCAGAATCAGGATTTCCAGGATTTGAGGATTTACAGGATGAAAACTGGGATTTCATTACACATTACAATTAGCTATTAGCAGTTTCAATGAGATGATTAGCAATTTGCATTACTATTTAATAAACTTCGTCGTGGCTGCCAATATCAATCAATAAAATAACCATTTCTAACAACTGCTCATCCTCAGAGAAATTAAAAATAATTCTACAATCATAAGTAACAGAACAAGACCACAAACCCGCTAAATCTCCTCCTAATTTATGAGACTTTAAAGATGGTGTAAATGGGTCATCTGCTAAGAGATTTAAGACATCAATAATTTTATTTTTTAATTGCGGATTTTTCTTGATAATCTTCTTAAAAGATCGCTTGAATCCACTACTCCAGACAACTTCCATCATCATCTCCTAGTAAATCAGCAATCAAATCATCTACACTTCCCCTTTTTGCAGTACCATTTTTAAATGCTTCTGTTACTTCTTTGGCATTAGCTAAGATTTCTAAACGGCGATTTTCTACTCTTTGTTGACGGAGAAACTCAAATAAATACTCCCTGTCTTCTATAGGTAAACTTTCAATAGAGTTGATAATTTCTTGTAGAGTCATCATATAAAAATACCTCCTTGTTATAAATTATATATCAATCATGTAATATTTTTACAGGTTAGTTTATCTTTGGGTTTTCTCACTAATTCTTATAATATAATTTATGATGCAATTAATATAGTATAATTTACTATTACTATTTTTAAAATCAGTGAGAGATTTATTAATTATTAATTGTTCTAAATCTAAGTATAGCAGTGTAGAAAATTTACCTGCTCTTGAGCGTTATAATGGTGTTGCATTTCGTGTGGTACGGAAGTTTTTGCAGCAACAAATTTCACATAATTTAGATATTTTTATCCTGTCTGCTAAGTTTGGACTGATATCTAGTCATGAGTTAATACCTAATTATGATCAGAAGATGGATAAAAAGCGATCACTAGAATTACAGTCTTCTGTCAATGCTAAATTTCGTGAATTTTTACAAAGCGGAATTTACCACAGGTGTTTATTGTGCTTGAGTCAAGATTATTTACAAATATTTAATACTAAAAATATACCAGAGCATCTTACTATGACTATTGCTACTGGTACAATAGGTAAAAAGCTCTCAATATTACATCAATGGCTTTATGGTCAACCTCCTGAATACCTACATACTCCCAAAGAGAATAGTATCAAAGGCAAAGCTACGCTTAAAGGTATTGAATTAAATTTAAGTGAGGCTGAAATTTTGGTCATTGCTAGACAGGGATTAATAGAAAGTTCTGGTAAACCTTATAATTATCAAACCTGGTACGTATTAGTTGATGATAAAAAAGTCTCACCAAAATGGTTAGTCAGTTTATTAACGGATTTGCCTGTTAGTAGTTTTCATTCTATTAAGGCAAGGCAAATGTTACAACAATTAGGTATAGAAATTTATTCGGATTTGTAAAAAAGGAGTTATTTAATGAGTGGTAAAAAATATCCGATAGGTACTGTAATTTCTGATGAGGAAACACCAACTTTTGAAACAGTACGTATTAAATTAAAAGCGGGAAAAGATGTCAAACCTGGCACATTGGTAAAAATGAATGTTTCCAGAGAAGGAGAAAAAACTATTTTAATTGGACGTATTCGGAGTGGTTATGAAAATAACCCAAATAAAAGTGTAGCTGGTGTAACTGTTAGTGATAATCTAGGACTTCCTATTCCATCTATGTCAGAGGAACATAGTACAGATATTTATCGGTTAGTTGAAGCTGATTTAATAGAAGAACTTATTGGTAAAGAAATTAGATCACCTCAAAATTTACCTAATTCGGGTTCTGAAGTTTTTATCGCTGATTCTGGTGAAGTAGTTCGTGTTTTAGGAATAGATACAGAAAAATCAAAAGGTTTATTTTTAGGTAAAACGGTAGGAGGTGTTGAAACAAATATTATTCTTAAAAAACAAGCAATTCAAAGACATTTCTTTATTTGTGGAACAACTGGAAGCGGTAAAAGTTATGCAATGGGAGTTGTTGCAGAAGAGTTAATTAAACATAATTTACCAGTTGTTTTTATTGATACTCAGGATGAGTATTCAGATTTTGTTATTAAAAATGGTGGTCAAGTTGTTGAACCAGGTAAGGATTTTAGTATTCGTATTTCATCATTAACTGAATCAGAACTTTTAGAGTTATTACCATCTGCCATGAAAAACAGTGATTTACAACGTGATATCGTCAGTAAAGTTTTTGGAGACTTACAAACTAATTTACAAAATGATGATATTCCAAAATTTAGATTGAAAGATATGATAGATAAAATTCCAGAAATATCAGAACAATATGTAGCGAAAAAAGCAGAATTACCAAGAGTGATTGACACAGTTGAAAGAAGGTTAAAAAAAAGTATAGAAGGGTATAAAATTTTTGGAGATGGTGTTGCCGACTGGCGAAAACTCATATATCCCTGTTTATCTATTAATTGTAAAAATTTAACTTCAAAACAACTTCAATCTATAGCAACAGCAGTTTTAAGAGAGCTACAAAATTTGAGATTAAAAGGTCATATACCTCCTTATGTAGCTGTAGTTGATGAAGCCCATTTATTTGTTCCACAGGGAGAAGGTAGTCCTTGTAAACAAATTATTCGAGAAGGAGTCAGAATAGGAAGACATCATGGAATTTGTATGGTTTTAATGACACAGAGTCCTGTTGATATTGATAAAAGTGTGATTCGTCAATGCAATACTCGATTAGTTTTTGCTTTAGAGCCAGATCAGCTAGATGCTATTAAGGGTGTAAAAGCAGATGCAACTGATGAAATGTTACGAGCTTTACCTAAAATGCCACAGGGAACTTGTTTAATTTCTGGAACTTATGAAAGTATTAAACATACAATTCCAGTCAAAATTAGAAAACGTAATACTGAAGATTCAGAAGGTGGGAAAACTCCCGATATTTTCCAAGAAATGCAAGATACTTGGATTACTAAAATTGGTGAATTAAAAGAAAAGGATAAGTAAAATGCCTCGTAAGCACAAATCTAGTAATGTTAACTCCAATTATATTCAATTAGAAATGAATTTTGATGAGATTTTAAGTGAAGCAAACTCAAACTATCAAGTTTTAGAGCGTGAACAAATTAATAGTTATGATACTCTAAAAAATCACGATCCATTGGAAGAAACCGTTGAATATATGAGCAAATTAGTTAAAGCTCAAGATCAATGGGAAACTACTATTCAAAAGGCAAGAGAACATCTATCACAAAAAGATCCAAGAGAATTATATTTTGAATTTTTTCAGGATTTGAAAGAAGAAATACAGGAAAATTCAAATCAGTCAGAACGGTTAGCTAAATTACTTAAACAAGTTGCTATTCGTGGCTTTGGAATGACAAAAGAACAAGTTAATATTACTCCTCCAGCGAAAGGAAGTCGTAAGTGGAAAGTTGAATTAAATGAAGAATTAATTACACAACACCTTGCTACTCATATTGTTGGAAAATATTTTCTCAATTCAATTGAAAGTGATGATAGTTTATGGAATAATGGTAATTTTCTAATAGGTTCTTCAGACGTAAGTCAACATCGTAGTTCAGTTCCTTATCCTGCTCGTTTTTTTAATCGGACTGTACCTTTTTTATTAAACAATGCTGCGGGTGCAATTGTTAGAGTAAATAATGGTAAGGCTATATTTGATCAAGGTAGATTTAATCCAGAACCTACTCAAGATTTACTTCAATGGATGCTAATAGATCCATCTTATCAAGATGAGTTAGAACCAGAAGATTTTCATCGTTGTACCGCTTCAGCTATGGATGTAGGCCAATATGTTTTTGACCACGAATATTTACTAAACGCTGGTAAAGATTGCCCTGATATTATACTTAGAGATGGTAGTTTGTTTCCACAAGATGCTTATTTAGATAATTATATCATTGATAATAGGCGAGGTGAATTTACCAGAAAAGCTATTCAAGCACTGAGAGAGTGTATAAACTCAGCAAGGGATTTTAATCGAATTTATTGTGGAGTTTCTAAAAATGTTCGATTAAAAGTATATAGTTCTGTTTTAGATTGGTATATCGCAAAATACATAGATGAAAATTGGGAAACAGGAAATTATACTTTAACTGATGGGCAAGCAATGACTTTACTGTTATCCTCTCCAGATTGTTTTGAAAATGGGTTGAAAAAAGCTATGTGTACTTGTTTAATTCGTAGGTCATTTACAACCAGAGCAACATTAAATGAAAAGGCTAATTTAAAAGCATTAGATGAATCGTATTTTAACAGGTATCGTCAAAGAATTGAAGATGAAAGAAGTCGTATTGACATAGAACCTTACAAAGATTTATGCGAAAAATTTCATACTTATATGTTTTTTATTGGACATTCTAAAAGTCCTAAGAAATTATTACCACGTTATGAATTTTTCTCAGAAAATAGTCATAATGTTGAATCAATATCTGCTAAGATATTAACAGCTATTAAATACTGTAGTTTTGAAGTTGATGAAGATCATTCTTTTATGAGTGATGATCCTATCACTTACTTAATACCATCTGTTACACAACAATCTCATAAATATTCTAAAGATGTAGGTAAGTGGTTGACTCAAAATGTCAAACAAAAACTATTATCTAAATATCAGTCATTTATTCAAAAAATTGTTTAAAAAGTAGTGCAAATAGTCGCTGGTTTTGGACTAAAAGGAATAAAACCCCGTGTTTGGGACTCCACATCACCGTATTACCTCAAAGACCTGCAAGCAGTGATGGTTTCCTACGCTGATTTTCATAAAATGCCTAGTCAAAGAAAAAAAGCAATGGAACAAGGTTTACATGAATATTTAGGAGTTCCTAAAAATGTAAAATTTTATCTTGATAATGGTGCTTTTTCCTTTGTTAAAAACAATCAAGAAGTCCCTGTAGAAGAATATGCAGAATTTATTAAAGAAGCAAAACCAGACTGGTATCCTATTCCTCAAGATTTTATTCCCATTCCTAAAATGACCTTAAAGGAACAGGAACTATGTTTTAAAAAAACCATGAATATGAACTTTCGTTATGATCAAGGTGATTATGTTCCAGTAGTTCATATTAGTAATTTTTTAGAAGAATATATAGAACAAATAGTTAACAGCCAAACTTTATCTCAAAAGCCATATATAGCATTAGGTGGAATTGTTCCTAATTTATTACGTGCATCTAAAGCTATTCCGCATAAAAAAATTATAGATAACTTAATTCATTTCCATCAACAATTTCCTAATAAAAAACTACATATTTTTGGCATTGGAGGAACAGCAACTTTACATATAGCAGCCTTACTAGGTATTAATTCAGTTGATTCTAGTGGTTGGCGAAATCGTGCAGCTAGGGGAATAATTCAACTACCAGGAACAGGTGATCGCATAGTTGCTGAATTAGGAAATTGGCGAGGTAGAAAAATTAGTGAAGAAGAAGAAAAAAAGCTTAACAAATGTCAATGTCCAGCGTGCAAACAATATGGTTTAGAAGGTCTGAAAATGAGTGGAGGAATTGGTTTTTATAATCGAGCCACCCATAATTTATGGGTATTACTAGAAGAAGCTAGACAAATTGAATTGCATTTAAAAGTATTAGGAGATTATGAAATTTGGTATCAAGAACATTTAGATAATACTATTTACCGACCTTTAATTAAAGAATTAATTGAGGAATTAAAATTATTACAAATATCTAATTAATCAAATAAAATTTGATGATTGTAGTGATTTATTAAGTGCGATCACTATAATATCCAAACTACAATAACATCCTTTAAACAAAGCAAAAGGCAAATTTTAACCTTTACCTTTTGCATTTTATCTTTTTACCTCACCTCTTTCAAACTATCAACCTGCTTGGTAAACATCTCCGTAAACAAACTCAATACACTGCGTTCCTCACGCACCTTAATATTAGCAGTAATAGACATCCCAGACTGTAAAGGAATGCTTCTACCTTGAGCTACTATGCTTTGTTTCTCTAAACTGACTCTAGCTGGAAAACGATAAAATTGATGAATCTGATCAGGTGGTAAAGCATCTGAACCAATATCAATTACCTCACCTTTAATATCTCCAAACTGACTAAAAGGAAAGGAATCAATTCTCACATCTACTTTCATACCTTTCTGTACAAACCCAATATCTTGATTGGTGATAAATACCTCAGCTACATATTTATCATTAGGTACAATCTGCAATAATTTTTGTGTGGGGTTGGCTACAAAACCCGCATTCTTGGCTTGCATATCAAATATTATCCCCGCTACAGGAGCGCGGAGTTCTTGATATCTCACATTTAATTGTGCTTGAGAAATTCTACTGTTAATATCTGCCAATCTCTGCTCATTTTCCAGAATAATCCTCATGAATTGGCTATCAATTTCCGCAATTCGCTTTTTGTTGTTAGCTATCTGATCCAAAACATTTTTATCAGTAACTGCTACTGTATTCGTTACTTGCTGCTGTCCTCTCTCAATATCAAATTGGAGGCGTTTTTCTTCCTCTATTAATTGATCTATTTCTGCTTGGAGAGTTTGTACTTGTTGTTTCTGGTTAAGATATTGTAGTTGGGAAATTCCCCCTTCTTGTGCTAATGTTTGGAGTTTATCTAAAATCCCATCTTGAATAGCTAAACTATTTTGAGTATCTTTCCTTCTTAATATTGTTTGAGATAATTGTTTTCTAATTTTTTCAACTTCTAATTGAGCAGCAGCGGAGCGGGAATCTAATTCTGTTTTAGCAGCTATGAGCAGTTGTTGTTCATCAATTCCTTCACCAGCATCTGGTGTTGTGTTTCTTAATTGAGAACGCAGTAGTTCATTTTCTGATACTAATGATGCTCGATTTTTGAGGAGAAAAGCTGTTTCTGCTGGTAAGTTACCACGTAAAAAATCCAATTCTGATGTGATACCTGTGCTTGCTCCCATCAAGCGACGATAAATATCATTTTCCCTGGTTAAAGCAACGCGAATTTTATTTAAGGAACTTAATTCAGCGAGGGTAGCAACAGATTCAAATGTTAAGAGTAAGTCCCCTGCTTTTACTTCTTGTCCATCTTTGACATAAACAGCTTTGACAACACCACTAATAGGAGCTTGTACTTCTTTGACAGTTCCTTCTGGTTTTAATTGACCTGCTGCGGGTACTACTTGTTCAATTTTGGCAAAATAAGCCCAACCAACTCCAAAACAAGCTACAACCATCAGAGTGATCATGATGGTGCGTGACCAAACTGGTGATTGACGTAAGACTATAGATTGTTCAAAACTATCTTGATAGGCATTAGTTAAAGAATCTGTCTTAGCCTTTTTTGTAGGTGTCAGTAATTCTAGATTTTGTTTTTTTGCGTTACCGTTGATTTGATTACCATTAGTTTGAGTCATAACAATTTTAGATCAGGATTTGAAGATTCGGTGAATATCAGATTTATTATCTGTTGTCAGTTATCAAGTATGAATTAGTTTAATCCACTGACAACTTACCAGTGATTAATTACAAATTAACTTCTTGTTGTTGATAGAGGTAGAAATAATGACCTTTAGCAGTCATTAATTCTTGATGGCTACCTTGTTCTATCACTCGACCACCATCCATGACAACAATTGTATTAGCATTACTCACGGTATTGAGACGGTGAGTAATAAAGAAGACGGTTGTTCCTTGAAATGCTCTAGCTAAATTGAGACATATTTGTCTTTCTGTGGGATAATCTAAGGCGCTGGTGGCTTCGTCCAAGACTAATAATTTGGGTTTTTGTAAAATAGAACGAGCGATCGCTATTCTTTGTCTTTGTCCTCCAGAAAGGGCTGAACCTCTTTCACCGACTCTGGTGTTATAACCATTAGGCAGGTTCATGATAAATTCGTGAGCGACAGCAACTCGCGCAGCTTCAATAATTTCTTCTGTTGTCGCATCAGGATTTGTCAATGCAATGTTTTCCTGAACTGTGCCATCAAACAAAAGTGGATCTTGGGGAACGACACCAATTTGTCTACGCACAGAATAAAGTTCTACTTTGCTGATGTCATATCCATCAATCAAAATTCTACCAGACTCAACATTATAAAGTCTGAGCAGTAATTTCATCATTGTGCTTTTACCTGAACCACTTTGTCCGACAATACCCACAAATTTACCAGCCGGAAAATCAAGACTGACATTGTTGAGTTGCAGTGGTCCACTAGGGGCAAATCGGAAGGAAACATTTTCATATTTGACTGCACCAGATATGGCGGGTAAGGGAATGTTATCTCTGTCTGCTTCTGCTTCTTGGGGTGTATCAACAATGTCGCTTAATCGCTCTAAAGATAAGCCGGTTTCTTGGAAGTTCTGCCAGATTTGTGCTAAACGCAAGATGGGACTAGTAACGTAACTGGAGATAATTCTAAAGGCGATTAATTCCCCTAAAGTTAACTCTTGTTTTAATACTAAATAAGCTCCTACCCACAAAACTAATAAGCTGCTGAGTTTGTTAAGAAACTGACTGGTTGAATTAGCTAAAGTGGAAGTAATGACTGTTTTAAAACCTGCGGAGACAAACCGAGCATAACGTTCTTGCCAGGAAAAACGCGATCGCAATTCGATATTTTGCGCTTTTACTGTTTGAATACCTGACATCACCTCAACTAAATAAGATTGAGTTTCTGCGTTGCGTTCAGCTTTGGCTCGTAACTGTCGGCTAACTGTTGGGGCGGCAATTAATGTAATCACCACAAATAGCGGAATTGTTCCTAATCCTACTACAGTCAGTTGCCAGCTATAAAACAGCATGACGATGATATAAACCACCGAGAATACTGCATCTAAACCCACTGTTAAAGCTGTACCTGTAAGAAACTGACGGATATTCTCCAATTCATTAATTCGAGTTGAGAGTTCACCTACTGGTCGGCGTTCAAAATAGCGTAATGGTAAGCGGAGTAAGTGGTCAATAATTTGTGACCCTAAACTCATATCAATGCGGTTGGTAGTATCCACAAATAAGTAAGTTCGCAATGTAGTTAACACTGCTTCAAATACACCAACTGCTAATAACAAAACTCCTAAAATATTTAGGGTACTAATACTATTTTGAACGATGACTTTATCAATGATTAACTGAATAACTAAAGGATTTGCTAAAGCTGCCAGTTGGACGAAAAAGGAAGCTATAAATACTTCTATTAATACTCGACGGTAACGTGATAGGTAAGGTAAAAACCAGCTTAAACCAAAGCGTTGTTGAGGTGTTTCTTGGGTAGCACTGAAAAGTAATACCCTAATTTGTGGTTGCAAATTGCTTTCATCAGTTTCTATTTCTTCCAGTAGTTGGCCAGGTTTGCAAGTGATGATACCTTTTGATGGCACAGCTAAAACTACTGTATTTGTCTCTACTGCATAGATGACAGCATAGCTATCTCGATATTGAATTAGTGCAGGTGTGGGAATGCGTGTAATTGAGGTTGCAGGAATATCTATTAATTGGGATTTGAGACCAATTAATTCTCCTAAATAAGCGCAAGCTGGAAAGGATATATTTCCCTGACGTTTAATTTGTTCGTTTAAAATCCGACGTACTACTTCTTTACGCAAGGGTATTTCTAAATGCTTGGACAGCATTTGGAAACAAGCCAAGGTAGAATTTATTGCCCCTTGTCCGCGAAAAAATGGGTATTTTTGGTGATTTTGTTTGGTTTGTGGTGTTTGGGGTGGTGAGGGAAAAACTTCCTCTGTTTTTGCGTAGGGAATGTCTAATTCATCTGTGGTTTGTTGTTGATGATTTGTCTGTTCTGCTTCTGCTTGATATTGATTTAGGAATACTAAATCTGCGGGATTGATACCTAATAAACGTGCAGGACTGCTGCCTGTTACTTCTAAAATGTCTCTATTACTGATAGATTCTAGCTGAGAACCAGGGGGAAAATTAGCTACAGTACCACCACCACTAACCAGCCAGATTCTATCACTTTCTAGTTGGTTTAAGGGCGTTTTTCCTGGTGGTAGGTGATGGATTTTCGCGCTAGATAACACTTGTTGACTGAGTTCTTTGATATTTAAACTAGCATTAGCTTGTTGGGCTAACAGTGGGCTAAGAACATCAAATACTTCTATGATGTGACTACCATTTTGACGCACATTAGCAAAGGCTGGATTTTGGAAGATCAGACGTAAATAATCTGCTGTACTGAAGGTTAAACATATCACTTCTGTGGATGCGATCGCTGTTTCACAAGCTATCTGCCGCAACAAACTGATTTCACCAATTATGGCTCCCGGTTCTAGTATTTTTAAGGTAATTGGCAATTGGGTCTGAGGGTCATATCCTAATAATCTTACGCGTCCTTCGTAAAGAATTGCTATGCGGTCTGGTAGTTTTTCTTTACTAATTATTTTCTGACCTATTCGGTAGCGTAAAGCTTGCTGTTGTGACAGTAAATTGTTTATTTCTGCCGTTGATAATTTGTCAAATCCGGCAACGGTGGTGAGAAATTCTGCAAAGGAGTTATTATTATAAGTCATGTTTATGAAAGTTAATTAATTACTATTAGTTTTAAGACAATTACTGCATTATTGCCATCATATCGTTTTTAGGGATACTATTAAAAATCCATATCTCCTATGAAAAATTTCCTAAACCGGTCAATCTTGTGATTGTTGAATTTGCCAGTTTTGTGGTGCTACTTGTGCTTGTAGCCAACTCTGAAAACGTTCGTTCAGTAATCGCTGACGCATTTGGCGATCCAACTGTGCAGGTAATAGCTTTTCTAATCGAACAATCACTATCCATTCTCCTATTTGAGTCGGTGGTGAAAGTTGCTGTGGTTGGCTCATAGATAATACTTTTGTCAACATGGGATGCAGAGATTGTAATTCTACAGGACCGACTAAGCCATCTGTTTGAGCTTCAGGACCTTGGGCGTATTCCCGTGCTAGTTGAGCAAAAGATTGTTCTCCTTCTTGGATGCGGAAGTAGATTTCTTGAGCAATGCCAATATCAGAAGTGGTAATTAGGGAATATATAACTCGATCCAATTGGGGTTTGCGTTGGTAAAAGTAAGAGTCTAAATCTTGTCCCCAAGAAGCTTCTTTAAACTTCTCTAGTTTTAGTTGGCGAATAGCGAGATTATTCAACTGTTCGGAATTTATTCCCTGTTCTTGTCGCCCTTGATATTGTTGGGCTAACTGTTCACAGGCAAGTTGCTCTTCTTGTGGTGTACACTCAATCTGTGCGATCGCTTGATCAATGACTACCTCTTTAAGTAATGGCGATACTAGTTGGTATTTGCCAACTAATTGCAGAACTTCTGGGGCAGTCAGTATGCGATCGCCAAATTGGAGAACCGGATTCATATTACTTCTCAGCAGATTTACCACTGTTATAAAGTGTTGTTTAAAAGATAACAGAAATAGGTTGCCAAAGGTGAAAAAACAAAGGGTAAAGGAAAGTTACACACTTTTTCCTTTATCCCCTTGCGCCTTTATCCACTTATTGTTATCTGTTAACCAGGCAAAATGTCAGTCTGAGAAAAATATTCACAGGCTGGATCAGTGCTTTAGATAACAACAATGTCAGCAGCAGTGAGAGCAGGTGATCCGGTGAGAGTTGCTATCTGGATACTACCACCTGCAATCCCGTCGGCATCAAAGAACAAAGCACCATTGGTAGTGTTGTAAATGAATCGATGGGCAGCATCACTAGCTGTCGTGATACCTGCACCAAAAACGAAAGCTGAATCAGCTAAAACACCTGCAAGTAAACCACCACCAAAACCAGTGGCTGATACTTCAATCGTGTCGTCGGTGCTTGAAAAGCTTTGAATTGTATCAACCCCTTCAGTTAGGTTATTAAATCGGAAAATATCGCTACCGAGACCACCATTCAGGTTGTCATTACCTAAACCACCGATTAACACGTCATTACCACTAGCACCAAATAGGTTGTCGTCAACAGCACCACCAACTAGGACATCGTTACCAGCACCACCATCAAGGCTATCGTTACCAGCAGCACCAACCAGGGTGTCGTTACCACCAAAACCACGCAGGGTATTATTGCCCGCAGGATTAGCAACGATCCTATTATTTAGGCTGTTACCGCCACCATTGAGAGCGGTTCCACTCAAAATCAGGTTTTCTAAATTGCTTCCTAATGTAACATCTACTGAGGATCTAACCGTATCAGTACCACCACCAGCAGCTTCGACAATTGTGTCAATCAAACCATCAATGACATAAGTGTCATCACCAGCACCACCAACCAGAGAATCAGTGCCCAGACCACCAACTAGTGTGTCGTTGCCGTCTCCACCAAATAAGGTGTCGTCACCAGCACCACCTCTAAGCTCGTCGTTACCACCATTACCTGTCAGGGTGTTACTGTTACTATTGCCGATGATGCTGTTATTTAGAGCGTTACCTGTACCATTGATAATGCCGGTTCCCCTTAAAGTCAGATTTTCTAGGTTCTCTCCTAAAATAAAACTCAAAGAGGAAGTAACCAAATCTATACCACCATTAACATCTTCGGTAACTGTGTCACCCGGATCATCAACTTCGTAACGGTCATCACCAGCACCACCAACCAGAGAGTCAGCGCCTGTATCACCCTTGAGCAAGTCGTTGCCAAGACCACCAAATAAGGTGTCATTGCCACCAGAACCTGTGAGGGTGTCATCACCAGCAGCACCAGTGAGTATGTCATCACCAGCAGTGCCGATAAGGTTAACGGAACGGGACAGCACAGAAATATTGTTTCCGGTTTCGTTAGCTGTGACAATATCGAGAAGTCCGTTGCCATCGAAGTCGGCTACAGCTGCATCGCGAGAACCTGGTCCGGCAGTAAAGTTAGTAGCATCACCAAATGTACCATCGCCATTTCCTAGTAGCACGGAAACATTATTACTACCACTGTTTGCTACTACTAAGTCTGCGTTGCCGTCACCGTTGATGTCGGCTATTTTTACTCCACGGGGATCTAATCCTACAGGAAAAGGAGTTTCATCAGCAGAGAACTGTGGCGCACCCGACAATAAATCTGTACCAGTCCCTAAGCGCACGAAAACGGAGTTGGCATCATTCCTGACTATTGCCAAGTCATCGAAGCCATCACCATTCACATCACCAATAGCAAGATCACGGGTAGTCCGACCAATTGTATATGTCAAAGGAGTGGGGTCAAAAGTACCCAGTCCATTGCCGAAGTAGACTGAGACATCATCATTGTCAAGTGCGCCTGCTGCTGCATCTAAAAAGCCATCATGGTTGAAGTCTCCTAATGAGACCGCACTCAGTCCATCAGGAACAGCAAAGGGAGAATCTGTGGCTGCGCTAAAAGAACCACTCCCATCGTTCAGAAGAATTGAGATATCGCTGGCGGGAGTTGAGTCACCAGGATTGAAAAAAGGACCTAGCAGATCAAAGTTGGCTACTGCTATGTCATCGTCGCCGTCCCCGTCCAAGTCGCTTACAAATACGTCAATTGGATTTAAAGTTGATCCCACAGGCACGGTAGAAGCAGTAAAACCACCTGCTCCATCACCAAATAGAACTGTGACAGTTTTACTTGCAGGGTTTAGATCACCAGCATTTGCTGCCACTATATCTAGGTTGCCGTCTCCGTTAAAGTCTCCTACATCTACAGAAAAGGTGTTAGTTCCGGCTGGAATGTTATTGGGAGTGCTAAATGTTGTTGTCATTATTATTTCCAAGCTAAATTTGCCACAATCAATCTATTTAAACTGAAGACTGCAATATCTGTCTAGATCAAGATCACTTTAAGTTGATAATGTGACTTTATACTCCTGACACATCGTGCATTGTCTCCACTTTTCTGCAATCACTGTAAACTGAAAAATCTATATCGTCGAGAATTTCCATGATATTTTTCCTGAAAAAGTGATGCTCCAGATTCTCAAAACTAACCACAGGCAAAGGCCTCCTTGTAAATACTTACAAAGAAGCCACAATTGGATTTTAAAAAATTAATTATCCGCGAATACCCCTATGAGGTTAAATTTTAACTATCTAAATAACCCTGGCTTTAAGATAGTGGGGTTTTGTGGTGGGGACTGACGACCAATTGATACTCCATTTCGCAAGTTAGTCGCTGTACCGCCATCTTCAGGAGCTAAGAAAGGTTTCAAATTAATTCCATTTCTGGTTGAACTGACTTGATTTTTACCACTACCCAGGAGTGTGCGACCTAAATTGTATAATTCGTTTACCCCTCCTCTACCACGATTAGTATAGGTGTTAACAGCTATGGTTTGCTGTCCGTTGTCTGCGGTGGCCAAGTTGCTGAAGATACTACTGCGGACAGCGGAAGGATCTCTATCCCGTGGTACTGTGAGAACAATGCGACAAGTGGGGATAGCTTCAGTAGTTACACAGATAATATTTTCGTTATTTTGTCTGGCTATTTGCAGTTCTTGTAGTCCGTCGGGGCGGTATAATTCTAAACGATTAGCGATCGCTTCACAACGATTTTGAGGAGTCCAACCACTACCCAACGCTTGAGGTGCAGCCCAAGGAAAAAATTGACCTGGTTGGCTTTGGGGTTGATACATCACAGTGTATCTATCGTTGTGAAATTGACAGCTAAATCTAGTGCTACTATTAACAGGGGTAGAAGTCGGTATATTCGTAGATGAACCTGATGGTACTGTTGTTGTTGAGCCTGATGGTACTGTGGGAACAACAACACCCGTTTGGGCAAAGGCTACGGAGTTACCGATAAATAAAGATAGGCTTAGACTACTGAAAAATAAATACCGCAGAGTTGGTGATGACATAACTTTACCTCTAAACATATACTGTTACTTCCCTTGACGGAGAATTTTCTTTTTAGTTCATCTGAGCAGTTATTTTTTCTCCTCATGCCCGATGCTGCTTAATATGTAATAGATTTTACTAATGACGTGAACTTCTAACTGATAATTATACGGTGATTTAGCTGGCTGAATAAAAAAATGTTAGAAAATCATAATTCTTTTAAAAAACTACATAAAAATTTATTTTTCATACACAAATCTTTAATTACAAAAAATAAACACATTGGATATGACTGGATGATTAACCATAAAATCTGACATGGAATTATTTGACAATTCACTATCAATACCACCAGGTTAGTTACCATGAAGAACTGGCAACAGCGATTTTTAATAGGTTTCCTATGTTGTACTATTTGTAGTGCTTTTTTAGTGTTTGGATGGCAACCCAGAGTATTAGCTGAAAGCAATATATATCCTGTACTCAAAGCACAACTAGCCCAAGCAGAAGTCCCAATAAATGTTTATGAGTATCTATTGCAATATCAACCAGAAACTTATAACTTGTTATCCAAAACATTAGCAGATGGTGTTGAAGATGCAAAACAGCCATTAGCAGATGAAGTAGTAAGTAATCTGTGGGCATTATCTCCCAAAGACACCAAAATTCAATGGAGAGAAAATAATGGCAAAATTGAATATTTAATGTCAACTTGGAGATATGTAAAAGACCCAAGCGTAGACTGGCCCATAGGTGCAAAAAAACAACTAGCTTATCAAACTTGGTTTACACCAGCACCACAAGTAAAAGAATTTTGCCAACAATATCAAGCCCCAGACGCAAATATTCCTGATGATATTGAGCTTTCACTAAGATTACAACAGTATTTGGGATTAATTTTAAACAAGTATTCCAGCAAAACCCATTTTGTTGAAATGTGGGTCAAAGGAGAAGATTTAATTAGACCATGTATTGATCCAGAAATTGACGATGCTACTTGTAATCTTTTACCTTTACCAGTGCCTGATAGCAGTCCTATAATCCAGACAATATACACCAATTCTTTCAGTAACACCAAAAAGGAATACTATCCTTGGTCTGGTTTGGGGTATACCTATGATTGGGGAAATTCACAAAAACCCCATCAAGGTGCGAGTGAGTTTATTATTAACCCAACACCAGAACAACCGGTGGAAGTGGAAGTTGTATCTGTAACCCCAACCAAGGAATATTGTCAAAAGCAGTATATTTCATCTAATCAGTCGTTGAACTAAACTCAATCTGCAACTTTTAGATCAGGTGATGGTCACTCAATTTTGAATTGACCTTAGCGAAGCGTACGCAGCGCAGCGAGTATTTTGGATTTTGGATTGACGAATTTGTTTAATCTAAAATCTAAAATCTAAAATCTAAAATTCCCGGTGACATTCATAATTATGAATTATCTTCCCGCCGATCTTTATAATCTTCAGCAGACTTCGGATCTAGTTCCCAACGCTCATCATCACGGTGTTCTAAAATATCGTTAGTGCGAAGAAAGGCATAGTCATTCATTTCTAAACCTACTGCTGCTCCTAATTCCTCAACTACATTCTTGTCAGGAGTAGCAACAGTACCACCAACAGCTTCATCTCCTACAGTATCTTGCCAATAAGTATCAACTTCATCAGCAGTAATAGTGAATTCAACAGGAAATTCAGGACTGCTTTCTGTATACTCTTGTCTATTTTCTCGCAGCGAACGTTCACCAATATTATATCCAGGCA
Organism: Cyanobacteriota bacterium; assembly: GCA_046045965.1. Lineage (GTDB taxonomy): Bacteria > Cyanobacteriota > Cyanobacteriia > Cyanobacteriales > Nostocaceae > RDYJ01. The sequence goes on along the minus strand of JBJOKS010000003.1, from coordinate 81,117 downwards.
AGTCTTTTACACCCGTACCATAGGATTCAGTAATTTCCTGTGGCAAATCATTAGATTTATTTTCGTGATTATTTCGTTTGTTTGCCATGCTAATAGTCACTTGCTGCCTTTTGATTATAACCTTTTCACAAAATATCTTTATCTAACTAAAGTTTTATAACTAAAGTTATAAAAAATCTATCCCCTCAGAACGAAGAGGAACAATTTATTAAATATTAAGATTAATATGGTAAGTAGAAATTCATTAATATTATTTTTCTAGATGTTTTTATTTCTAGATGTTTTAGGTTTGAAAAACAGCAACTAACAATTATTTTTTCTTCAAGAATCACTATCTAATTCAACCTAAGCCAAATAATTATTTATGAATTTTAGGTTTTCAGGTTTCAGAGAGGAGGTTAAAAAGTGGAATATACAGAATTCATTACCCATGTACAAAGTCTAGCTCAATCAAATTCCCGTGAAGAAGCGGAAGTTGCTACTCGTGCAACATTAGAAACGGTGAGAGAACTTATTCCTAAAGATGAAGCACAAGAATTAGCTGCACAAATACCACCAGAATTAGGTGAATGTTTGCGAGGTAGAGAGATAGAAGCTAGTCAATCTTTTCATCTGCAAGAGTTTATTGAGCGTACCAGTCAAAAAGAAAACGTCGAACCAACTACAACTGCAATGCACGTGCGGGCTGTTTTTGCTGTTTTACAAAATGCTGTAACTCCAGAGAAGTTCAAGAAATTTCACACCTATTTTTCACATGATTATGAGGAGTTGTTTGCTACTTCATCAACCAGTGAAATGCCAGCATAACGCTTAATTCCTCAATCAGTTAACAAGTTTAATTTGAGAAATAACCAGGGAAAGAAAACCAATGATCAACAATAATCATCATTTGGGTAAGAAAAAAGTTGCAATTCTCATTGAACAAGCAGTAGAAGATTTAGAATTTATAGTTCCTTGTAACGGGCTAAAACAAGCGGGAATGGAGGTAGTAGTCCTGGGTTCACGGATGAATGAAAAATATAAGGGAAAACGGGGAAAACTGAGCATTCAAGCTGATGGAACAACAACAGAAGCTATAGTTGATGAATTTGCAGCAGTGGTAATTCCTGGTGGTATGGCTCCTGATAAAATGCGGCGAAATTGTAATACAGTTTGCTTTGTGCGCGAAGCAATGAAACAAGGTAAATTAATAGCCGCAGTATGTCACGGACCACAGGTTTTAATTGAAGGAGATTTACTCAAAGGTAAACAAGTAACAGGATTTTCTGCTATTTGTAAAGACATAACTAATGCGGGGGCAAATTATTTAGATGAACCAGTAGTTGTAGATGGTAATTTGATTACATCTCGTGAACCTGGAGATTTGGCAATTTTTACAACAGCACTTTTAAACCGGTTAGGTTATGGTGGTAAAGATGCTAATTTACCTAATGAAAAAGACACAAGTGCTGAATGGTGGAAATTAGCTGATGCTTGGGGTGGTTCCACAAAGAATGAAATTGTTAAAGGTCTAAATACTGCTTTAGGTGGTGAACGTTATTCCTTAGAAGCTTTAGAAAAGTATTTAGAAAAAGAATCTGATCAGGAAGTTAAAAACCTGTTTCAAGAAATGATAATTAATAAACAGCGCCATATTCAAAAGCTGGAAAATTATCTTGATCGTTTGCATGAAAAACCGTCTTTAGCTGCAAATATTGCTAATCAATATGCCAAGGTAAAATCTGCCTTGACTGGTAGTGATGATATCTATCAAATCCGTTGTGCATTGGGTGATGTGCAAACAGGTATTGGTGATATTAGCAATTTGTCTGCAACTTATACTGACCCAGTAGCAACGGCAATTTTCAAGGAGATTCACAATGATTTGGGTAAATATGAACAGCGATTAGTAGAACTCTATCGAGGGCGAATCTCTGCTGGTGTGAAGCCTCCTAAACCGACTTCTAGTGCTGCTGTGATTTAGGTAATTAGCAATTAGCATTCAGTTAGCAAAAACCATATTTACAAGGATACTTATGAACCATTTTTTGAAGAATCTACAACGTGTAATTTTACGTCTTCTGGTAATCTCTTTTGTAGTATTTAGCTTTTTCGGCTTCCCAGTTTTTAGCTCTGGTAATATGATGCTAATAGCACAGGCTGATACTGTGACAACTCCAGAAGGCATTTATTACAAAGGTACTCCAGACGCAGCAGAGATCAGAAATGATCAGCAGGTTGAAAATGCTCAGAAGAGACTTAAAGATACTGCTGATAATGTTAGAGAAAGACTAAATCTTGATGAACCTATTCCTGAATCTACAAAAGAGTTTTTACAGGATGTACGCACAAATGTTGAAAAAACTGTAGAGCCAATTACTAGAGGTAAACCAGGATATTATCAAGAGAATATACCACCGGAAAGGATATTGAGAGACAAGAGATAAACCAAGAATTCAGGAGTCAGGAGTCAGAATATTTGCTTGCATCAAAAATATAGACTAGCAAGTTTTTCAAGCACCTGAAGAAAATATAACTCTTGTGGAGTGGTAAACAAAGCCCACCCTTACCATGCAAATTAAATCTGATTGAAACACAAAACACTTCAAACTTCAAATTTAATAATAATTGGAGCCTCAAGTTTTATGAGTGACACCAGTGTTAAAAAAGTTGATTCTGCCTATTCTCCCAAAGGTCAACTCGGTCAAAAGTATCTTGCATCTGGTAAAACTGTTTCGATGCGACTGTGGGAAAATGAAGAACCTGGAGAGGAAAAAGTACCAACTCAACGGGAATATGAAACTGTTGGTTATGTAATTAATGGACAAGCAGAATTGGATATTGCCGGACAAACAATTATCCTAGAAAAAGGTAGTTCTTGGGTTGTACCAAAAGGTGCAATTCATTCTTATAGAATTCTGCAACCATTTACAGCGGTGGAAGCAACGAGTCCCCCGGCTCAAATTCATGGTAGGGATGAGAATTAAACATAAAAGGTGCAGGATATAGGTCCCTGACTTCTTTGAGAAGTTGGGGATTTATTTTTTTAAGATTTTTGTGTTTTTTTTGTACCATCATGGCTTAAAATTCACAAAGATATCTATCAATGATTTCCTCAATGATGCTGACGTTAACGCAAATTAAACCTCCTGATATTAATGCTGTTGTTAATTTAACTCTTCCACTCACTGCTGAAGAACGCACCCGTAGTCGTCATCGGTTTACATTAGCAGATGGTCAGGTGGTATTTTTGCGTTTACCAAGAGGTACGGTTTTACATAATGGTGATATTCTGGCAGATGAAAGTCAAAGCAATTTCATCAGAATTGTTGCTAAACCTGAACCTGTTTTGACTGTGGTTGCACACACACCTTTACTGTTATCAAGAGCAGCTTATCATTTGGGTAATCGTCATGTACCTGTGGAAATTACGCCAAATTATTTGCGTTTGTCTCCCGATGCAGTTTTATGCACAATGTTGGAAAAGTTGGGTTTAGAAATTAAAGAAGAAGTTGTACCTTTTCAGCCAGAATTAGGAGCTTATGGAAACACTCACTCTCACTCATAGTCATTTTTTATCTATTTTACAATTGGCTAGTCCGGCTTTACCTGTGGGAGCTTATAGCTATTCGGAAGGGTTGGAAATGTTGGTAGAAATGGGGACTATTAATAATAGTAAAAGCCTAAAAAATTGGTTAAAAGCTGAGTTAAACTATGGCTCAATTCGCCTAGATGGGGCTGTGATGATCAGAGCTTTAGAAACTGCGAAAATTGGTAATTTAGAAGATTTAAAAAGATGGAATTTGTGGTTATCTGCGGTGAGAGATACAGAAGAATTACGCGCTGCTAGTTGGCAAATGGGGCGATCGCTCTTACAATTATTAAGTAAAATTACCCCGCAAATTGTACCATTAGCTACTGCTGTGGGTTATCCTTGCAATTATGCGATCGCTTTTGGTATTGCTTGCGCTCATTGGCAAATTAATACTGATGCTGCATTATTAGCATATCTGCATAGTTGGATAAATAATTTAATTACTGCTGGAGTCAAAATTATTCCCCTTGGCCAAACCGCTGGACAAGAAATATTGTTGGAGTTACAAACATTATTAAATATTACAATGTCAGAAATTCTCACCTTAGAAGATGATAATCTAGCTTGTTGTAGTTGGGGTTTATCTCTAGCTAGTATGCAGCATGAAACCCAATATACTAGGTTGTTTAGGAGTTAGGGAACTCTTAACAGGGAATAGGGAATAGTAAGAGAAGATAGGTAAGAATTTTACCAATTACCAATCACCAATTACCAATTACCAATTACCAATTACCAATCACTAATTACCAATTACCAATTACCAATTACTTATGAATGCTTATCGAATTGGGGTAGCAGGACCTGTAGGTTCTGGAAAAACGGCTTTAGTAGATGCTTTGTGTAAAGCATTGCGAGAAAAATATAAATTAGCAGTTGTTACCAATGATATTTACACTCAAGAAGATGCTCAATTTTTAGTCCGTTCTCAAGCTTTGGAGAGCGATCGCATTTTGGGAGTAGAAACAGGAGGTTGTCCCCATACCGCTATTCGTGAAGATGCTTCCATGAATTTAGCAGCAATTGAACAACTAGAAGAAAAATTCACAGATTTAGATTTAGTCTTTTTAGAAAGTGGTGGTGATAATTTAGCCGCTACTTTTAGTCCCGAATTAGTAGATTTAACTATATATGTCATAGACGTTGCTGCTGGTGATAAAATCCCCCGCAAAGGTGGTCCAGGTATCACAAAATCAGATTTATTAGTTATTAATAAAACCGACCTTGCACCCTATGTTGGCGCAGATTTAAACGTGATGGAAAGAGACGCAAAAAAAATGCGAGGTGATAAACCTTTTATTTTTACCAACTTAAAAACTAAAACCGGATTAGCGGATGTAATTCAATTCATTACTTCGCAAATATGCTAATTTAAATTACCTACTTTCTGGTATATTTAGCGGGATATGAATATGAAAATCCAAAATCTAAAATCCAAAATCAAATGACTCACCACATTTTAAAAGCTACCAAAGAAACTGTACATTTAGGTGGCTTTTCTCACTTATTAAAACCAGCACTGTTTGTAAATTCCCATGACACAATAGACATAGAAACATACACAGGTTATTACGTTTACGACAAAGCACCTTCAGAATTTCTCACACCAGAATTTATTGATATCTGTGAAAATTTACCACCAGAACAAAAAATAGCACCAGGACCCCATTTACTCACCGGACCAATTTACATCAACAATGCAGAACCAGGAGATGTTTTAGAAGTACAATTAGAGGCAATTTCACCCCGTTTACCTGTTGGTTTTAACGCTATTCGTGAAGGTTGGGGAGCATTACCACAGCAGTTTTTTCAACCTGCGTTAAGATTTATTCCCCTCGATTTAAAAAATAATTTTGCCGAATTTCCACCGGGTTCAAATATCAAAATTCCCCTCACACCTTTTTTTGGCATTTTAGGAGTCGCTACACCAGAAAATAACCGTAATTCTATCCCCCCAGGTGCTTATGGAGGGAATATTGATAATCGTCAATTACAAGCAGGTTCAAGGTTATTTTTACCTATATATCTTCCCGGTGCATTATTTTCTCTTGGTGATGGACATTCTGCACAAGGTGATGGGGAAGTGAATGTAACTGCTATTGAAACATCTATGAATGGTAGAATTAAACTCATACTGCGTAAAGATTTACAACTGACAACACCCATAGCAGAAACACCTACAGATTTCATCACAATGGGTTTTGCAGAAACTTTAGATGATGCTTTGGAATTGGCTTTAAAAAATATGATTGATTTTCTAGAACGCTTTACAAATTTATCTCCAGAAGATGCTTATGTTTTATGTAGTTTAGCAGTGAATTTTCATATTACTCAAGTGGTTAATAGTCCCCAAAAAGGAGTACATGGAATGTTATCTAAGTCAATTTTTCCCAAGGTAAATTTTATTTAATGTTTTAATTTATCGTTCCCATACTCTGTTTAATTATCGTTAATTCTCGTTCCCATACTCTGTATGGGAATGAAGTTTGTAAGGCTCTGCCTTATGATAAAGTAGAGGTAGAACCTCTGTAATGGCATTCCCAGTCAGAGACTGGGAACGAGATATTACTCTATTTGTGCTAAAAAGTTAACTTTTTTATACAGTTTTTTTAAAGGTAATTGAAGGTTAATTGATGAAAGTTTTAAAATAGCATCTTCTGTTTCATACTCTGTCAAAAGCCATTGATTTTCATTATTTTTGACATATTGCATTACATAATGTTGAGTTTGATCAATCAAAATATATTCTTTAAATTCGGGAATGGAACGATAATAAAGAAATTTATCACCCCTATCATAGTCTTTTGTAGATTTAGATAAAATTTCGGCAATTAATAAAGGATTGGTGACAATTGTGGTATTTGTACTATAATAAATAGGCTCACCTTCTATGACCATGACATCAGGATAGGTAAATTCCTGATAGCGTGGTATCCACAGTTTTACATCACCTATATAAACTTCATAGTCTAAATCATTTAATGCTAAATTCAGGCTAGTAGCTAAATTTAATGCCAGTTTATTATGATTTGTTGTTCCGCCTGTCATTGGTATAATTTCCCCATCTCTATATTCATTTTTGTACTCTGATTTTTCTTCTAGTTCTAAATATTCTTCTGGGGTATAGTAGGCTTTAACAGTTTTGATTTCTTGGATAATTGTTTGTAGTTTCATAGGTTTATTTCTCTCAATGAGAATTTCACGATTTCAAGATTTACAGGATTAAAATAATTCGGAAATGGGAAATTGTCTTTGTCTATCTAATTCTTGTATCCGCATTTTTTCAGACATGGCATTATTATAATATATTTTCTCTTTTTCTGGTTCTACTTGTGGATCAATTTTCTTCCACAGTTCCATAAAATGACGATAACGTTTTTCTCTCAAAACTCTTTCCATACAAGCTAATGTTGCTTGTACAACTTGAGGTGTTCTTAATATTTCTGTTTTGTTTTTCTCGTTTAAATGAAATACATGAGATACTATTTTTAAATCTTCTTCTAATTCTAAATACCGATTTTGTAATTTAGAAATTAAATCTATTTCTTCTAATGGAAATTCTAAACTTTTTTGCCACAAAAACCGATGATGAGAAAGGCTAAATTCTAAATTTCGCTCTTCTAATTCTGCAAATATTACCTCTCGCTGTTCAGGACAATGTAAAAATATCCGCAATAATAACGCCTCAGCTTGTTCTAATAAACTGCGTTCAGTGGTTACTAGAGATAGCTTTGGCGTTTTTGACTCTGGTTTGCGTGGTCGCAGTGGTGGAGTTTGCACACTAGCAGGTGCAATTTGAGTTAGTAGGTTCTCAACTCTTAGGGGTATTAATCTAGTGTCACCTAAGCTGAGTATTTCTGCACAGTAGGAAATATAATAATTAAGTGTATCACTATTAACGATTTTCTGCAAGAGTTTAACCATTTCTTTAGTAACTATTTGAAAATCGGTAGCTTGTTTTAAATCTCTATCTTTAATGATTTCCTCAATTTGCCAATTTAACCACAGTGGTGCATTTGTTAATAGTTGCTGATAATCTGCTGCTGTATGATTTTGTAAGTATTCATCTGCATCTTTACCGTCGGGAATGTTGAGAATTTTTAACTGTACTTCACCTTTATATGCTAAGGTGGCAATTTCACCAATTGCTCTTTCTGCGGCGTTAATTCCGGCTTTATCTGCATCAAAATTGAGTATTAATTGTTTGGAATCTGTGTAACGCAATAATAGCCGCACTTGTTCTATGCTTAATGCTGTACCCAGGGATGCAACGACATTATTAATTCCTGCTGCATGGAGAGCGATCGCATCAAAATATCCCTCTACAACTACCCCTTGATCTGATTTAGAAATACCATCTTTGGCTTGATCTAAAGCAAATAAGGTTTTACCTTTACTAAATAATTCTGTTTCTGGTGAATTTAAATATTTTGGTTGTTCATCTGTTAAAGTTCTGCCACCAAAAGCAATTACTCTTCCTTGAATATCGCGGATAGGAATCATTAACCGATCCCGAAATACATCATAATAACCGCCCCCTTCTTTCCTGGGTTTAATTAAACCGGCTTTTTCTACCAACTGCACAGGATAATGTTTATCTTCCACCAAATAACGATATAAAGTTTCCCACCCAGAAGGAGCATAACCTAAACCAAATTGTTGAATTGTTTCTATTTTTAATTGACGATTTTCCTGTAAATATTGCATCGCTTTTTGACCCAAATTTTGCCTTAAAGCGTGTTGATAAAATTGGGATGTAGATGCTAGAATTTCATATAATTGCTCACGTAAAGATATCTGACGCTGTAATTCTTGTCTTTGTTCAGGGGCTAAAGTTTTTACAGGAACTTGATAACGTTTTGCTAAATCTAAAACTACTTCTGCAAAATGTCGTTTATTCAAATCCATGACAAACTTAATGGCGTTACCCGCAGCTTGACAACCGAAGCAATAATACATTTGCTTGGCGGGACTAACTGTAAAACTGGGGCTTTTTTCATCATGAAAAGGACATAAACCAACAAAATCTTTGCCCCGTCTACGTAATACCACGTAATCTGAGACAACATCAACAATATCAGCCCGGTGTTTAACTTCTTCTATTGTATCTGGATGTAAACGGGGGATTTGCATTTTTGGGTGATTGGTGATTGGTGATTGGTGATTGGTGATTGGTGATTGGGGAAAAAATCAAAACTCCTGACTCCTGACTCCTGACTCCTGCCTTATTATATTCTTGATCCCAGACCCAAAATAATCGCTAAAATTGCTTCATGCTGGAGCTTAACAACGGAAAATAATCAAAATGGGACGTATTTTTATTTCGGCCGCGCATGGTGGTAGGGAAGCAAGCGGAATTGATCCTGGTGCGATCGCAGGTGGTACAACTGAAGCCAGAGAAATGATTATGTTGCGGGATTTGATTGTAACAGAACTTAGGGCGCGTAGTGTTGAAGTTTTAGCTGTACCTGATGATTTAAGTGCTGCCCAAACTATCACCTGGATTAACTCTCGCGGTCGTTCCACTGATGTGGCTGTAGAAATTCAAGCTGATGCTGCTAGTAGTCCTACTGTTAGGGGTGCTAGTGTTTACTACATTGCCAGCAACAATCAACGCAAGCAAAATGCAGAAATGTTACTGATGGGATTGTTGCGTCGTGTACCTCAATTACCTAATCGCGGAGTCAGACCAGATACAGACAGCGGCTTAGGTAGTTTACAGTTTTGTCGCCGCACTACTTTACCAGCTTTAGTCATGCAAGTAGGGTTTCTCAGCAGTCCAGACGATCGCAATTTATTACAAACTCGTCGTCGTGATTTTGCTTTAGGAATTGTTGATGGATTAATAGCTTGGAGTCGAGCAGTTGATCCTAGTCCGGGAACTCCTATAGAACCAAATTATCCACCAATTAATATTAACATCAATGGGCAAAATTATCCAGAACAAGGGGTATTAATTAATGGTAATTCTTATATTCCCATTGATTTGGTAGATCGGTTGCGGATTGATTTATCAAAAGCTCCTAATGTTAACCGTGTAACTTATCGGCGTGTAGTTTATATCAAAGCCATTGAACTGAGAGATTTTAATATTTCTATTGCTTGGGATAGTGCAACTCGAACTCTTAAACTCCGTTCAATTTTAACAATTTGTCCTGGACATATTGAGCAAATTATTTCTAATGGTAATACCACAGAAGTGCAGCTACAACTATTTTTGAGGAATAACAATGAAAATGCTTTAGTACAGTTTCCTGACATTCCTAAACTGTATCGGGAAGAAGCGACAATTGAAGGAGTAAATCATGATATTGCCTTTTCTCAAATGTGTCTAGAAACTGGCTTTTTACGTTTTGGTAGCGATATTAAACCTCAACAAAATAACTTTGCCGGTTTAGGAGCGATCGGTGGTGGATCTGAAGCTGCATCTTTTCCTAGTGCCAGAATTGGTGTGAGAGCGCATATTCAACATTTAAAAGCCTACGCTAGTTTAGAACCTTTAGTACAACAAGAAGTAGATCCTCGGTTTAGATTTGTGACTAGGGGTGTTGCACCTTCTGTTGATCAACTATCAGGAAGATGGTCAGCAGATTTAGATTATGGTACTAAGATTAAAGCTTTGTTTAAAAGACTGTATGAATCAGCAGGATTGATTTAATTAGTAGAAGGCAGGAGGCAGGAGGCAGGAGGCAGGAGGGAAGAGGTTTTTCGGTTTCTTTCTGCTAATACCCAGATCCCTCGCTTCTTGAAGAAGTCGGGGATCTATCGAAAAAAAGATTTTTATCAATAAAGGAGGGTCTATTCTCAACATTATTGAGAATGAAGTCAATAATTTAATGAGTTTTCGTTATTTCAGCGAGGGGGGTTGACAGTGTTCTGAGTTTTTGCTATTGTAATGGTATATCTAGAAATCTGTCCGCGCCATATATAACAAGTTTTGAGCATTTATGGCTAACACTACACTTTGCTATCAGGATGTGATTGGATGATTGTTTTTGAATAATTTAAACCATCTAAAAATTACCATCCTGTAAATCCTGAAATCCTGGTTATCCTGATTCAGACAAATGCAATTTTCATTAGCATAAATCCTGAAATCCTGGTTATCCTGATTCAGACAAATGCAAATTTTATCACCAAACGAACCATCTAAAAATTACCATCCTGTAAATCATTAAATCCTGGTTATCCTGATTCAGACAGTTAAAAAGCCTATATATATGCGCCCACAGATTCCCACTCATAACATAAGTGTACAATAATATTTGCGATTTGTCAAGTCTTGAAACTCAGAAAAGGTAGGTTACAGTGGAAATTAAATTACACTCCTAACCCGATACTGTTCGGTTAAGAGTTTTCGTAGGTTGGGTTGAACAAAGTGAAACCCAACAAACCCTTGTAAATGTTGGGTTTCCTATCGTCAACCCAACCTACATCATTATATTTGTTGGGCTTAACCGAAAAGTATTGACTCCTAACCCACCCTACAGATCAAACCTCAATAGATGTATCACTAGTGTCTTCCGACTCAGATGTAGCTTCCTTTACCCGACGAATAGGTAAATTAGCGATTAAAGCAGTTGTACGTTGGTTGCTTTCTAGGGAAAACTCCAAACCATCTGTCTCAATTTCTACATATCGACAAACAATAGCTAGGATTTCCTGGCGCATTTTTTCCAAAGTTTGCGCGTCTAAATCGGCACGGTCGTGAGCTATAACTACTTGTAGACGACGTTTAACTTGGGTACGACTGGTGTCAGGTGTGCGAACAAAAAGTTTTTCTAAAAGTTCAAGAATCATTGCTGCTAGTTTTAAGGCGGAGACTGGAAAATAAGTTAAACAATTTTTGTCCACAACAACTTCCGCAACCGGGAAAAGATGTTGTCGTTAGGTGAGTCAAGCTCAAGAAATTCGACAGTTTCCCCTTCTAATCTCCGAGCAATGTTCTCAAAAGCTATGGACGCTAAAGAAGGAGTTTCTGATAATACTAAAGGTTCTCCTCGGTTGGTAGAGACAATCACACGCTCGTCGTCAGGGATGACCCCAATTAAGGGAATAGCGAGAAGTTCCTGAACATCCTGCACAGACATCATATCATTTGCCCGTACCATTGCAGGTCTAATCCGGTTAATTATTAAATGGATCTTTTTGACACCTTGTGCTTCTAATAATCCCACTACCCGGTCAGCATCGCGGACTGCGGAGATTTCTGGGGTGGTGACAATGAGGGATTCTTTAGCTGGGGCGATCGCATTTTTAAACCCCATTTCAATCCCGGCGGGACTATCAATCACTACATACTGGTATTTTTGCGCTAGTGCATTTACTAGCAATTTCATTTGGTCAGGTGTGACAGCATCTTTAGTCCGATTTTGGGCAGCTGGTAGAAGTACCAGATTAGGTTGTCGTTTATCTTTCACCAAAGCTTGATCTAAACGACACTCTCTAGCTAACACTTCTACCGCTGTGTAAACAATGCGGTTTTCCAGTCCTAGTAGCAAATCTAAATTTCTCAAACCAAAATCCGCATCAACCAGGGCAACTTGTCGCCCGATTTTGGCTAAAGCCATGCCCAAATTTGCGGAAACCGTGGTTTTACCCACTCCTCCTTTACCGGAGGTAATTACAATAATACGACTCATAACAGCAATGCGCTCGATTAGGTTTGGTGGAAATAATACTAAATATTTAGAGAATATTTAGAAATATTTAGAAACTTTGATTAATTTTACTTAACTGAGTGCGAGAAAAATCAGTAGCTTTGGCGATGCGGATGCCTTGGGGTGTGATATGCGCCACTTCAGGAAAGAACTGTGTCAGCGACTTTTCAGGCGCTCTCGCAACTGCATCGGCGATTCGCAGTTGGGTTGGTTCCATTTGCAAAGCCATAATTAGACAATTACGATTTCCCCCAGCACCAGCATGAGCCACCCCCCGCAGACGACCCCAAACTAGAATATCTCCATCTGCAACCACAATACCACCAGGATTGATATCTCCCAAAATAATCACCGTGCCGGGATGACGAATTTCTCCACCTGATCTTACAGTCATTTCTAGATAGAGCGCATCTGCTAAAGGTTTGGGAGTAGCTTGGAGATCAGTAGTTAAGGATGATTGTAGCTGTATTTGTTCAACAGAATAACCTAATGTACAAGCGGCGATCGCTGTTTGTCTGCGACTAGTGACAACTGATTTTAACTGAAGTTTGATTTCACTTAATGTTTCTGCCAGTTCTTGCAGTTGTCTACTATCTAATAAGCGGTCTTTTGCGACTAAATGGACTATAGTATTAGGTGTCCGCAAGCGATCACTACCATTGAGTCGCTGTCTCATTTGTTGCCAAATCTGGGACCAACTGAATTCAGAAGCAGGTACTTGAGATTCAGTTGGCAAAATTAATAATAGTCTTCCCTCCTCCGTTTGGATCTGAACTTGAATATTATTGTTGATTCTTTGTTCTGGTAATCCTAACTCATCGCTGTTCAAATCAATTAAATCCGCAGCAGATTCTTCTGTTTTCTTCTCTTCAGAATTAGAGTCTACTTTCCCAGATGAATTAGCTTGTAAATAGACAAGAACAGAATTTAACTCCCCATTGGGGATAATAGAATCATTGTCTCGATCTTCAACACTTGTATCTGCTTTTTTATCAACAGGATTGGCAATTTTATCCTCTCTATCATCATTAATAGAGATTGCTTCTGCATTAGGAAGTGCAGAATTTGACTCCATTTCCAAATCTTTTGATGATTTCTTAGAATCAAAATTCATTCTTAATTGGTAATTGGTAATTGGTAATTGGTAATTGGTGATACAAATTTTGATTTTAGATTGTTTTTGTTAACTCCAATCTAAAATCTAAAATCTAAAATCTAAAATCTAAAATCTAAAATTCTCCTAACTCCTGATAACTAATTACTGATTAGTCAATCTTTGATAAATTGTAGCTAAGGCATCAGCATTACCGACATTACCGGGAAATAATACAACAGGTAAATTAGGAAACTGAGGATGATCAGATGGTGTAATTACCATTGAACAACCGGCTAAAATTTGACCTAATAACCTAGCAGAAGTTAAAGCTAGTCCGGTACTCAAGACATCATTAGAAGTAATACCCCCCTTGCTGATTAAGAATCCTATATCAGCTGGTAAACCCTTGACAATATCCATTAATAAAGCCGAAACTGTTGCCCCAAATTCTAACCTGGTTTTGACATCTTTAAAAGATAATTCCTGACGGCTAGTGTAAACTACTGGTGTTTTCCCAGCATTATGTACTTCCCGGACATTTTCCAGAATCTCGGTTAGCAGTTTAGCAGATTCATTCACTCCATCATCAAGTAATCTTCCCACATTAACTTCTATCCCCACCGTTCCCTCAACTGCTAACAATGATTCTAACTGTTGAGTTGTCTTTTTGACGTGGGAACCAACAATCACTGCACCCGGTTTACCACCACGCACATATTCTGCCATATTTTCAGCAGGGATGGGTTGGGGGGGTAAAGCCGCTAAAGCTGTTAATATACTAGCAGCGGAACGGAACAAAAAGCGTTTTCTTTGACTTGCGGCTGTTAATATATCTACAGCAAAGGTGTTAAGATCCGCTTGGGTTTCGCCATCAACTACCCCACATTGATTATCATGCAGTTGTAGTAAGCTTTCTAAACTTCCAGCACGGATATCTGCAAGTAAAAACCTAGTGACAGTATCTTCCTTGATGCGTCCTTTGGTTTTTTCTTCTACGTACTTAGGCAAGTAGCTGTAATTGTAACTAAAAACAGAATCACGAGCAAATTCTGTTTCATGTACGGGGGTAGGAACACCGTCAATAATGAGATAATGGATGCTGTCGCGGGTAATTCTCCCACCTTCAAAAAATGCGGGTACGAGAAAATGAGCGTCAAAGGGTCCAAGTTCTGCGGCGATGACATCGGTTTCTATGGGATAATGACCGCGTAAGGTGGAGTCAGAACGACTAACTACGAGAAAATCCTCGATTTTTTCTGCTGCTAAGGCAATTTTCAGGTTATGACAAACTTCTCTGGTGACGTTTGCTGCATCTTCTGGGGTGAGCGATCGCGTATTGGTTAAAATAAAGAAAATAGGAGCATCATCTTTTAACCCCAAACGCAAGGTTTCCACATCCCAGCGCATCAGGAGTAAGCAACTGTGAACGGTTTGAGAACCAGTTGGATCATCATCTAAAACGATTATTTTGGGTTGGTTATTCATAAGTATGTGAATGGTGGTAAATATTCTACATCTAAAATTTGTTCAATTGTGTAAGGGCAAGTTTGGGGAAAACAATTTAAACCACTTTTTTTCTTAGCTTGTCGTGCTGCATCATTATATACTTCATCCAGCACTGTTAACAGATAATTATAGAGGTTTTTTGATTTGGTTAATTTCCTGATTTCTACACGAAAATTATCAATTTCTACTTCCCAATGATTTTTACAATCAGGAATGCTCCAGTGCTGATACAATAGCAGATGTTTGAGCAGTTGTAATAGATAACTTTCTAGTTTGTGTTTTTGTTCATTACCCAATGTGGTAATCTCCTCTATTAAATGCTCCCAATCAATATTTTCTATGTCTTTTTCCTGTAATTGTTGTAAAGTGATTTCCAACCACTGGGGATAATCTTGTTCATAGAGAGTTTGACTCAATAATTGAGATATCATTTAGGATTCTCCCGATTAAATAGAGAGGTTGATTTTTTGGATACCGACAATAATCGGTGTCAGTGCTAAAGCTACCAAAGCTTCATTAATAAAAAAGCCGATGCGCTTTTGCTGGTCTGCCATAATTGAAGGACGAAAAACGTCTTCTGTGTCAAAGCCTGTTAAGCGTTTTAATTCACCTTTGCTAATTTCCAAGCCTACTAAATCTGGCTGCACCGCTAGATACTCCTGGAGGAAGGGTAATTGGTGTATCTATTTTAGTCGGGTTTATCGTGATGATTGCAGCTATATTCAGGAAACCAATTTTCATCAAGGATTTGTTCTCAAGAACCGATGGGTATAAGGGGGAATGTGTTCAGGGGAAGTTGAGAACGATCAGATGCTTCTTTATTGTTTTTAGGTGAGTTTGTATTGTCTGATCACCTGAATGTATAGAGCGATCGCCTAATCTTTGAGTGTAGTTTTCATATATCTTTATATATGTTTATTATCAAGTCGTACCGTAAACAACAAGCATTATTGAATCATTTAAGTGTAAATACATACGAAAATATTCCTACGGATAGATGTATTAAAATCATAGCCTTATATTTTTGTAGCCGACAAAGAAGTGTAGAAAATTACATTCACTTGGGAACTTATAGCTATGTCTAAAGTCATATAGGGTATCTAACTAAAGTAACCTATTTGATTAAAGGATCTCAATGTCACGCAAGTCTTCGTTCACTTCGTTTTGCAAAGATGTTTTAACAGTTACAAGTCTCTCTGTCGTAGCTGTGATGTCTGTTCCCTCTGACGTTCTCTCTTTAACAACAGAAATAAACAATTTACAACAAGATACATCTGTTGAAAAAAAAGAGCTAGGAACCAACTTATTAATCAATAAATTGGGTAGTGAGGAATCAGAATTTTTCCTGGCTAAAAAAGATAAAGATAAAGATAAAGATTATAGGGATAATCGTCTCAAAGATGATGACGATGACGATGACGATGACGATGACGATGATGATGATGATAGTAAAAATAATTATCGCAGACGTGATCATGATGACGACGATGATGATGACGATGATAAGAAGCACAGATATGAACACCGCAGAGGAGAATATCATCGGTCATCAAAATTATATCGAGTCCAAGATTGGAATTGCTTTTTCAAAGTAGGAAGATTAGTAAATACCAACACAAAAGGTTTGGTTATACATTTGGATATCCTAGAAAAACCAGTTACTAAATACGCAAATGTTGTCTACAAAATCTACGCTCGTCAAAACAATCGTTGGGTGCAATTTTACACCACTACTGGAGCAAGGCTGATTGAAAATAAAGGAGGAAAATACTTCTTAACTCCAGAAGTAATCGAATATAGCAAACTGCGACTAGGGAATATTAACTTATCGAAGTCAGATTTAAGATTTGTCACAGAAATTCTCTATGATACAAGCAGCAGACGTGGCCAAAAACTGGTATTTGAGGATGTTTGGAATTATGGTTCAATTAGCGAAATTAGCAGTATCACTCAGCTAACTACCGTCAGTACCAAAACTACTACCAGCAATCAAAACATTAGCTATAACAACAGAGGTAATAGACGTGATGATGATCGTCGCCGAGTCGAAGCGCGAAGAGAAGAAAAGAAAGAAGAAAAACGCTACTCATCTAAGTCCTTTAAAGTCAAAGATTGGAATGGATCATTTAAACTAGGAAGATTAGTAAATTCTAATCAAAGATCCCTAGTTCTGTTTCTAGATATCCTGGATAAACCAGATACTAAATATGCAAATGTAGTTCATACAGTCTACGCTAGTCAAAACAATAGATGGGTTGAAGCTTACCGGACTATAGGAACTAGACGGATTGAAAAGAAAGGCAAAAAATACTTCTTAAACCCAGAAGTAATTGAATTTAGCAAACTGAGATTAGGTAACTTTGATTTATCGAGATCAGACCTCAAAGTTGTCACAGAAATTATTTATGATCTCAAAGGAAACCGGGAAGAAAGATTAGTCTTGGAAGATGTTTGGAATTATGGTTCAATTACCGAAATTACTAACATCACTCAGCTAACCACCGTCAGTACCACAACCACTACCAGCACTCAAAACGTTAGTTATAACAACAGCTATAACAGACGTGATGATGATCGTCGCCAAGTTGAAGTGCGAAGAGGAGAAAAACGTTACGCATCCAAAGCTTTTAGAGTCAAAGACTGGAATTGCTTATTCAAATTAGGAAGATTAGTCAATTCCAATCAAAAAGGCTTCGTTGTACATCTAGATATCCTGGAAAAACCAGTTACTAAATATGCAAATGTAGTCTACACAATCTATGCTCGTCACAATAATCGTTGGGTGCAAGTTCATAACACTACCGGAGCAAGACTAATTCAAAAGAAAGGCAACAAATACTTTTTAAACCCAGAGGTAATGGAATTTAACAAACTGCGATTAGGTAATATTAATTTATCGAAGTCAGACTTAAGGTTTGTCACAGAAATTGTCTATGACACCAACACCAAACGTGAGGAAAGATTAGTATTGGAAGAAGTTTTGAACTATACTTCCATTACCGAAGTTAATAGCATTAGTCAGCTAGATGTTGTCAGCTATTAACTATTTGGTTACAAGATGAAGTAGACAATTTAGTTACTTTTTAGTTACTTTCACTTTAATGATGATGTAAGGGTTTAGCATTACTAAACCCCTACTCAACTGAATCCCAGTCTGTATAACTAAGGATACAAACCCCTATCAGTCAAAGCTTGCGCCACTCTACCCACACCAAGAGTATAAGCAGCTAACCGTAAATTTACTCGTCGCACCTGTGCTTGTTGAATCACTTGGCGGTAAGCATTAACCATCAAATGTTCCATTTCGCGGTTTACCCTTTCCTCATCCCAGAACAAATAAGAAAGACCCTGCACCCATTCCAAATAACTCACCACCACACCACCAGCATTAGCTAAAATATCCGGTAAAACCGTCACACCATGAGCTTCTAAAACTCGGTTAGCTTCCAAAGTCACAGGACCATTAGCCGCTTCAGCAACAAACTGGGCTTGAATTTGATGCACATTTTCTTCCGTAATTTGATTTTCCAAAGCTGCGGGAATTAATACATCACAAGGTAAAGTTAGTAAATCTGCGTTACTAATGGGCATAGCTTGAGGAAATCCTACCACACTGCGACGATTTTCAGCAGCGTAAGCTTTTAAAGCCGGAATATCAAGACCAGTTTCCGAAAATACACCCCCAGCACCACTAGAAACAGCAATAATTTTTGCGCCTTCCTGGTGTAACAATTCAGCCGCAGCACTGCCTACATTACCGAAACCTTGAATGGCAATTCTCACACCTGCAAGGGATCTACCTTGATCTGCCAATGCTTCACGGACAATAATCATTACACCCCGGCCCGTAGCCATTTCCCGACCCAGAGAACCACCCACAGAAAGCGGTTTACCTGTCACCACACCTGGTACTGCATGACCGACATTAACAGAATAGGTATCCATCATCCAGGCCATTTCACGGGCTGAAGTACCCATATCCGGGGCTGGTATATCTACGGATGGTCCAATATCTTTAATTAACTCACTGATATAACGCCTACTAATTCTTTCTAATTCTCCCACACTGTATTTTTTCGGATCTATGGGAATTCCACCTTTTGCACCACCGTAGGGAATACCCAGCAACGCACATTTCCAAGTCATCAACATGGCTAAAGCGGAAACTTCCCGTAATGTCACCGCCGGATGGTAACGAATACCACCTTTATATGGTCCTAAAATATCGGAATGTTGTACCCGATGTCCTGCTAAAACCCGTATTTCCCCGTTATCCATTTTTACGGGTATGGAAACTGTGACGACTTTACGGGGATGGCTGAGAATTTCTAATAAACCTGGATCTAATTTTAATTCTTTACCAGCCCATTCTAAATAGCTACAAGCTTGGTCAAACGGGCAAATATGCGCTGGAGAGTGATTTTCCCAGACTGGACGAGAGGTTGTAACCATAACATTTACTCCTCATCACGGTATTTTGGTGAACCGGATATGTATGGTTAGCTTACCCTGTTTTTTTTCAACAAATAGCAATTTTGTAGTTTTTGTTACAATTTTTTAGTTTTCGGCGAATATAATTCGCTACTACACAAGCGAAGTCCACCTTGGTGGGTTTTGTCTGTGTAGCCGCGATATAATCGCCCAAAGAGTATAAATTTAGACTTTGAGAATTATAAGTAATATTGTTGAGAAAATCTCGAATTGGTTAATTCCTGATTTGACAATTATTATGACTCCTGAATTTTGAGTTAATTATTCATGCTTATTGGCTGCAAATACGGGAATTTCTGTTTCTTCAGTCTCTGGCAAAAAGTTGAGAAATAGCAGTGGGAAAAGGGCGATAAAATTAGTGATAATTATTAATAGCCATAGGCTATCAAAGTTAGTTTCAGTAATGCCTAACCAGTGCATAATTAATGCCCCAAACTCTCTGGAAATAGCTCCGCCTAAATTGAAGATTGACATTAAGAGGGCAAATAATGTTGCTTCTATTCCCAAGGGACAAATTCTTGCTGCTAATACCATCACGGGCATAAATGCAATTTGTCCCATGACGGCAAGAATTAAGCTATCTCCTAAACTAAACCAATGGTCATCTATTCCTAAAGCTCTATTTGTGTGTGTTACTAACAGTAACATTGTCATTCTCAATGCTGCGGAAATGAAGATACTCCAACCACAAATTATCCGAAAAGGAACATTTTTTAGGAAACGTTGGAAAATCCAAATCCCAATTAGTGAGGCTAAACTTGTGACTAAATGTACTCTGCCTAAAAATTCTGGTGCAAAGTGCAGTTCGTTGGTGAAAAAGTAGAAAAATGCTGCTTCTCCACTAGGGGTAGATTGCCAGAGAAAGATAAATGCGGTGGGGAGCCAAATTGCTTTTTGGGTAAAGGCTTGGCGTACTTGTTTTAGTTGAGTTGGGATGCTGAGAGGATGATTCTGATGATGCTGTTGGGTATCTTTGTTAATAGGTATTTCACTGATTAACCAAGCTACTATTGAGATAATTAGCGGAAATAAAGCGGTGACTAGAAATACGGCGCGAGTTGTGAAATATTCTAGTAGCACCCCGCTAAAATAAGCTGTAATTAAACCACCTACGGCGGTAGAACCCCAACACAGAGATTGTAGAGAACCGGCTTTGGCTTGAGATTCTGCTCTGGCACGTTCGACAACGAGGGAGTCAACTATAACATCACTGAAGGCAACGGAAAGGGAAGATAGGGCGATCGCTATTGTTGCACCCCAGCTACTATGAACTATAGTACCCAAACTTACCCAAGCAGCAGACCCCAGTATCCCAGATAACACTAAATAGGGACGGCGACGATAGCCAAATATGGGCAAACCATCGGAAATAAAGCCAAATAATGGCTTAATCATCCAAGGTAGGGCGACTATTCCCAACAGTGCTGATACCTCAACTGGACTCAGATGTAATTCATCTTTCAGGAAAAAGCTAACGGCTAGACGTGCTAACCCTAATATGCCTTGGACAAAGTAGACTGCTAAAATTGCCATTAATTCTGGCTTAGGTTCATTACCTAAGAGAATTTTTGTGGTTACTGAGTCTTTGACCTTGGACAAGCCAGAGGAGTGAGTCAGCATTTGATAACTTTTATTTAAGTTTTATTTACTTTTCCATCATATCCACATCAGCATGACGTTATCAGCTTTTTTGGTAACAAATTTCAAACCAAAGCGGAAGCGATATGTATCGTTTACCACTCTACTCTACTGAATTAACCGCAGACGGAGTAACTACTCCTGTGTTACGGTTTTCCAAATGATTCGATAAGCGACTAATTGTTAATAGTGGTACTTCTTGGCGGCACGACAGGCAAAACCAATACAGTTCACCATGACGGATATGACGCAGTATTGATCCACCGCAGCACGGGCAAGTGTTGGCTCTATTACTCATTCCAATGTCCTCCTAAAAAATTTTGTTGTTGTAATCAGGCAAAAAAATTTGATTAAACTCAAATGGATGTATCTGTTAAATCGCCAACCACTCTGTTTGGTGACAAAATTTGCATATTTTGGGATATTTTCTGGTAAAAATTCACATAAATATGCTAAATATTGCGATTCTTGGTTTGGTCTACAAAGAATGTCAACATCATATAGATTGATTTGACATCACCTTTTACTAACCCTGACATCCCTGGCATCATTTTATGAGGACAAAACCAAAACATTTGTACTTACTCCGCCCAAATTTCAGTTAACTTTTCTGACTTGTAAAAGTGTAATTTCGGTTAACTGTACTATCAACTCACTCACTAATATATAATGTCACTGTATCAGTAATAGTTGACAATTAACATTATTATTAAATAAATACCAAGGATTTAGTATTTTCATCTATCTTGGGGATCATATTCAATTAGAATATTCTGTAGTCTAACTTACAATTTTTCCTTTTTTTGTATTTGCAAATACGAATTTACAGCAGGGATCAATTACTTATAGCTTATTTTGGCGTGAATGGGAGGTAGAACAAAAAAATTAACAATCAAAAATGTTTACAAAAAATTAACAGATTTTATATTTCTTAATTTACTAACCTACTGATAAGTAATTCATGAAAATCGCTACTTGGAATGTTAATTCAATTCGTACACGTTTAGGGCAGGTTATCAACTGGTTAAGTGAAAATCCTGTTGATGTCCTCTGTTTGCAGGAAACGAAGGTTGTAGATAAGGATTTTCCCCTAGTTCCCTTTGAAAACTTAGGCTATCATCCTTATATTTACGGTCAGAAAGCTTATAATGGCGTTGCGCTGGTTAGTCGTCAACCACTGGAAGATGTGAGTATGGGTTTCGCGGCAATTTTACCAGAACTAGACCCACAATGGGACGAGCAAAAGCGGGTCATTACTGGTGTTATTGATGGAGTGAGAATTGTTAATCTTTACGTTCCGAATGGTTCGGCTGTGGGAAGTGAGAAATATGAATATAAACTGCGGTGGTTAACAGTTTTGCGGAAATATTTGCAGATGCTGTTGTTGTCAAATCCTACTATTTCTATGTGTGGTGACTTTAATATTGCTTTGGAAGATATTGATATTAATGACAAAGTGAAAATAGAAAATC
Source organism: Cyanobacteriota bacterium (assembly GCA_046045965.1). GTDB lineage: Bacteria > Cyanobacteriota > Cyanobacteriia > Cyanobacteriales > Nostocaceae > RDYJ01. The sequence goes on along the minus strand of JBJOKS010000003.1, from coordinate 58,683 downwards.
ATATTATGGCATCAGAACCAGAACGCCAAGCTTTAAGAGATATTCTTTCACTGGGTTTTGCTGATGCTTTTAGGAAGTTTAATAGTGAAGGGGGAAATTATAGTTGGTGGGATTATCGGACTGCGGCTTTTAGAAGGAATTTAGGATGGAGAATAGACCATCATTATTTAACACCTGTTGTTTATGAACGCGCTCAAAGTTGCATTATTGATGTTGCACCAAGGAAGTTAGAACAACCTAGTGATCATACGCCGGTGGTTGTAGAGTTTTAGTTGGAACAGCTTGCGGAATAAAATTTTAAGTGATCGCATTAACTCATAACCCTGAAAGCGATCGCTGCTGCTTACTATGGCATGATCATTCCCTCCAAAGTAGCTGGTGTTAATGTATCACAAAATGTTTAATTTAAATGAGATAATTCCCCGGTTTTGTTGAGAATTCGGGGATATGAGTATTATCCAAAACCCCCACCCCCTGGAGTTTCGATCACAAAAATATCCCCTGGTTGCATTTCTACAGTTGCGGTACTATCTAAAATTTCTTCAGTGCCATTTTGACGTTGTACCCAGTTACGTCCTACCTGTCCTGCTGCTGCACCATTTAAGCCAAAAGGAGGAACTAAACGATGGTTAGAAAGAATATTTGCAGTCATTTTTTCTAAAAACTTAATGCGACGAATGACCCCATCACCTCCTGAATATTTTCCTTTTCCTCCGCTATGGGGACGCAAACTAAAACTTTCCACCAGCACAGGATAACGAGTTTCTAAAACTTCAGGATCAGTCAAACGAGAGTTAGTCATGTGGGTATGCACTGCATCAGTTCCATCAAAATCAATTCCTGCACCAGAACCACCACAAATGGTTTCATAATATTGATATTTTTGATTACCAAAAGTAAAATTATTCATAGTTCCTTGGGAAGCTGCCATCACACCCAAAGCACCATATAAAGCATCAACTATAGTTTGGGAAGTTTCCACATTACCTGCTACTACTGCTGCGGGATAAATTGGGTTTAACATACAACCTTCAGGAATAATAATTTCTAAAGGTTTGAGACAACCAGCATTGAGAGGAATATTATCATCAACCAAAGTTCTAAATACATATAAAACCGCAGCTTGAGTTACAGCTTTGGGAGCATTGAAATTACTATTTAACTGTGCAGATGTACCAGTAAAATCAATCTTAGCACAGCGATTTTTTCGGTCAATTGTCACCTGAACTTGAATTTCTGCACCGCTATCCATTTCATAAATAAATGACCCATCTTTTAAAACATCAATTGCTCGTCTCACAGATTCTTCAGCATTATCTTGGACAAACTGCATATAAGCTTTAACTGTTTCAATCCCATATTTATTGACTATTTTACCAAGTTCTTGAACACCCCTTTCATTAGCAGCAATTTGAGCTTTAAAATCAGCTATATTTTGATCCGGGTTACGACTAGGATAGGGATGATTTAACAAATAATTTCTCACGGTTGCTTCTTGAAAATCTCCTTCTTTAACTAAGAGAAAATTATCAAAAATAATTCCTTCTTCTGCTACTGTGGTACTGTGAGGAGGCATAGAACCAGGAGTAATACCACCGATATCTGCTTGGTGTCCACGGGAAGCAACATAGAATATAATTTGTTTGTTTTCCTCATCAAAAATTGGGGTAATAGCTGTGACATCAGGGAGATGTGTGCCACCGTTATAGGGGTTATTTGATAAATAAACATTTCCTGGTTTAATATTGTCTATTTGATCATTAATTAAACTGCGGACACTTTCACTCATTGAGCCTAAATGTACAGGAATATGGGGAGCATTAGCAACTAATAAACCAGAAGCATCAAAAATAGCACAGGAAAAATCTAGCCGTTCTTTAATATTGACTGATGTTGCTGTATTTTGCAGAACAATTCCCATTTGTTCCGCGATAAACTGATAGAGATTTTTGAATATTTCTAAACGAACTGGATCTGGTTGAGATGTCGTGTACATTTTTCACCTATAGTTAACTTCAAAATAATTGGTATGTTGTGGTATGTTGGGTTTATTTGCGTCAACCCAACCTACAAATTGTTTTTAAATCGTATCTGGGTTAATATTTAATTCCCGCAATTTTGCTGCTAAACGTTCTGCTCGTTGAGTTTCACGTTCTGCTCTTTTAACTTCTAATTCTGCGGTTTCTTCAGGTGTGGGTACTAAATTTCCTTCTGGTGTAAAATAACGTAATAAACCCTCATGAATTCCCAAATACAAACCTAGTTGTTCACTCCATAAATGTCCTTTTTCGTTAGGTTCTATGGGTTGATATTTACCATCTACTAAATGAAACCCTGCAAATTCTAAGGTATAAGGATCAAACCAAAAATATTCCGGTGTACGGAAAGTTTCTTGATACAGTTCTTTTTTAGCTTCTCTATCAGTTCTTGCGGTAGTAGGTGAGAGAATTTCCACAATTACATGAGGATATTTACCATTTTCTTCCCACACTACCCAACTTTTACGAGTCTTTCTCTCTGTTCCTAAAACTACAAAAAAATCAGGCCCTCGAAAATTTTCGGTTTTCTTTTGGTGAGGACTATAGTAAATACTCAGATTTCCTGCTGCATAGAAATCATTTTTTTCTTTCCATAACCATTTCAGACATTTGATTAAGAGCATAATTTGCTCTAGATGCAGTTCTGTTTCCACGGGAGGTTCATCACTATATAAGTCACTGGGAGGAAAAGTTAAATCTTCTGGAAAGAAGTTTTCTGGAGATACTAATTCTTGAGTAATCATCATGATATGATACCAAGTAGTTATTTATTGATTTTAGCATTAATTACAGTTGCTACAAAGTCATTAAACCAAACGTTCTAAGATTAAATGATTTCGTTCTGTTAATTTTGCTTGCCAATTAGGTTCAACTACAATTGTGCTGATTTTTTCGACAATAATTGCAGCACCATTTATAGTATCTCCTGGTTGTAAATCTTCTCGACGATAAACTGGAGTTTCATGCCATTTTTTAGCAGTAAACATCTGGACTATTTCTATAGGTTGGGGTGTTTCCTCTATTGGGAGTTGACGAATGATTACGGGTTCTTCAGGAGTATCCATTTTTTGGATTACTTCTACAGAAATAGATTCAATAATTAAGAATTTTTCGGTTTGAATAAAACCGTATCTTGATTTATGCTCTTTTTCAAAATTCTGTTGCATTAATGCCACATCTGAGTTAAAATCAATTATTAAAATTGAATTAGTACCCTCATATTTTAAATTCACTTTTTTAACTAATTCTTCTTCCAATTTCGTGTTTTCTGTTTGGTTTAACTCCCTCCGTGCTTGGTTTTCTAAAGCTGCCATTAACTGCTGTAATTGAGGAATGAGTGTTTGATTTAAATGTTGTTCTACTCCTGTAACCCTGGTAGCTCTCACATCAGCCAAACCCATTCCATAAGCAGAAAGCACACCAGCAAAAGGGTGAAGAAATATCTTTTTCATTCCTAAAGTATCAGCAATTAAACAAGCAACTTGTCCACCTGCACCACCAAAACAACAAAGTACATAGTTGCTAACATCATAACCTCTTTGAAGGCTGATTTTTTTGATAGCATTTGCCATATTTTCCACAGCAATAGCAATAAAACCTGATGCTACTTTTTCAGGATTTTGATAATTTCCGGTGACAGATGCAATATCTTCAGCTAATTGTGTAAACTTGTGAATTACGATTTCTTTATCTAGCGGTAATTTACCTTCATTACCAAAAACTGCGGGAAAATATTGAGGTTGAATTTTGCCTAACATGACGTTAGCATCTGTCACAGTTAATGGTCCTCCACGTCGATAGGAAGCGGGTCCAGGATTTGATCCAGCAGACTCTGGACCAACACGATAACTAGAACCATCAAAATATAAAATTGAACCACCACCCGCAGCAATTGTATTAATTGCTAATACAGGAACTCGCATCCGCGCACCGGCAATTTCTGAATCTAATTGTCTTTCATATTCTCCTTTAAAGTGAGCAACATCTGTACTTGTTCCTCCCATATCAAAGGTAATAACTAAATCAAAACCTGCTCTTTTGCTAGTTTGAACAGCACCGACAATACCACCAGCAGGACCACTTAAAATGCTATCTTTACCTTGAAATTTTTCTGCGTCAGTTAACCCTCCATCGGATTTCATAAACATTAATCTAACGTTGAATAAATGACTAGCTACTTGGTTAACATAGCGACGAAGAATAGGAGTTAAATAGGCATCAACAACAGTGGTATCTCCTCTACTTACGAGTTTCATTAATGGACTTACTTGATGGGATACAGAAATTTGTGTAAATCCGATTTCTTCGGCAATTCGGGCTACTTGTTGTTCATGTTGGGGATAGCGATCGCTGTGCATAAATACAATGGCACAACTTCTAATTCCTGTGTTGTAAACTGTTTGTAAATCTTGTCTTACCTCTGCAATATTTACAGGTATTAATTCCTTGCCTTGAGCATCATATCTTTCCTCTACTTCTATTACTTGTTCATAAAGCATGGTAGGTAAAATAATTTGACGTGCGAAGATATTGGGGCGGTTTTGATAGCCTATTCTTAAGGCATCTTTAAAACCTTTAGTAATCAGCAAAACTACACTATCGCCATGTCTTTCTAACAGTGCATTTGTAGCTACTGTTGTTCCCATTTTCACTACTTCTATATTTTGATAGGGGATAGGTTCATTAGCAGCAATTCCCATAATATCCCGAATTCCCTGGATAACTGCATCCTGATATAGTTCAGGATTTTCTGACAGTAATTTATAGACTATTACCCATTCCTGGTTAGGCAGTGGGACAATTAAAAAACGTGCTGTAAAATTTGAGAGTCTGTCTATAATTGTTTGATTATTGGTGACAGCAACAATATCTGTAAATGTACCGCCTCTGTCTGCAAAAATTTTCAACATGATGCAAATTCCTTAATGTTATGGAGCTAAGATAGCACTAGGGTTTTGAGTGATTCTACTTCAGTTGTAGAATATTTTGGCGACAGATTCCCATTTAAATCCAATATATTTATTCTCAGGAAAATTCTCTAAGTTTTGATTTGAGGAATTTGCGGTATCAACAAGATATGCAGCAAGCTTGTCAAGAAGTGAAATATATAATTAGCGTCCACGGTTCTAATAATGATGCTCTATCTTGGGATGATCGCGCTAATATTGAACTAATTGACCAGGCTAAAGTCCAGAGTGTTGAACATTTTGTCTTTATACAGCAAATTTGATGATAATGAGGTACACAAGGGCGGGCAAGATGCCCACCCCACAAGACTGATACTATTAATATTTGTACTTCATTTACCGACAATATGCTGTATCTGTTTTAGGTGCTGAAAGAGGATATGAAGATGCTCCCGTGTTCAAAACCAAACAAGCAGTGGAAAGATATCTGTAAAGTAGTGGCTTAGATTACAATATTTTACACCCATCTGGATTAGCATCAAACCTGCTACCACTAGCGGAACGGTTTCGATAAGAATAAATCGCCAATTTAGAAAGAATTTATAACTTTCAATTGGAAACTTTAGAAAACTTTTTGCGCCGTTATTTAGCTATTTAGTCATTAGTCAGTGGTTAGTTGCAAAGAAAAAACCACTGACAACTAACAACTAACAACTAACAACTAACAACTAACAAATTATGAAATATTCCCTATTTGCAAATGCTGTTCAAGCACGTCAAACCAAAGAAAGATTTGCCAAACCAGAGGAACAATTATCTTATGAATTGGGTAAAGCTGTACAGGAATTACCAGCAATTTATACAAGATTATTAGCGGGAACAATTAGCGTTATTGTATTTGGTGCAATTTCCTGGGCGCATTTTTCTGAAATTGATGAAGTAGCGACAGCACCAGGAGAATTAATTGCTTCTAGTCAAGTTAGACCTGTGACATCTTTGGGTAATGGATCTATTTTAGCAGTGAAAGTGAAAGAGGGCGATCGCGTTACCAAAGATCAAGTTTTAATTGAACGTGACCCCAACTTACAACAAACCGATGTTAACCGACTGGCTAAAGCTAGTAAACTAATTGAGGAGGATTTACAACGTTTAGAAGCAGAAAGAAAAGGTGAAAAAATCGCCGGCACAAAATTACAAGATGAACTGTTAAATTCTCGTTTATTAGACTATAAAGCCCAAAAAGCAGCAGCAGAAGCAGAAGCACAACGTCAGCTTTCAATTATTAATCAAGCCAAAATTCGTTTAACTCGCTTACAAGAAAATTTAGCCAGTGCGAAAACCAGTGTTATTAATGCTCAAACTAATTTAGTTAATGCCGAAAGTATCCGTTCTCAACTTGAAGATAGTTTAAATGTTGCCCAAAAAAGAGAAGAAAATCTTCGCACTTTATTAAATCCAGGTGCAGTTCCCAGAGTTGATTATTTAGAAGCACAGGAAAGATTAAATCGTGCGAATACAGATATTATTAGAGCGACAGATGAAGTAACTAATGCCAAAAATAGAATTACAGAAGCAAAAGATCGAGTTGCATCTTTAGAAAAAGATATTGCTGCTCAAAACCAAGAAATTCGCCAAGCAGAACAAGCTTATCAAGCTGCTCGTAATCAAGGTTTACGTTTAGCATCAGAAAGACAAAGTGAAATTTTAACGCAGATAAATAGACGAAAAGAAGAATTAGCTAATGTTGCTGGACAATTAGAACAAGCTAAACAGCAAAAAGATGGAGAAACAATTAAAGCACCTGTAGCGGGAACAATTTACAAAATCAAAGCTACTCAAGGACCAGTTCAATCTGGTGAAGAATTGCTTTCAATTGTACCAGAAGGTGAAGAAATGTTATTAGAGGTGAAAGTCCTGAACAGAGATATAGGATTTATCCGTCAGAACATGAAAGCAAAGGTCAAATTAGCAACTTTCCCTTTTCAAGAATTTGGTGTTGTTGATGGTGAAGTTTTACAAATTAGTCCGAATGCGGTTGTTGATGAAAAATTAGGTTTAGTTTTTCCGACGCGAATTAAGTTAAGTAAGCATTCGATGAATGTGCGCGGACAAGAGGTGGAATTTACGCCAGGGATGGCTGCAAATGCTGAGATTGTTACTAGGAAGAAGTCGATTTTGACGTTTATTGTTGAGCCAATTACACGCAGATTTAGTGAGGCTTTTTCTGTGAGGTAATTATTATCAATAAGCTATCAAATCTTTTAGGGTGGGTATATTTTTCACCCTTTTTATGAAAGTCAGTCAAATTCATAATAGTCAATTTTCCTGTTTGTTTTCTAAAGATTCTAGGCGTACTTTTATTAAGTCTATTTGCAGATAAACATAATCTCTGAGAACTGTGATTTTTCCTAGTTGCGAATCTAAATGCTTGTGTTCTTCTTGAAACTTTTCTAACATTGATTTCAAATTTTCCAATTGTTCATAAATCTTTGATACTTCTGGATTATTATTTGTTGCTGTTTGCTGAGTATCTATAAATTCAATAATTCCTTTTTCTGTAACCTGCCAATTTTCTGAATTATCTATCATTGCTACGTGAGCGGGGTTGATGAGAATGAAACTGTCACAAGTGGAATTATTATAATTTCGACACTCAAAGAATAAAGATAGAAATTCATATACATAAGTATTTATCTTAAAATTAAATTTAGGTACTAAATACCTATTATTAACAATCCAATATTCACCTTGATTTTTATATTCAAATCTTGGTAATATCTGTTGCGAACCATTCATACGATTAAATTTACTTTCTATGGTTTCTGCTACTTGTCTTTTTTCGGGAAAATCTAATTTAAGATTATAATTGTGTAGTAATCCAAATAATTCTATTTGTTTTTTAAGTAAATCTATATCTGGCAAATTTACAGAATCTCTAACTATTGGAATATTTTTGATTTTTAATTCTAGATTTTGACGTTGTATATCAAACTTGTCTAACTCAGATTTAACCTCATTTAATTGTTTATTTATTTTAAGTATTGTAACATTAGTATTTGCTTGATTATCTTTAATTTCTGATATGTTTATTTGCGATTTTAAATTTGTGTTTTCCTCTTGCAACTGCCCTAACTGTAATTTCAAATTATTTAGTTGATTATTGATATTTTCAATTTCTAAATTATTCTTTTCTAAATTCTCTTTAACTTGATTTTCTTGCTCATCTGTATCTAAATGTGATCTAAATGAAACACCAGAAACATGATTAGTAAATTCTAAAATTCCCTTTTCTAATAACTTCCATTCTTTACCATTAGGTAAACTCGACACTCTAGCAGGTTTAATTAAGAGAAAATGAGTATCTAATGAGGGAGTAATACCACGAAAATCAAATGATTTTTCTACTGTTTTTAGTTTATGAATATGTAATTTAATATTAATGCTAGGTAAGAGAAAGATATTATTTGGATTAGATACAATGATCCAATATTTACCATTTTCATCTTTTTCTAAAAAAACAGGTTGATTTTGGTTATCTTCTCGATAACTTTTAGCTGTTAATTCGGAGATAATTGAATTTTTTAATAAAACTTTGGGGACGTTATTATAAACTTCTATTAATTCTGATTCAGATATATTTAGAGGGGTAATTTGTTCAGTTGTAAAAGCACCTGTAACTATAACTGAGCCATTTTGAACCCGTTCAGTTAACGTAGATAGGTAATTTTCTATATTAGTTATTCTCGGTGCAAAATGTTGATAGCACAGTTGTCTTAATTCTTCAAATTTCTTGACTATTTCATCAAAGGTTAAGCTAGGCATTATTTTAACCATCCTTATTCAAATTCAATAATTCCTTTTTCGGTCAATTGCCAAGTTTTTGTATTCTCTATCATTACCACTTTAGCAGGTTTGAGTAATTTAAACTTATTTGTTGCTTTAGTTTGATATTCAAATAATACTTTGAGGCTTTCTATCGTTGCCCGATTTATATTTAAATGCTTTCTAGGCATTACATATAATATATCTTTAGTGGTTAATAACCAATAATAACCTTGAGTTTGTATTTCTAAAACCACCGCTTCATTATTTCCCTGACTACGTTTCTCAATACTAGAATTTGCCTCCGAAACTGGCTTTGCCTTTTGTGATATAGATGCAACCTGATTAGAATTATAAACCCCCACAATTTGTATTTCTTGAGGGGAAAGATTAAGATTAACAGATGTAGGTGTTGGTTTAGTAACTTCTTGTACCATTTCTAATCGAGAATTAAGATCAGAATTTTCATGACTTTGATTGTGATTTTGATTTTGATAATTTATTGATTCTCTATCTGATAATTTACCTGCTAAATCATTATATTTATCTTTTACTAACTTAACTTCCTCTTTTAGCTGTTCGTGACTTGCTATTAATGCTTGAATTTTTGAGTTTAATTGATTAAATTCTGCTTGTGAATTTTCTATATATTCATTAAATTCCGATTGCAATACCGATGGTAGTATATCAGAGTTTTCAGTTTTTGGATTATTGTCTATATGAGGCTGATTTTGTGTAATTTTACCATTATCTTGAGAATCTTCTACCGAAGATGAATTACTAAAATCTAAAATTCCCTGTTTTTCTAAAATCCATCCATCCCCACTACCACTAGGATATACTTGAGCCGGTTTTTTAAGTGTGAATTGGAGAGAATTTACATTTGTATAATTATGACAATCAAACAGTAAATTAAATGCTTCATTTTCATTAGGGTTAATTCTACCATTGAGTTTAGCCACAGGAAACAACCAATAGATATCATGATCATCATAATCACTCATAATCACCCAATATTTTCCCCGCGAATTCTCTATTATTAACAATTCACTATTATGATTGTGATAATAATTATCAGCTATATTCACTAAAACTGCATATTTTTCAATCAGTCGGGGAATATAATTGTATATAACCACACATTCCCTTTCTGAATAATCTACCTTTTGCATTTTCTTAATTTGCATATTAATTTGCATATTATTTATATTATTGATTATTGAAATTCTAGTTTAATCTAGATTAAAATTGTAATTCTCCAGCTTCTATTAATTCCCATTTTTCCCCTATTGAAGATACCTTTGCTGGTTTGACAAGAGTAAAATTATTAGTGGAATTGGGATTATATCCAGAACAATTAAAAAATGTGGAAATAGTTAAATAGTTATGTTCATTAACTTTCATTTTTGCTTTAGGGACAAGATACTCATTAGCACCTTCTGCAATTATCCAATAATTACCCCGACTATCAGATTCTAAAATGGGTTGAATATTGCGGCCAAGACGACGTTGTTCTGCTGTGTACTCACTTTCTGAAACAGTTGTTGCTTGTTCTGATAATGACCTAGCATTAATATTATATGCTGATACTAATGAAATATTTGTATTAGATAAATTTGCTGGTTGATATGATTGACTAGTTACTGGTTGGGGTTTAAACGTTGGTTCTGCGCGTTGCGGAGTTGCAGCCACTGGAGTAACATTAGATGTATATGAATAATTTTGAGCTTGGTTTTGGTTACTACGTTCAATCTTTTTTAATCTGGTATCTAGGTTATTTAATGTTTTAAAAATCTCATCCATTTGGATCTGAAAATTCTCCGTATCTATAAAATTTTGATTGGTTTTCACTAAACCTGCAAGTTTACGTTGTTGTTCCACAAGGTTAATAATTCTATAAATACAAAATAGGACTAATCCTACTAACAGGAAACCAAGAATAATAACAGTTATACTTAATTTATTTAAACTATTTTTAAGTTCATTAATTTCACTAATTTCCGAATCATAATTATTGATTTGCTTATTGTTGTTAGGACTAGTAGCTGAAGAATTAATAGCATTTGTTGATTGAAGTTCTTGCTTATTTAATAAAGATTCAAGTGATTTAATTTCTGCTTCTAGTTCCTTTATTTTGTTATTAGTAAATGTTTCTATTTCTTCCTGCGTAGTTTTTCCAAAAGTTCCATAGTATTGCTCTGATATATTTCTTGTTTTAAAAAATCCCAAATCTTTTTGTACTTGAGTTATCCCCTCTTTTGTTAATCCATTTTCCAAAGGTTTAAGAATTACATCAAACTCTGTTATCACAGCATTAATCTTAGTTTTATTCATCGCTGAAGAAAATTGAGAATTTCTAGATAATAAACTAAGTTCTTTCTGTAAATTATCTAATTTACCCAGGATATTTTTTGAATTAACTTTCTCATTACTTCTATTCTCTTGAGCAATTATTTTCAATTCCTGATTAAAAGATTTAACTGCATTTTTCAAATCTTGGAATTTTTGACTGATATTCTGTTGATTATTCAAATTTTGAGAAATGATATTTTCAGGCATCTTATCATTACCTACAGCATACACTTCAGAACCAAATAGTAAGCTGATAGATAATATCAAAATGCTAGTAGCACCGTAAATTTTATGTTTCATAAGTGATTATCCGATTGATTAAAATTCTAAAGTTCCCATTTCTTCTAACTGCCATTTTTCTTCACCATGAAGGTTAGAAACTTTAGCAGGTTTAATTAAAGTCATATTATCTGTAGCATTTTGTTCATAATTATAACATTCAAATAATGTTGATACAGTTTTATAACTATGTTCATTAATTTTTTGTTTAGGTTTAGGAACTAAATATTGATTATTAATAATCCAATAATCTCCTCTACCTTTATGATTAGGTTCAAAAACTGCTGCTTCTTGACTACCACCCCAACGTCTTGATTTACTATATTCTGTTTCGGAAACTTCTATTTTATCGGGAAAATCAGCTTGTTGATTATAATTTTCTATTAAATAATAGAGTTCTGAATCATGTATATTTATATTTTCAGTGGTATTTGATAACTCCTCTCTTTCATCAACCTCATTCTCTAACGCTGTTTCATTAACTAAAGTCTGATCTTCTTGATATGCGACTTGATATGATTGAGACAACCTGTAAAAATTTTGAGATTGATAAGCTATATTTTCATTTATTTGCTGTAAAAGAGTCAGCATTTGTGGCAAATACTGAATATTGCTAGACACATTTTGTAAATGCTGTTCTACTAATGAATTATTTAATAAAGGTTGACTATCTTTCTTAACTGCTTCTAATTGTTGTTTTAATTCTGAATATGCGTGAGACCATTTTTTCCAGGCTTCTTTTGCTGATTGTAATCTTTTTTTCTCTCTTTCCTGGACTTCAGGATGTCCTAATAAATTTGGTGAATAGGTAGTAAGTAAATAACAACATCTTGAACAAAATTCAACTGTACCTTCAGTATATTCATGATTACATACTGGACACTTTAACTGTACCATTACCAACCTCCAAATTATCTAAATGTGAATTGAATTAAGGTGATAAGAGGGCGAATTAAATCGCCCATTTATAGGTCTTAATTAATCAAACAAATGTTTTATTTTGGTTTTATTTTCCTGCCCATTCTTTACCTAAAACTTTGAGTAATGCCTTTAAGCCGATAATGAAAGGAGGTTCTGCACGAATATCTTCAACCTTACCTTCAATAGCATTTAAAGAATTTCTCAGTTCTCTTTCTGTAGCTCGCCATAACTTTTCATTGTAATCTGGTTCTGGATCATCTATATCTTCCTTCAGTTCGTAATATTCTAGAGGTTTTATGCCATCAATTCCTAACTGTTCTAAACTAATGTGAAAAGCATTCAGAAATAATTTCAATTGATTTAGTGTGGGAATTTGATAGTCACCTCTACGAATATTTTTTGTTTGTAGTTCTAACCTTTCTTGCCAATTAAACTTTTCTTGACCAATGATACAATCTTCTCCAGCAATGATATGGTCTTTTTCTCTTTTACCTAACCCTTGTAATTTTCTATCTTTTAAAACTAAACCACAAGCAGCTTCATCTTTAGGGTTTTGACTCAAGCGTGTGAGTTCTTCTGTATCAGGAAAACCAGAAGCAATACTCATCATGCTACTAAATAAACTATTTATTTCGGAATTCCGTCCAAATTGACCACCTTCCGCTAACCAGTGCAGCAGACGTGAAGCATTTCCACCAACATAAACAGGTGTGATTTGATTCTGGGAATATTTACCTTCTTGATATAAAACGGAAAGAATTTGACCAACATAGAAGTACAGTCCAGATACACCAATTGCCATTAAGCGAATTAGTCCTTGGAAATCTTTATCTTCTTCAAATCTATCTCGTTTTGACTCTAACCAATTGGCAGCTTCCAACCGCATCCAAACATCAAGTTTGGCATTAAAAGCATGATCTTTCAACTTACTCCAAACCTGGATATCTTTAATGTTAGGATCTAACTTTTTCAAAAAGTTAGGATTCATTTCTACAAATTGAGAAAATAGCTGACTACCTGCTAACAAAACTGAACATTGATGCAGCAGTTTATCATCTTGCCAAATAGAAATATCCGATGTACCACCGCCGATATCAATACAAGTGCTGCTAACTAAATCATATCCTTCTTGTTCGGCAAAATATTGGGCAACTGCTAAACTTTCAGTCCGAAAATAGGTACTATCGTCTCTATCTGGACTAGTATGTACAATTCCTGTATTTTTCGATAATTCTTTGGTTAATCTTTGCCAGTTTAGGGCATATCTTTGTTGCTCTGTCGTAGAAAAAGCAGAAGGAAATGATAATGACCATTGAATAGTTTTTGCGCCATCTTTAGCAGCTAAGGCTGTAATGTGTAATGCTAAATGTTTGAGAAATAGTTGATTATCTGTAAGATTAGAAGTTGTCCATTTTAAATTGGTTTTAATCCATGTTTCTTGAGGTGCAAAACGTTGAAGATTAGGAATATACAGCCGACCATCAAAAATCGGACTTACTTGATCATCCTTAGCATTAGTTTTACCCCGACTGGTTAATACCGTAGACATGGGGAAAGGTTTATCTATAGGAATAAAACTTTCAGGAATAAAGAATTCAAACAAAGCAGAAAAACGAGTGTCAATAGAAACATCTGTAACTTTACAGTGCAAATTTTCTAATGTTAAACGTTCGACAACTCTATCATTTTTATTGACATAAATATTAGTAAAGGAAGTACCAAAATCAACACCAACTACCCAGTCACCATGAAGATTAATTAGTTCTGGAGTTGCTAACAAAATTAAACCAATGGTGTTTTTGTAAATATCTTTACAGTCAATAAAAGATGGAAATTCTTCTAAATTAACTAATTGATAAGAACCTTGTCCTTCTTTAAAGATGTGAGTATTTTTAGCTGATGGAAAACTAACTTGGAAAGTATCTTCTCCTAAAGCAGCATCGTAGTAAAAGCCGTAATATTCTTTCCATCCCTCAGCCCGGAAATTCGGCCAGATTTCTAAAACGGGAACTTCAGAAATAATGTTTTCTTCTAATAGCGCATATTCTTTGACTACATAGAAGTTTTGTGGTACTTTGCCTCCTTTAACTCCATACAAAGGTAAAGTTAATGTCGCTTTTACTAATGAACTTCCTGCACCATTATTAATTAGTTGTAGCTTAACTTTTTTGGTTAAATCTTCTGGTGTGAAGTAGTTCAACAAAATTGGATTTAAAGGTAGCAAAGGAGTAATATTTTTGCCTTTGAATACTAAAGATTGAGAACCATCAGGAAGTAAAGCACCAGGTAAAATGCCTTCTTGATCAATAAATTTCAAATCCGGTAAAAATAAATCTTTTGATGGCAGACAAATTACTTTTTTACTCTTGTTCCATGTTTCTACATCTTCAGAACGCAAAGCTGCTAAAGTCTTACCTTCATAAACCCAGATATTTTGTAATGGTTCATTCCAAGTTGTAGCAATATCTGGATCAAGAATTAATAATGGGGGAACATTGGGTTTAACTAAACTGGGAACAACTCGAATATTAGATTCTCTTGATTCTACTTTAACAGGATGATTAAGTGCAGCTAAAGCTCCTCTATTTAATGGTACTTCAAAAAATGCCGGATTATCAGTTAGTTGAAAGTTAGGTGTAGATGTAACTCTCAAACTATTAATAAAATCGTTGATGAAACCAACAATTATATCAACTGGTCTAGTATCATCACTATGTCCTCTAATTTCTCTCCGCAGATAATCTAACCAAAATGCAAGTTGGGCTTTTTCAATATCATTGAGATGTTTATAGATTGGTTCAAACTGCATTGTTTTGGCATTCCACCAAGGTAAACCATCCCAAATACCTTGTTCTGAAGGAACAACTAAGGTACTTGGAGAAGTCATACCCACAGGTTGATTATTCCAAGTGAAAATATACAAATCTTCCCAAGGACTTTTACCATTAGTAAATTTATATATACTATTAATATCATCTGGTAAAAGTTCATAAAGTGAACGGGCAAAAACATGAGCATCTTTTTTGGCTGCCAATTCTAAAAGTTGGGCTTTTATCGGAAAACCGCGCACTTCTGCTAATGCTAAAACGGCTAACATTCCCTGCCATTGAATGATCATTTGTTCCCGAATTGGATAAGCATCATTATGTAATGCCATTTCCATTGACAAAGGACGCGCCCAAATTGTGGGAACAGAACTAATATTTTTAACTTCTCCTGGTGCTTTGTAATCTAAACTAGAAGCGACTTGGTTAAAAGTAGTTGGTGCTTGAGAATCCCAATTACCAGCATTTCCAGATTTGACATCACAATCATCTTTGAGTTTGGGTAATAATAAACTTGTCATTTTCAACTTTCCTTCTTTCTCTAATCAACTAAGCGACAAACATGATATAAAGCTTTAGCAAGTCCTATAATCCCTTGATTTGGAGGATCAATAGCTTGAGGATTTAATCTTTCTTTAAGTCTTTGAATTGTGTCTTGAGATTTTTTGTTTTGATCTCGACTATCACCTTGTCCAACAATTAAATTGGATAAGTTCTCAGGATTAAGTTTGCTGGTTTTGAAATAATCTGCATTAAACAATTGAATGCTTTCACCATGACATTGATGAATATGTGACAACCAGCGTAAATAATCTTGACACCAAGCGGTTATTATTTCTATGGCATCCTGTTCTTTAGTGTCGTTAAAATCGGCATTTTTCTGAGTATTTCCTCCCAGTATTCCTCTAGAAGCAGGAAAGAATTTGACGAACCAAGAAGTACCAGCACGCTTTCTAAAACCATCTGCACCAATATTTTTAGCGTCTGCTAGTTCCGGGGCAATATTAGATAACCACACAAATGCAAACCGAGTAGCTTTAATTAATTCTGGTGCTACTTCTTTGAGATCAGGAATATCTTTCCAGGTTAAAGTTCTTAAATTTTCCCGATTCATTAACACCACTGTTTTTTGTCCTGGTGGTGTTTTTAATAAAAATTGTCGGGCAGCTAAAGCAGCATAAAATTCAAGAAAATGAGGATCATTTTGTTGGGTATTTTTGCCAACACTAAATTTTTTAACTGGCGATAATTGTTGATTTCCTAATAAATAAACAGTATCAAAAGTCTCTTGAGGCTGACTGCCATAATAACGAAGTGCTGCTTCTGTATTTAATAAAAATTGTTCAGAACGAGCATATACTTTTTCGGAATTTTCTCCCAATTCAGGAGTAAAACCAAAATAAGGTAAGACAAATAGACAACCTAAATCAACTTTATCCCGGATTTTTAAAGCTTCTAATTTATTATGAATTAGCCTGCCAATAGTAGGTAATCCTGAAGCTCCTGTTCCTCCAAAAATTGAACCACATAAAAATACTTTTGGGCGTGTTCCTCCTCCGGTATCTTTTTGGATTTTGCTCATTAATGTTCCCCAGGAATCACTATCTAAAGCATCTAGTTTTACCTGGCTCATTACTGCTGCACCAATGGCAGGCCGTCCCCGAAAACCTACATCTAAATTTGCATCACGTTCTTCGGAAGTGTAAAGAACATCAAATAAATTTCCTAATGCTGGTTCATCTTGTTTGAGAATGTTGTATTGAAAAAATGAACCCAGATTTTTGTTGATGCTATTGTTAGCAAATGGTGACCATAAAGGAAATGATTCGATTTTTGTTTGCATCCAGGGATGTTTATCCCTTAAATCCAATCCATAACACTTTTGATAAATTTCTAAACTTGTTAATGATCTGGAAAGATTACCATTAGTTTCATCTGCATCAACAAACAATAAATTCAGAGTTTCTGCACTAAATAGTCCAATGGCTGCTAATTGAATGATAGCTTCGATGGACTTAGCACCAGTCCCACCAATTCCTATAACATAAATTGACATTTCTTAATCTCCCATCAGCTGATGACGTAACAAAAAAGCTCCTGGTGGAATATATTTCACGGCTTCAGGAGAACTTGTTGCGGTAGGCAACCAATACAGTAATAAAGTATCTAATACAAAAAATCCCATCAATGAAAGTTGAGCTTCGTCGCTGCGGTTAATGTAAAAAACTGTAAACCCAATTCCAGCCATTGGTAGCAGTCCTAACAACCACCACAGCAACATCCAACTTCCTGTCTTGCTGCCATCAGTAAACTTGCTGGTAGCTGCTAATACGCACCAGACAATCGTTGAAAACATACAGACTCCGAACATAATCAGTGCGGCTGTGGTATAGTCAGCAGCAAGCCAACTATCCAAGGAGATTTTTTGAATGGGTACGATTTGATTTTCATAGATGAGACGCTGCCCCAAAAACATAAGTGCAGCACCGATGACAGTAAATATAATGATTCTGACGATCTCCCACGGCTTCATTAGCCCTCCTGATAATTTCGATTGATCTAGAAATTTGTGTTCTTGTTTAGACTTAACATGAATATTCTTTGTTATACTCTCATATTGTTATGGAAATGGCAACACAAAATACCGTAAAATTACTTAACATTTATTAGTAATAGTAAACATATCAACACAAAAGTATTAGCGGAGAATGTAGAAAATGATGCGGATCAAATTGCTAATTGTGGTCTTAATTGCACTTTTCCTAACAGCTTGCAACAAAAAAGAAGAGTTAAAATGTGAAATTCCCAATGTTAATTCTGTCAATAATCAAACAGCTAGTAAATCAGATACTCTAAATGTGGCTATTTATCTAGATGGTAGTGGTTCGATGTTAGGTTATGTAAAAGATGGAGAAACTAACTATACTAAAGCCTTAGAATCACTGAGAAAAGTATTTGAGTTAACAGGGCAATTACCAGTTGAATACTATCGTATTGGTAATCCCATGCAGAAGATTACAAGTAGTGAATATTATAGTTTTGGAGCAACTTCTGTTTTTTATGATGGCAGTAATGCTAAATTTAAACAAGTATCTAGTCCTATAGATGCAGCTATTATTCCTTCTGCGAAAAATCAACCCAAAATGACGGTGATTATTACAGATTTAGAACAAAATAGCGGCGATGTAACTAAATTAAATAAAAAAATTCAAGATATTTATTTTAATTCTGATAAAAAAGATTATGCTGTTGGTGTTTGGGCTGTTAAAAGTGAATTTAATGGTAAGGTTTATGTAGATAAAAATAATCAACTGCAAACCTTTGATTATAATTCTGGTAAACAACCAGAAAAAATGCGGCCATTTTATGTTCTATTCATTGGACCATATCAAGATGTCAAGTATTATTTTGGGGAATTACAAAAATATAACTCTAATCAATCATTAGCTAATGGTGATATGAGTAAGTTAATGATTTTCCATCCTGATCATATTCTTGAGCAAGTATCTAAATTAGAAACACTACCAACAACACCCACAGGAATTACTAGACCTCTATCTTTAGTGAAAGATGGAGTTGCTGCTAGTAAAGTTAGTCAAGGTCACTATGAACTCTTACAAATAGATTCTCGTCAACAAGATAGTTTAACTATTAATTATAGTGTGAATTTAGCCCCATCTGAACATAGTTTATTGGTTGATGCTAATTCTTTACAAGCAAAAGTTAAAGCTGAGAAATTTGATAAATTTGCCAAAAATTTTACAGAAATTGATGCTAGTCAGGAAGTAAATAAGGCAATTGAATTTAAAGATTGGCAAATTATACCCCAAGAAAATAAGTTAAATTTTACTGCTGTCATCCAACCTCAGAAATTTCCTGAATCTGGTATTTACAAACTCCAGTTTGATATTTTAACAGCAAGTTTAGAAGTTCCTAGTGGGTGGAAAAAATGGGATTGGCAAACTAGAAGCAATGAACAAGATGGTTCAAAAACGCATAATTTAGAGGAATTTTTGACGGCTTTGAAAATAGCTACAGAAAGGATGAAAACTGAACGGACAAAAAATAATGAAGATAAAAATCAAGCTCCACAATGGTTAGTGGGTCGTTTGTGTTATGGAATTCAGAAAAACTAGGTTATTAGGTTATTTTTACCTGTTCTTAAACAACTATTTATCACCACTCTTTTTAACCCTAAATACAATTTAGGGTGGTTCAAATCTTAAAAATAGACCTCTTGCAGAATTTATTGAATCTAACGCACTATCTAGAATTGCGGAAAACAAACAAAGTATGTAAAGAAATTATCGTTTTCCAAACAACTCCTCCTCCTGAATATCCCCATCACCAGCAATAGAGTATTGAACCTCAGAACTGACATAAGAACGCAATAAAGACTGAGAAACTAAACTAACCAATCTGTCATCATTCTGCTGATTAAAACTTTCTACATTAGTAGTTTTATCACCAAAATCACCACCAGATAAAACAACCGAAGGTAATTGTATATTTGATTGTGCAGGTAAACCTATTGGAAAGTCTGCTCCAATATCAGTAGGAAATTGTGAGCCTATATCAGTAGGAAATTGTGATCCTATATCAATCAGGCCAAAGGGTAATAAATCAATAGGAAATGGAAATGGTAGAGAAGGAGAAGGATTTGAAGGCTGACTGGGTTCTTGAATATTTGTGCTATTGTCAGCCGTACTCGTGATAATCTCCCGCACCTGGGTTTCTGTCAAGTTGGGGTTAGCACTAAGCATCAAAGCCACTACCCCAGCAACATGGGGAGCGGCCATAGAAGTGCCACTAAAAGTCGCATATTGATTATTGGGAACTGTAGAGTAAATGTCTTGACCAGGAGCAGTCACATATTTAATTTCTTGAGAACCAGAACGGTTAGAAAAATTAGTCAGTTGATTATTTTTATCTACCGCCCCAACAGCAATTCCTGAATTTTCAGCATAACGAGCCGGATAAGTTGGTGTAGAATCTCCATTATTACCTGCGGCCATAACAACAATTACACCGTTACTGCTGGCATATTCAATAGCTGATTTGAGAGTATTATTACCAGAATTTCCTCCTAAGCTGAGGTTAATTACATGAGCGCCATTATCTACAGCATAACGGATACCATTAGCAATATTTGCATAGGAACCTGAGCCATTCTGATCTAAAACTTTAATTGCCATAATTTGAGAATTATAGGCAACACCAGTTATACCACTACCGTTATTTTCTGCGGCAATAGTTCCAGAAACATGAGTTCCATGACTATTATCATCTAAAACATTATTGTTGTTACCATCAAAATTCCAACCTTGAATATCATCAATATAACCATTACCATCATCATCTATACCATTACCAGCAATTTCGTTGCTATTCGTCCAGATATTATCATTTAAATCTTCGTGGTTATAGTCAACTCCAGTATCTAAAACAGCAACAATAATCCCTTGGCCTGTATGTCCATTTTGCCAAGCTGCGGGTGCATTTACCAAATCTACACCCCAATTATTTCCACCCACATCAGGAGCATCTGCATAAGGATTTTCACCAGCTGCTCTACTGACTGCTGTTCCGGCATTTACTAAGCCATAACCAGTTCTGGAATTATAACTGTTTGTAGTAGCAATAGGCTCATTTGTTTCCTGTTGCGAATAGCTACTAGCACTACCCCAACTTAAGCTATTGTCAACCTGAGTTTGAAAAGAATTGACTGGGGAAACAGAAGTAATATTGAGTTTATTTTGGGAGTACAAATTTTCAGTAATATCAAATTTCATCAGACTTTTATCCTTAAAAATAATATTTTTTTTGTCCCAGCCTGAATTTTTCAATCTTTTGTCTAGTAAAGCTGGAAATTGCCAGTTATTCCCCTTGGTTAATAATTACTATGATTTGGCTGATATAAAAAGCTAATTTGATTACTAATTCACTAATTAAAAAACAAGCAATTATGACAATTAATAAGTCATGATTTAATCACTTAATCGGCAAGTAAATATGAGAATTTAATAACAATTCAAAGATATTAAAAAAGTAGAATGCACCGAAATTAGCAAAAGATACAGTTTTAGATAATCAAACAGATTCGAGCCAATTAGCTGGCGCTTCGATATAATCAGGAAGGCGAGTAGTGCGATCGCCTAATGCCTTAATTATCTGCTCAGATTCTAGATTTTTCGCCCCGGTTAAAATCGTCCCAGTCAGTTTAACATCACAAAGATGAGCGCCAAATAAATTAGCACCAATGAGATTAGCTTCAGAAAGATCAGCTTCATCAAGAATTGCTTGACAAAAATTCGCCCCCATCAAATTAGCATGATGTAAATTTGCTTCTGTCAAACTAGCTTCACTGAAATTGGCAAAATAAATATCTGTTTGTTGCAATTTAGCAGCATTCAAATTTGCACCTTGGAGATTAGCACCATTGAGATTTGCACCTTGCAAATTTGCAGCAATCAAACCTGCTAAACTTAAATTAGTTTTACCTAATTTCGCCCCTTGTAAATTAACTAAAAATAACTTAGCACCGGAGAGATTAGCAGCCTTGAGATTTACTTGTTGCATATTGGCTTTATACAAGTTGGCAGATTGCAAATTTACTGAACGCAAACTTGCACCAAACAAATTAGCAGAACTCAAGTTTACTCCATATAAATTGGCAAGATTAAGATTAGAGCGACTTAAATTAGCTCCCCGTAAACTAGCTTTAAATAAGTTAGCTTGATAAAGAATCGAACCTATGAGTTTAGCACCATCTAAAACGGCTTCACTTAAATCAGCATCCCGCAAGTCTGCACCACATAAATCAGATCCCCGTAAGTCTACCCCTTGCAATTTAGCTCCTGCTAAATAAACTCGTCTGATATCGGTATTACGCAAATCCAATTTTTGATTTTCTCGATCCTGTTGAAAATTGCGCCTACCGATTACAGTCAAAGCTGCTTGAATATCAGTACGAAGTTTAAAGGATTCAGTTGGTAGAAGATAATTTGCTGGCTGTTGACGACGCATTCTATCACGATTGTTACCCACATCAATCGCCATAAAATCTTCTGGTTTTTGTGGTTTTCTCTCTAGTTGTATGGGTGCATTTTCGCGGACAAAAGCAGTGAGAATTTCCATAATTGTCCAATGTTCTTGGGGGAAATCTTGGGCAATTCTTTCTAAGGCATAAATCGCACCTGTGCGCGTTTCTACCTTGTCATGTCCTAACTGAGTAATTCCGCCAATAAACCTTTCCGAAATCAGTCTTTCTTGGATGAGTTTGGTATTTTCAATGCCAATTGCTAGAGTTTTTTCTGCTGTAATTGCATTTTTCTCTATTGCTTGAGTCCGCCTTGCTGCATAATAAACATTAAGCATGACAGCTACGCCGAGAAAAACTATGGCAATAGTAGTTAATGCTTGATTTTTGTCAGATATTTGCCGCTGAAATGATAACTTCTCAATATTAGTAGATGCGAAGACAATCAGTATTAAGGACAGAAGCACAATAACGATGATGGTGATCAACCAATACAAAGTTGTGTCTGTCTTTTTAGCAGACATACCAGAAAGATGCTTCACAATAATGAGTTATTACTGAGATGATTAAAAAAAACAGTATAGCATTTAGCCGCAAATTTAGAAATGTAAAATTTTCTTTCTCCCAACAAAGGGTAAGCGTTTTTCGCTTTCCTCCTTACCCTTTACCCTTATTAGTATAGTTACGAACAACTAGATCCCCGACTTGTTCAATAAGTCAGGGATCTAAATTCCTTAATTTTCACAAATCAGATAGGATTGTTAGATAGCAATCCTAAATAAGATATGAACACCTCTTTTTCTCTACCTCTGCGCTCTCTGCGTCTGGAGCGGTTCGTTTTAAAAACGCCATTCACAAATCAGATAGGATTGTTATAGCCACAGAAAAGTCATTGCACTGGGTATAGATTGATTCTTAAAATTTATTAAACTTAGCTTCTCTCAGATTTGCTCCATCAAGGTTAGCATCATTCAAAATTGCATCCTCTAAACTAGCTAAATATAAATTAGCTCGATGTAATTTAGCACCAGTAAGATTCGCACCAGCGAGATTTGCTGCACTGAGAATAGCACCAGACAGGTTGGCAAAATTGAGGTTTGCACCAGTGAGATTTGCTGCACTGAGAATAGCACCAGAAAGGTTTGCACCAGCTAAATTTGCTTGTGATAGATTAGCTTGATAAAGGTTTGTTTGTTCCAGGTTTGCACCCTGCAAATTTAGTCTACTTAAGTCTGTGTAACTTAAATCAATCTGTTCATTTTCTGGGTCTTTTTTTGTGTCTCTCCTCCCGATAACGCTAATAGCTGCTTGAATTACTTTCCTAGTGTTGACTGAGGAATTACTCATTGCTTCCTCTGGGTATGAATTAGCTGCTTTCTTTCTGACGAAATTAGTGAGCATATCCATAATTATCCAGTGGTATTGCGGATTATCTTCCACAAGATGCTCTAAATCATGAATTGCAGATAGACTGGTTTCGATTGAATTATTGTCCAGTCGCTGTAGGACTTTCATTAAATAATCTCGATTAGATTTATCGCCTTGATTATTCTTTACATTCTCCTGAATTGCCAGCATCCAATGGATGATTTTTCTTACCAACATACATTAATGAAAATAATATTGTGTTGTCTTGATAATTAAAAAAAATGCTGATGATCAGCCCATCTAAAATTTCATCATTTCGGGTATAGACACCAGATAAAAGATATGTTAAACATACACCTCACAATTTATTTTTTAACTAAACCAATTTAATTAAATAAAAGAAATACCGGACTTTTTAAATAAGTCGGGTATCTAGGTATTCGTTTATTATTCATTACCAACCGAGGGGAATCATGATAATATTGATATTTAATCGCTGCTCACATCTACTTAAATCTCCAGATGCTGCAAAATTCCCAACTAAGGCGAAAAAACCTAGTGATGATTGGAGGTGGCCATAGTCATGCCATTGTCTTGAAACGTTTTGGTAATAACCCTGTGACTGGAGTAAATTTGACCTTAATTACTCCAGATCAATATACACCGTATTCTGGGATGTTACCCGGACATATTGCCGGATTTTACAATTATTCTGAATGCCATATTGACTTGCAAAATTTAAGCAACTTTGCTAATGCTCACTTATATCTTGACAGAGTAGTTGGACTGGATTTAAAAAATAACAAAGTGCTTTGTGCTAACTCACCAGCAATAGAGTTTGATATTTTGTCTATTGATATTGGCAGCACTCCGGCTAAATTGTCTGTATCAGGTGCGGCAGAATATACAATAGCTGCAAAACCAGTGGCACAACTTTTAGAACATTGGTATAAATTACAGGAAATGGTTATTAAACATCCTCAAAAACCGCTAAGTATTAGTATTGTTGGTGGTGGGGCTGGGGGTGTAGAATTAGCATTATCAATGTTTGCAGGTTTACGGAAATTAGGAATAGAAAATTTAACAGTACATTTATGGCAACGCACTGGGGAATTAATGCCAAATCATCACCCAACCGTGCGGCGAATTATGGAGGATGTTCTAATTAATAAAGGTGTCAAATTACATTTATGTGAAAATGTCTGTGAAGTTGCACCTACAATAGATAATCAATTAGAAATGACATCTGAATCTGGGTTAAGATTAAAATGCGATCGCGTGTTTTGGGTGACACAAGCATCAGCAGCAAATTGGGTGAAAGATTCAGGAATTGCTACAGATGAACAAGGGTTTATTTTAGTAAATGATAATTTGCAATCTGTTAGTCATCCTCAGATTTTTGCAGCGGGTGATATTGCCACAATGATTAATTATCACTTACCAAAAGCAGGTGTATTTGCGGTACGTCAAGGTAAACCGTTGTATGAGAATTTGCGAAGGATGATGTTTGGGAAATCACTTAAACCTTACAAACCGCAAAAAGAGTATTTAAGTTTAATTGGCACAGGTGATGGACGCGCCTTAGCTACACGAGGAAATTTCACCTTACCACCTCATCAATTATTGTGGCACTGGAAAGACTATATTGATCGCCGCTTCATGGCACAATTTCAGTCTAAAGATAGAGTAGTGGAAATTAGTAAAAGACTATGAAGCGCAGACAAATTATCAATACTGGGGCGATCGCTACAGCAACAGCAGCACTCACCGCAGCTTGTGCTAAAACCAGTACATCTACTACTGTACAAGGTAGCTTACCCACTGTCAGATGGCGCATGGCCACCAGCTGGACAAAGAGTTTAGGGACTTATATCGGTGCGGAAACCATCGCTAAACGAGTCAAAGAAATGACCGGTGGCCGCTTCACCATTACCCCCTTTGCTGCTGGAGAGTTAGTACCGGGTTTGCAAGTATTAGACGCAGTGCAAGCAGGAACTGTAGAATGTGGACATACAGCCAGTTATTATTACATTGGCAAAAACCCAGCCTTGGCTTTTTGTACCGCCGTTCCCTTTGGTTTAAACGCCCAACAGCAAAATGCTTGGTTGTACCAAGGTGGTGGACTAGAAACCCTGCACAAAATTTATAGTGATTTTAATATTATCAACTTTCCCGCTGGTAATACTGGGGCGCAAATGGGAGGATGGTTCAAAAAAGAAATTAAATCTGTTGCTGACTTAAATGGTTTAAAAATGCGAATCCCCGGTTTAGGGGGACAAGTTATGTCTCGTTTAGGGGTAAATGTGCAAGTGTTACCCGGAGGAGAAATATATTTAGCATTAGATCGGGGTGCTATTGATGCAGCGGAGTGGGTTGGTCCCTATGACGATGAGAAATTAGGTTTAAATAAAGCAGCCCAATTTTATTATTATCCTGGTTGGTGGGAACCGGGTCCAACATTAGATGTATTGGTAAGTCGAAAAGCTTGGGATAAATTACCCAAAGAATATCAGGAAATATTCAAAACAGCGGCGGTAGAAGCGAATGTGAATATGTTCACTAAATACGATGCTTTGAATGGGGAAGCAATGACAAGATTACTAGCTGGGGGGACTAAATTGACTCCTTACAGTCAAGAAATTATGCAAGCAGCACAAAAAGCATCCTTTGATATCTATGAAGAAAATGCGAGTAAGGATGCAACCTTTAAAGAGATTTATGAAGGGTGGAAGAAATTTAGAGAACAGATTTACACTTGGAATAAGACCAATGAATTAAGCTATGCCAATTTTGTGACGGCTAATAGTAAATAATTTAAGTTGTTAATTTCTCTCGTTCTCATACTCTGTATGGGAATGAAAGAGGATGTTTTAAAAGTTTTCGGCGAATATAATTCGCTACTACACAAACGAAGTCCACCTCCGTGGACTAATGAAAAATCAGGGCTTCTGAACCCACGAAGGTGGGTTTTGCCTGTGTAGCCGCGATTTATAATCGCCCAGAGAGTATGAATTATCTCTTTATATGGGAATGAAAGATCAAGGATCTGCCTGATATTAAATGTAGAGGTAGAACCTCTTGATAGCATTCCCAGTCTGAGACTGGGAACGAGATATATGATCTTACCGTCCCAAAGAAGGTAAAAAACTGACAATTCCTGGAAAGATAATAATTAAAAGCACCACCAGCAATTGCAGCAAAATAAAGGGAATTACTCCGCGATAAATATCACCAGTTGTTACTTCTGGAGGTGCGACACCGCGCAGATAAAATAAGGCAAAACCAAAGGGAGGTGTGAGGAAAGAAGTTTGTAAATTTGCCCCTAATATTACACCATACCAAACTAAATCAATTCCTAAAGTTTGGGCGACTGGAACAAACAAAGGAACGATGATAAAGGCAATTTCAAAGAAGTCGATAAAAAAGCCCAAGAGGAAAACTACAGTCATACTCAGGGCTAAAAATCCAACTTGACCACCAGGGAGATTAGAAAGGACATCAAACATAAATTGATCGCCATTTAATCCCCGAAATACTAAACTGAAAGCTGTAGAACCTAACAGGATAAAAATTACCATGCTGGTAATTCTTAAAGTGTTATCACATACTTGACGCAGAGATGCTAAAGTTAGTTGGCCATTAGCAGCAGCAAGGGCGATCGCTCCCGCACATCCTACCGCACCGGCTTCTGTAGGTGTTGCCAAGCCAAAAAAGATACTTCCCAAAACCAACAAGATCAAAATCAATGGCGGTAACATTACCTGAATTACGCGCTTTCTCAAAGCTTTTCCACCAATTTCCCGCACTTCGGCAGGTAAGGCTGGCGCTACCTCTGGCTTCAAAAATGCCACAATTAGCACATGAAGGGCAAAAGACCCCGCCATCATCAAGCCAGGAATGACTGAACCGATAAATAAATCACCGACAGACACACCCAATTGATCACCTAATACCACCAATACCACACTAGGGGGGATAATTTGCCCTAAAGTCCCGGAAGCTGCAATTACACCGGTGGCTAGTTCTTTGTTGTAACCATAACGCAGCATAATCGGTAGAGAAATTAAACCCATCGCTACCACCGTGGCTGCTACTACACCCGTAGTTGCTGCGAGTAACGCACCTACCAAAACTACAGCTAAAGCTAGTCCACCCCGCAAGCGTCCTAATAAGATCCCCATCGTTTCTAAGAGTCTTTCAGCAATGCCAGATTTCTCTAACATTGACCCCATAAAGATAAAATAAGGGATAGCTAACAGGGTATAATTAGCCATGATGCCAAAAATCCGCTGTGGCATGGCTGTGAGGAATACGGGGTCAAAAACGCCCAAAGCAATACCGATAATGCCAAATAAAATCGCTACACCACCGAGAGAAAAGGCGACTGGATACCCCAAGGACAGTAAAACCAAAGCCCCGGCAAACATCAAAGGACCTAACCATTCATAATCCAGTGTCATGGTTTTCCCCCTGTGGTTGTAATCTGCCTTGAATGATTGCTACGTTTTTAATTGCTTCCGAAATGCCTTGGAAAATCAGCAACACGAAAGCAACAATAATCATGGTTTTAATTGGGTAGCGTGCTAAACCTCCCGGATCTGGTGATGTTTCCCAAATTTGCCAAGAAGCGATGATGCTATCCCAGGAAAAAATAATCACCATGATGCAGAAAGGAATCAGAAAAAATACTGTTCCAAATAAGTCTGCGATCGCTTTCTTTTTTCCTGATAAATTACTATAAAAAACATCCACCCGCACGTGTTCGTTATGTTTGAGGGTGTAAGCTGCACCTAGCAAGAAAACTAAGTCAAAAATATACCATTGTGCTTCTATATAGGCGTTAGATGTCAGATTACTACCAATCAGCCGCCCAAGGTATCTACCTGCAACATTCCATACACCGAGTATTACCATAACTAAAACCAGCCAACTTGTCCAGCGGCCAATGCGTTCAGTGCAGCTATCAATAAAGTTGGAGATTTTTAATAACTTGTCCAATGCTTTTCTGACCTCCTAAGTGACGTTAAATGTAGTTTACATTGTTCAGGGATTGAGATCCCCCACTTCTGGAAAAGTCCGGGATATTGATCTTGGTCTTTTTTTTATTGCTCAAATACGGTATGGTAATTTTGAAGACTTTTAGCATCAGAGTAATTGGTTATGAATATGCCAATAAAAAACGTTGTCATTGCATCTTCTTTATTAATAACTACCCTAGCTATACCGAATAGTGCAGTAGCTCAAAAACCTGCTACTCCCGGTAAATTTGATTTTTATGTTTTAGCATTATCTTGGTCGCCTGATCATTGTGCGAGAAATGGCAACCGTGACCCCCAGCAGTGCAGTCCAGGAAGAAAATATGGTTTTGTTTTACATGGTCTTTGGCCACAATATCAAAAAGGTTATCCCGCTAACTGTTCAACTGAGAAATTACCTTCCTTAGTCAAAGAAAAATTTAGAGGTTTGTTTCCCAATGATAAACTTTATAATCATCAATGGGTAAAACATGGAACTTGTACAGGTGAAACACCTATGGAATATTTAACATTAAGTAGACAGTTAAAATATTCTCTGGTTATTCCTTCAGCTTATAAAAGTCCTGAAAAACCTTTTCGTACTACAGTTAAAGACTTAAAAACTGCCTTTATCAGTGCTAATAAACAATTTAATACTAATGGCATAGCACCCTATTGTTCTGATTCAGGTAGATTTTTACAAGAAGTATTCTTTTGTTATTCTAAAGATGGTAAAGCTGGTATTTGTAGTGAAGAGATTTTAAGACGTTCTCGAAAAAGTTGTGGCCAGGATAATTTTTTGGTGAGAAATATTAGGTAAAATAAAATTAAAGAAAATTAAGGGATGGTTTGAATCATGAACTGGAAAAAATACATTCATTCAGATTCACAAATCTTGCTCGGTAAGCCAACTGTTAAAGGTACTCGTCTTTCAGTGGAATTTCTGTTAAGTTTGTTTGCTGCTGGATGGTCACAACAACAAATTCTAGATAATTATCCTACACTGACAACGGAAGCATTACAGGCGGTTTTTGCCTTTGCGGCTGAGTGTATGCGTGAGGAAACTTTATACACTCTACCATTATCAACTCAGGCAGGATAATGCAATTTCTAGCTAATGAAAACTTCCCGCTTACCAGTGTACATCTTTTATGTTCTGTGGGTTATGATATTACATCCATAACAGAAGAATCACCGGGAATTATAGATGATAAAGTTCTAGAAATTGCTGTTAATGAACAGCGTATAATTCTAACTTTTGATCGTGATTATGGCGAATTAATTTATAGATTAAAAAAGCCATCTCCACCAGGTGTTATCTATTTTCGCTATGCACCACAAACACCAGAACAGCCAGGACAAGATTTACTTATGCTGTTAAATACAGATAATTTTTCTTTAGAAAGGAAATTTACGGTTGTTGAGTCTAACCAAGTACGTCAGCGTCCATTACCGTAATTGTATTGTATATGTTACAGATTAAAACTCTGGATGGTAGAAAAAAGATACCAAATTACCATTAACATGAGTCATGCGTAATAGTATATTAAATTGGGAACTTGTAAAAGTTCTTTACATTCATACCTGTAAAATTCTACCCCATGAGTCAAATCATCTGGATCGCAAGACACGCTAACCGACTCGACTTTGTAAACCCTGATTGGTTTCTCACAGCCGAAAAACGCTATGATCCACCATTATCAGATGATGGCATGGTACAGGCACAACAATTAGCAAAACGACTCAAAGGCGAAAAAATCAAACATATTTTTGCATCTCCCTTTTTGCGAACAGTGCAAACAGCTAATGCGATCGCCCAAGTCCTAAATTTAGAGATTAAACTAGAAACAGGCTTGAGTGAATGGTTAAATCCAGAATGGATGACAGAAGCACCAGAAAGACTGTCAACATCAGATTTAGCAGCATTATTTCCCAGAATAGATATTAGCTACACATCCCGTATTGCAGCACAATATCCTGAAACCCATGAAAAAGTCAGACAGCGTTCTGCACAAACTGCAAGATGTTTAGCGACTGAGTTCTGGCCAAATGATATCCTCTTGGTAGCACATGGCGCTTCTGTGTTGGGTGCAGCGATGGGTTTAGTAGGGGACATAGCCAAAACAGAAGTTAAAGCTACATTATGTTCTTTAGTAAAAGTGGTACGTCAAGAATCAGAATGGTTGCTAGAACTAAAAGGAGATACTTCCCATTTGACCACAACAGAGGAAGTAGTAAGATTTGTATAAGTCAGGAGTCAGGAGTCAGAATTCAGGAGTCAGGAGTCAGAATATTTGATAAATCAGTAGATGATCAAGTAGTAATTTTTGGCGTAAACCTGAAAAATCTAACTGCTGTTTGCTGATAGCTAAATAATTACAGCACAAGTAACTAACTGATAAATTTTATGACATTGCTACTAGCAGGAGATATTGGGGGGACGAAAACAATTTTGCGACTGGTGGAGTCCTCAGACTCCTTAGGGTTAAAAACCTTGTATGAGGAAAGTTACCGCAGTGGAGATTTTCCCGATTTAGTGCCAATTGTACAAAAATTTTTGGCAGCAGCAAATACATCCACACCAGAAAAAGCTTGTTTTGCGATCGCAGGTCCAGTGGTAAAAAATACTGCTAAACTAACTAACTTAGCCTGGTTTTTAGATACGGAAAGATTAGCGCAACAATTAGGTATTCTTTCTATTTCCCTGATTAATGACTTTGCAGCCGTTGGTTATGGTATTTTTGGTTTAACCAAACAAGATTTGCTAACTTTGCAAGTTGGTAAACACCAAACCGATGCACCTATGGCCGTTATTGGTGCAGGAACAGGTTTAGGACAAGGTTTTTTAATCAAACAGGGTAACCAATATCAAGTTTTTCCCTCAGAAGGTGGACACGCAGATTTTGCCCCCCGCAACGAGTTAGAATTTCAATTGTTGAAATACCTGTTAGATAAACATGATATCCAACGTGCTTCTGTAGAAAGAGTAGTTTCCGGGTTGGGTATTACTTCCATTTACCAATTTTTAAGAGATCGTCAAATAGACCCCGAAAACCCAGAAATTGCCCAAATTGTCAGAAGTTGGGAACAAGAAGCCGGACAAGCCGAAAAAACCGTTGATCCTGGTGCTGCTATTGGTAGTGCAGCCTTAGCAAAAAGCGATCGCCTTTCTGAACAAACCATACAACTTTTTATAGAAGCTTATGGTGCAGAAGCCGGTAATTTAGCCTTAAAACTCTTACCCTACGGTGGATTATACATTGCTGGTGGTATCGCTCCCAAAATTTTGCCTTTGATGCAAAATGGTAGTTTTATGTTAAGTTTCACCCAAAAAGGAAGAATGCGTTCTCTCCTAGAAGAAATACCAGTTCACATAATTCTTAACCAACAAGTAGGATTAATTGGTGCAGCTTTATCTGCATCTAGGTTATAAATAGCAGCAACAGTAAATTCTGCATCTGCGAAGGCTACAAATATGACCATGAAATTTTTACTACCTTTCATTGCTGCCACTTTTGTTTACAGTGGTTATGTTTCTGCTGAAGTCCGCAAACCTAAACCCGCAGTTTCTAACAATAAACCAACTGTTCCTCAAGTAGTGCAGCCACAATGGAAGATATTTACACCCCCAGATAAGGGTTTTCAGGTGTTGATGCCGGGAACACCGAAAACGAAAAGTCAAGTTCAAAAAACCTATATGGGAGAAATAAAATTACAGCTATTTGTAGCCCAACCACCGGAACAAGAAGTTGCATATTTAGTAAGTTACAATGAATTTCCTTATAGCTATGCTAAGATGACCAGCCCACAAAAAATATTGAGTCAAGCGCAATCAAATACCTTAAAAGCAACACAAAGCAATTTAATTAGTGAGCGTAATATTCGCAGTTCAAACGGTCATCCAGGTAAGGAAATTCAATATATAGATTCGTCTGGTAAGGTAACTACAAATAGGATGTATGTTGCTGAAGGAAGATTATATCAAGTCATGGCCATAGTCTCTAAAAAACAGCGTTCAACTTTAAATAAAACTATTACAGGATATTTAAATTCCTTTCAGTTGGTTGTGAGAAGATGAACCGATTTTGGATTTTAGATTTTGGATTTTGGATTTTGGATGATAAAAACACAAAATTACCCAATGTCTAAAAATTTATTGTGGTGCGGGCATCTTGCCCGCTAATAAATCTAGGACGATTTTGGATTTGGAATGATAAAAACACAAAATTACCCAATATCTAAAAATTTATTGTGGTGCGGGCATCTTGCCCGCTAATAAATCTAGGACGATTTGGGATTTTGGATGATAAAAAACACAAAATTACCCAATGTCTAAAAATTTATTGTGGTGCGGGAAATCTTGTCCGCTAATGAATCTAGGACGGGCAGGATGCCCATCCCACAACATCAAATAATTTATCTTTTGTTATTACCTGTTGTAGTCGAAGATGGAGTATTTACCGCTTTTGGTTTTGCCTTTTCTTGTTGATATAAATTCACAACTTTCTTCACATAATCACCAGTAAAACCTTTATCACAACCTGTATAAAGTCCAGTCATCCACCAACAAGCCGCACCACGAACAGCAGCATTTTCATTATTATTCGTAGCTTTAAACTGGTTAGTTAACTCACGTTTCATGATACACGAAATCACTTGACGGGTAATTTTTGGATCATTTTCAAATTGAGAGGTTGTTAATTCTTTTTTTAAACAAGTTTTTGACCAACCTTTTAAAGTTTCTGGTTTAATTTGCCAATCAGTGTGATATCCAGGAGTAGGCTTTTTTGGCTGAGGTGCAGCTAGTCTTAATGCTTCTACCATTGCTGCAACTTGAGTATCAGAAACAGGTTGCTGTGCTTGAGCTACTAATGGTGAAAGTCCTAAACTGATAATAACTCCGGCAAGTAGCATTCTCATTGGTTTGTTAGTCATGATTTTGTAATTATTTTGGCAATTCTAACAAATCTTCTATATCATTGGCTTTATTTGGTAATGCGGCTGTTAAAACTTCCCTACCTAATTCTGTGACTAAAACATCATCTTCAATTCTAATTCCACGCACATCAGCAAATTTTTCTAGCCGTTCCCAATTAACTAAATATTGATATTGATCACGAATTTTTGGATCATTTAGAATTCCCGGAACTTGATAAAATCCAGGTTCAATTGTTACTAACATTCCTGGTTTTAAAGGACGATTTAAACGTAGGTAACTTAACCCAAAACGGCTACTTCTTGTTCTTCCCTCATCATACCCTGCCAAATCTCCTAAATCTTCCATATCATGCACATCTAAACCTAATAAATGTCCAATTCCGTGGGGAAAAAACAACGCATGAAGATCCATTTTTACCAAATCTTCCGGCTTACCTTGTAAAATTCCTAAATCTACCAAACCTTCGGCAATAATATGAGCAGCTAAAAGATGAATATCCCCATATTCTACACCAGGGGCTATGTTCTCAATACAAGCATCATGGGCAGCTAAAACAATATCATAAATATCCCTTTGAGTAGATGAAAATTTACCAGAAACAGGCCAAGTACGAGTAATATCAGCTGCCCAACCAGTCTCCGTTTCCGCACCCACATCAGCTAACAGTAAATCTCCTGGTTGTAGAAAGTTGTAATAATGTCCATTATGTAAAACTTCACCATGTACCGTCACAATACTAGTGTAAGCCGTAGTCATATTATGACTCATAATTACTGCTTCCATCGTCGCGCGAACTTCTGCTTCTAGTTTTGCTTTCCTGGTTCTAGCCATTCCCGCTTTATGTGCTTCCACACTCACAGCCGCAGCTTTGCGTAATTCTGCTAACGCTGCACTATCGTGGGTAATACGCAAGGAAATAATTGCCTTAGCTAAATCTAAATCAATTCCCTCAAGTTGATTTTTTGGTAAAATCCATCTATCTAATAATTGTGATTGCTGTGTCCAAGTAGCTGCATCTTGAACCGGAACAGTAGCCGCATTTTCTAAATAATCTTCTAATTCGGTTAACGGCCTAGCATCATCTGCACCTATCTTTGCGGCTATTTCCTCACGGGTTGGCGTTTCTCCATGCCAAAGGGCGCTACTAGGGTGCGGGTCATCTATAAATAGTTGTAGATTGCCTCTTTCTAGGCGAATGGCGGCATTTTGCAGAGGAATTCCCGCAAAATAGAGGAAATGACTGTTAGCGCGGAAAGGAAAGATATTCGCGGGGAAGTTACGGGAACTGCTACCACCTGACCAGAGAACGGCGGGAAAATCAATTAATTCTGCTAATTTTTGGCGACGGTGGCGGAGAATTTCTGGGAGAGAAGTTGAGATGTTCATAAATTATAACTACTTCTTTTAAGAAAATTAACTCTGTATTTTACCAAGAATTACTTAAAATTCATTATTACATAATTCAGTATTTATCCGTTTTTGGCAAGGTTCAAAAAAATGATATGTTGTAACAACATTAATCAGAAATAATGAATAGCTAATTAATTCTATATGAATTTTGGAAAAATAAGCGTATCAGATAAAAATTATCAGTTTCAATATTCTTTAGTTAATAATTTCGACAAACCCATAATTCTTTTTTTACATGGCTTCATGGGTAATATTTACGAATTTGATGAGGCTATCCAATTATTAGGTGCAGATTTTTCTTATCTTACCCTGGACTTACCCGGACATGGTAAAACTCAAGTTTTAGGAGGTGATGAATACTATAGAATTGAACATACAGCCCAAGCTGTTATCAACTTATTAGATGAATTAAAAATACAAAAATGCTTTTTAGTTGGTTATTCAATGGGAGGAAGATTAGCATTATATCTGACTTTAAATTTTCCTGAAAGATTTATCAAAGTTGTTTTAGAGTCAGCATCTCCTGGTTTACCAACGGATGCTGAAAGATTAAGCAGAATTAAAAGTGATGATCAAATTACCCGAAAATTAATGAGGATGATTGATAAATCTGAATTTCAGACTTTTTTAAATAATTGGTATAGTCAGCCGATTTTCGGGAATATCAAAAATCATCCAGCCTATCCACTTATGCTAGAAAGTAGGTTAGAAAATAATCCTTTAGAACTGACAAAATCATTGCGATTTATGGGGACTGGATACCAGCCTTCTTTGTGGGAAAAACTAGCAGAAAATCAAGTTCCTTTACTTTTGCTAGTTGGTGAATATGATGAGAAATTTATCAATATTAATACAGCCATGTCCTACAGAAGTGAATTAGCAAAACTCAAAATAATTAAGCAAGCTGGACATAATACTCATTTGGAAAATACATTGGCATTTGTGCAGAATATCAGAAATTTTCTGATTTAGCAATTCTAGACAGATAGCTAAATTCTCAAATCTCAAATAAGTCAGGGATCAGTTTATTTATCTGTTTTTGATGGGGATTTTGAGTTATCCAAATAATTTGGAGATGGTGTAGAAATATTTTCTTTTGGTTTAGTAAATTCTGCTAATTCTTCTTGTAAAACCTTTTGATAAACTTGAGGTAATAAACGGGTATTAGAATTAGTTTCTATGCCATATCCTAAACTTGTCCAAGTGGGGGAAAGTCGGCGTAAAACTTCATTTAATTTTTGCTGACGCAGCAGTTGAGAAATATCAACTCCCCAAACTTTTGAATCATTTAACCAGCGGTAAACCACTACATCTTGATACTGCGCTTCAAAACTGTAATTCTTCCTATTATTCCAGAACATCAACTGCGAAGGGTTTGGATGATAACGGGGCGCAATTTCATACCAAGTAGTATTAATAATTTGATATCTACCCGCCGCAGTAGAACAATTACCTGTATTTGGTCCTACAACAATAGTTACACATATCTGTGGATGACGGCTAAGGTCATTGACTTGTTGACCACCATATAACACAGAATAAGGACGCTTAGTATTAGCCTCACTAAAGGAAATAGTTCGCATCAAAGCACGGATATAAGGATCTCCTTCTTTCATCACTAAGGGGGGTTGCTGTCTGTCAAATACGGGATCGGATGTTGATTGTAAATCTCCAAAAATGTACCATTGAAAAAGGTACACGAAGCCCAGAAGTGCTGCTATCGGGGCAATTAGTTTTTCTACACCTTTGAGTTTAAAAGTCATTTGTCAGAAGTCATTTGTCAGAAGTCAGAAGTCAGGAGTCAGAAGTCAGGAGTCAGGAGTCAGGAGTCATTCTCCCCCAATTACCAATTACCAATTCCCTGAAATAATTCTTGGAAGCTTTTGCGGGTAGCGTCTGGTTTAGCGACAATTTCGACAATTTTATTTTGTGCAGCAGATTCAAACAAAGATTCAACACAAACCTGAGCTACTTTTTGTCTAGGTATGCTACCATCAAATAAAGTATCAGCGCCTTGCATAATTATGGCATCCGAATTATCCTCATTTTTCAGCCCTCCTGGTCTGACAATTGTATAGGTGATTCCACTTTTCTGAATATATTCCTCAGCTTGCTTTTTCCACACTAAAATTAACCAAAACAAGTTTAGCGGATGAAATAGCTGGGAAACACACAAGGAAGAAACCAGGATAAAATGCTCTATTTGCTTGGCTTTTGCTGCATCAACCAGGTTTTTTGTACCTTCAAAATCTACTTTATAGGGACCTGTGGGGTCAAAACTGGGTTTTGCACCTGTGGCACACAGTAGGACGGTACTATCA
This sequence comes from Cyanobacteriota bacterium, assembly GCA_046045965.1. Lineage (GTDB taxonomy): Bacteria > Cyanobacteriota > Cyanobacteriia > Cyanobacteriales > Nostocaceae > RDYJ01. The sequence continues at coordinate 21,447 of JBJOKS010000003.1, read as the reverse complement.
CCTAATGCAGCAGTTAGACTTTCTCGTTCTAACACATCTCCCACAACTAACTCAACTTCAGGAGAGAGGATAGCTTGTGCTTTTTGCTGATCCCGCACTAAAGCACGAACGGGAATATTTCTGGCTACTAATTCTTGTACTATGCGGCGTCCTGTTTCACCTGTTGCACCTGCTACAAATACTTTCATGATTAACGCTATCCTGGGAAACTAAATATGTGCTGGTTTCGTTCTTTATTGTAGTGATTCTATGGAGTTGATGACAGATTAATAATGTTTTCGTGAAATTTGCATTTTTGTGTGAAAAAACTCTCCCTGATTGGGAATCATTAGTATAGACAAACTTTTAACTATACAGAAAACGCATTTATGGTAGCAAACAACTGGGAATTTCAAACCTTGGAAATAACTGAATCAGTTTTACCAGCTGGTTCAAGCGTAACCTCAGATGAAACATCATTAAAAGAAGCTCATACAGGTCCTAGCAAATTCCATAGTCGTCATCAAGACTGTATGGAAATGTATGCCCCTCAAGAACAGGTTGCTGAGTATTTAAATTCCCATGCTTCATGGTTTGTCCGCTGTGCTGAACCGATGAGGGTGGAACCTTTGGGTAACAATGGCTATGCTTTGGTAATTGGTCGGTTTGGTTCTTTTGGTTATGAGGTAGAACCGAAAATTGGTTTGGAATTGTTACCTGCACAGGAAGGTAAATACCACATCCGTACAATTCCTATCCCTGATTATCAAGCTCCTGGTTATGAGGTGGACTATAATGCGTGCATGGAATTAGTAGAAAGTTTGCCGGGGATGACAAGGGTAGAATGGGAATTAGATTTGATGGTTGAGCTGCATTTTCCCAGATTTATTCAGCGTTTACCCCATGCTTTAATTCAGTCTACAGGCGATCGCCTACTTCATCAAATTGTCCGTCAAGTCTCCCGTCGTCTCACTCACAAAGTTCAAGAAGATTTTCATCAGTCTTTTAATATACCTTTTCCAGTTCATCGGAAAAAGTTTTTTAGTCATTAGTCATGGGGAACAGGGAACAGGGAACAGGGAACAGGGAAAAGTTGCAATTTTCATTTCTCCTGACTCCTGACTCCTGACTCCTGACTCCTGACTTCTAAGCGTTGCTGAGAATTCTGAGGACAATTTCTACACCAGAAAAAGCTTGCCAAATAAACAGCCCCAAAATTCCGAAATTTAACAAAATATGAGTCGCCCGCGCCCAATTTGCCCCTTTTCTCATGAAGGGAGACAAAGACGCAGAAAATGCGATCAAACCAGTCATCCCTAAACCGGCTAATAGGTGGGGTCCAACAAATAATTTACCGTTATTGATATAAGTAACAGCCATACCACCAATTGAACCTGCTACCATCAATGCCAAGATGATAGCCCCCATTTTCTCGTGCTTATCATTATATTTGGCTTTAATTAATTCTTTTCGTTCTTCTGCTGAAGCATTTCTGGTACGCTGTACTTGTAAACCTGAGTAAGCAGCATACAAGGATAGTGCTAATAATATCCACATCATTGCTGGGTGAAGGAAGTTTAACCCAAATTTCACATCTGGAGAAAGTTCTAAACTCATCGCTTGGTTATCCAAATTATTAAATCTTAATAAAACTTAGCATAAATTGATTCAAGACTGTCTTGTTTTTTCTCTCTTGCTCAAGTGTAGACAACCATCTCAAACTAATTTTTGACGCTAAATCTAGCAATTTCCGGCGGAATTTTTTTTATGATTGAGAAAAATGATAATTTACTGCTTAATGCGGCAAAAAGCGGCGATATCAAGCGGGTTTGTGAACTATTAGCTACTGGTGCTAAGGTGGATGGGTGCGATCGCAATGGCACTACAGCATTAATGTTTGCAGCTAATTTAGGTTATACAGAAATAGTGCGATCGCTCTTAGATTTTGGCGCTAATATTAACCTACCTAGAAAAATATACCGTTTAACAGCGTTAATGTTAGCCGCTAGTAATAATCAGATTGATATTATCAAACTTTTAATATCTAGAGGTGCAGATATCAACGCCATTAATGAAGATGGCAGCACCGCTTTAATGGCAGCAGCCCAAAAAGGTCATCTTGAAGTCGTACAAGTTCTCTTAAAAGCTGGTGCGGATGCTAGTATTGCCGATAAAGATGATGATACTGTTTTAAAACTCGCCATCAAACAAGGCTACACAGCAATTGTTAAAGCTATACTACAAAATAGTAAATTTGTCAATACCCCAGATGCAGAAGGTGAAACACCTTTAATGATAGCCGCAGACTTGGGATCTTTAGATATAGTCCAAACACTGTTATTCCACGGTGCTGATCCCAACATCAAAAACCCTGACGGCAGTACAGCACTATTAGCCGCCGCAGCCGCAGGACATAGTAATATTGTTGCAGCTTTATTAGATGCAGGTGCAGAAATTAATCACCAAGACAAAGAAGGTGAAACCGCTCTGCACTTTGCTGTTGTGGAAGACTACCTAGATATAGTACAAATCTTACTTCAGCGGGGTGCAAATGTAGAAATTAGAAATCATCTTGGAGATACACCTTTACTGATAGCAGCATTTCAAGGACATAGCGAAATAGTTGCAGCTTTGTTGCGTGTTGGGGCGAATACGGACAAGAAAAACTTTGGTGAAGTTGCCCTGACTTTAGCAGTATCCCAAGGACAAACCCAAACAGTCAAAGTATTACTTGACAATGGTGCTAATATCAACACCTTAGCAGATGATGGTAAAACTGCTTTAGTCAAAGCTTTAGTCGGTAACCATCCCGATATATTCAAGCTACTGTTAGAAAAAGGTGCAGATGTGAATTTTCAGGACTCTGCTGGTGCAACGGCTTTAATGTGGGCAGCTTCAGAGGGTTATACTCAAGCTGTGCAGATGTTAGTAACCGCTGGAGCCGATGTAAATTTAAAAAACCAAGGTGGTTATACAGCTTTAATGATTGCTGAATTTAATAGTTATCGCACAATTGCGCGTATTTTACGACAAGCTGGGGCGCAGGATTGATGAATTTTTGTTACTGACCGCTGATAGTTTTGTTATAGCAGTGGACATGATGGTTAGGACATAAATTAATAATGAAACTCTTACTAACACAGGGTTTTACTCCTGACTCCTGACTCCTGACTCCTGCTATAGCAAAACTCCGCCGTAACTATTGAAAAGAAAGCTACGACGGAGAAACAAGAAATTAAAACATCAAGATCAAAAGCTTGCACTACAAAGGCAGAAAAAGTAAACTTGAAGACGTAATTTACCTTTTACCTTTGTTTTGCCTATCCTTCGATGTTTCCTACTGTGCTAGATTTACTTAATATATCGGTTTTTAATTTTGGTAAAGTATTGAAATTACCATTTTTGATGTATTAAAATGTACAATAATAAAAAATCAATCTTTCTGAGGTATGATTTTCTCTTTATTGATCAGCTTTTGGCGCAATTATATATAAATAATTAAATTTTTTCTAGACAATCATTAAATGATAAACTTTTGCAAGTAAATTTATCATCTTCAGAAATTTTATGGGTGGGAATTGGTTGTCAAAAAGGAATTTCCCCCCAGTTAATTAGTGCCGCAATTGAGAAAGTTTTGCAAGAATATCATTTAGACTATACCGATATAGCGGGAATTGCTACCATTGATATTAAAGCTTCTGAATTTGGTTTAAGAGAATTTTGTCGAGTCAATAACTTGCCTTTAAAAACCTTCACCGCAAAAGTTTTAGCTGCTGTCAGTGTTCCCAACCCTGGAAAAATAATTGCAGAAAAGGTGGGAACACCAAGTGTAGCAGAGGCAGCAGCTATTCTTGCGGCTTCTCAAATAACTTCAGAAGTGAGGTTATTAGTTCCCAAGCAAATTTTTCGTTTACCAGGGGAAGTAGGGGCAGTTACAATAGCAGTTGCAGTAATTTATAATTCATAATTCATAATTTTCTCCCCCTGACTGCTTCAGTCAACTACGCGTAGAAAATAGTTAATAACACTAGAAACTATTGACAACACAATAGAACCAAGAAAAGCAGGTATAAAACCCTGAATTTGAAAACCTGAACCGGGAGTGATAGCACTGGCCAACCACAGAGTTAAAGCATTAATAACAAAGGTAAATAAACCAAAAGTAATTAAGGTGATAGGAAATGCTAAAACACTCAAAATTGGGCGGATAATGGCATTTACAAGGCCAATGACAATAGCAGCAAACAATGCCGCTACAAAAGTCTTGATCATGAAACCTGGTACAATTTGAGATGTGATTAATAATGCTAACGCTGTACCAAGCCAAGTTAATAAAAAGTTTTTCATCTCACCCTATTTTAGATTTTAGATTTTAGATGTTGAATTTTTTTCACCGTTGCTGGGGTAGTCGTTGCACGAAAGCTTCCCAGGTAGCTCCACCAACTACACCATCTGGTTGTAAACCATAACGAACTTGAGCAGCTTTGACAGCAGTTTCAGTACCAACACCAAAGTCACCATCTATACTACCTTTCAGAAAACCCAAGGTTTGTAGTAGTCTTTGTAACTTAATTACTTCTGAGCCACGGTTGCCTAAACGCAAAATTGGCCATCCGGCTGGAGTGTATTGAATGTTAGGATTTCGTAGATTAATTGGAGTCGGCTGAAAGCTTGTGTTAGGCTTATTTGGGGAAGCTGTAGTTGGTTTTGCAGGAGTTGGTTTTGGTATAACCGTGTTAGTAACCACAGGGTTTCTACTGGGTTGAGTAGGAACAGTTAAATTATTGGTGGTGGTTGGTTGAACACTAGTGGGAGAGGTATTGACTGCAACAGTTGAGACATTAGGGAAAAGTTTTTGCCAAGTGATAGCATCTACAATACCATCTGCATTTAAACCTGCTGCTTTTTTAAACTGGGAAACTGCCCTGGCCGTACCTTCTTGATAAATGCCATCTACTGCACCTGTGTAAAAGCCTAACAGTATTAGTGCTGCTTGCAGTTCTGAGACTCGTTCACCTTGGCTACCAATTTGCAAGGTAGGACGGTTAATGTTACCTACGGTGCTGACTTGGGCAATTTGGATAGGTGCTGCTATTGATAACATAGCAGAGGAGGTCACAAGTACAGGTGTAAAGGAAAATAAAAGTAAGCAATAGGACTGTTTTTTTCTTGAATAGTGAAAAATACTATTTATCACTTTATATTTCATATAATCTACCTGGGATATTCTTATGCTCATCTTACACCTTAATTTTCTATAGTCCTCTTGCCTTTTGCCTTCTTCCACTGTTAACTGATAACTGATTTTATTGCTTCCTCTTGACCAACTAAAGATAGATAAGGTTCCTGTAAATATCTATTAGCTGCTGTCATTGCTAACTTAGGACTGACTTTGTGAATGAGTTCGGGAAATTCCTGATCAAATTCAATTCCCAAGCCTAAAATTTCATACCATCCATATATTTGAGCAATTTGTCCGTTAGTTTGTTTACCCAAGGCATATTGTCCCAGGATTTTATTTTTGGCTGTTTGCAGTTCCTCTGCTGATAGTTCAGTATTACACAGTCTTTCTACTTCTTGGCGCAGTCCTTCGAGAGCTATACTGGTATTTTCTGGTGCTGTCCCCATATACACTATAAATGAGGCGGGAAAGAGGCGTGTAGAGTAGATAGCAGAGACTTCGTAAGCTAAACCTCTTTTTTCTCGTAATTCCACAAATAAGCGGCTAGAAAGCCCATTTCCCAAGTATGTAGATAACAATTTGAGGGCGGCGTATCCAGGGGCGCTGACTGATGTACCCATATAACCCAACATCACAATTGACTGCTGTGTATTTAAGGGTTTGAGGCAAGATTTTGGTGTAACAGAAATTGCTGGTAAATCTAGTATATGCCGTAGTTGATCTGGTGGTTGCCAATCACCAAAAACTTTTGTGACTAATTCTTGTGCTGCTTCTGGTGTGATGCGTCCAGCAATGCTAATGACTATGTTATCTGGACGAAAATGAACTTGGTGAAATTCTGCTAAGTCTGTACGAGTTATACTGCTAATGGTGGTTTCTGTACCTAAAACAGACCTGGAATAAGGGTGTTCTTGGTACATTGCTTGTCGCATTTGTTCAAAGGCGAGGTTAAAGGGTTGTTCTTTTTGGGAGCGAATGTCTTGTAGTGCTAACCGCTTTTCTAGTTCTATTTGGTTTTCGGGAAATGTGGGCGATCGCAATAACAAACCAGACAGTGCTAAAATCTCTAGAAAATCAGCAGTTACTGTTTTCAAAGATAGCAAAAAATAATCCGTACCCGCATCAACACTTAAACTTGCTCCCACAGACTCGACTTTTTCGGCAATTTCTAAGCTGGATAAACCATCACAACCTTTTGTCATCACTGCTGATAACAAATGTGCTAAACCTGCTTTTTCTGCTTTTTCATAACAGCTACCAGCACGGATAAAAATTTTCCCCGCAATAATATCTGCTGCTGGGTTTTCTGATACTAATAAAACAATGCCATTTGGTAATACGGTGCGATGGATAAAAGAACTAGAATTATTTATATTTTGCATTCTTACTCAATAGGTTAATGATTAAAGGAGTCAGGAGTCAGGAGGCAGAAGGCAGAAGGCAGAAGGCAGAAGGCAGAAGGCAGAAGGCAGGAGGCAGGAGGCAGAAGGCAGAAGGCAGAAGGCAGAAGGCAGGAGGCAGGAGGCAGAAGGCAGAAGGCAGAAGTTAATATTCTCCCCCTGCTTCCCCTGCTTCCCCAGTTCCCAGTTCCCAGTCCCCAGTCCCCAGTCCCCAGTCCCTATTCCATAAAGACTAATATGGTTTGAGAATAGTAACTGCGTAATTCTGCGGTGAAAGATAATTTTGGGCTAATTTTTGCAGTTCTTGAGGATCAAAGGACTGAATTTGCTGAGGATAAGCAACGGCTAATTCAGCTTGGGCAATGGTATTATAGTAACCATAGAGAGATGTTAACTGATTTGGTGTTTCTGTTGCAAAGGCATAGTCATTACAAAGTGATCTTTGTGTGCGGTTCAGTTCTTGATCGCTAATACCTGTAGTTTGTAAATTATGTAAATGATCCTGAATTAAATACTCTACGCGCTCTAGATATTCTGGTTCTAACCAAGCGGTAATTGTCAATAAACTTGACTCCCGTTGTAGGGAAAAATTACTACAAATTGCTTGTACGAGTTGTTTATCTTCCCGTAAGTCATGCACTAACCGGGAAGTTCTGCCTTGTGCTAATAATACTGATAGTAAATCTAAACCATGAGTGTCTCTGAGTTTTTCTATTCCTGGTGCTGTCCATGCCATCATTAACCGCGCTTGCTCTAGGCGTGGTAAAATTAATTCCTGTCGTTGAATACCTGTAATGGTTGGTGGTGCAATTTTTGCGGATACAGGACAATGCGAGCGATCGCTAAAATCTGTAAATGTCTCATTTACAAGTTCCCAAGCTGTTTCCTGTTCCACTCCCCCTACAATTACCACTGTCATGTTTTCCGGTTGGTAGTGGGAACGATGAAAACAACGCATTGCTTCTGGTGAATGCTGCATTAATTCTTGCTCAGTACCTAATACAGAACGTCCGTAAGGATGGTTTTGGTAGACGTTTTTCAGCAGTGCTTCAAATCCTATCGCATCTGGATCATCTGCACAAGAGCGAATTTCTTCTAACACTACATCTCGTTCGCGAATAAATTCATCTTCGGAAATTGCCGCTTTGAGTAACAATTCACCTAAATGGGGTAAGGTGTCTGCTAGATAAGGGGTAGCTGTAGCTAGGTAGTAATGTGCATAATCATGGCTCGTCGCTGCATTACTCACACCACCCATCTTTTCAATGTTATAATCAAACTCCCCTGGTGCTAAGGTGGCTGTACCTTTAAAAATCATGTGTTCTAAAAAGTGCGCCATCCCAAACCAAGGTTCTGGTTCTAAGGTCGCTCCCGCACGCACCCACACATCTGCCACTACTACAGGGGTAGCGGGTATCTCTTGATGAATAAATGTCAACCCGTTGTCTAGGTGAAAAACCGAGGCTGGAAACACTGTGTTAGGTAGGTATTTTGTCAATTTTTTGTAGTTGCAATTACAATTTGACCTATTTTTGTCATCTTAACTCTGAATTTTACTTGATTTAGAATCAAATTATACAGATTTTTGTCTTTACAGCAGGAGTCAGGAGGGGCGAATTACCCAAAAATCAAATCCCCGACTTATCTAAAAAATCGGGGATCTTGTTGTTTATGAATAATTGAAAATTACCAAATAACTATTGATTCTATTCACCCTCAAAAGCGCCAATTCTGGGATTTTTAGAGCGATGTTGTTGTTCTTCAACAAACTCTTCCACTGCGTAAACATCAGGCCAAACAGTAGCACCGTGTTCGTAAGAGTCGATACCGATTTTATCAGCTTCAGGATCAACACGCAATTTGCCAATGGCTTTTAATCCCAAGAACATTGCAAAGGCAAAAGCTATAGTAAATGCACTGATAGCAACTATACCCAAAATTTGCACACCCAGTAAGTCAAAACCACCACCTAAAAGTAAACCTGCTTTACCACCAGTGAGTTCTTTTTGACCCAAAAAGCCGATCGCTAAAGTACCCATCATGCCATTGATACCGTGAACGGCAAAGGCACTTACAGGGTCATCAATGTGCATTGCTTCAATTAAATCAATTCCCAAAACTACTAAAATTCCCCCGGTTAAGCCAATTAATACCGCAGCCCAAGGTAAAATAAAAGCACAACCGGCGGTAACTCCTACTAAACCAGCTAAAGAACCATTCAAACAGTAAACTAAGTCCCATTTACCGGAACGGAAATATTGATAAAACAGGGCTGATAAAGCACCACCACCAGCACCTAAAGTAGTATTGAGGATGACTAAGCCAATTAAACCAGTATTACCAGTGCTGAGGGTAGAACCAGGGTTGAAACCGTACCAACCAAACCACAAAATCATGGTTCCCAAGGCTGCTAAACCTAAATTGTGTGCCGGTGGGAGTGTTCCCCAAGCAGGACGACCAGGACGGGGTCCTAGTAAATAAGCACCTACTAAAGCTGTCCAACCACCAACGCTGTGAACTACCGCACTACCGGCAAAGTCTAGGAAACCCATTTTAAATAACCAACCGTTGGAGTTCCAGACCCAGTGGACAATTAGCGGGTAACTAAATGCACCCATGATGGCGCTGTAAATTAAGTCACCAATAAAGTCTGTTCTTCCCGCCATTGAACCAGTAGTGATGGTACTAGCGGTAGCAGCAAAGGCAAATTGGAAGAAGAATAAGGTATAGGTATTAATTGCAGCAGTAGAACCAGGCGCACCCATCGGGTAGCTACCATCTGCACCGGGTAACTGACTCAAGAAAAAGGTATCTGTCCCTATGAAACCTCCTGCACTTGTACCAAAGGCGATGCCAAAACCGACACCCCACCAAACTAAAATTGTTACTGCTGCATCAACGAAGTTTTCTAGTAAGGCGTTGACTACTCCTCTTTGTCTGAGTAAACCTGCTTCTAACATGGAGAAACCAGTTTGCATGAAGAAGACTAAAAACCCTGTCAGCAGTACCCAGGTGGTATCAATGGAAATTTGTAATTTTGTGGTTGTGTCCGCTAAAGATTGTACTGTTGGTGGATCTGCGGCTTGCACAATTGCAGGAGCGAAAATTGCAAACACCATTGAGCCTATAGCTAGTGCTAGTAGGCGGTGTAAGGGACGAATACGATTATTCATTGCTGTTTTTATGGCTAGAAAAGCTTCAATTGATTTTCTTTGTTTTACCCCAATAAATTAAATTAAATTAATGAGGGTAATTGCACAAGATTTTTGCTAATAAATCTGAAAAATCATTGTTTTGATGTTTGAGTTTTTAGAGGTTTTTTATTTCCGCTAAAACACATTTTTTTGAATAGCATAAGAAGAAAAATCCCCTATGCTAAAAGGAATTAGGAGTTGGTTGTTATTAACAATTCCCTTATTTCTCATGAAGGATGATCACTCGTCAAGGTGCAGTTTTAAATCTGGCACAATTTAGTGAATTCAATAATGAATGATTGAGAACGAGAATATACAGGAATTAGTTAGATTAACTCCTGCTTGACGTTGGTGAAACAACTAGCAAATAAATTTGATTGATTCTGTATTTAATAGTGTTAATTTTGCTAAATATTCTGTATCTTCAAATACAATTTTTTATGGTTTTGATATAAATTATGCTTCTAGATCAACGATGGAAATGTCAATATATCCTTTATATCCTTGGCGATATCAGCATTTGCCGCTATTAGCAATGTACTTCAAGACAGAGATTACTTAAGTATATAAATTATTAATGATTTAGTCGGTTAATATTTTGAAAAATTATGATGCAAGCAATTCAACAGCTATTATAAGCTAACTAATAGGGTAGTAAGATTTTAGCAAAAAATTAAACGGAAGTTACATTTTTTGCTATTCGTTTTCTATTGGTAGGGCGATCGCTAAATTGCTAAGACTATGATACTTGCGTGCGTTGTATTTTACCATACCCTATATTTAGTGGTTTATACAAACTTAAAATCATTTTGTAAATAAATATTAAATAAATCTCAAATTCAGCTAAGTATATTTTCAGAGATACAATTTGTGATTGATCAAGTAATAGTATATGGTTACAAAATATTAATTAAGCAAAAATACGGATTGCATAAGGAAACTTAAGATATTTAATAATGATTAAACAAATTGCTGTTACAGCATATCTCGTTGTAACATTACCTAAACAGCAAATCTAGGCTTTTAGTTTAAAACTAGATTAAGTTTGGTTTGTCATGTTGTTTTAAGTTGTATATTGTCCGTACTTAAAGCATTTCTGTAAAAAATTAGCATCAACATTGCTGTATTTATATTTTGTCAAAAAAAATTACCCGATTTGGCAATAGTTACAGCCTTTGGATTGAGCTAGTAAATTGCATAGTTACATTAATTTTTCTATCAAAATTACATATTCTGAAAGCGGACTTCAGATATTAGTAATTGACTAGAAAATCAGTAGAAAAAAAAATTGGGAGTCTAGCAAATAATGGCAATATCACTGACTAAAGGACAAAGAGTATCACTGGATAAAGTTGCACCAGGACTCACAGAAGTATTTGTTGGTTTGGGCTGGGATGTCAAAGTTATGGATACTGGCTTTGATTTTGATTTAGATGCTTCAGTCTTCATCCTGGGAAGTAATGAAAAACTAATTTCTGATAATCACTTTATTTTTTACAACAACCGCATCAGCCCAGATCCAGCTAAATCTGTTGAACACACAGGAGATAACTTAACAGGTGCTGGTGAAGGAGATGATGAAGTTATCAAAATTAATTTGCAAAAAGTTCCTGCTGATGTTCAAAAAATAGTTATTACTGTCACTATTCATGAAGCCGCAGAACGGGGTCAAAATTTTGGTCAAGTTCACAATGCTTTTGTCCGGGTTGTCAATGCTCAGAACAAACAAGAAGTAATTCGCTACGACCTAGTTGAAGACTATTCAATTGAAACTGCATTGATCATGGCTGAACTCTATCGGAAGGATGGAGAATGGCGTTTAAATGCTGTTGGTTCTGGCTATCAAGGTGGATTAAAAGCATTATTAGATCGTTTTAGTTAGGAGAAAATATAGGAGTCAATTATCATGGCAATTAATCTACAGAAAGGACAGAGAATATCACTTTCTAAAGAAGCTCCCGGTCTGACTAAAATGATGTGTGGACTGGGCTGGGATGTCGCAAAACGTTCGGGTGGCGGATTTTTTAGAAATTTCGGTGGTGGTCATGAGTATGATCTAGATGCTTCTGTGATCTGTCTGGATAGCAATGGAAAATTAACAGATAAAGGGAATATTATTTACTTTGGGAATCTCCAGCATTCTTCAGGAGGAATTACTCACACAGGAGATAATTTAACTGGTGCAGGTGATGGTGATGATGAGGTAATTATTATTGATTTACTCCGCATACCTACGGAAATTGCTAAGTTGGTATTCGTGATTAATATTTACGAATGTATTACCCGCAAACAAGACTTTAGCCAAGTTGAAAATGCCTTTGTGCGTTTGGTTAATGTTGCTAACAACAAAGAACTAGCTCGATATAATCTTTCTGGAAAAGAGTACAATGGTATGACAGGAATGGTTTTAGCTGAACTTTATCGGCACAATAATGAGTGGAAAATGGCGGCTGTTGGCAATGGTGTCAGTGTCAATGGTTTAGGAGAATTGGTGCAATCATACTGTTAAATTTAAGGAATAATGTCACTTTACGATCGCCTGAATCTCAAAAAACAAAATCGTAAGTTACGAGTTCCAATTTGGGAACGGATCAACCTGGAAAGACCAGTAAAACCACGCTGTCAAGGTTGCCGTTCTCTGATTCAAATGAATTGGCAAGTATGCCCATTTTGTAGTCGGTTACTTGCTGAAAATACCCAAAAAACTCGTCATTGTATCTGGGTTGATATTTCAGCTATTATGTTCGGTGTTGAAGAAAAAAGCACCTTGATCAAATTAATGGAAGATGCTTTATCTAAAGTTTTTAGTGCTTTTAGAAGTGTGAATGTGTTTTTGACATCAGAACCTCCTGATCAAAGAGAGTGGAAACAAAACTTTACTCATGTTCAGGTACTATTTCATCACCAACCAGTTGACTATTTAGGAATTGCTAGTTTTAGTCCTGGTCAAGTGACAAATATTGCGGCTGTGCGGATAGATCAAATACTTCATGCTTCCTATTGTGCTGATTTGAATTTAGAACAATTATCTAATTTAATTGCTAATACTATCACCCATGAAATTGGACACACTTTAGGTTTAGACCATTCTAATTTACCAACTGATGTGATGCACGATGGACTGGATCATAGAATTCACAGCTTAATGCCACCATCATTTCATGCAGAACAAATTATTTTTATGAATTATGCTATTAATCAGCATAAATCTTAAATAAAAAGCCCTGGCGACTAGAAGTCGCGGCTACACAGACAAAACCCACCTCCGTGGGTTTAAAACCCTTGATTTTTCGTTAGTCCACGCCGGTGGACTTGGCTTGTGTAGTAGTGAATTATATTCGCTTTAAAACATCTGTTGTAAATATTCCTTATAACCCAATTCTGCTAATTTGCTTTGTTTGTCCATCACCATATCACATAAGCTTTGACGGTATGCTTGGACTTTTTGCAGCAGTTCTGGTTGGTGAGTAGCGAGGATCTGCACAGCTAAGAGTCCGGCATTTTTAGCATTACCAATAGCCACTGTAGCGACGGGAATACCTGCTGGCATCTGCACAATAGAATATAAAGAATCTACACCTTGTAAATTGCGAGTAGCGACGGGAACACCAATTACAGGTAGGGGGGTTAAAGATGCTACCATACCAGGCAGATGGGCAGCACCACCAGCACCAGCAATAATGACTTTGATACCGCGTTGGTGTGCGGTTTGGGCATATTCCACCATGCGTTGTGGGGTACGATGGGCAGATACAATAGCTACCTCGGATTCTATGCCAAATTCCTCACAAACAGCGATCGCCTCTTTCATAGTAGGCAAATCGGAATCACTGCCCATGATAATACCAATTTCAAGACTCATACAATTTTAGTTGAATTGCTAGTTTTTCCATCTACAATCGGTTGAGATGCAGCTGTTTCTGGCTAGGGTAATGACCAAAGCAACACCAAATCCCATCCTGTCTAACGTCGATATTATCAATGCAAAAGTACCCGGTTATCAAGATTTGCAGATGATTTGGGTCAATGAAGATGGTATAATTGAGCAAATTTTGCCAATGGGCAGAGTTTGTCAACGAAATTCACCACCAGATTTACAAATTTTGGATGTTGCTGGAGATTGGATATCTTTCGGTGGAGTTGATATCCAAATTAATGGGGGACTAGGTTTAGCTTTTCCTGAGTTGACGGAAAAAAACATCCATAGGTTAGAAGAAATATCCCAGTTTTTATGGGATGCAGGAGTTGATGGTTATTTACCAACCCTGGTGACGACTTCTGTAGAAAATATCCAGCGATCGCTCTCTCTCATCTCCAACTATAATCAAAAATCCGGCGCTAAAATACTCGGAGTTCATCTCGAAGGACCATTTTTGAATTATGGTAAACGAGGCGCACATCCCGCAGAATATTTATTACCCCTGACCATGAACGAAGTCAAGCGGGTATTAGGTGATTATGCCTCACTTATCAAAGTTATCACCCTAGCACCAGAATTAGATCCTACAGGTGAAGTTATCCCCTATTTGCATTCTTTGGGTATCACCGTCAGTTTAGGACATTCCCAAGCCACAGCAACACAAGCACAACAAGCATTTGATGCCGGTGCCACAATGGTAACTCATGCTTTTAATGCCATGCCACCATTACATCACCGCGAACCGGGATTATTAGGTGCAGCAATGAACCATCCCGACGTGATGTGTAGTTTTATTGCTGATGGACAGCACGTAGTCCCCATCATGTTAGAAATTCTTTTGCGTGCGAGTAAGGGTTTATTTCTTGTCAGTGATGCCTTAGCACCGTTAGGATTACCAGATGGTGTGTATCCTTGGGATGATCGGAAAATAACCGTTAAAAACGGCACAGCCAGATTAGCAGATGGGACATTATCCGGTACAACTTTTCCTTTATTAACAGGAGTGCAGAACTTAGTCAAATGGGGAATTTGTGATGTAGAAACAGCCATTTTCTTAGCTACAGATGCACCCAGAAAAGCGATCAATTTACCCACAATTTCGCCTAATCAAATTGCTAGTTTATTGCGTTGGTCTTGGGATGAAAACACCAGGGAATTGATTTGGAAAAGAATGGATGTTGTCTGAATCAGAATTTTTAGGATGTTTATTTGTCAGAATCAGGATTTACAGGATTTGAGGATTTACAGGATTTTTATTTGATGAACTATCATCTATTTTCAGACTCATCCAAAAACCGCATCTTTTCAAAATTATCTCAATCATAATTTAGATAACATCCAAAAATCCTCACATCCCAAAAATCAAACTTTCAATAACATCCTGTAAATCCTAAAATCCTGGACATCCTGATTCTGACAAATTAAGATTTTATCTCACGCAAAGACGCAAAGAAGAAAAAGAAGAAAAGGAAGATATTTTCTGTTTTTCTCTGTGTCCTCTGCGCCTCTGCGGTTCGTTTCTCTAAAAAATAGATATATAATGTTTAGATATAAACAACATCCTGTAAATCCTGATTTAGATAAAATTAACCATCATGACTTTAACAGAAGAAATTCTTTCCCAACTTCCCGGAAATGTATTAAACAATTTACGTCGCACCGACCAAATATTAACATCTCTGCGAACCGACAAGCAAACCATCACAGAAGTAGTCAAACAAAACCCCGAACCTTTAAATTCTGTAGACTGGGATGTAATCATCTGCGGTGGAACATTAGGAATTTTAATAGGTTGTGCTTTAGCTGTGCGTGGTGTGCGGGTAGCATTATTAGAAAGAGGAATTTTGCAAGGGAGAGAACAAGAATGGAATATTTCCCGCAAAGAGTTGTCAGTGTTTTTAGAACTAGACTTATTAACAGAAACAGAATTACAAACAACCATAGTCACCGAATATAACCCCGCACGAGTCAGCTTTCAAGGTGGTACAGAAGTTTGGGTAGAAGATGTCCTCAATATTGGTGTTGATCCTGTTTATCTATTAGAAACTTTAAAAACTCGCTTTCTCGCTGCTGGAGGAAAGTTATTTGAAAATACACCTTTTAGCGAAGCAGTGGTTCACCCTGATGGGGTAATGGTAAACAACCAATTTAAAGCCAGATTATTACTTGATGCAATGGGACATCTTTCACCTATTAGTAAACAAGCACGTCAAGGGAAAAAACCAGATGCACTTTGTTTAGTTGTCGGAAGTTGTGCTTCAGGTTTTCCGAAAAACGATTCTGGGGATTTGTTGTTATCTTTCACTGCTTTAAAAAATCAATGTCAATACTTTTGGGAAGCTTTTCCAGCTAAGGATGGAAGAACAACTTATTTATTTACCTATATGGATGCAGAACCAGAACGCTTGAGTTTAGAAAATTTATTTGAGGAATATTTACGCCTTTTACCAGAATATCAAGGTGTGGAAATTAGTCAATTAAATTTTAAACGAGCCTTGTTTGGTTTCTTTCCTAGTTATCGCCAAAGTCCTTTACAAACTCCTTGGAATCGTATTTTACCAGTGGGAGATAGTAGCGGAAATCAATCACCTTTAAGTTTTGGCGGTTTTGGTGCAATGGTGCGTCATTTAGAAAGATTAACTTTGGGAATTGAGGAAGCATTAAAAACAAATCAATTATCAGTTTCTGCTTTAACTATACTTCAACCATATCAACCTAGTTTGAGTGTAACTTGGTTATTTCAGAAGGCTATGAGTGTGGGAGTAAATCAACAAATTCCTCCCCAGCAAATTAACCAACTTCTCTCGGCTGTGTTTGCAGAAATGCAAAAATTAGGAACACCTGTTTTCAAGCCTTTTTTACAAGATATTGTGCAGTTTAAAGCCTTAACGCAAACTTTGTTAAAAACAGGTTTTTCTCATCCTGTTTTGGTTGCTAAAATCATTCCCCAAGTTGGTTTATTAAGTTTAATAGACTGGATGGTACATTATGTAAATTTATGTGTTTTTAGTCTTCTATTTTCTGTCAGTTCTATGTTAGAACCGTTAGTTAATAATCTCCCAAGAGATAAACAATATTATTGGCATCGTTTAGTAGATAGCTGGAAGTTTGGTTCTGGTGGTGATTATTCTGAATAATATTTGATGGGTAATTCGTAATTATTAATGATTAATTGTCTTCTCACTTCCCATTACCTATAAATAATTAAAAGGAGAGAAATGTGTTATTTCATATATTTTTACCCACGTTTGCAGTAACCAACCAACCTTTTTTTGTTTTCACTCCTCCCTGGTTTTGGTTTATCAGTGGACTGGTTTTAATTATCGGAGATTTGCTTTTTTTAAGAAAAGTTCCTCCTAACTTCCGATTTATTCCTTTATCTATGGGAGCAGGTGCAATATTTCAATCTATTATTTTATGGCAATGCTATTGCGCGAACTGGATATTTCTACTGAACCTTGGGGTGTGAAGGTGAGAAGAGTAGAATTGAGGGATATTGTTCCTTCTAAAACAGTGCAAGGAGCGATGGAATTACAAATGTCCGCAGAACGGAAAAAACAAGCGGCAATTTTAACATCAGAAGGAGAAAGAGAGTCTGCAATTAACACAGCTAGAGGAGAAGCAGAAGCCCAAATTATCGCCGCAGAAGCACGTCAAAAGGTGGCAATTTTAGATGCACAATCTCAAAAACAACAGCAAGTATTAAAAGCCACAGCAAAAGCAGAAGCTATGGATATCATTGCGAAAAAACTCAAAGAAGATCCCGCTAGTGCAACAGCTTTACAATATTTATTGGCGCAAAGTTATTTAGAAATGGGGTTGCAAATTGGTAGTAGTGAAAGCAGTAAAGTTTGGTTTATGGACCCCCGCACTATTCCCGCAACTTTAGATGGAATTAAATCTTTAGTTTCAGAGGTAAATAATGATAATGATTTGAAAGTTTAATGTAAGAATTCAGGAGTCAGAAGTCAGAAGAAGCAGGGGCGGGGTGCGGGGTGCAGAAGAGAAGAGTTTCCCCCTTTCTCCCTTCTCGAAAGCTCCTTGTCCTTTTCACTGTCACCTGTCACCTATCACCTGTCACCTAACTTCTGTTTCTTCTATCCAAAAATTTCAACTGTTGATATAAACAACGAATCAGCGGTAAACTTATATCATTTGCTGCTGCTGTTCTGATTGGGTTGCCAAAAATTGCTTCTACTTCTAAAGGACGATATTCATCAAAATCAATTTTCATGCTGGTGCGGTAGGGTTTCATTTTTACAGTGTAATCCAACATTGTTTCAATGAAACTGTCAGGAATTATGCGACCTGTACTTTTTGCACCTAATTGTACTTCATCCATTAAGTTTTTCACTAAAGTACGAGTGTACAGATTTGCCATTAATTCATCTGTTGTGGCATTAAGAATTACAGATAACCCATTGTAGGGGATATTCCAAACCAGTTTTTGCCAACGTCCTAATAATAAATCTTCTGTTAATTCCATCGCAATGCCAGCATTTTGAAAATCATCGGCAATTGCGCGCATTTTGTCTGTAATTCCCGCAGGATGATAATTAGAGGCATATTCTCCCAGGGTAATTTTTCCATAGTCTAAATGGCGGATATGTCCAGCACCAACTTTGTTCGAACAAAGAAAACATAAACCACCTATAACTCTGGTATTACCAACAATTTGAGCAACTTCTGCTTCTATATCCAAGCCATTTTGCAATACTAATACTACTCCATTATCTTTAATTACTGGTGGTAATATCTGCGGTAGTAAATGGTTTTGCGTAGTTTTCAATGCTACTACCACCACATCACAACGGGGCATTTTTTCTACATCGTTGTATGCTTGAACTTGGGGGAGGTTAAAGTTACCGTCTTTAGACTCAACGACTAAACCATGTTCACTTACTTCTGTATAATCACTTTTGAGTAAAAAGTGGACTTTATTACCAGCTTTTTGCAGTTTAGCGCCATAAAAGCCGCCTAATGCACCAGTTCCCAGAATTGCATAACTTAAATTGCCCATTTCATCTATAAAATAATCTTACAAAAATCATAAAGAGATATTTTAGCAGAATTTTAAATTAATAAAACTTAAACATGATTTACTATTCTTTAGAACTTTCGGCAGATATAAGGTGATATTAATGGCTGATATTGTTGATATTGCAGTTAGTAATGATTCGTTTACAACTTTGGTGGCTGCTGTGCAAGCTGCTGGTTTAGTGGAAACCCTAAAAAGTCCAGGTCCTTTCACTGTCTTTGCACCCACTGATGAGGCTTTTGCTAAGTTACCCCCAGGCACAATTACAACTTTATTACAGAATATTCCTCAGTTAACAAGAATTTTAACCTATCACGTCGTTCCGGGCAAGCTGACCCAAGCTGATTTAGCAAAACTGGGTACAGTCACTTCTGTGGAAGGTTCACCGATTAAGATTAATTGTGAGGATGGTTTTGAGGTGAAAAATGCCACGGTTTTAGCAGCAGATATTGATGCTGATAATGGTGTCATTCACGTTATTGATACTGTGATTTTGATGGGTTAATTCAATAATGGTGGGCATTGTCCACCATCTGGTGATTATATATTTCCAGATTTTTAGTTGAGTGAATTCTTTAAAATATGTAAAATAATCAAGGTGATTACTCACTATTATGCTAAGGTTAGTTGAGGTTAATAAATAAATGTTAAACTTGTAATCAGAAGCTAATCTTAATTACCACAAATTAATGCTCGATTTCAACACCTTATCTGAATTATCTCGCGCCAACTGTGCAGGTATTTGTGCTTTTCTTGTACCTGCAAATGTCCTGTCCACATTGTTGACAATTATCCTCACGTTCATCAACCGTCCCACATTGCAAATATGGCAAGCTGCTGGATTTGCTAGTATATTTGCTTTTGTAATGATACTGCACGTTTATACTTGGTTTAGTATTGGTGTGGTGATGCTGCCGACTTTTATTTTGCTGGGTTTAGCAATTACTTGTTTGTTGACTAATTTAGCTGCTATTCTCTGGCGTAAAAATTATCTACAATTGGGTTATTTATGGAAGTATAATAGATAATCACAATTATTGCCAAGATCAGGTGATGCAGCAATATTGTCTACATTAAATCTATAATAAATAAGGGGGGAGTAATTTCCATAACTCTCCCCTATTATTTAATGATTATCTATTAACGTCTTTGTTGACTACCATCCAAAGGAATAATCACGGGAGTAGTTTTTGTGGGAGTGGTGTTTATGATGGTGTTTATGGTGATGATGGTAATGGTGAGAATGGCAAGAATGACTACCACCGACAACAGCTTCTATTTCCTGGGAAGCTAGTTCATTCAGAAAACTAGCAGTGTCATTAAATAGTTCATAACCAGCAGGAAGCAGTTGAGAAATTTGGATATTAGCCATGATAATTTTCTCCTTTATCTTTATGTAAGTTGTCTACAACTTAGAGGTGAACTTTGAATGATTTTCAAATCATCTTATTTATTATGTTGGCAAAGATAATCTAGTTAATCAAGACTTCAATGATGCTTATTTGGACATAATTAGCCTGTTTTTGTCTAGGTATTTTTTGAATTTAGGAGTTGTTTGGAAAAGCAATATCTTCATTTACCAGGAGTATTTTATAAATGGATAGTGTTTTTTATATCTCCCCTTATCTTCCTTTTCACAGTGGCATAAATTACTTAAAATCACCATATATTTAGATTTGGAGATTTTGATGATGAATAAAAATTAACTAGCGACAATTTAGCAAGATTTTAAACCAATATTTTAGTATTCCATGTTCCTAAATAAGTGAAAATTAGCAGCCGTAATGACTGCCATTATGTCTGACAAGATACAGCAGGAGTCAGGAGTCAGGAGTAATGTCTGTAATCTTATATAGCAGGAGTCAGGAGTCAGGAGTCAGGGGTCAGAAGTAAAACCCTCTTTTCGTAAGAGTTTCATGATTAATTGATGTCCTAACTACTCTGTCTACGGCTATATATAGTGCGTTATTTACCATAACGCACAGTTGCCAATTTAATGGGTATCAGTCGCCTTTTTAGGGTTAAGACTGTAGGCAATTAGGAGATAATTAAATCTACAGCGGAACTCAAATTTGGAACAATTAAATCAGGTTGATAAAGTTCTAATTGAGTGCGATCGCGAATTCCGCTTTCTACAGCTATCATCTTCACACCGTGTTTTTTTGCTGCTGTGATATCAGCTTCTGTATCTCCTACCATCCAAGTTTCAGTAACGGGGGAAAGTTCTTTCACAGCTTTGGCCATCAACAGTGGTTTATCTTCAATATCACGGGTTTTCACATAGTCGTTACTCAAACAATAACGACGATTTTCTGGGAAAAATCCACCTAAATTATACTTATCAACAGCATAGTCTAATTCTCGCACTCGGCGCATGGTCATCACAACTAAATCAATTCCTGCTTGTTGAACTTTAGATAAAGCATCTAACGCACCGGGAACGAGAATATCATACTGAAAATAGGGTTGTGTGTGTACGGTTTGTTTGCGAATTTTTGCAAATTCCTCCGCTTGTTCTTCATTTAAACCCGATTTTAAAGCAACTTGTTTTTCAGGAGTGTGCGATCGCTTGAGTTGCCAAAATTCCGCTTTAGAAAGTTCTGTCACTGCTTGATCAGGATATCTGGTTTTCTGCAAACACAGTTGATAAACTTGATAGTACCGTTCAGAAACATCCATAATCGGTCCATCAAAATCAGTAATTAGTCTTAGCATTAGTTGTTTATGTTCAATTT